>JAZKJK010000018.1:12789-22918 GCA_040384365.1 Patescibacteria group bacterium | reverse complement strand
CGGCATAAATATCAACACCAATATAATTGTTAATTATTTTATTGTTAGTGATATTAAATATACTGTTACCATAATCAACGATGCTACCACCGTTTTGAATAACACTATTGTCTATGTTGGCAACAGCTCCGCCCCAAGTCACCACACCACTTTTATCCAAAATAGAATTTTTAATATTGAGAATCACCCCTTCATAACCGACGACCCCTTGAAAAATATTTTTAATCGTTACTCGTTCTAAATTGACTGTCCCAGGACCCTCAGCCCCTACCCCTTGCATCCCTTGCACTTTGAGGGAATTCTGAATAAGTGAGTCAGTGAGAAAAAGATCACTATTGAAAGTGATGAAGCCCTGCCAGTTTTGTGTACTATCGACTGTTATATGGTCACCTGTGAGTATACTGTCAACTAAATACACCGACTCATATAGCGAGCCGAAGAAATCCCCACCAGAAAGCGTGACGTTGCTTCCTTCCCATACATTTAAATCATGTATATTTTTTCGCCCCTTAATATTTGAAATGGACGCACTGGTCGACCAGAAATTAAAACCATTTTTAGAAAAAGAAATATCAACATTGTTTAAAGACACTCCTTCCGCAGCATCAAAATAAACGCCACCGAAAAGACCTTGTTGATTCCACATAGATACGACGGGGACGGTCTTCTTCCCATCGCCGTTCGTATCTCCAGCAATCGTATCATCCCAAAGCGAAGTAAAAAAGATGTGATTCTCGCTGGTGCCTTCTGCGGAAAGGCTACCCCAGACTCCTAAACCAGAATTTGGGGCAACTTTGACTACAACCCCAGGCTCAATAGTGAGTATTGTATCGGGCCATACCAAAATATTATTCTTCACAACATATGGACTATTATTCAAAGTCCACGTGGTATTTTCCATAATATCATCCGTAATAATCGTCGCAGCTAGGGCATGCGAAGAAAAAGAAAAAACACTAAAAAATATAAATAGACCAAACAGAAAACGTAAATATTTAATTTTAGACATTAAATAAATTATATAACTTTAGATTATATATTCAAATAAAATGTGGATAACTAAATAATTATATTATAACATTCTACATAATGTCATTATGTATTTTCCACGTTTAGTAACATCGTGAACAACTGTTCGTCCGATATACTTTTTACTCACAAGACCAGAATGATGCAATTTCTGTAAATGACTCGCAATCGTAACAAATACTGCATTAAGATTAGAAGAAACAAGCTCTACAGATAAACCCGGATTTTTATCAAGCAAGAAGAGTATTTGGAGTCGACGATGATTGGCTCCTCCTTTTATAATCTTTTCGAGATATTTATAATTAGCTTCTTTTTTCATGGTTTTAATTATGACATTATTAATAATGTCATAATTATATTACCTTAAGCCTAGTTTCTCAAGTCTTGCGATAATTCCACCCTTTTTTCTACCGAATTTTTTCATCAGATCAGATATAGCCAAACCAGATACGAATAATTTTTCCAATTCCTCATCCTGTTCTTTATTCCACGGACGATAAGCATTTGGATGTGTTTCGCGGATTTCAGCAAAAGGTTTTAGGCGCGCCGTACTCGGCGCGCCTTTCTTTATTTTCCCTCCGCAAGCCACCACAAAATCATCATGCATATTTTTAAAATCATTTTCTGACAGCTTACCGAAAACTTGCACCGCCTCTTGCGAATTTTTCTTAAAATCAATATCTTTTTTAAAAATTTCCGGATGCACTTTGAACGCATGCGCATTTATGCCTAACAAGTATAGTCCAGAAAGTCTGCGTACTCGAGAAAGTGCCACATAACCTTGCCCAAATTCAAACACTTGTGACAAATCCATCACCGCTGCATCCATACTCATCCCCTGACTCTTGTGCACAGTTATAGCCCATGCTAGCCTGAGCGGAATCTGAGTTATCTGTGCGCGAATTTTACCGTTTTCTTCCACAGTCCAATCCATTGGCGTAACAACAACATTGTATCCATTTCTAGTTTTAATAATTGGGTATCCACTAAATTCTTCATAACCCGTCACAACACCCAATGTACCATTCACAAATCTTTCTTTCTGATTATTTTTGGTACACATCACCACCGCCCCAATTTTTAATTCCAAATTCTCTGGCGACAGACATCCTTTTTTAAGAACCTCAACTACTTTATCATTACCACTACTAGACATTGAAAAAGACTTCACCTCCTCTTCTAATTTCGCTAACTCAGCATTATTTACCCGATCCACATCCACATTGTGTGAAAAAAGTTTTGTGACATTTTCAGGTGCATCATCTGTATCTATCTGTCTCTCATTAATATGATTTAAATGTTCCTCTCTTACAGAACCAGCGCGTATTGCCCCCAAAACAGAGAGAAAATCTGCATCATCTTGGCGATGTTGTTCTGTTAAATAACAAACTACAGGTCGAGCTCTCTCCCAAGCTCCCGCGCCAAAAGCAAAATCTCCCGAATTAGTATTAACATGCTCAATTTTTAAAATTAAAGAGTTTTGTTTTTCTTCTCTAAAATCTCTTTTGATAATTGGAGGCAACTGAAAAAAATCTCCAACCATCACAATTTGTATCCCACCAAAGGCATCGTTATTTTGTTTTATCTCCCGACACACCATATCCACCATATCAAGCATATTTGTAGAGAGCATAGAAATTTCATCTATAATTAATACTCGTGTGCGGTGAACACGCTTGTTGATATATTCACTGCTCGCTATTTTATCTAAATCATATTTATCTAATTTTGTTTTAATGCCGATACCACTCCACGAGTGGATCGTCATTCCACCGATATGCGTCGCAGCTATACCCGTCGAGGCTGTAATAGCGGGTTCTACATCACAAGAACGCAAATAGCGCACAAAATTATTTATCGTGTGGGTCTTGCCCGCCCCCGGCTCGCCAGTCAGAAAAACATTCGCGCCAGTTTTTAAAATATTTAATGCTTGGCTTTGAGTCATTTTGGAGTCATGCTACATTTTCTCCGGAGCTTCGATGCCGAGGAGGTGCAGACCTATCTTCATGACAAAAGTAAAGGCGAAAGTTAGGGCGACTTTGTAAGATGAAGATTTATCTGCCTTATCTATAATCAAATTATTACCATAAAAACTGTTGAAGGCGCGGGCAACTTCTATCAAATAGTTTGCAATATAGTGCGGTTCGTATTCGGATGCAGAGCGCAGAACAATCTCAGGGAATTTATACAATAACTTTTCCACTTCAAAAATATCAGATGGGAAAGCATGCGGGTCGGGCAAGATGTTTTCTTTTTTTGCTTTTTCTAAAACTGAATTCGCGCGGGCATAGGAATATTGCAGGTATGGACCAGAGTCCCCTTCAAAAGAAATAGAACTCTCAAGGTCGTAGACGATATCCCCGCCGGTGGATTGTTTTAATATAGAATATTTTATCGCAGACACACCGACATCCGAAGCAATTTTTTCTCGCTCTGTATTAGAAAATTCTCTATCCGTCATTTTTTCCAAAATCTCATCGCGGACATCGTTTAATAAAGATTCACCAGTGATCACATTACCCTTTCTGGAACCCATCTTTCCCGACGCAAATCGCATCATCCCGTGCGTAATGTGTTTCATCTTTTTCTCATGTTCAGGATGGATCAATGAAACAGCTTTAGCAACTACCCTCATATAATCCATTTGCTCATTGGCGGTAATAATGATGGAAAGATATAAATTTGGTTCTGTTTTAAATTTCTCTTCAGTCAGTCCGAGCTCCTTGGTCTCATATGTAGGTAGTCCACCGGAAGTAATAAAAACTCTCGTGTGAAGCTTGGGCTCACCTTCTTTGTTATATTTTTCAGCCTTGAATACAATAGCACCATCGGACTTTTCAAAAATCATTTTGCTGTTTGGAGCATCTATGAGTTTATCTAAATTATCTTTTACAATTCGCTCTCCTATTGGCGCCATCTGACTTTCCAAGAAATAGAAATCAAATTCTGTACCGAGCATTTCATATAAATCTTGAAAAGCATCCATTGTTACTTTAAACCCCCAATCATATATGTCGTTTATTTTTTTATCACTCTTGATGTAAACTTTTTTATTTATTTCATCTATTTCTTTTTTCTTATTATCATCGTTTTCATAAGCCTCTGCGCCCATAGCATATGCTCGCCCAATATTAGCTGCTTGTAAATTATGAGAGCCTGTCTTATTTTGTAATTTTTCATTTTGCAAAAGCCCATAGATAGCCTTTGCCACATGAAGCCCCACATCACCCTGATAATTCGCTCGTGTGACCTCCGCGCCAGAGTGTTCTAAAATCCTCGCCACTGATTCACCTATTGCATTCGTCATCAAGTGCCCTATATGAAAAGGTTTGAACGGATTCGGGTCGGTATACTCAACCATTATTTTTTTACCGGCCAAAATATTATTTTTCCCGACATTTTCTCCCTGATTTAAAATTTCTTCAACACTTTTAGCAAAAAACTGGCGTGATAAATAGAAATTTATAAACCCTGCTCCGGCCACCTCTACTTTCTCTATGCTTTTATCTACGTTTAACCTCAATATTTCGGCAACAATTTTTTCAGCGAGCGCTCTGGGATTACTCTGCACACTTTTGGCGATAGCAAGCGCCACATTTGTAGAATAATCCCCGCGGACTAAATCAGCCGGATGTGCTAAGACAACATTACTAGCTTCTATGTTTAGATTCTTTAGAGCATCTCTTATTAAATTTTGTATTTTTTGCTCCATTATTTTTTCCCTGTACTACCAAACCTTCCTTCACCGCGAGCAGATTCGCTCAATATATCAACTTCTTCTAACTCACCAATAACTACAGGCAATATCACAAGTTGAGAAACTTTATCACCCTCCTCAAAAGTATAGCTCTTATCAGATAAATTTACCAAAAGCGTGTTGTATTCCCCTCTGTATCCCGCATCAAAAACCCCGCCAATATGAGCGAGTCCTGCTTTAGAAATACTACTTTTATCCATAATAATCGACCCATAACCTTCAGAGAACTCAAGCGCAAAGCCGTGCCAAAAACGGTGGTGCTCACCAGGTTTGACTGTCACTGTCTCCATCGAATACAAATCCATCCCCACGTCTCCTGGATGATGATATGTCGGTAATTTCGCCCCTTCTTTGAGTTTTTTAACTTTTATTTTCATGCTGATCTTTTTATTTAATTATTTTTTTTATCTTTGCGTAAATTTCTTCGTGTATACTTTCGCGAGTTTTTATTTGACCGTCTTGTGCGCACTCTATTTTAATCCAACCCGTTTGGGTTTTGGCCAGCCAAAGGCCAGTCTTGTTTGAATTTGATAGATATGGGATATTTCCTTCCACAATGTCCTTCCTCTTGCCCGTATATGCACGGAAAACTTTCTTGTTGCGTTCTTTTATTAATCTCAAAATAATACTCATCGGAACATTTAAGTAAAAAACTGTGTCTGGCCGAGGAATTTTGAAAACTTTATATTCCATTTCATCCAGCCATTTGATAAAACTTTCTCTTTTTTTATTATTTACAATTTTTCCACCTTGATGAATTTGATTTGCACTCACATATCTGTTTGATAAAACAATATAACCCTTCTTGAGCCACCCTTCTATCTCTTTTGCAGATTCCCACCTATCTGCTGCATAAGCGATGGAAGCTATTTTAGGATGGATATTTATCCAATTATAATATTGCTCTGATAGACAATGCCCGATGAATTGACCAAAGAAATTTTTGTAATATTCAGGGAAGTCTAAAAGTTTAACTTTGCACCCTTCCTCCATCAAACGCGCCTGTAAAAGCTTGACCTGTGTCGCCTTGCCCGAGCCATCTGTGCCATCTACAACTATCAATTTGCCACGTTTCTTCATCTATAAAATATAGCAGAAAAAGAGCTAAATTGAAAACTAATTCAGACTAAAGAATTGGTGAGGACTTCTTTGAAATATGAATCTATGGGTTCTAGATTTGAAATTTCCTGCAAACTTAGCCATTTATAGTCTGAATGTTCTTCGCTTAGTCTAACTTCCCCATCAGCAAAACCTGAATAGGTCAGACGGACAACGTGTTTGTCTTTTAAAATATCCTGCGCAGTGACTAATTTCGGCTCACCCGTAATTTCAAGTCCGGTTTCTTCCATAACTTCTCTTTTTAAATTTTCAAAAAGTGGAAAGCCAAGATTAATCCGTCCACCGGGCATATCCCAATACTCCCTGTGAGGTTTTGGTTTACTTTCAAATGAGCGAAATAGCACAAGATATTTTCCTTCCTTATTCTGTAAAATTATTTTCACTCCGACTTGTAGTTCCATAAATTATTTACACAAATCTTTTTGGTATCGGAAATCTTTTAGCCAGAGCTTTTATTTCTTTATGTACTGATTCTTTTAATTTTTTATCGTCTTTATTTTTTAGAACTCTTATCATCAGCTCGGCTACCTTCGCACATTCTTTTTCCTTGAAACCTCGAGTGGTGATAGCTGGTGTGCCAAACCTTATTCCTGAAGGATCGAGGGGTTTCCTCGTGTCCCCCGCAATAGAATTCATATTTAATGTGATACCCACTTCATCGAGCACCGTCTGAGCTTCTTTGCCCGTCACACCTAAAGAACCAAAAACATCAGCCAGAATAAGGTGATTGTCGGTGCCACCGCCGATCATGCGAATTTTGTTTTTCTTTAAAATTTCCGCCATCGCTTTAGCATTTTTCAAGACCTGCGCTGCATACTTTTTAAACTTTGGCGTCATAGCTTCACCGAACGCGACGGCTTTAGCAGCGATGATGTGCATGTGAGGTCCGCCTTGGATGCCGGGGAAAATGGATTTGTCGATCTTCTTGGCTATCTCTTCATTTTCACGAGTGAGAATTATTCCCCCACGCGGACCACGAAGCGTCTTGTGCGTAGTAGAGGTAATAATATCAAAACCATCATCAAATGGATTGCGAAGTACTCCGGCGGCGATGAGCCCAGCGATGTGGGCCATGTCAGCCATGGTTATCGCGCCGACTTCCCGAGCAATCTCCACAAACTTTTTATAGTCCAAGGTTCTCGGATAAGCAGAAAATCCAGCGATAATTAATTTGGGTTTAGTTTCTAACGCTACCCTGCGCATATCTTCATAATCAATCTCTCCCGTCTCAGGATTCTTCATCTTGTAGGTAACGAATTTATATATTTTGGCAGGTAGGGTCATCGGATGACCATGAGTGAGATGCCCGCCATGGGAGAGATCCATTCCTAAAACTGTGTCGCCAGGGCTAAGTAGTGCGGCATAGACGGCCAAATTCGCCGGAGCGCCAGAGTGCGGCTGGACATTGGCGAATTTACAATTGAATAATTTACAAATACGCTCGATGGCTAGACGCTCAATGCCATCGGTAAATTCCTGTCCCCCATAATATCTACGCCCTGGATAGCCTTCAGAATATTTATTTGTGAAGACGGAGCCATTCGCTTTTAAAACATCCTCGGAAACATAATTCTCGGATGGAATAAGTTCCAAGCCATCTCTCTGCCTCTTTTCTTCGCCTTTAATCAACTTTTCTACTAGTTTGTCTCGCATATACCCATCTTATCACAAGAAAATATAATTGTCCCTAGTAAGTCAGTCCGAAAAATCTTGACGCCAAAAGAGGTCAGCGTAGTTAGAGTATCTTGATGTGGATGACCATAATTATTATTTTTCCCGTCTGAAATGAGAGCATAAGAAGGCGAAACAGCTTGCACAAAGTCATGTGATGTTGAAGTCCGCGAGCCGTGGTGTCCAACTTTCAGAATAGTGCTTTTGATCGTACTCGCAGGACTTCCGGCAAGCACTATTTTCTCGGTCAGCATCGTAGAGTCACCGGTCAGCATCACAGAAGTCTTGCCATAAGAAAGTCTCGCGATAATTGAACCATCATTTGTAGACCAAGTAGCAACATCTCTATCTGGAAATAAAATATCAATCACTACCCCGCCCCCGATATCTAGTCTCATCCCCTTTTTCGCTAAAATATTTGGAATATTTTTATTTTTTATTTCCTGTTTTAAATTTTGATAAATTTTGGAGTCATTGATAGTCCCAGATTCAAAAACTTCTCCTACTTTATAATTTTTCAAAATATCTAAAAATCCACCGATGTGGTCCGCATCCGGATTGGTAATCACGATAGCATCTATCTTCCGATCAAATGGAGACATTACTCTAGAGAGTGGACCCGAGACACTACGCGCCGGTCCTCCGTCAAACATGATCTGCGTGCCGGTCGGCGACTCGATGAAAAGAGCATCACCTTGACCGACATCCAACATTGCAAATGTCAGACCTCTGTGAGAATTTTGAAAGTCTTGATAGAAAAGGCAAGATACAAATACAAAAAGAATTAGAGTGAAAATAAGAGGGCTATATTTCTTGCAATTTTCAAGCATGCTATAATGTTAACATATTACTAAGAGCTAAATATATGAAAAAATTTGAAGAATTAAAATTTAATATCGGGGCATTAAAAGGCATATCGGCTAAAAACATTGAGGAACACTTAAAGCTCTATGCTGGTTATGTTAAAAATTCAAACTTAATCGTGGAAAAGATAGGCGAACTGGCGGCTGACCCTGAAAAAAATGCTTATGTGATGGGTGAACTACAAAGAAGATTTGGTTTTGAATTCAATGGAATGCGAAATCATGAATATTATTTCAAGTCTTTAGAGGGTGGAGCAAAACCTTTACCAGTAAATTCCCAGCTTAAAGTAGCCATAGAAAAACAAATGTCATCTTTTGATGCTTCTGAGTTTAAAGCCCTAGCTATGACTCGTGGAATCGGTTGGGCAATATTATATTGGGATAAGGAAACAAAGCAATTTATCCCTGCTTGGGTAGACGAACAGCATTTAGGGCAATTAAACGGGCTAGATTGGATACTCGGCATTGATATGTGGGAGCATGCGTATATATATGACTATCCGACTTCAGAAAAGAAAAAATACGTAGAAGCATTTTTTGAAAACCTAAACTGGGAAGTGATAGAGGAAAACTTTAAGAAGGCTCAATAAAAAAACTTTTGATATTTCTGCCAAAAAGTCTATAAATAAAATAGATATAGATTAAAATCGTTAAAAATAAGGGAAAATCTGGGAAGGAGAACGCGGCAAATGGCAGATCCGCGAAGAAACTTATGATACTTAATTCATAATGCAGGAATAGATAGGAAATATATCCGAAAGGTACGGCGAGCACATACCATATAAGCCCAGCAAAGCCCGTGAGAAAACCGAAAATCATTGTAATAGGTATAAAAGGAAGAATGAGCACATTAGCTGGCAAAGCGACGATAGAAAGGTTGCCCATTTTGTAAAGAATGAAAGGCAAAACGAAAATATAAGCGGCACAAGTGACGGATATTATATCCCGCAATTTAAAATAGTCGGGCACCCATAAAAAATATTTCTCAATTCTCGGCGCCAAGAATATCACGGCGACAGTCGCGATAAAAGAAAGTTGAAAAGAAACATCATACACGAGCACAAAAGGATTTAATAAAATCATAAACACACCTGCGAGGACGAGCGCTCGGGCGACATCATAATTCCTACCAGTCGCCCGAGCGACGAGCACAAGCGTCGCCATTATGCCCGCCCGTATCGCCGTAGAACTTGCACCTGTCATCAATATGAAAAGCAGAATTGCAAAAATACCCATACCGATGCCTAAATTCATGGGTAAAAAAGTAAACAATTTCATAAACCATTCAGCGACTATTGTGATGTTATAACCTGACAAAGCTACAATGTGTATCGTCCCAGTATCAATAAAACTCTGCCTTAATTCTTGGCTAAAAGAAGCTTTTTCACCCAAAATAAGACCACCCATCAAAAGATGCTCTGGATGAGAAATTGCTAAATTCATTTTACTCAAAAACTTATCTTTAATAGAAAATAAAATACTCTTTATTTTATTCCCATTCCCTCGCGAAATTACTTCAACATCTGCGTAACTCATTACATAATAAATCCCATCTTTTCGTAAGAAATTTATATAATCAAATTCTTTGCCCTGATCAGTAATAAAGTTCCCCGGCTTTTTTAATGTCCCTGTGAAATTTATTTCATCGCCGTATTTATAATCTTCGTCTAGAGAAGTGGATACTAAGATC
>JAZKJK010000018.1:0-12779 GCA_040384365.1 Patescibacteria group bacterium | reverse complement strand
ACTTCATAATTTAATTATAACACATTTCAAGGACGGTCCTTGGGGAAGCTTCTTTAAGGACCGTCCTTATAGTTAATTTTTGATTACTTTCTCCAAGACTCGGCTCGTCCATGATTTTCCCCGAAAAAGATACTTTTTGTCCCACTTGCGATTCGAAAATGATCGGCGCCGGAACATCAACCATATTAAATCTAAAAATTCCAAGGCAAAGAGCTAAAACAAAAACCGCCGATATTATATCGAAGCGGCACTTTACCAAACTAAAGTTCTTTAGTACGCTAAAGTAGAAGAGTAATGCTACTACTAATAGTAGAATAAGTAGAAGTAAATATAAATTTACAAATAAAAAAGAGCGCACAAGCACTCCCAGAATAAAACCAAAACATATTGAATAGAAAATTCTATCTCTCATTTATTAATTTGACTGGCTCACCCTCTGCAAAACTTGTGGCGATGAGGTCGGCGCGGTCATTGTACACATCTTCATTGTGCCCCTTCACATAAGTCCACTTTGGCTTTAATTCTTGGGTCAGAGCATATAGTTCCTCCCAGAGTCCTTTGTTCATCACTGGCTTTTTAGCGGCATTCCGCCAATTATTTTTCTGCCAATTGAAAATCCATTCGGTAATCCCCAAGATCACATATTTTGAATCAGAAACAATTTCTATCTCCGCAAGGCCTTGCCTTGCGGAGATTTTCTTTAGATATTTCAAGGCTTCTATCGGCGCTGTTAGTTCCATCTGATTATTGGTCGCATGATCTTTCCTTCCGCCAATTTCAACTAACACTCTTGGCTCGCCAGAGTTTTGGGAAAGCAAAACGACGGCGGCCCAGCCAGCACTTCCAGGATTGCCCTTGGCCGCACCATCGGTATATATTTTTATTTCAGTATTTTTCATAATTATATTATATCTTCTATTCTCAATCTTAACTCTTCTCTCCCCCTAAATCTAGATAGGTCAAAAGTGGCTAGTAGGTCGACCGCCAGTCCTTCGGACAATTGATTTTTAAAAGAATCGATATTGGAAAAAAAAGAAATGGCCACTGCTTTCGCTTTGCCGTCAGAAAAAATAATTTCCAAGTGCTCGCCAGAGCCATTTTTGCCAAATTTTTTAAGTTTCTCTATCTTCACGCCTTTAAAAAGAAAGACGGGTTTCGGATTACCGAACCCAAAAGGAGCCAGATGTTCTATTTCACGCCAATTTTTCATATTCACTACGTCCAAGCTCGACTCAATATCGTGATTGGTCACACTCTCAGATTTATTTCTTTTTATTTTATTAAAATTGAGAGACAGAGCCTCTTCCAAAAAATGAATCTTGTCATTATGCACCGTAAAGCCTCCAGCGAGCTCGTGCCCACCGAAATCTATAAATGATTCTCTCGTCGCCGTCATGAGCTCCACTACCGATACCGAACCATCACTCCGACAAGAACCCTTGATGCAATCATTCTCGTCCTTGCCCCAGACAAACACGGGCCTCTCGTGCTCGTCACATATCTTGCCGGCCACTAGCCCGAGGATACCGACACGCCACTCTGGATGCCCAACGACTATGACTTCTCGAAGCTCTCCACTTTCAAATTTTTTATGCAAATTTTTATTTACATCACGCATAATGACGGTGACAATGGCCTTCCGCTCATCATTAATTTTAGATAAATGATTCGCGAGTGTGCCAGCCTGCACCTCGTCCTCAGTAGCCAATAATTCAAATGCCCGCATCGGATTATCCATACGCGATGCAGCGTTGAGACGAGGAGTAACCATAAAACCAATGTCATCCGGCGAGATGTGCCTCTGATCAATGTTCATTTTTGCTAGAAGCTTTTGCAATCCTGGTCGCGGAGATTTCTTGAAAACTTTCATCCCAAAGTGAGCTATAGCTCTATTCTCTCCTGTAAGAGGAACCATATCAGAGAGAGTCGCTAGACCCGCCATATCGAGCATCCATTTTTCTGCGCCGTCTCTGACCTTAAAATATTCCCCGTATTTTTTCAAAAAACCTTGCACAAATTTAAACATCACCCCTGCGCCACACAACATCCTCTCTGGATAATCACCTAATTTCGGATTCAAAATTGCATAAGCCCGAGGTAGAGTTTCTTGCGGTAAGTGGTGGTCGGTAATTATCACATCAATCCCATCCACCTCCGCCTGCGCCACTTCCGCCACCGCAGTAATGCCGAGGTCAATAGTTATTAAAAGTTTTACGCCGGACTCGGCAAATTGTTTAATAGCTTCCAGATTCAGTCCGTAGCCTTCAGAATTTCTTTGCGGAATATAGACTTCATAATTTTTATATCCGATTAATTTAAACAAGTCATTTAGAATCACCGCCCCAGGTATGCCATCGCAATCATAGTCGGCATAAATAATTATTTTTTCTTGGTTCTCTATCGCCTCATATAGCCGCACACAGGCTCTTTCCATGTCTTTCATTAAAAATGGGTCATGAAAATCTCTCCCATAATCTGGATTCAAAAAGATCTCTTTTTGTTCAATTGTAACCCCTCTCTTTTCAAGCAAAATATCAAGTAATTCAGACATAGAGCAAATTTTAGCATATTTTGTTATAATATTTCGCATGGACAACTGTATTTTTTGCAAGATCGTAAAAGGAGAAGCGCCATGTTACAAAATATGGGAGGATCAAGAACACCTCGCTTTTCTAACCCCATTTCCAAATACTGAAGGGTTCAGTGTTGTCATAACAAAACAACATTACCCTAGCTATGCCTTCAACCTACCAGATGATGTTTTAAATAAATTAGTTATTGCCTCAAAAAAAGTAGGAAAACTTTTGGACGCAAATCTTGAAGACGTCGGTAGAACTGGAATGATCTTTGAAGGATTTGGAGTAGATCATATTCATGCAAAACTTTTCCCGATGCACGGGACAAAAATGCCAGACTGGAAACCACTACACTCAAACATAGATAAATATTTTGAAAAATATGAGGGCTATATTTCATCTCATGATTACAAAAGAGAGACTGACGAGAAATTAAAGAAAACTGCTCAAAAAATCACTCAGGAGCTTTAAAATTACAAAGGGTAATCCTCTGTAATTAGGGCTCACTTAAAGACATATGGTATAATTATGATATGATTCTAAGCAATCTGACATGCAAGTGTTATTATTAATTTTTATATATAAATCATGAATAATGAAATATCTACACCTAAAAATAAGTCGCTAGTAAATGTTTTTTTTCTTATCCTATTCATAACTTTTGTTTTGAGCTTGGCAAGTCTTTTTATTTGTGACTTCAGCTGGTCAAGTAATGATATTTGTGAAGCTCCGTTCATATCTTTTATTGTTTTAATACCAGGTTTTTTATTTAGGATGTCATCACTTTTCTTGCCAGACGGAGTAACTGTTTTGGGAGGTATAATTTTTTATTTACTCTTTGCTTTTATTATCGCCAAATTGTATATCAATAGGCATGAAATAAGCAAAAAATGGTCTCGCAAATTCACCATTCCCGTTATGTTGGTCCTATTCTATTTTCTTTGGATTCCCGCTGTAAATGTTCCAGCACAAATTGAGAGATCGGGCCTTGTAAATGTTGTAGTTATGAAAGAGGAAGAAGATACTAGTGGAAGATTTCCTAAATATTTTAAATCTACTTCAATTGACCACACTAAGGCCCTTTCTTATTCTTTTGTATGGCCAACCACAGCCTTTTTGACGAGTATTAGTATGGATGAATCAATATCGAGAATCTCAGTTGATGATGTGAAAAAAGGACCAATTTCAGGAAATACACCATCTAGGCAATTCTTGATGACGTGGGTGATTCAATCAATAATTTTTATTATAATATCAGCTTTTATCATCGATTATATTTTCTTTAGACGATCTCAAAGAATTGATTTTAAATCCTAAGTACTCGCGTTAGGCAAGACCTAGCACAAGAATAAAGTATGTCTACTATCTCGAACATATGTAAAAGATGGTGGAATAGATATGACCACAATGGACACGGCCGTGGTTATTATGGTTTTATCTTTTCATAACTCAAAAGTTAAAAGTTGGACAAAAGAAAAGTGGTACTACTCAAGCGCTTTGATGCCTGGGAGGGTTCCGTTGGCTAGAAAATCTAGCGTCGCGCCACCGCCGGTAGAAACAAAAGAGAAACTTTCCCCCATTTTTGTATCCGTTATGAGCGCGACGGTATCCCCGCCACCGATGATGCTTTCAGCTTTAGAATTCGCGACTAATTTTAATATTTCTTTCGTGGCTTCTGCCCCGCCATCTTCGTATTTGCCGAGCGGTCCATTCCAGAGAATTAAATTTGATTTTTCAATCATTGAAGCTAAATTTTTTACTGTTTCTGCCCCAACATCTAAAATAATTTCATCTTTTTCTACTTCACTAACTTTTTTTGTGACAAACTCTGCTATCGCAGAGTTTGTCACTTTTTTCACCACGACATCAACCGGCAAGATCAATTTTTTGTTTTGCAGTATTTTTTCAATACCATAATTGGTATCATCGACGAGCGATTTGCCCACTTCATAACCTTTGGCTTTTAGAAAATCATTCGCCAAAGCTCCGCCGATGAAAACTTGATCTGCTAATTCTAAATATTTCTCAATTAGAGGCATTTTAGTGGAAAACTTGGCACCACCTAGAATAAAGAGAAATGGCTGCGGTGGATTTTGGAAAGCCAGTGACAACTTCTCCACCTCTAGAGATAGCTGCAGTCCGGCATAGCTTGGTAGGATTTTCGGCAGGAGCACAATAGATGCATCCCCCCGATGATCAACCGGAAAAGATTCATTCACATAAATGTCGGCCAATTTTGCTAAATTCTCAGCAAAAATTTTATCACTCTCTTGCTCCCCTTTTTCATTCCTCAAATTCTCTAGCAGTATTATCTCTCCATTTTGCATCTCAGTAACAGCTTTTTGCACTTCCTCGCCTATAACATACGGTATAAATTTTACTTTTATGAATTTATTTAAAACTTCGGCCACCGGCGCAAGCGTCTCCCCGCCCTTACCTAGATGTGTAATTAAAATTATCTTTGCATTCTTTTTTTGCAAAAATTCAATCGTTGGCAACGCTTTTTTTATCCTAAAATCATCTTCTACCTCTCCACCATTCATTGGTAGATTAAAATCTACACGCAAAATTACAGTTTTACCTTCTAGATCTTTTATTTGTTCAATGCCTCGCATATTTTTACAATTTCAGAAAATTTAGCTCCATCTAAACTCGTCCGACCCACCAAGACTCCATCTACTCCGCCATCTCTCAGAAAATCACCTACGCTTTTGTCGTCTACTGACCCTCCATAAAGAATTCTGGGTGTTTGCATTTTAACGCCGAGCTTGTCAGAAAGAACTTTGCGAATAAATATAGACATCTCTCTGCAATCGGCAGAAGTCGCATCATGACGATTAATAGTACTCGATATCGCCCAGACTGGTTCATAAGCGATGATAACTTTGGAAATTAATTCTTTCTTTATGCCGTCGAGGCACTCTTCGAGTTGCGCCTTGACTAAATTAAAATACCCATGACTTTCATCTCGCATATTTTCTCCCACGCAGAGAACTGGCGTCAGCCCCGCCGCGAGTGAGGCCTTTATTTTTTTATTAACATCAAGATTATTCTCCCCCATCGCCCTCCGCTCTGAGTGCCCGAGTATCACATATTTCACACCGAGATTGGAGAGCATATCGGCAGAAACTTCGCCGGTAAAAGCTCCTTTCTCTTCCCAAAAAGCGTCTTGAGCGCCCAAATTTATTTTTCTGGAAAGTTTTTTCAGCCTTTCTAGATATACAAACGGAGGACAAATAACTATTTCGGTCTTTTTAATAGCGGATACGCCTTGTACTACAACAGAAAAAAGTTTTTCTGCTTCTTTGGCCGTGGACGGATTCATTTTCCAATTACCGATGATTATTTTACCTTTCTTTGACATTGTCCTATTCTAGCACCTAGCCCCCAAAACCTACAACCCAGCTTATTCTGTTTCTCCCCAGCTACTGATAGACCAAGACCCTGAAGGCCCACTGGTAAAATTCACATTGATAAGTCCGGTACCGTAGCTAATACCAACACCATTTTTTAATTCTATTTTTTTGCCGACAGCTTCCTTGACGCTGGCATTATTGCTGAAATAAACTGTGCCTTGTTGTGCATTCACAATCGAGATACTAGAATTGTTGCTGACTTCTATCGCATTAATTCCATTACATGGACTGTCGGCAACACTGGCATCACAAGTGCTAGTCGATAAGAGCAAGATATAACTACCCGCAGTGCCAGAGTTTCCAAAAATCACACCGTTGTTTAAAATTATATAACCATCAGCAATGATTATGCCCGAAGTGGATCCATAAGAAGAATTTAATTTCACGGATGGCGGTGGTGATTGACCTCCAGAAATAGAATTTATGATGACATTCCCCGTAACATATATGGTGTCGGCAATGGTCAACGTATCATCCACAGTCAAATTGCCTATTATTTTTACAGGACCAAGGGTGGTGGGTGTGGAAATAGTCACATTCCCAGTAGTCGTGCCTCCATTCGTCGCATCAGCTTGCCACTGTGCTATCTCACTATCAGTGATAGGCAAATCTTGAGCCACCGGATCTTCTTCTGATGTGTTGCACGCTTTATTATTTCCAGATCCAGTCTGGCAGTAAACAGTGCCGGTAACATCAGAATCTGTAACGGTGTGTGCGTGCGCATTCCCCGTAGGAGTACCAGCGCAAGTACTGCCCGTCTGTACACCACCGACACAAATGTCATCGATTAGTCCGGTGCTACCTGCTGCATATGCGTCTCCAGTGATATAGGCCCCATTGGAACCGAGGACGTCGCCGTTGGAATATATGCTACCGGTTACATAAGAATTATTTTGAAAAACAAATCCCCCCTGACCAGCTTGAGTGCCATATTTAAATACTGTACCAGCTCCAGTTCTTAATATTAAAGTCGTTTCTCTTTGCAAACTCAACACATCTCCGAGAGATGTGATTTGCTTGCTACCATCGAAAAGATTGCTGATGGTCGTGGTGGTTGAATTAGAATCGAGAGTGATTGTTTCACTGCTATCTATCGCCATATTATTTCTGATCCTATAAAATGCATCTTCCCCGCCGGACTCAGCTAGAAAATACGACTTTTTAGAATTTAAATTCACATTGGCATTTTGAAACTCACGCACCGTCGGTGAGACTAGTCCCCCGATAATTGCTAGAATTATAAAAAGGAAAAACACGACCGATATTAACATCGCTGATCCAGATTGTCTCTTAAATTTTATAAAATTATTTTTCATGGTTCGATTTTCCTCACCATGACCCTGAATTTTTATTGAATGGGTCATGACTAATAAATCCCGCGTAACGCGATCGTGTCATAAAAATCTACAACTCGATTCAAGCTGTCGTTGCTGGAACGAACCGACAAGGTGATCTTGACGGCCTGACCCACCGTGGTGGTCACCTGGGTAAAAGTTAGACCGGTGACGACTATATTGGGTGTATTCAAATTTCCAGTCAAAATATCATTTTCCAAAAAATGTATGTCCGTGCCCGAGAGCGCAAACTCCACGGTTTTAGCTACTCCAGCACCATATGTAGTATCGAGCTTTAAGTCACTCCCGCTGATAGAAGTTATATTGTTAGCCTGCCTGATTTCTCTCGAGAGTCTTTCCATGACTCCCCCGCTTTGTAAAAGCTCGGCCTGTAATGTGGTCTCACGAAAAGACTTGGTCATCAGGATCATTGAATTGATAACTACTATCGATAGAACAGCAAAAAAAGAAACATAGAAGAGGAGTTCTAGTAACGCGTAGCCATTTTCTTTTTTATTCTTTTTATTTATTTTGTACATAAATTTATTTATGAAAAAATATCAGAAATATAAAATTGCAAAGTTTTGGAAACAGTCACACCTCCCTCTTGCCAAGACACTGTCACAGTAACTAACTTCGTACCACTATCTACTGCACCCCCCGAACTCACAATGTCTTTCGTCGTATTATCACGACTGACACTCGCGACAGTGGCACTACGTGTAAAAATCCCGACTGTATTACTCGTCGTAGACAATGTCCACGTCCCTCCAGCAAAAGTCGGATAATAAATCGTTCCAGCAGTTAGGTTGGAAATATTCGTCCAAGCATTATCGCGGGTTATGCGTACCGCCTCTGCGCCTTCTTCTAGTAAAAAAGCCGCTTGAGAAACATGAAAGGCTTTAAAAGAAACATATACGGACTTTTGAGCGACGGCCATGGCGGCCACCACAGAAGCACTGATTATAGATGCTGCGATCAGTATCTCTATCATCATAAAACCTTTTTGTTGTAATTTTTTTTTCATTTAATTCGCACTCGCTACACCAGTCGCATATATGGTAATAATTTTTAAAAAGGTCGGTGTCGAGATGGTAATCGTACCAGTCGTGCTCGGAGCATTGTAGATGCGATTGAAATACATATCTCCAGAAGTACTGCTCACGCCTCCAAAATTCACATTGGAAATAGTGGCCGGTGGAGTGATGCTGATCGTCTGATTGCTCGATGCCGAAGAGGAAAAAACTTTGCCTGTAAAAATTATAACTTCATCAGACTGGAAATGCACTCCGTATTCCGAAGAATTCAAAGACGAAAGCGTCTGGCTTTTGGCCTTATTGATCGAAGACAGGACATCCTCGGTAGCAGCTTTTAACACAGCATTTTCTCTGATTTGCGAAAATCTCGGTATGACTACCGAGACTATAATGCCCACAACAGCTACCACCACCAAGATCTCTATCGCCGTGATTCCTTTTTTGTAAAGATTTTTCATTAATTTATGCTACCTAAAATCGAATAAAGCGGTGAAATCATTGAAATAGCAAAGAAGCCGACCGCAGAACCAATTATAATCATAAGCACCGGTTCAATAATTGTAGAAAGATTTTTAGTTTTAGCTTCGATTTCTCCTTCATAGAACAAAGCAATCTCGAGTAGCATATCTGACAATTTACCTGTTTCTTCTCCGACTTGGATCATCTCTGACATCATCACCGGATATAATTTTGTGTTGGTAGAAAAAGCTTCTGAAAATGGTGAACCTTTTTCGACACCATCTTTAGCCTCGCGTAAAACTTCTTTGTAGTAAATATTTTGCACTATATCTTCGGTGATTTCTACAGCGTGAGTTATGGGAACACCCGCGATGAGCAGTGAAGACATGGTGCGCGCTGTACGAGCGGTATTTAATTCTTTAGCCAAATTACCAATAACTGGAATCCGGATAAGGGTGTAATCGATATATTTAGCCATGAATTTAGCGCGGAAAAGAAAATATAGACCAGCGCCAGCGCCTATGATAATAACAAAAGTCAGTATTAAATTATTTGAGAAAAAATTACCTAAAAATACGAGGATGCGAGTGGAAGTAGGTAGTACTACCCCAAGCTCTTTGAATGTACCCGCCAGCGTCGGCACGACAAATGCAAACATTAAAACACCGATGACAATCATCGCACACATAATGACCCCTGGATACACAAGCGCTCCTTTTATTTTCTTGGTCAAATCGTGTGATTTCTCGAGGTTCATCCCAATATCAGAAAGAGCGCCGGCCAGATTGCCTGATTCCTCTCCCGCCCGGGTCATCGATACGAAAAGTTTGGAAAAAACATCAGGAAATTTTGCAAGCCCTGAAGATAATGTCTCTCCAGAATTTATATCACCCGAGAGAGACATCAAAATATTATTAAGCTTGGGATTTTTCGTCTGCTTTTTTAAAACCGACAGCGCCCGATAGAGTGACAGTCCGGCTTTCAACATGCCGCTTAAATTTTTCGTTAAAATAATCTGCTGACTGACGCTAACTTTGGAAAACGTATTTGTAATGAATGAAAATTTATCAGCTAGACCCTCACTCTTTTCTTTGATTGTTAGAGGTGTGTTCCCATGACTGCGCAATTCATGGGCGAGCGCCAAACGATCGGCCGCATATAAAACACCTTCCAAAATTTCCCCTGTTTGTGATTTTGCTTTATATGAAAAAAGCATCCCAGTATTAAAATTTTAAGTTTTTATTTGTAATGGTCATTTATTTTAATCAAAAATTTAATATGGGATAAATATTTTTTTACTCCGAGACAACACGAAATACTTCTTCTAAAGTGGTCACCCCCAAGACTGCTTGATAGACCCCGTCTTCGAGCATGGTCATCATGCCTTCTTTTTTGGCTTGTGCTTCGACATCGTCCTGAGAACTCCCCTTAATTATCATATCCTTGATGGTACTAGTGACTTTCAAAACCTCGTGCATCCCAACACGATTTGAGTAGCCATCTTCGGAATCAGCGCTCTTGACTGGTTTATAAAAAGGAATCTTTTCCCAAGTATCTTTGGCGCCGACGATATTTTCGGCTTTCAAAAATGTCAGCACTCTCTCTAGGTCGACAACTTTGGCTAAATTTTTCAATTCAGCAGCTGACAAGAAATATTTTTCTTTGGTGGCAGTGAGTCTGCGCACTAGTCTCTGGGCAATAATTGTTTTCACGGTCGCCGTTATGAGGAATGGTTCGACACCCATGTCGATCAGACGCGGTATCGCGCCCGCGGCAGAATTGGTATGGATAGTGGAGAGAACGAGATGCCCAGTCAGTGACGCATTGACCGCGAGTCCTGCTGTCTCGCCGTCGCGGATTTCTCCCACCATGATGATATCTGGGTCTTGACGCAAGAGTGACCGCAATCCATTCGCAAAAGATAATCCTATTTCCGGCTTGACCTGCGTCTGGTTCACTCTCGGCATCTGATATTCGATCGGATCTTCCACCGTGGAAATATTTACTTCTGGCCTATTTAAAATATCTAACATGGTGTAGAGAGTGGTCGTCTTTCCGCTACCGGTAGGACCAGTCGCGAGCACCATCCCCGTCTTTTGGGTCAAAGAATTGTGTATTCTTTCTAATCCCTCTCCATGAAAGCCGAGGGATTCGAGTGAAAAGCCATGCGTGGTTTCTTTTAGAATTCTCATTACTGTTTTTTCTCCAAAAAAAGTCGGTAGAGTGGAAACACGGAAAGAAATCTTTTCTCCATCTTGTTCTTTTTTAAATCTACCGTCTTGGGGCAATCTTTTTTCGTCCAATTTTAAATTGGCGAGCACTTTTATACGCGCCGTGATGCCAGCGCCGGCGTTTTTATCTAGCACCATGGCATCATGCAAGATACCGTCTATTCTGTAACGCACAGTCAGCTCTTTTTCTCCGGGCTCAATATGAATATCGGAAGCATTTTGCATCGTGGCATGAAAAATCAAAGAATCCACAATTTTGACAACCGGCAAATCCTCAGCCATCTTTTTCAATTCTGATTCAGATTTTTCAGGAGACTTCTCGCCAAACTTTTCTTCAGTTTCACCCCCGGCAGTCGAGAAATCAGAAGATTCTTTTTGAATAAGATCTTGAAATTCGGCTTTTAGACTCTGCCTATACTGCACCAGCACAGACTTGATCGAAGCCGTATCAGTCAATCTCGGTAGAATTTTAAGCCCAGAATTTTTCTTGATAAAATCAATGACCGGCAAGTCATCGACATCGAGCATGGCCACTTCTAGTCCGTGCTCGCTTTTAGTATAAGCAACTATATTATCATTACGAGCAATAGGCTCAGGAATCAGAGACAGTACCGAAAAATCAATTTTCTGATTAATCAAACTGATGAATGGTATGCCGAGCACAAAAGCTTCCATGCGCTTCAAATCAGTTTCGGATATTTTTCCTTCGGAAAGTAAAATATTTCCAAATTTTTGTTTTTTTGTTTCGGATAACTTTACGGCAGAGTCTAAGTCCGTTCGAGAAACAATTCCGGATTCTAAAATAAATTTCTTTAACTGCTCTTCATCTATTTGCATACACTTAAGTATAACAAAAAATCCCCCTGATATAAACATCAGTGGGGGATTTTTTGGTACTTTTTTAAAATTTTCTAGCTTTCTTCAAATGTCGGTAGTCTTCTTGGTAAAGTACAGTGAGCAAGGCCTGCGGGACCATTACAATCCCATTTCCAAGTAGAACTAGTATCAGTTGTGTCTATGTCGTCTCCACTGGTACAGTGATTACGAGTTGTTAAAGAACAAGTACCAACTTCATTTGTGCAAGCTAGAGTATCATTGCATGGGCTGGAACTATCATCACCATCTATTGCGTCACAGGATGTACCACCAGTACTACATGTACGGTACTTTGTACCTCCTCCATTAGTCCCATCATTACAAGTAGCGCTACAAGTACCCCACTCACTCCAAAATGGTTCAATAGTAACAATGATATAAAGATGTTTAGAGAGGGTACCTCCAGTGCAATTTAAATCATATTCTGCATTTGCAGTTAGAATACCGGTTGAGTGACTCCCTGATACACCAGTCCAGTTGCCAGGTGTAACCGTACATGAAGTCGTGTTAGTGGAACTCCAGGTAATGATTGTGGAAGTACCATCAGGAATAGTGCATTGTCCTTCTGAGCCTTCGCATATTAGTGAACCAGCCGGTTGAGAAAGATTAATAGTGACGGTATCAAAACTCATCCAACCCACAACATCTCCACCCCAAGCATAGCCTGAAAAACTCGTACTTGGTAATGTTACGCCATAGCCTGTCCCAGCAAGAGATATCCAACCGTCCCAACCTCCGCCATTTGAGATAGCTTTTGCCCAACCCACGACAGAAGTGCCAGATATTGTTGCATTTGAAGCAGTGGTGCCACTTCCAGTCGGGAAACCAGACAGTCCGCCGAATTGTATCC
>JAZKJK010000017.1:55753-77826 GCA_040384365.1 Patescibacteria group bacterium | reverse complement strand
AGTAGAAATTGCTTTGGTGAAGGGTAAGAAAAAGTTTGATAAACGTGAGACGCTAAAAAAACGCGATACAGATCGAGAGATTAGACGAGAGTATAAAGAAAGATAGAACTTTGAAAACAAACCTCACCTGCCCTAAAGGGCATCCTCTCCTGAAAAGAGAGGTCTGGTGGACAAAAGAAATAATAATTTCTTTTACAATATTTGGGGATGCAAGGCATAGACAGTAGGCCTTTTGGCATAGATGCATACCGAGAATGGACGTAACCTCGTTAAAATTCGTCCAATAGCTTAATTGCAAAATTAGCTTCCAAGGTGAAGGCAGCAGTCTCTCCATACTTCGGTATGAAAGACTTTGCTTTCGCTCCAGCTTTCGCGTAAGCCTGAGCTTGGTGTCTCTCTTATAGACTTCCGATATATAAGATGAGGCATAATATTATCGGGATAAGGGAATACCCGTTCGAGTATTTCACGAAAACCTAGAACTCGATTAAAAAATATTTGGCTCGTTTAAGAATTTTTTGATTTAAACAAAAAAGCGCGCTATGTATGTAGACTTCTGTACAAAAACCTTCTGCACTGGGATTCAATTTCCCACATCTCCACCACACGATTATTGTTGACTTTCGGGCCTTAATAGGCTATATTCTAGTAGTTCAATCATATCTTCATATCAATTGCGTGAAAGAATAAACAACCAAATACGGGCGACGGAACTTCGGGTTTTAGACAGTGAAAATAAAAATCTCGGTGTTTTAAGTATAAAAGACGCATTGGAACTCGCGCAGAGCAAGGGTTTAGACTTGATTGAGATAGGGCCAAATGCCAATCCCCCACTTGCAAAGGTGATGGATTTCGGCAAGTACCAGTATGAGGCCAACAAAAAATTAAAGAAGTCCAAGGCGGGCGCGAGCAAGACCGAGACCAAGGGAATTCAGGTAAAAATAGGTACCGGAGACCATGACCTAGAGCTCAAAGCCAAAACCGCTTCCAAATGGATCAAGGAAGGACATCGAGTCAAAGTAGAACTTTTCCTGGCAGGACGCGCAAAGTACATGGATGAAAAATTTTTACGAGAACGTTTAGACAGAGTTTTACATTTAATCACCGAAGAATACAAAATATCCGACAGTTACAAAAAGGGTCCCAAGGGTTTAACAACGACGATAGAGAAGAAATAATTTTATGATGAAAACAATTTTCAAAAAGATTAAAAGTCACTAAGAATGGCAAGATTCTTGCGCGCAAGCCCGGCTTTAACCATTTCAATGCAAAACAGTCCCGCACCAAGCAACTGGCTGGCAAGAAAAGCGCAAACTTTGTTATTAAAAACAAAGCAAAGTCTTTTCTAATGCCTTTCAGCTAAACTTTCAACTTTATAAACTTTAAGAACTTTATAACTAAAATAATATGACAAGAGTAAAAAAGGGAGTACATGCATTAAAGAGACGAAGAAGCGTATTGAAACAAACCAAGGGTTTTCGCCATGGTCGCAGCACCAAGGAGCGCCAAGCTAAAGACGCCTTGCTACACGCTGGTAATTACGCTTTCGCGCACAGAAAAGACAAGAAGTCTCACAACCGCACACTTTGGAATATCAAGATAAACGCCGGTGCTCGCGAACTAGGCACTACGTATTCTAAACTCATCGATGGCCTGACAAAGAAGAAAATATTGGTGGATCGTAAAATACTTGCAGATCTAGCCGAGAATCATCCAGCAACTTTTGCTAGAGTATTGGCAGCTGTAAAATAAACTATTCGTATTTAGGAGTTAAACCAGACTTCTTGAGAACATTGTCCCAATAAGGGCCAAATCTTTTTATGAGCGTGTTAGCAGAAGGTCCAGTAAAAGAGCTGTCTTTCACAAGCAATTCATAGTCCCCTCTCTTTAATACAACTTTCTTTCTCTCCTCTTCGGAAAGACTATCTTTCCCCAGCCTTTTTGCTTCCCTCTGACACAGTACTTCAAACGCATTTTTCACACAACCTTGGAGTTCAGCATCAGAAAAATTATTTTGAGTTGAACCACCCTTATGTACTTTGTCTAATCCCAAATAATCAAGATGCTTTAATATTGCTTCAGAAACTCCCGGCACCCTGCCGGCCCGCACAGCGCCGAGTAGTTCATTCCTAGTGGGACCGTGTTTTTTTATATAAGATCTGAGCGCTGTTGCATACTCATCCATGTTGGATGCATAGTAAATTACTCGCGGTTTAGAAAGACCGGAAGATAAACCAATCAAACTTGCAAGATGAGCAATAGAACCGAAGCGATTCCCTAGTGTCGTCGGATGAGGAACGAGGCCCTGCCTGTGCCAACGCCCTAAAGACTCTTGAGTTATTTTAATTTCGTTTTTCTCTTCTTGGGAAAGCTTTCTACCTAATTCTTTTTCTTTTGCCACCACCTCACCCTCCCAGGCTACTTTCACAAGTTCTTTCAACTTATCCTGAGACTCCCCTTCCTTCCCTATCGCCGCTTTAAGTTCATATCTTTCAAATTTTCCTTCTTGCATAAAATTTTTTATACAAAATAATTAATCTAGTCTTTCAAATTTTAATTCGTATCTGAAACAGATTCTTTGGTAGTTCTATATTCGACTACTTTGTCAGCTTTAATTAAAACAATCAGGTCCGCCAAAAGCTTCTTTGGATCGTTACCAGTGACTATTTTTGCATTGGGACGATGACCTTTTTCCATAATCTCTTTGAGTTGGTCACCCATTTCCCACGGCCCTTCAAATATACCGATAGGCTTACCATCTTCAAAGGCAATGGTGAATTCGTGAATCGTGCCGATACGCCCACAGCCACAAATGACCGCATCAGCACAACGAGTGAGCAATATGTCGCGACCGGCATATCCAAAGCCGGTATACATAATCAAATCCATATAATCAAGTGGGAGCTTGTAAGTCTCGACATGTTCCTTTTCTGATGCGGCGGGAGATATCCCAATAGAAATTCCCCCCACTTCTTTTAGTCCCATAGCCACCCAAAGCGGAAACCCTGTCGTTGCTCCAGTCACTAGCACCGCTCCCTGCCGAGCTATCTCACGACCTAATTCTTTTGCCTTATCCAAGGCATCCACACCACAGTGACCAGTCTCAGCTGCGCCAGAAACGCAAATTTTTATTTGATTATGTCCGTGCTTTGTATTTAAAAAAGAATCCATAAAAACATTATAGCATATGAAAAAATATAAAAAAATAACTTTTGTAGGGGTTTCGAGGCTGACGAGCCGAGAACTTCAGGATTTTTTAAGCTTCAAAAAATCCGTACCGAAAAAAGCTATGTTTTTATATTTTACTAGCACTCTAGAGTGACACTGCTCCCCTGCTCTGGCACATAAGCATCTAGCCCCAAGTTGTCTCTCAATTTCTGCGCCAAAAACATTTCTGATTTTGGTTCACCCATAGCCACAAAAACTTTTTTCACCGAGTCTTGCATGTCTTGCACAAAAGATAGCAAGCCATCGGAATCTTTGTGCCCAGAATATCCGGTAATTGTCACAATGTGCGCCCGAACTATCACGTCTTCGCCGGTGATGCGCACCGTCTTGAGTCCTTCTTGGATGAGGCGACCAGGGCTGCCTACAGCCTGATATCCTGTCAGGAGCAAGGTATTGTTTGGATCTGGCAAGTAGTGCCTCTCGTGATGCACAATGCGTCCGCCAGTAGACATGCCACTTCCAGCGATAACTATTTTAGGATTCGGCACGTTGCTAATCATTCTAGATTCTTCAGACTTGAGAGTATTGTGCAGCCCTTCAAAGTTGAACAAGTACTTGTCATGCGTCATTGCTTTTTGCGCATCTTCGTTGAAGTAACTACGAAATTGCTTAAAGACTTCCGTCAGGCGAATCGCAAGCGGTGAATCTAGAAAGATAGGCATTACCGGTATGCGATTGTTTTCAACCAGTGCATTAAGTTCAAAGAGAAGTTCTTGGGAACGTTCGAGTGAAAAAGTCGGGATGATGAGTGTGCCATTTCTTTTGTAATTGTCTTCAATTGTCTCCTCTAAGAACTTGCGTCGATCGAATCGAGATTCGTGATTGCGATCTCCATAGACAGACTCCATGATCAGATAGTCCACATCGGTAACTTTATCAGTGTCCGGCAGGATCGGCGAAGGACTGTTCCCCAAGTCTCCAGTAAAAAGAATTTTCTTGCCATTGTAAGTAAACTGCACCATGGCCGAACCAAGTATGTGCCCAGCATTTAATAATGATACTTCCAAGTTTGGGGTGATCTTTATAGTCTGGTGATATTTGAATCCGCTCCACAAGGAGAGCGCTAATTTTATATTCTCCGGAGTGTAAATTTTATCTAAATGGAGCGTGGTATTCTGCGACAAAATCCCCGCAGTATCCTCGAGCATGGGTAGCGCGAGTGCCCGCGTAGGCTCTGTGGAATAAATTTGCCCACGAAATCCTTCGTGAATCAGCTTTGGGATTAGGCCCAAATGATCCACATGCGCATGAGTAACAAATAAAATATCTATCGCTTTTGGATCATAAGGAAAGGGATCCCAATTGATATCATCTGCTAATTTAGTTCCTTGGGTGAGTCCACAATCCACAAGAATCTTCTTTTCATCCACCTCTAAAAGAAAATTAGCCCCTGTGACAGAGCCAGTTCCTCCACAAAATGTTACTTTGGCTGTCTTTTCCATCCCATTAAAAAATTAAAATAATAAAGCTCATTTCTTAACTTCCAGCCCGCTGATTTTTTAACGGGACAAGTATATACAGGATAGCACACAACCCCCCAAATAGGTCAAAACAAATATCAGAAGCGGTGTCTAGATAATCAAAAGGATTTTGGGCGACAACATCATTTACTAATATTTCAAAAATCTCCCAGCCGATCCCGACCAAGAGCACACAAGATAATATTTTAAAAACAAATTTAGCTGAAACATCTGCCTTGGGTAATAGATAGATAGAAGCAAGTCCTATCCACAACCCCCCGAGGGTGTGCATAATCATATCAAAATACCAGATCGAAAAATACCAGTAGAATTTATTTGCGAAAAAATTTGTTACGAGAAGAAAAAATATTAGGTATATGATTCGTTTTGCAAGCTTGTTTCTGTCCATTACTGCATTTTATCACATTGGTAAGAAAAAATCCGCACAAAAGCGGAGTTCTTCTTAGGACTATTCCGGATGTATTACCATAGCTCATAGCTAGGTGGGTGAGAGACGTATTAGACCAAGGTCTAACGCGATCGACTCTCCCATAAATTAGTGTTCTAGGTAATAATCAGAAATAACCCTACTAAAAGTATATGCTCTTTAAAAATTCTGGCAACTGGACAAGAATAATTTTCTGTTTCTGAATGAGGTTACCCTAAAAATAATGTTATAATTGCGTTAATGAACAGCGAAAATATGGGGCCTTGCGTATATTGCTCAAATGCTGATATAAAAAATCGTGAAATTTTGGGTAACGATCTGGCGTGGGTATTTCCTACCAATATCCCCGTCGTTCCAGGACATGTTTTAATAGTACCCAAAAGATGTGTAGCAAAATATGACGATCTGACAGCCTTAGAGAAAAATGCCATAGAGGAACTAAGAATTAAAATAGTTGTAGCACTCAAAAAATCATTCAACGCTGAAGGCTTCAATTATGCTTGGAATGAAAATGAAGTGGCCGGTCAATCAATCCCCCATTTTCATCTGCATGTACTGCCCCGCAAAAAAGGAGACGAGGGAATCACTGAATATGAACCGAGAAAATTCCTCTATCGCCCAGGCAGTAGAGAAACTACTCCAGAAAAAGAGTTGCAAGAAGTTGCTGAGATAATTAAAAATAATCTCTAAAATTATTTTCCCTTCAGCTTCTCATAAAGCATGATGTCATACTTTCCATCAATAACTCTGTCATCTCTTGCGACACCGAGAGTTTCTAGAAAGGCAAACAATTCGTCTTGAACTTCTACTCTCTCACTTCTATCCTCTGATTTTACTATTTTCTCTGCCTCGATGAAGCTACCTAGATGTTCTACCACGTCCAGCACGACTTCAATGTCCCCTACTTTGGTTTTAATTCTTTTTTTATCAACAGTCGGCACTTCCTGCCACTTCATGAGCTTTAATATCTCTATCATCATTTCTCCATCCTTTATTTCCATCTCGCGCTCGATACAGTCTTGCCGAGTCTCTTGTGGAATTTTTAGAGTAAAAAAATAAGTATCGTTTTGTTTTCGCACACGGAGAACATTAGAAAAAGGTGGCGGCGGAAATGGCAAACCTTCTTCTATAAAAACATGATCTACTTGGTGAAGTTCTTTCCCAAATGTACAACCCAAACTCTTTAATTTTTGTAAAACTAGTTTTCTATCTTTGAGTCGTGCCTTAACTTCAACTTCATACATAGAGTTCTATAAACTATTATTTGTGCTCGGCGTAAACAAAGTCGGTGTCAATTTTTTTGTATTCAAAAATTTCGTCTTTCTTGAAGAAACGTTTGACTTCAATTTCCCCCGCTTCAATCGTTTCCGATGCATGCACGATATTAGACTGAGTGGATAGAGAAAAATCTCCACGAACTGTGCCAGCATTAGCTTCCCAAGCCTTGGTCGGACCGACAATCAATCTAATGGCAGAGACGGCGTTAATGCCTTCTAGAGCCATTACAATCACAGGACACGCTTTCATAAAATCTCTCACGCCTGGGAAAAAAGGCTTGTCTTTTATGTGGGCATAGTGCTCTTCTAGAATAGCGTTTTCTAAACTCATCATTTTCATGCCGATAATTTTCAAGCCCTTTCTCTCAAAGCGGCTGGTGATCTCCCCCACCAAGTTACGCTGGACTGCATCAGGTTTCAAGATTATTAAAGATTTTTCGTGATTTGGTTTTGTCATACGAGTATCTTAACAGAAAAGATAAATTTTGCAAAATTCTATTTTTTAATGAATCCTTTTGAAGTCATAGATATATAATCATTTGGATTATATCCATATCTTATGAAGATATTGCCTGCTGAGCAAATTAATCCTTTTTCTGGATTAAAACCAGCCTCTACTGCTGCCACTTTTGCATTTTCCAAAGAGTCAGCTTCCACTTCCACAAAAGGAGGAATTTGTGGCCAAAGATCAATATCATAGACAACTTTTCCCTTGGTGTAACGAATTCTTCTTTTACCCATTTCTCTCTTCACTATAAATCCGAGGGATTTCATTAATTCATATGTTTTTTCATAATTATCAACTATGATTTCTATTTCTTGCATTCCCTCATCGGGGATGCTTCCATCTTTTGATTTAACCCCTATTCTTTTTTTAAAAGATAGGGTATTCTTTTCTCCCTCCGTACGCAGTTTTACCCAAGAATTATCTTTGTCTAATCTTAAATCTGGATAATCAAAAAGAACTATATTATATTCATAGTCTCCTACTTTCTTGGCACCAATCTGAAGAAGCTTTTTTTCAAGCACAGGCACATCAACTTCCAAAAATTTTATCTCAAATTCTTCCATGTTACTCCATCGTCTTATACCTTCCCATAATCTCTGCTTCTACTTCTGCCCTGTCGCGGCCATATTTAACATAAGAAAGTTCTTTGAGCGAATCTACAATATCTGGATTGCCTTTCTCGGGGGCGAGAGTTCGCAAGTTGAAAGGCTTCACGGGCTGGCCATTTACCAACATGTTCACATACGCATTGTAATTGTCTAATTTAGTAATGTCAGCAGCCGAAAATGTCGGCTTGAATCTCGGCTCCAAAAATGTTGCATCTTCAGTACCAACACGAAAGACGGCCATCGAGCCGACGTTACCAAAAACTGCATTTTTGATTTTTTCTTCCAATTGGGTGACATATTGATGCGCAATGTTGAGCGAGAGTCTGTATTTTCTAGCTTCCGAGAGAATGGAAGCTATCGAATCTGTCGTGACATTTTGAAACTCGTCGATGTATAGATAGAAATCATTCATGGGTTTACCAAACATATCCACGCGCGATAGCGCCGCCATCTGAATCTTGCCGACAAGCACCAGACCAATCAAATTCGCATTTATGTCTCCGAGCCGGCCTTTCGATAGGTTCACTAAAAGAATTTTCTTCTCATCCATAATCTTGCGGAAATTAAAAACAGAATTCTGTTGAAGCACCACCGGACGCATGATGTCATTGCTAATAAAGTTATCAAACTTTGAAGAAATATATGGCACAAAGTTTGCGAGCGATTGGTCCCCCGTCGTCTGTTCAGCCGAGACCCAAAATTGTTTGATGATCGGGTTCTTACATCTCGCTAATTTCAAATCCCGGAATTCTTTATCAGCCAGCACTCGCGTGATTTCCAGAAGTGTCGAACCCGACTCCGGATCTTCCATCACCAAAAATGCACTATTTCTGAAATATTGTTCAAACATGGCTCCACCTCCCACCTTCATATCAAAAAGTTTATTAAAGATGCCCATAAGTTCATTGACGACGAAAGTTTTTTGCTCTGGATATTTGGGATCATATTCGAGCATATTGAGCCCCATCGGTCGCGCGGTATATGCAGGATCAAAATAAATAACATCATCTATACGTTCCTTTGGTATACGCGAAAGAATAGTTTGGATGTCGGTGCCGTGTGGGTCGATATAACAACATCCATCTCCATTTATGATGTCCTGAGTGATCATATTGAGCATTATATTCGTCTTACCTGTTCCGGTCTGACCGATGACATAAAAATGTCTCATCCTGTCCTCGCGCGCTAAGTGCACCTGCGTATCTTTGCCACGATAATTATTTACTCCCAAGACTATGCCCTCATTCTGAAGCTCCATCGGCGCAGGAGCGATACCAGCCTTGGCTTCTTTGAGCTGTGGCTGACCTCCGAGACCGACTGGGAAGTGAAAGACTGAAGCTAGCTCTTTTAGATTAAGTGGCATCACTCTATCAGCCGAAAGAGAACGATAGGAAAAATCATGAAAAAGTTTCTTCAGATCACTGCCACGAACATCTTCAAAAATAAATGAATTGCTGGCCGCTTCCGTAAATTGATTGAATGAAGATTTTATCTCTTGGAGGATGGCTTCGGCGCGCTCCTTGGTCTGCCCGGAGGCAATGACCCGAATATTCGCCTTCATGACACTGCTCTTGATCTTGTTGCCTATCTTTTCCGTCACAGCCTCGTCTACCGCGCGCCTGCCTTTCATATATTTATCTTGATTTTTCCCCTCCGGCGCCTTTTCTTTGTGTCCAAACAAAAGATCCTTGCCGACTTTTTTGAAAGCACTGCTGAATTTATAGAAATTATCCGCCGCGTGTTTGACTGACATGCCGTCTTTCACATCATCTAATATCATGTGAAATTCATTTATAAACTTGTCGCCAGCAGGGGCTACCACAAACTGAATCGCTGCCCCCTCACCCTTGGTCTTCAGCTTAGAAAAAGCATTCAGGATCATATTCATTGGATCATGCTCGATGTTGTCATAAGTCTTGATAGGCATCACCCCACGCTCAGCGAGAGCTGCATAAGCTCCAACAGATGCTCCACCATCGGTGAAAATATTATAATCATCGGTAACCTCACGAATTTTGGCATTGTGATAAAAAGCTAAAATCTGCTTTTCAAATAGTGTTAGGTACTTGTTTGGAATCCCCGCATAAATGACTACGGCATCGCTATCATTATTGAGAGCTACTTCCAGCGTGAAATATATTTCTTTTTCATTTTTTTTATCGACAGAGATAGACTGCATGCCAGCATAAAATTGTTCCATGGCGCCGATGAATTCCTTGAAACCTTTCGACTTATCAGCCTCCTCCGTAGGTGGTGGAAGAGTTATTTCAAAAAGGGTCATATTGAGAGATTTATAGAGTGGCGTACCTTCTTTCAAATCAGCTATTATTTGTCCGGTTTTTAAATATTGAATTAAAAATCTGTGAAAATCATCGTCCACATGGGGATTGCCCATCTCTTCCACCACCGAGAGAGCATTGCGAATACCCTTGGTAATCACAATACCTAAAAGCTCTTCCATGACACTGTCATGTGACTCAGGCTTGAGGGCGAGGACTATCCCCTCGGCCTCTTTTTCTTTGATAATATGTTTGGGGTGGACCAAATCCTCAGGATCAATATCTTTGTAGGCTCCCACGACATCAATCGCCGCGTTCTCTTTGGCATTTTCAAAATGTCCTATTTGAATTAATTCCTCTTCGCGTTTCGCCACATGAGCGCGCAAATAATCCAGCTCCTCTTCTGGAGTCTTGAACTTTGGCATTTCCTTAAAAAAGGATTTTTCCATGATTTAATTATATCAAAAAAACTAAACTTTAGTTAGGATTTCTGCTTCCCCGTCGGTAATCAGAATAGTGTGTTCAAAATGGGCGCTTTTTTTACCGTCAGCGGTGCGAAAGGTGTAGCCATCGTCGTCTATCGTTACATTTTTCGTACCATTGTTTAACATCGGCTCTAGGGCAATCACCATACCAGGAACTAATTTTTCGCCTTTGCCTTTTTTGCCAAAATTCGGAATGTAGGGATCTTCGTGAATCGCCCGGCCCACCCCATGCCCAGAGAGAACCTCTACGATCCCATAGGCATTGCCTTTCTGAGCGCGGACAAAGCTCTCCACCGCATGGCCAATATCCCCGACTGTGTTACCCCCCATCGCGGCGTCGATCCCCACCTGCAAGGCCTTTTCTGTCGTATCCATGAGCTTTTGGCTACCCTGGGTCACCTCGCCCACTGCCACGGTAATAGCCATATCCGTAAAAAGGCCTTTGTGATTTAGACCCAAGTCAATAGAAACAATATCGCCTTCTTTCAATATCCTCTTGGCGCTTGGGATACCGTGCACAACTTCGTCGTTGATGGAAACACAGAGCGATGCCGGAAAAGGCATCGGGGCGCCTGCTGGACGATAGTTTAAAAAAGCTGGAGTGTCTCCCATTTCACGGATCAACTTCTCCGCATATATATCTAAATCTTTAGTAGAAACTCCGGGCTTCACCATATCTTTGACTTTATACAGCACCGTCGCTAAATGTTTGCCACCCTCGCGTAGTTTTTCTATTTCTTCTTTTGTTTTAATAATTATCATAACCGAAAAAAGTTTGATTTTAAAAAATTTTAGTTCCCATAAACTTCTCTCCGTTCAGGCATTTTTCTAAATTAGAAATATTCTTGCCATTAAGAATGTCTACTTCTATCCCTTCTCTTTGGGCCATTTCAGAAGCGGTTGGATCAAATGGAGAATTAAGCCTTGATGTCCATTCTTTGGGAATTATTTTTCTATAATCTGTCCAGGAAATCTGCTCTATCTTCTTAGCATTTGGATTTTTACGAGGATCCGAATCGTAGACATAATCAATGTTAGATAAATTAATCAGCTTTTTTGCGCCTAGATTTTTCGCAGCTAAAATTGAATCATAATCAGAACTATGTCCGGGTTCAAAAGCTGAACCTATCACGATTGATTTTTCAAATTGAAAATCATTTGATAAATTATCAATCACTTTAGCATTGGCATATTCAGCAAAAATAACCCTCAATAACTCAGCATTTAGCTTCAGCGCCGCAATCCCTATCCAATCCAAATCTACATCTAAAGGACTGGTGATTTCTCTAGCAGCATCATTATATCTATTGTTTATCTTCCCCCCGCCAGTAATAATCACAAATTTTTTACCTTGAGCCACGTGCGAAAGAATTAGAGCCTTAAACTCTTTCAAAAATTCAACATCTATTTGGTCGGGAACTATCAGTGAGCCGCCGAGAGAAATGATGATTGTTTCTTGCATACTATAAATTTAGAGCCTTAATAATATCTTTATGCACATTCTCTACCGTCTGTTCACCATTTATTTCAACAAAATTGTATCCAGCCTTGGTGCGAAAATATTCTATGGACGGTAAGACATCACGCTCGTACCATTCCAAGCGATTTTTTATTTTCTCATCCGTGTCATCAGCTCGTTTCCTTTCCATCATGCGAGTATAAGACCAATCTTTAGAAACATTCATTAAAATGATGTTCGGTTTTTCTATCTTATAGAAATCAAAAGCTGAATCGAGGGCCACGGCCTCTTCCTTGCGACGACAAACCCCGTCGAGAATCATATCTTCCTTGCCAGAGAACTTATTCGTCATAATCTCCGTCCAAATCCAAATCGGCAAAAATACTGGTATCAGTAAACCATTTTTTATAATCCCTGCCACATTTTGTCCTACCAAAGTATTTTGCTTGGAAAGCTCGCGAAATGTACTACCAGTTTCTATATAAATCACCTCTCGGCCTTTAGACTTTAAAAAATCAACTAGGAGTTTGGCTTGCGTGCCTTTGCCGCATCCGGACCGACCAAAAAATACAATGGCTTTTGAATTCATATCCAAAGAATACATTTTTTGAGCCTAAAAATCAAGGTTTAATACTCTCGCATGGATATCTGAGAATCCACTTTTTTCATTAGATCGAGAACCACGGACACAACGATGAGCATAGAGGTGCCGCCTAGGGCCAGCGCTTGGATACCAGTGAGGTGTTGCATTATGAGAGGTAAGATAGCGATGAATCCCAAGAAGGATGCACCTAGGAGCGTAATGCGAGTCAGGACTTTGGAAATATACTCGGAGGTTGATGCGCCCGGACGAATACCCGGAATGAAAGCGCCATTTTTCTGTAAATTAGTCGAAAGAGCTTCTGGGTCGAAAGTGACAGCTGTATAAAAATAAGTAAAGAGAAAAACTAAAATGAAATATAGTACAGCGTAGAGCGTCGAAGTCTGAGTAAAGGAAAGAAGCACACTAGAAATTTTAGAAATTATAGCACCATCAAAACGTGACAAAAATGTACCGATCATTTGCGGAAAAAGAAGAATAGAGAGAGCAAAGATTATTGGAATGACTCCGGCTTGATTCACTCTTAGTGGTAAATAAGTCGATCCCCCGCCATACATCTTCATGCCACGCACACGCTTGGCATAAGTCACCGGGATAGGACGTTCAGCCTCAGTCACAAGCACAATGCCAGCGACGACGATCAGCCCGAAAACTGCAAACCCGATCAAGGTCGGCAAAATACTAGAATCAAATGTTGGATAAATGTAGGTGAAGACAAAAGTGCTTATCACACTAGGCAGACTCGAGACGATACCTGCGAAAATGATCAGCGAAACGCCATTACCAATCCCAAATTCAGAGACAAGTTCACCTATCCACATGAGCAAGATCGAACCCGCAACCACGATAATCAAATTCGTAATCCTGTCAAAAGCAGTTAGATTTAATATAATATTCTGACTTTCTAGAATCGCCAAAAGGGCAAAGCCTTGCAGTCCAGCGAGTGGTACAGTCAACAATCTGCCATATTGAGTGAATTTTTTCCTGCCAGCTTCGCCTTCTTCGTGATAAATTTTCTTCAGCGCCGGCACCATGATGGTCAAGAGTTGCATGATGATCGAACCCGTGATGTATGGACCGACGCCGAGCATGATGATAGAAAGATTGGTAAGTCCACCTCCAGAAAATATATTCAAAATACCAAAAAATTGGTTGTTGGAGAGAAAACGATTGAGCTCGAGGGTATCAATGCCTGGGATGGGAATAGCCGCGAGTACACGAAATACAATCAAAGCAAAAAATACGAATAAGAGGCGTTTACGCAATGTAACATCCGTCCAGACTAATTTCATTTTATTTACAAAATTTTGCATATTTATTTTTAGATATTGGCTTAGACTCTCTTCATCAATATCTTTTTGCCCTTGAGGCCAAGACGCTTGCGAAGTTCACTGAAAGTCTCGCCCTTGAGAGCTAATTTTTCACCCTTTAAAACATGAACATTCTGGATAGACTTGAATTTATAACCGCGATTCTTTGGCAACCTCTTAATGATATCACGAAGTTCTGGGCGACGCTTGTTACCAGAACGCGCAGTCTGTCCCTTGCCTCCACGGCCTGCAGTCTTCGCATGTTTACCCCCACGGCCTATGAGTCGATCTATTTTATTCTTGTGTTGTCTTTTTAAATTATGGATTTGCATAAATTTATTATTCTTTTGGAACTTCCGGAGTTACCACTTCTTTATTTGCACTGATAACATTCTCAGGTACGGATTTGGCATATTTAACAGAAATAGCTGATAGCGCTTCCATGACTGCCTTGGAATTATTTAATTTATTTTTACTGTTGGAGATGATTTTACCAGTGATGTCTTTCATGCCGGAGAGTTTGACTATATCGCGAATGACTGAGCCAGCTACGAGTCCACGGCCCTTGTTTGGCATCAGGACTACTTTTGAACTTGAGAATTTCGCAGAGAGTTCATGTGGGATAGACATGGTCTTGGTCAACTTCAATTTGATCATATTTTTCTTGGCATTGCGCACGGCTTTATTGATAGCTAGCGCTGTATCCCCCGCCTTACCGAGACCGAGACCCACGGAACCTTTTTTATCTCCAGCGACTAAGGCTACAGAGAAAGAAAATCTGCGTCCGCCAGCGACGACGCGAGTCACTCGACGAATGTTCGAAATCTTTTGATCAAATTCTGGCTTGACTCGTCCAAAAGAAGAACCCCGGCGGTTATTCTTTTTCTCTCTTATGTTTTCGTTTGTTTTTTCCATAAAAAATAATTAAAACTCTAGTCCGCCCGCTCTGGCTGTGTCGGCTACTAATTTAATTCGGCCGGTATATTTAAATCCATTGCGATCAAAAACTACTTTGGAAATTTTTGCGCCTTTACACATCTCCCCAACCATCTTGCCCACTTCTTTGGCTCTCTCGGTCTTGGTGCCCTTGGTCATTTTGATATCGCTCGCTTGGACTAAAGTCTTGCCAGCTGCATCATCAATAACTTGCGCATAGATAAATTTATTCGAACGGAAAACAGAGAGTCGAGGGCGCTCCTTCGTACCATCTATTCTAGATCTGATCTTGGCCTTGAGTCTTATTCTTTTCTTATTTTTACTGGTTTTGTTTTGCATTTTACTTTATAACTTTATAAACTTTCTACTTTATAACTATACTGTCTTCTTACCTTGCTTACGTCTGATAACTTCATTTTCGTAACGCATACCCTTGCCCTTGTAAGGCTCGCCCTTCTTGAGGGCACGGATACCAGCGGTAAAACTCCCGACTAGCTCCTTGTCTATGCCGGTAATGGTAATATTGTTTTTATCAGCCGTCGCCGTGATGCCTTCTGGAATATCTACTACCACTGGGTGGGAAAATCCTAGAGCAAAAACAAATTGCTTGCCTTTGACCTCAGATTTAAATCCAACACCTTCTAGTATTAATTTCTTTTGATATGGTGTCACCACGCCCGCAATCATATTTTTTATGTGCGAAGCATAAGTACCCCAAAGAGACTTAGAAAATTTATCATTTCTTTTTATATTTAAATTGATAGCTTTATCAGTGATAGCAATGGTTATATCATCCCTAAAAGTTTTCTTTAGAGTGCCCTTTGGGCCTACCACTGAAAGCATCCCGCCACTTTGGGTGACTTTGATTCCATCGGGTATAGCTATTTCTTGTTTACCTATTCTACTCATAAAATTATTATATTGAAAAATAAACTACCACAATCTGAATAAAGCCTCCCCGCCGACTTGTTCGACTCGCGCCGCCTTGCCTGATAAAATTCCTTTTGGGGTTGAAAGCACCAGCAAGCCAGACCCACTGCGGACAGTATGAATGTCTTTCATTCCAAAATAAACACGCTTGGATTGTTTGGAAATTCTCTCGACTTCGGTAATTTTTGGTTTCTTATCGACATAGATAAGTCCGACTTCCAGTACTGGAGCATCATTTCTTACTTTCTTGGCAATACTCCCGATGTATCCCTCTTTTTTCAAGCATTCAGCAATCGCATTTTTCATTTTAGAATATGGCAAGGACACAGACTCTTTGCCTGCGAGGCTGCCGTTCTTCATTATTATTAACATGTTTGCGATTGAATCCATAATTTTTTTTATTTATAGTGAGCCTGTCGAATCTACCAAGAAGACTTACGAACCCCTGGCAACATTCCCTCATTTGCTAATTCTCTGAAACAAATACGACAAATTCCGAAATCTCTCATGAAGGCATTGCCTCGGCCACAGCGAAAACATCGATTTTTAGCTCGAGTAGAAAATTTTGGTTTCTTTAGCGATCTTGCGATGACTGATGTTTTTGCCATAAATAATTAAACGGGATAACCTTGCTAATATCTCACTTTTTTTCTTTAAGCCTTATATAACAAAGGATTAGAGGAGAAAAGTGGATTAATCAAAGCCGTATTCCCTTGTTTAGATACTAGCAAATAAATAGAAAAGAGTCAAATAACCGTAATGGTTCAATACCAAGCCTCACCAGAGCTACTGATAATATCTTTTCTGCTGTAGATAAACGGAGAAAACAGAGGAGCACTAAAAGGACCAGGGCTATCGTAAAATGGACTATTCGTAGATAAGGGATTTTCCAGAAAATAATACGATTCAAGAAAATAATCTCTTCCGCTATTTGAATAATATACAAAGGCCCAGTCAGTTGGAACGGGAGGATTTGAAGGAAATACTTTAATATAAGTCGGGATTAATCCAGGAACAAGATCGTTCCCGTTTGTTGCATATGCATTGCCCCATGATGAAATATATGCGACGACAGATTCTGTTCTAAAAGGATAATATCCATTACTTGTGTTATACAACTCAATTGCATTTCTCAACTGGAGCATTGCCTGCATTCTTCCTGAATCACGCGCCTTTGCTCGAGCTGATTTGGTCGCTGTCAAAACCACACTCGAAAGTAAACTGATAATGGCAATAACCACCAGAAGCTCAATAAGTGTAAAACCTTTATTATTTCTTAAGCATATTTTCATAATCTTGTTATTGTCTCACCGATTTAGGGGCATTTGTTTTATTCGTTCCAAGACCGCGGCAGAAGGTTGTGGCGGCTTATTTCCTCCGCCAAAAAACAAAAAAAGAGAAATACCAATCGCTATTACCACAAATCCAAAAAGAACATAGTTCGCTTGTTTTTCATTAATAGATCCGCCAGACCATTTTATAACTAATCGAACCATTTTAGGCATCTCAGAATTTTTTAAAACTTCGGGAGACTTTTTTATTTCTTCCGCTTGAGATTTCAGTTCAAACTCTTTTAAAGCTTGATCAATCTCAGAATTGCTGGGAATTTTAGCATCAGGAGGCATGGAAATATTATACAACAATCGTGCAAGTAAAAAAACCTTTCATCTTAGAAACCTCTAATAGTGATATTATTTTTTCGCCTCTTCCTTCTTGAAAGGCACCCCGAGTAGATCGAAAAAGGCCTTGCCTTCTTTTTTATTTTTAGCTTTACAAACTAGAGTAATCGAAAGACCAAAGACGTCGCGAATATCTTCATCGGCTGTTTCTGGGAAAATCGTATGCTCTTTGATACCGATTGTGAGATTGCCGATATTGTCTACTGATTTCGGAGTGATGCCACGAAAGTCCTTGGTACGAGGCAGAGCAACGTTGATCAGCTTTTCCAAGAAAGCATACATTCTCTTGCCACGAAGAGTAACGACGATACCAATCGGATCGCCCTTTCTGGTCTTGAAAGACGCGACGGATTGTTTCGCGCCACGAGTGGTGGCCTTTTGACCAGTGATTTTCGCCAAACGGTCAGAGATGGCATCATTTTTATTTTTGTCTTTTTTAATGGCTGTACCAGTACCGACATTGAGCACCACCTTTTGCATTCTTGGCGCGGCCATGATGTTTTTATAATGAAAAGCAATTTTCATTTTCTCGTAGGCTGTTATTTCTTTTTCTTTTACCGTTAAATGTTTCATCTTTTTATTTTAATTATTTATAGTGAGCCTGTCGAACTATGCTGATTTTTTAACATTGGAAGCATCGAGTGGCATTTCACGATCTTTCATACTACCTTTTTCTCCGGACTTGGTCGGACGCAGGTGCTTTTTCATCATATTCGCGCCTTCGACAATGACTTTGTTGTCTTTAACTAAAACTCGAACAACCTTGCCCTTCTTGCCTTTGTCTTTGCCGGTGATTATTGTTACATTGTCTCCTTTTTTTATTTTCATTGCTTCGCTACTAATTAACTCTGATAAATTTCTGATCAACTCTGATTCTTATCGGTGTTGATCGGTTTTTAATCTGTGTTCATCCGTGATTATATAACCTCTTGCGCTAAAGAAATTATCTTCTGATAACCCTTCTCAGCCAGTTCTCTCGGCATCGGTCCGAAGACACGTCCAGCCTTTGGGTCCTTCTTGCCCTTTTCTAGAATCACCACCGCATTATCATCAAAACGAATATACGAACCATCCTTTCTACGAAAAGCGGCTCGAGTGCGGACAACGACTGCCGTATGCACATCCTTTTTCTTGACGCCTTTACGCGGGGTCGCCACCTTTACAGAAATGACAACTTCTTCACCGAGCGTGGCATATCTTTTTTTAGAAGAGCCCAAAACCTTGAACACGGCTCCGAGTGTGCCTCCGGCGTTGTCTGCTATTTTTACTAATGTTCTTGGTTGAATCATAAATTTTGGCTAACTATTTATTAACTACTGTAAATCTTTTATCTTTAGAAATCGGTCTGGTTTCGGCTATTTCGACATTGTCTCCTACTTTATATTTATTTTCCTCATCATGCGCTTTGTATTTCTTGCTGACTTTATAAAATTTCCCATACAAAGGATGCTTGATGAATCTCGAAACGGAAACCACAATGGTCTTTTGCATCTTGTCTGAAACAACCACCCCTTTTAAGATGTTGCCCTTGTTTTCCTTATTCTGTTCTGGTATTTTCTTTGCCATATAATTATTTCTTATTCTTCGTATTTTTCTGACTGTTCATCTCCGTCAAAATGCGAGCTATGTTCTTCCTAAGTGTTGCAAGCTCTTTGACATTCTTGGACTTGGAACCTTCAGCCTTAAACCTTATCACTCTAGCCTCTTCCTGTAAAACAGCAAGCTTCTTCTTGAGCTCACTCTCTGTCATATCTTTAAATTTTGCTTTTTCTTTTTTCATACTTTATGAACTTTATAACTTTTTACTTTATAACTACCTATTGCTTGTGGGCTCTAGACATGATCCTGACTGAGATAGGTAGCTTGCTGCCAGCCTTGCGTAAAGCTTCATGAGCGACTTTCTCATCTACGCCGTCGACTTCGAAAATAATACGTCCTGGAAAGACATCAAAGCAATAACCCTGTGGATCTCCCTTACCCTTTCCCATGCCCACTTCTGCTGCTTTAGCAGTATACGGACGATCTGGGAAAATACGAATCCAGTACTTGCCAGCCTTGGTGAGGGTGCGAGCGATAACCTTGCGAGCCGCCTCGATCTGAGTCGACTTGACCCGAGCTTGCGAAGTAGATTTGAGTCCATAAGAACCGAAAGACAACTTGGTGCCACGTGTATCTGGAGACATAGCTTTGGGGTTGCTACGCTTGGTCTGCCATTTTCTAAATTTTACTTTTTTTGGTACTAACATAAATTTTATAGTGAGTTCATCGAACTATTAATCCATCTTTATTTCTTTTTTGTCTTTTGCGCCTGCATCTTTACTGCCGGCATCAGCTGTGCTAAAAGTCTTGCCAGCTTTTCTTTCGGCAAATATTTTTCCACGATAAATCCAAACCTTCACGCCGACAACTCCATAAGACAGCGTCGCGCGCTCACGCTTGAAATCTATATCTGCTCGGAAAGTCTGAAGTGGGATAGAGCCACGCTTGAGCTCTTCGGTGCGTGCAATTTCTGCGCCGCCAAGTCGGCCGGATAGAACCACTCTCGCTCCCTCTACTCCCCTCGCGGTCATGACTTTCTCAATGATGGTCTTGATGACTCGGCGATACGGTAGTCTCTTTTCCAAGCCTTCAGCAATCATGTAGGCAACAATAGCGGCATCAGCTTCAGGATTGGTGACTTCGATTATTTCCAGCTTGAAATCTTCTGGCTTTGGAAGCTTGAGCTTGTCCATCTTCTTCAAAATATCTTCTTTGAGCTTGGTCGCGCCTTCCCCATTCCTGCCTATGATGAGTCCTGGACGAGAAGTCTTGATGATGAATCTAGTCGCTTTACGGCTTCGCTCAATCTCAATTGTAGAAATATACATCCCGCGCAATTTCTTTTCCAAATATTGGCGTATCAAAACATCGCCCTTTAAATATGCGACATACTTTTTCGGGTCAGCAAACCAGCGAGACTTCCAGTCCCTTAGTATGATCAATCTATGTGCGTATGGATGTACTATTTTTGACATAGCTGTTAGGCTTTAGGCTCTAGCTTCTTAGCTTTTAATTTCTTCTCTGATTTCAATGCAGTTTTTTTCACTCCCGCTACTTTTTCTGCCAAAAGCAGATTCAAGTGGCTGGTGCGCTTGTTGATCCTGTGGCCGGTACCCATGGCCGCTGGCATCATTCTCTTCATGGTGATACCCTTATCGACTCGCAATTCTTTGATATATAAATTCTCCATCTCTATGCCCATATTTTTGGCATTGGCTACTGCAGAAAGTAAGAGCTTCCTGATCGGTAGTCCTGCGCGCTTTGCTAGAAAATCAAGCTCGGTGATCGCTTGCGCGACATTTTTACCCTTGACCAAAGAGGCCACGAGGCGAACTTTTCTCGGAGACTGTCTGTAATTTTTTAAAAATGCTTTCATGTTGTTATAATTATTTATAGTGAGCTTGTCGAACTATTTCTTTGGCGCTCCCTTTGCATCCGCTGCGGCTGCAGTCGCGCCCTTGGCTGCTGTTATCTCAGCTTCTTTCTTCTTTTGTTCAAGCTCCTTCTGCATCTTGCCTCCGTGTTTCATGAATTTCTTGGTTGGTGAAAATTCTCCCAATCGGTGACCCACCATGTCTTCGGTGACGAGAACTTCTACGTGCACCTTGCCGTTATAAACGCCAAAAGTGAAGCCGAGCATCTCAGGAGATATGACCACCGCTCTTTTCCAGACTTTTATAGCTGGAGTATTCAGCGGGTTTTTGCCGGCAATCTTTTTCAAGAGCCTCTCATCCATGTATATTCCTTTTTTAATTGATCTGGTCATGGTTTACTTTTAAGTAAGCATTAAAAATAGCTCCTAACGAGCTTGGTTTTATATTAGCAAATAGAGCTAAAAAGTCAAATACGGGATAAAAAAATAGGGAGGTCGCCGAGTTAGTACCGGCGACCTCCACAACGATTACTTGTTCTTCTTCTGCTTGGCATTGTTGCGTCGGACCTTCTTGAAGATCCGCGCTTTCTGCGCCTGTGTCAAAACTGGCATTTTACTCACCTCCCCTCCCTTGGTTATGGTCTTCAAACAAACAGACCGTGTGGTTTTTTTGAACAGTACAATTTACATTTATACAACTTATACAAAATAAAGCAACACATAAAATGTGCATAATGATGAATCCAAATCATGATAGTATATATTAAATGGCCACCAAAAAGAAATCTGTCGGAATACAATTACTAGCCAAAGACGCGGGAGGCAAACTCGTAGCTATACTACAAGTCCGCGCCAAATGGAACGCGGAAAAGAGTTGCCCCGAATCTTGGCCAAGTATGTGCCAAGTCACAGCTCATGGGAAACTAGAAGAAGGAGAAGATTTCCTACAGGCCCTATTTAGAGAAACTCAAGAAGAACTGGGCGACGAAATCGCTGTGCTCGTTAAAAAACTACATCAAAATGGAAAATTGGTAGAACTCACGAACCTTGATACCCCTGAAAAACAGGTCATTACCTATGGAGCAATCGTAGACGAAAATGTTTATAAAGAAATGATAACTAGGGAAAAGAAGGCTTCATTTGGAGGATTTAGAGTGATAAAAATTAACGATGTAAAAAAAATTACAGATCTTAAACATATTGATAGAAACGCAGGCGTAACAGACGCAAAAATCATCGCCATGTTCCCTGATGAAAAAGAAGCAGTCAAAATTGCTTTTGAGAAATTGGGTTAAGGCACAAAAAAAACCCTTTATTACAAGGGCTTTTTGAGATTACCTCTCCCCAGCCCCTCTCCATTTATTGCTAAAATGGAGAGGGGAAAGAAAGGGGTGAGGTGAATTATTTATTCTTTCCAGTCTTTCGGCGAGAGACGATAAATACTTGAGAGTAT
>JAZKJK010000017.1:0-55743 GCA_040384365.1 Patescibacteria group bacterium | reverse complement strand
CTTTGGCTTGCGAGTCTTGCGGCCACCGGTCACTTTACCCCACATAGTCTTTGGACGCTTGGTACCTCGGCCTTGTCTACCTTCACCTCCTCCGTATGGATGGTCGACTGGGTTCATAGCCGTACCGCGAACTGTCGGACGAATTCCCTTCCAGCGAGTTCGGCCAGCTTTACCCCAATTTTCCAAATGATGTTCGTCATTAGATACAGTCCCGACACACGCCCAACAATTTTCATTTATTTTTCTGACTTCAGTCGAAGGCATCTTCAAGTTGGTGTACCCTTCAGCGTTGGCCACGACTTGCGCGAATATTCCAGCAGAGCGGCCGATCTTTGCTCCGCCATTTGGTTGTATCTCAACATTGTAAACAAAAGTTCCGACAGGAATTTCTTTCAAAGGCAGTCTGTTTGCTGGTGAGAGAGGAGCTTTAGTAGATACGATAAAAGAGTCGCCTGGCTTTACGGACTTTGGCAATACCACATATCTCTTTTCTCCGTCTTTATATACAGCGAGCCCGATAAAAGCTGAGCGGTTCGGATCGTATTCGACAGATTTGATTACAGCTGGAATGTCTTTCTTGTTGTATAAAAAGTCCACATCTCGATACAGGCGCTTGTGCCCTGCTCCTTTGTGACGGACGGTGATGCGCCCCGCGCTATTTCTACCAACTCGGCGGTAAAAACCGTGAGTTAAAGACTTGGTCGGCTCGGTGTGACTCAACAGTTCCCGATATGGAACATGGGTCATTTGTCTTCGTGATTTACTTGTTGGTTTATATGTTTTCATAGCTTCGCTACCGATTAACTCTGATAAATTTCTGATTAACTCTGATATCGGTGTCGATCAGTTTTTATCAGTGTTATCCGTGATTCATTACACGAATTCTATCTTATCACCCTTTTTTAAATATACAAGGGCCTTTCTGCCTCCGCCTTTTGTGCCCGCTTTACCTCTGGACATAACAGCCTTCTTTGGGATACTCAGAACATTCACTTTCACCGGATTGACTTTATAAAGCGCAAAGATGGCCTTCTTTATTTCTGTCTTGTTTGCCTTTGCAGTGACATCAAAAGTATAGGCATTGTGCTCGATGCCAAAAGACGCTTTCTCGGTGATTCTTGGATTTTTGATTATGTTTATCATTTCTTTATAACTTTATGAGCTTTATAACTTTCAACTATCTACCCTCGGGACTCTAAAAATTTAATACTTTCAGTCGGATTTTCTATCAAAAGGTATTTGTAATTAAGCACATCGAACGGATTTATATTTTTCAAAAAAACTATCTCTAAAGACGGTATATTTCTATAACTTTTCTCTGTCTTGTCATTGCGTCCGAAAAGCGCGGTCAAGACGCGAGGCTTCTTTGAAGCATCAACAGTTTTCCAACCGGAGACTTTCGCCAAATTTTGCACTACTTTGACTGCATCCTTGGTCTTGATCTTAGGCATATCCAGAGTATCCACAAAAATTATTTCCCCATCCTTTAATTTCTTGGAGAGTACAGAAAAGAGCGCTTGCGCGCGCATACTCTTACTGATTTTTCTCTTGTAGTTTTTCTCAGCAAGAGGTCCATGAGTCACACCGCCGCCAACCCAGATAGGACTGCGCGATGATCCATGACGTGCTCGTCCAGTACCCTTTTGTTTCCAAGGCTTTTTACCTCCACCGCGAACTTCTCCTCGGTCTTTGGTGTCGGCTGTGCCAGCACGTTTGTTGCTCCGCATACTCTGCACAACTTGGTGCACGAGGTCGCTTCTCCACTTGGCCGCAAAGACTTTAGCTGGAAGACTTATTGTCCCCGCCTCCGCTCCTTTTTGATTGTAAATTTTTGCTTCCATATAATTTATTATCTTGCGATGATTTCAACCAAACTTCCACGCTTACCGGCTATGGCGCCTTTGATAAGCAAAATATTGTTTTCTTTATCGACAGAAACTACTTTCAAATTCTTTTGGGTGATACGATCAGAGCCCATGCGGCCGGCCATTCTCATGCCTTTAGGAACATGGGTGCGTAGTCCGCCACCAATACTTCCCGCCTCTCTTTCAGAATGCTTTTGACCGTGAGTACGCGGACCTCCAGCGAAACCATGACGCTTGACCACACCTTGAAAGCCCTTACCTTTGGAGACACGAGTTATCTGAAGTTTGTCTCCCGGCGCAAAGATAGAAACATCGATGACATCGCCAGCTTTGGCTTCACTCTTGTCGCTAGGTTTTAATCTGAATTCTTTAATGTCCTTATAAAAAGCTCCCTTCATGGCGCCCGCTCGGCCGCGACTGATTCTCTCTTTCTTTTGAACTCCATAGCCGACTTGAACAGAATTATACCCGTCTTTCGACTTCTCAAAAATTCTAGTGACTGTCACCGGTCCAGCGGAGAGTATGGTAACTGGAATAACCACTCCGTCTTCGGAGAAATACTCGGTCATATTTTCTTTTGTCGCCAGAATGAATTTCATACAATTAAAATACTGTTATAACATTTTCACGTCAATATCTACTCCAGAAGGCAGCGACAAATTGGTCAGAGACTCGATGGTCTTTGCATTTGGATTTATAATATCAATCAATCTTTTGTGGACGCGAATTTCAAATTGCTCTCTGGTATTCTTGTAAATAAATGGAGAGCGATTGACTGTATATTTTTTGATTTCAGTTGGCAGTGGCACCGGACCGACGATGATAGCATCATGACGTTGCGCTGTATCCATGATCTGCTTCACCGAAGCATCCAAAATCTTGCTTTCATAGGCTCGCACCCGAATACGGAGCACCACCTTTGCATCTTCTTTGTCTTTTTTAGGGGAAACTCTAGAGACCTTTGCCTTATGGATTTTAGCAGTTGCAGATTTTTCCGCCTTAGGCTTTTTTGTTTTTGTCTCTGTTGTTGTCATGGTACTAATTTACTTTAAACTTTATAACTTTACTATCCAAGAATTTTTGTAACCACCCCGGCTCCGACAGTCTTGCCTCCTTCACGGATGGCGAATCTCTGTGATTCCTCCAAGGCGACCGGAGTGACTAATTTAACGGTAATCTTGACTGTGTCTCCTGGCATAACCATCTCTGTACCTTCAGCGAGAGTCACATCTCCAGTCACGTCTGTAGTGCGAATATAGAATTGAGGCTTGTAACCTTTGAAGAAAGGAGTGTGACGTCCACCTTCTTCCTTTTTCAAAACGTATATTTCTGCAGTGAAATTGTCGTGTGGAGTAGTCGTGCCCGGCTTACAAAGGACTTGTCCGCGAGTGATGTCTTCTTTCTTCAAACCACGGAGAAGAATACCAGCGTTGTCGCCAGCCTGACCTTCTCTTAGATTCTTGTTGAACATTTCAATACCGGTAACAGTTGATTTCTGAGTAGGCTTGATTCCGACGATTTCTACATCTTCATCTACCTTGACTATGCCTCTTTCGATCTTACCAGTCACCACAGTGCCGCGGCCTTCGATAGAGAATATGTCTTCCACTGGCATAAGGAAGGGCTTTGCTAAATCTCGAACTGGAATAGGGATGTATGTATCTAGAGCGTCTGTAAGTTCTAGAACTTTCTTCGCCCATGGGTCATCAATGGACTTTGCTTCAAGGGCTTTTAGTCCAGAACCGCGGATGACTGGAGCGCCAGCGCCGTCGAAACCTTGCTTCGTTAGAAGTTCTCGTATTTCCTCCTCAACTAGGTCAATCATTTCTTTGTCATCCACCATATCGCACTTGTTTAGGAAAACAATCATTTTTGGAACACCAACTTGTTTGGCAAGAAGAACGTGCTCACGAGTCTGAGGCATCGCACCATCAGTCGCTGCAACCACGAGAATAGCACCGTCCATTTGAGCGGCACCAGTAATCATGTTCTTGATATAGTCAGCGTGTCCAGGAGCATCGATGTGCGCATAGTGGCGAGCATCTGTCGCGTACTCGTTGTGAGAAATGTTGATGGTAATACCTCTCGCCTTTTCTTCTGGGGCTGAGTCAATCTGATCAACACCTCTTAGGCGAACTGTCTTGCCAGCCATGTTTAACACATGCAGGATGGCTGCTGTTAAAGTAGTCTTACCGTGGTCGACGTGACCGATAGTACCTACGTTTACGTGTGGCTTATCTCTTTTAAATTCTTCTGACATTTTATTATTTGCGCCCCGCGCACGGCGGGGCAAGCTAATAATTAAAACTTAACATACGAGAACCAGCTGCTAAGGCTTAACTACTAACGATATTATTAATAATGTAAAAAACAAAACAAAAACTGCAAAAGTGCAGTTAGTTAGTATATTAGCAGATAAAAAAACATTGTCAAACCCCTTTTTGTGTTATATTTATAGCAATGAAAAAACTGATAAATGGTATTGATTTTGGACCGATCTGGGGAATGTCTGGATTCCTGAATTTTTATGGACAAGGCTGGCCGTATCACCGAATCCTGAAAGTTCTCGGCATCAATTTCAAAAAATTAACATTCGTGTCCAAAACTGTCACCTTGCGGGAACGCCTGGGCAACATGCCACTCAAGAAAAATCTAATGCCGACAGAAATCTTGCCGAAAAGTATCTACTTAAATTTAATACACGGGTGTGCTCTGAACGCGGTAAGTCTAAGTGGCCCAGGGGCAGAGATAGTGCTGACGTCGCCACAACTGCAGGAGAAGAAAAAACCCTTCCAACTTTCTTTTATGTCGGTGGCTAATTCAGAATTGGAAAGATTGAGCGAATTAGATGGATTTATTAAAATACTTTTGCGTGAGCATCCAAAATTTCTAGCACCGGTCGGCCTGCAACTCAATGTCACCTGTCCAAACACAGGGCACGATAATCCCGAACTAAAAGAAATACTAAAAATGCTTGATATGTGCGAACCTTTGGTCGGGGTCGGCATCGCAATTATTTTAAAAATAAGCGTGGAAATGCCCATAGAAAATATAATTATTTTTGGACAACACCAGAACTGCCACGCCATTTCTACTTCAAATACAGTGAACTTCGGCTCTTTCCCAGATAAAATTAAATGGAAAAAATTATTTCCAAAAGGTTCACCACTTTTAAAGAGGAACCTATCCGTGCCGACAGCCGGCGGGCTCTCTGGCGCTCCGCTTCTGCCATTAGTAGTTGAACAAATAAAAGAATTACGAAAAGCCGGATTCACTAAACATATAAATGGCGGAGGTGGGGTGCTTTACAAAAAAGACGTAGATAAATTGCTCGTTGCTGGAGCTGACAGTATCTCTATCGGCTCCGTCGCCTTTTTAAATCCATTTGCTATCCCTAGTATAATCAAACGCGCGTATAAATTGTTTTAACTTTTTTTATATTTCCTTATTTCCTCACAAAGTTTTCTAGCTTCTTCTCTTGGATTTTCGGAAAAAATAATGCCGCGAGAAGAATTTATGATGAGTCCGAGACCTTCACTATTCAATCCTGCTTTAATTATATGTGGCACGTTACCCCCCTGCGCACCTACGCCGGGGACGAGAAAAGTCATATCCCCTACAAGGCTACGAATCTTTTTCATCTCTTCCGGATACGTCGCGCCGACGACTAGCATACAATTTTTATTTTTATTCCAATCCGTAAAAACTTTTTCGGCAACAATTTGCCATAATTTTTTTCCACCAGACTCTAAATCTTGAAATTCTCCCGCCCCTTCGTTTGAGGTCCTACATAAAATAATAGAAGTTTTATCTTTCCTGTCTAAAAATGGTTGCAAGGCCTCCTGCCCCAAATATGGATGCAGTGTCACCGCATCAAAACCTAGCCAATCAAAAACAGATGCGACATACCCATTATTTGTATTACCAATGTCCGCCCGCTTGGCATCCATAATCGTAAAAATATCTGGATGATTTTTAATCAAATAATCCATAGTCATTTTCAACTCTTTCATGCCTTGGTCACCACGAGCTTCATAAAAAGCGCTGTTTGGTTTATAAGCAGCGGTATATTCGTGGGTTTCTTGTATAACCCACTTATTAAATTCAAATTGGGGAAATTCTAATTTCAAAAATCGCTCGGGAATTTTTGCAAAATCTGCATCCAACCCGACACACAGAAGTGAATTTATTTCCTTGGCTCTTTTATTATATTTTTCTATTGGATTCATTTAATTTTTTGTTATCACTTTTGGACGGTCGTCAATTTTGATAACAATCATTTTTGTTTTGCTTCTAGATATTTCTTACCATGCCCCAGCGTAGTATTGATCGGTACGTTATTCTTGCACAAAGAACAATCTACCGCATCATACACAGCCACACCGACGGTAGACAAATAATCAAACGGTGCACCGATAAAACTTGCATTTACGTTTGCCGGGTCTTTGTTAACTATCGCGCATACACCGATCACTCTTCCCCCTTCCCGTTGGACGCTATTTATAACTTTTTTGAGTGAACCGCCGGTGGTCACGATATCTTCAACAATCAAAACATTTCTGCCCCGCACATATACATCGTAACCTCTGGTAAAGATCTGATCCTTGTCCGGTTGTTTTTCTGTGTAGATACTAAGTATTTCTTTACCTTTGAGGAGAGAAAGATGGTGAGCTACCCATTGAGAAAGTATTATGCCTCCCATCGAAGGACCCACCACGATATCGACTGAACTGTTTTTGTATTTTTCTGCAATTATTTCCGCGATTCGAGAGATATGCGCCGTGTGCGGATATATGTTGTCTTTATTGACATAAACATCCATATGCTTGCCGGAAGTACCGACAAAATGACTGTCGCCCACGACGGCGCCTGTCTTTTGTAATATATCAATGACCTCCTGGTTGGACTGATTCATGCTCATATACTAGCAAAATATAAGAAAATAAAAAATAGCCTAAGTTTTTTTGAGAACTTCTATTCTGGTAATTTAGGAGGTTGGGGTATTTCGTTTGCGTCACTAGAAGAAGTTTTATCTGAATTACTATTATCTTTTGTGACAAAAAAATAAGCTCCTGCAATTATTAGACCTATTAAAAAAATCCAAATTAATTTATTCATGGTTTTTAATTAGGAAAAGAAGGAACCGTGGGTACTGAAGCAGTTGTTCCCATTTTACAACTATTAGTAACTTTAATGACAAACCCGGCACCAACTGAAGATTCATCAAACTTTTCATTGTTAAAGAAGTTAGTATCATTCAACATATCAACCCAGCTAGATCTTCCTCCATCACGGCTATAGCTATATATTTTCATGAAATTACATGAACCTTTTAATTGATTTAAGGTCTTTCCAATATATTCTGGAGTCACAGAAAGAAAGTTCCAACCAGATTGAATATTCACATATTTATGTTGGAGGGGTCCATCAACTGCATTATAATTTAATGTCTGGTCTTTTTCTGAATAAATCCAAACTGACGAATTAACAACAGCCCCATACTCTCCTGTATCACCACCTTTCTCAGGGTCTCCGACATTTTTGAGCAACTGACTGATTTTTACGCTTTCTGGTTCAGGATACATTCTGATGTATTCAGAATTATAACGATCATAAAAGAAAATTGCCCCAATGCCTGAGTAGAGATCTACCGCTGCGCTACTCTCCGGATATTCTGCTTTTTTAAAAATGTCTTCAATGGGTATAGCGTATATAGTAGCTAGATTCCATCCTTCTCTTAAACGAATGGACCGCGAACCACCGTAGTCACTTGAAGTTTCAGCTGATACGACAGTGACCAACCCCAACAACAAAATAGCAACAAAAATTGATTTACATTTCATAAATTAAGTTTACTCTTAAATATGTAATTTGCAACAGAAACTATTTTCTCGCTGCAATAATAGTTTCCGCAACATTGTTTGGCACGATGTCGTAGCGGAAGAATTCCATAGTGAATGATGCACGGCCTTCGGTCATTGAACGCAGACCTGTCATGTATCCAAACATTTCAGAGAGAGGCACGATAGCTTTGATGACTTTATTCATTCCCCGATCTTCCATACCTTCGATTAGAGCTCGCTTTGAAGAGAGGTTTCCGGTGACGTCTCCCATGAATTTGTCTGGAGTGACGACTTCGACTTTCATCATAGGTTCTAGAATAACAGGGTTCGCTCGCTTACAAGCATCCTGCACGGCCATACTAGCAGCGATTTTGAAAGCCATTTCATTTGAGTCAACTTCGTGATAACTTCCATCCCAAAGTTCTACTGAGACATTGACCATTTTAAATCCAGCTAAAATTCCGCGGTCCAAGCCTTCTTTGAATCCCTTTTCACAAGGCGCGATATATTCCTGTGGAATTACTCCTCCTTTAATGGAGTTTATGAATTCAAAACCAACTGATCTCTTTGTATTTTTAGGTAAATCTTCGAGCTCTTCCTTGGTCAACACTTCCATCGGTTTAACGTTGATTTTAACATGTCCGTAGTTTCCGCGTCCGCCTGATTGCTTGATATATTTGCCTTCAGCTTCTGCTTTACCATTGATAGTCTCTCGATACGCCACCTGTGGCTTGCCGACATTTGCCTCCACAGTAAATTCGCGCTTCATTCTGTCTACAATGATTTCCAAATGCAGTTCTCCCATGCCGGCGATGATAGTCTCACCTGTTTCTTGGTCGGTTGAGACTTTAAAAGTTGGGTCTTCTTGCGCAAGTCTATTCAAGGCCATGCCCATTTTTTCTTGGTCAGCTTTGGTCTTAGGCTCGATCCGTAGAGAGATAACTGGTTCGGGGAAAACAATTCTGTCTAGAATAATTGGTTTCTCTTCATCGCAGATAGTGTCGGAAGTGATAGTGTCTTTGAGGCCGACAGCGGCGGCAATTTCTCCAGCAAAAACTTGCTTGACTTCTTCGCGGTCGTTCGCATGCATTCGTAGGATTCGGCCGATGCGTTCTTTGTTACGAGTGCGTGGATTGTAAATATAACTACCAGCCGTGAGACTTCCTGAATATACACGGAAGAAAATAATTTGTCCGACGAATGGATCAGTCGCGACTTTGAAAGCGAGTGCGGAGAAAGGCTCTGCATCTGATGCACTTCTGGTAATAATCTTATCATCATCGTTTGGATCAATACCAGAAATAGCGGCGATGTCTGTCGGAGCTGGCAAGTAATCTATAACGGCGTCGAGAATAAGCTGAACACCTTTATTCTTTAGAGCAGAACCCGCAAAGACTGGGAAAATCGCATTTGCGATGACAGCTTTGCGGAGAGTCTTCTTTAGAACATCATAACCAGGAATCATCCCTTCCAAATATTCTGTCATCATCTTGTCGTCTGTCTCAACTATTTTTTCCACAAGTTCAGAATGATATTTTTCTGCATCTGCTTTTAGATTTTCTGGAATTTCTTTTTCAATGATCTGATTACCCATATCTCCTTCGAAATAAAAAGCTTTCATGCGCAGCAAGTCGATGACTCCTTCAAATTTATCTTCTAGGCCGATAGGTATTTGCACCCGAACAGCTTTTTTACTAAGTCTGTCTAAAATTGTCGCAAATGAATGTTCAAAAGAAGCGCCAGTGCGGTCTAGTTTATTTATAAAACAAATACGAGGCACTTTGGCTTCATCTGCATATCTCCAGTTGGTTTCAGATTGAGGTTCTACTCCCGCCACCCCGTCAAAGACAACGACTGCGCCGTCGAGCACGCGTAGCGAACGCTTCACTTCTACGGTAAAGTCTATGTGCCCTGGGGTATCAATAATATTAAAACGATGTTTCTTCGTTTTATCGGTCGGAGCGTATGTCGGAATCCAGAAACAAGTAACCGCCGCAGAAGTAATCGTAATTCCACGTTCGCGCTCTTGCTCCATCCAGTCTGTCGTCGTCTCACCTTCATGTACCTCCCCTATTTTGTGTTTCGTGCCAGTATAAAAAAGCACACGCTCGGTGGTCGTGGTCTTGCCCGCATCAATGTGGGCGATAATTCCAAAATTTCTAACTTTTTCTAGAGGATAGTCTCGTTCCATATGATTAATTAAGTAATAAAAAAGCGCCTCATGCGCTAGGGACACTATATATTATAAAGATGCTTTTTGCAAATGAAAACTTTTCCAAACATTTCTGAATGTAATACCAAAACAACTATTGTTTTCTAACTAAACCAGTATTAATCCATTCGGGATGATCTTTTAATTCTGCAGTATCCCATCTGACTAAAAGTTCAAGACCTTTGACTTCTAAAATCGTCCCTTCTATTTGAATTGTTTTACCATTAGCCGCCACTCTTTTGACTTTATCTCCAGTTTTTAAAAATTCTGGAGGTCTTCCTCCTTGAGGAAAGGGTCTAGGGTCAAAATCCATTTTTTCTTTATTCATAGGTACTTATTATACCACCTAAACTTTATGAAGCAAGGTTAAAAAAAATTTGTAACCCAAATACATATATGCGCGATAGCGTAAATATGTATAAAGGTAATTTTAGAAATTGCTACCTTTGTCAGTATATGATTTAGCGAGTTTGAAAGTTTTCAAGTGATCATGCAATCCAAGAACTTTTACATAATCTTTAAATTCCTGTGGCAAAGGCGAGGGACCAACCCATACACTTCTCTGAATCATGACATACCCGAAACTTATCAACTGGCGACGAAACCAATCCCTTTCCTTCTTTTTTTCTTCAATGACATCATACATAACAATCAAATCCTTTGGGGACTCTTTATCAAATGGAGAAGCAAACGCAGTATAGTAAAAATTTCTTTTTCTGTTCTCTTTCTTAATTCGAGTTCTTTTATTGTCTCCCAAAACCGGCAAGCCAAGAGCATTTACTCGCATTCCTTTATAGTAAGCCATCCGCTAATCATACCTCAAATTACATATTTACGCTATCGCGCATATATGTAAAATATAAATTTAGTAATCAATAAAAACTACTACCAAGCAAAGTGAGCAAAAGCTTTGTTTGCTTCAGCCATTTTGTGAGTATCTTCTTTCTTTTTGATAGCAGAGCCTTCGTTCTTTGAAGCAGCGATTAATTCATCTGCGAGTTTTAGATGCATGGGCTTACCTTTGCCACCGCGTGCCGCATCACGAATCCAACGCATAGCGAGAGCATGTTTTCTTTCTGGTCGAACTTCGATAGGAATCTGATAGTTCGCACCTCCGATACGCTTTGAACGAACTTCGGTACTCGGACCAGCGTTCTTCATCGCTAAGTCAAAAATTTCCAATGGATTTGGGTTGCCGGTCTTTTCTTTAATCACATCAAAAGTCGCATACATTACTTTGCGCGCAGTCTCCTTCTTCCCAGACCACATGATGTAATTAATAAACTTCTCCAATTTTGTAGAATTGTAGATGAAGTCTGGCTGTACTATATTTCTGTTTTTTACTTTTCTTCGCATAAATTTTTATTTCGCTTTAGCTTCTTTCGGCTTCTTATTTCCGTAGAGTGATCGTCCTTGTCGTCTCTTTTCTACTCCTTGTGTATCTAGCACTCCACGCACGATGTGATATCGCACTCCGATCAAGTCTTTCACGCGTCCTCCGCGGATCATGACCACAGAGTGTTCTTGTAGATTGTGTCCTTCACCTGGGATATAAGCGGTGACTTCCATACCGTTGGTCAAACGAACGCGAGCGATCTTGCGGAGAGCAGAGTTCGGTTTCTTTGGAGTCGTGGTAGAAACTTTCGTGCAGACTCCGCGTTTGAAAGGTGAAGAGAAAAACACTGGTCTGTTTTTTAGAACATTGAATCCGCGTGTCAAAGCCACCGTCTTGTCTTTCGGATGAGCTTTGAACCTGTTTTTTCTAATTAATTGGTTGATTGTTGGCATCTGTGGTTATCTTTAGAAACAAAATAGCCCCTTAGGACTATGCCGACAATATACTATTTTAAGAACTAAAATGCAAGACCTGTCAGAAGATGAAAAAGAAAACTTAATATTGGCGCTAAATAGTCGGAGAAAAACACGATAAAGACAAGTAATAAAATCAGTGAGTGTTGCTCATAAGCCATGATAAAAGAAGCAGCTCGAGGAGGTAAAAAAGAAAAAAGTATCTTGGAACCGTCGAGTGGCGGTATCGGAACGAGGTTAAATATTCCCAAAGCAAGGTTTACTAGGACAATGATAGAAGTTATAAAATAAAAACCGTCAGGCAAGGACAGTCCGGCAGAGAGACGAATGATAATCCCGAAAATAATAGCGATGGCAAAGTTTGCGAGCACTCCAGCACTGGCCACAGCGATGGTCCCCCACTTCTTGTCAGTTAAATTATCTGGATTATATGGCACTGGCTTCGCCCAACCAAACAAAAAGGGAGATTGGGATACGACGAGAACCGCTGGCAAAAGAATAGAGCCAAAAAGATCTAAATGTTTCAGAGGATTCAAAGTCAGTCGCCCCGCAAAGCGCGCCGTCTTGTCGCCGAAATACTCGGCCATGAAACCGTGCGAGACTTCGTGGATGACGATAGACATCACTAGTATTAAAATGTAGAAAATCCCATTGGTTGCATCCATTTGCATTTTATGATAACATTTTGTAACCAATATGAAAATATGTGCAATAACTAAAAAGGGCTCAATCATGGGCGGCGGATACTCAAATAGAACTCGTGCCACCAAGTTTAACCCAACTGGCAAAGTCAGAAAGAACATAAACCTTCAAAAGAAGAGAATTTTCGTGCCGGAAATAAACAAATTCTTAAATATCGAAATATCTACTAAGGGTATACGTACTATGAAGAAGAATGGCGCTTATGTCACTCTCCTAAAAGCTGGATTGATCAAAGCTTAGTTTTTTAGTCTCAAACCGAATACAAACTCATACATCGGACCTGCTATAAAACCCAGCATGAAGGCAAAGAGTATTTCTTCAATGGGAACGCCAATTAAGAAAATTCCTGAAAGATTGCCGAGTTCCCACCAATCTTTGAAAAAATTCGGAAAAAGAAACAGAAATAAAATATCAAAAACTAATGTAAGAAACGCTAAGAAAGTTGCACTATAGAAAGCGTGTTTAAAGAGATCGTGGCGAATAGTCAGAGTCACGATACCGCAACCTAGAAAGATAGCTGAGGAAACATAAATAGAGTTGAAATTTAAAACTTTGTTACCAATAAAGAAACATAGAACTCCTAATACAAAAAACAAAAGCATGAAGTACGGATGGCTTTTTACCCGATGCTTTGCCAACTTTTTACCAAAGAATTCCTCGTATATAACCCCAGTGATGCCGCCTACAGCAAACATATAGAACAAATCTTCAAAACCAAAAAAACTGTGGCCAAAGATATATTCCGGATGCCAATAGTCAGCACCAAAAAAATATTGGGCAAAACCCAGAGGCACCGAAAAAATCGAAATGAGTAACATTTCTTTTCGTAAATCTTTACGCGCAATAAAAAATAGTATCCAGATACAAAACAAAAGCAGGTCCCCTGTAATGTATGCGTACTCTAAATTAGAGAACATTATTTAATTATACAATAACCCAGAAATTTACGCTGGCACAAAAGTCAGCGCTGTGCCCTTTTTGCCTGCGCGACCGGTTCGGCCGATGCGGTGAACATAGGTATCGTAGGTTTGCGGTACGTCGTAGTTTATTACGTGGGTTACATCTGGAATATCTAGCCCCCTAGCAGCCACATCTGTCGCTATTAGTATATTTATTTTGTCATGTTTGAAAGAATCAAGAATTCGGATACGCTCACGGCTTCTCTTGTCGCCATGAATACCACCAGATTTAAATCCAAATGCGCGCAATTCTTTTTCCAGAGTATCCACGCTGTGCTTCATCTCACGGAAAATGAGCACTTTATCAGAACCATCTTTTTTTAATACTTCGTGTAGTTTTGCTAATTTTTCATCTCTAGTTTTAAACCGGACTACATCTTGGTCAATATTTTTTGCTGTCTCGCCAGAGATAACAGAAATAAAAACTGGGTCTTTAAGATATTGTTCCGTCATCTTTCTGATTTCTGGAGACAGAGTCGCCGAGAAGAAAAGAGTCTGGCGTTCTTTGTGGGTCTTGCCGATGATGAAAACCATATCGTCGCGGAATCCCATGTCGAGCATCCTGTCAGCCTCGTCTAGGACTACAGAGTGACAAGTGGAAAGATCTAAAACTTTTTGATCAATCAAGTCACGCAAACGCCCAGGTGTACCGATGACAAAGGAAACTCCGAGCTTTATTTCTCTGATTTGCTTTCCTATCGGCAAGCCACCAACACAACCTACAGAAAACATCCCCAACCCAAAAGAAAGCACTTTGAAATCACTTTCTATCTGGAGCGCAAGCTCGCGAGTCGGCGCCATTATTAGGACTGTTTCTCTTTTTGCTAGACCTTTAGTTTTAGAAATTTTTTCAATCAACGGCAAAAGAAATGCCGCTGTCTTGCCGGTGCCTGTATTTGCCATACCGAAAACATCACGGCCGGAGAGAACGGTCGGGATGGATTGATCTTGAATCGGACGAGGACTTACATATCCTGCGCCTTTAATATTTTTATGCAGTTGTGGATTGAAAGGAAAATCAGCAAAAGTATGTTTTGAAACATACGGCTTCTCTTCTAGATGAATAGCTTTCTTAATGAAACGAGAAAAATCTATTCGTTCTCCACCGAATCTTTTACCTCTTCCACCTCCGCCACTTCTTTTGAAAGTACTAGGGCGAGAGTTATTGTTGAATTTTTTTGTTCCGCTACTAAAACGAGGTTTCGCTTTATAAGTAGAAGTATGACCTCCGAATTTCTTCGGAGATGTAGAATTAGATTTGTACATATTGGGTCACTCCCAATATATAATACAGAGAATGATATAACAAGTATAGCATTTTGCTATTAGTTTGTCAATCTTTCATTAATATAAATAAAAAAGCTATACTAGAAATATGCAGAGTAAACTTCAGAATAAACTTTTGGGCAAACATGTAGACGAATCTTATTTAGATCTCCTAGAGCACATAATGAAAAATGGTGTGACGAAGACTGACCGCACGGGTACAGGTACAAAAAGCCTGCTCGGATATCAAATGCGATTTAACTTGAGCGACGGCTTCCCTCTTCTCACCACCAAGAAAGTGCCAATCAAATCCATCATCCACGAATTGTTATGGTTCATGCGAGGTGACACAAATTTAAAATATTTAGCAGACAACAATGTGCACATCTGGGACGAGTGGCCATACAAGGCATATCTCATCAGAAATAAAATGAATGTTCCAAAAACAGGCAGTGAGGAATGGAATAATGGCATAAAAGAATTTATAGAAAAAATAAAAACGGATGAGAAGTTTGCAAAAGATTATGGAAACTTGGGTCCCATCTATGGATATCAATGGCGAAGCTGGCCCGCGCCAAATGGAGCCCATATAGACCAACTCGCGAAAGTGATAGAAGAAATCAAAAAAAATCCAGACTCTCGCCGGTTGATAGTCTCTGCTTGGAATGTCGCCGACATAGATGAGATGGCAAAAGCGGGGCTTCCCCCTTGCCATTGTTTCTTCCAATTTTATGTAGTAGATGGCAAGCTTTCCTGTCAGCTGTATCAGCGCTCGTGCGACACATTCCTCGGAGTTCCTTTCAACATTGCCTCTTATTCAATATTCACAATGATCATCGCCCAGATCTGCGGATTGAAAGCTGGAGAATTCGTCTGGACCGGTGGTGATGTGCATCTATATTTAAATCATTTAGAACAAGCAAGCTTGCAACTCTCCCGACGTGGTGACATCCGCCCTATGCCAAAAATGAAAATAAATCCTAACAAAACTAAAATGGAAGATTTTACAATCGAGGACTTTGAATTGGTTGATTATAATCCACACGAGGGCATCAAGGCACCCATCGCTGTATAAATATGATTTCACTCATATTAGCCATAGGTAAAAATAATGAGATAGGTTTCGGAAATAAATTGCCTTGGCATCTGCCTGACGATTTAAAAAGATTTAGAGACACCACGCGTGGACATACTGTAATTATGGGCCGTAAAACTTATGAAAGTATTGGCAGGCTTTTGCCAGATAGAAAAAATATTATTATTACTCGAGATACATCATACCAGGTGGCAGGTGCAGTAATTGCACACAACATCGAAGAAGCCATAAAAGAGTGCAAGAATGAGAAGGAGGCCTTTGTTATCGGAGGCGGAGAAATAGTAAAACTAGCCATGCCCTATCTAAAGCGCATGTATCTAACCCATGTAGAGGCTGATATTCCCGCTGATTCTTTTTTCCCCCCATTCGACGAAAGTGAATGGAAGATAACATCCGAGAAATTTCACCCAAAAGACGAAAAACATCCCTACGAATTCACCTTCAAGACCTACGAAAAAATCTAGCAAAAGATAAAAATATAAATTTTGGAGGGGTTTCGAGCCAGGCGGGGCGAGAACTTCAGGATTTTTTAAGCTTCAAAAAATCCGTACCGGAAAAATTTCATATTTTTTTCTTTTGCTTTCTAAGGATCTTCAGGAGTTTTTATCCGGATGAAAATATCTTTACCTTCGGGAGTTTTGTCTTTTCTGTATTTGCGATTTTTATTTTTTTCTATTTTATCTACCAACTCTTTTTCTAAGTCATAACCCAGAGTATCAGACATGCCGAGCAGGAATATGATTACGTCCGCAAATTCTTCCGCAACGCCAGACTGATTCTTGTTATATTTAGAAAATGCTTCAGAGAGTTCTTCATAAGCCCTACAGAAATCACTCGGAATATCGTTGCCAAAGCCCTTCTCCCTCCTATTTCTCATCACTTCTTTTTGTAATTCTTTGAAATCTACTGGCATTTTATTGATCTTTATATTCCTCAACTTTTTTATTTATAATCTCTAATTTCACTCCCGCCTTTTTTAAAATTTCCTTGCTTTTGGCGCTTGCATGATAATCCATTTGTGAAACTACGCGCACAATGCCAACATTCACAACGCTCTGTGTACATTTATAACAAGGAATCATTTTAGAATATATTGTGCCTCCTAAAAGGGCTACCCCAGACCGAGCTGCGTTGTTTATTGCATTCTGTTCTGCATGCGCCGTACGGATACAATGCCTAGAAGTGGTCCCATCTTCATTTGTCACCGTATGCATCTCATGTCCCACTTCATCACAATGAGGTAGCCCAATCGGTGAACCCACATGCCCAGTGACAAGAATTCTTTTATCACGAACAACCACGCATCCACTTCTTCCCCTATCGCAAGTTCCTCGAGTTCCGACCATATCAACCATCTTTAGAAAATACTCATCCCAGGATGGCCTTTTGTATTTTTTAATTTTTTCAGCAACTTTTTTCACTTCTTAAATATACTCCCTAAAAGTGGCAAATACAAGTCTTCTTTTGGACTGATTATTAATTCTTTTTTGTTAACTTTTTCTCCAAATAGGACTGGCGCATTTTCGATGATAGCTAGTGGCTGCTGTTCCCTGCCTTCACCCATGCAGAGCACTCCGGAAGTGGCTAGAGAGTCGGCGATATTAGTTTTAGACATTTTTAAAACCCGTCCGAAAATATCTTTTTGGCCGACATAATTCCTGATGCCTTCAAACCCAGCATAGCCGAGGGCCACACCTACAACTCCGGCGCGAAGCGGGAAAACCCGACTGTCTGAGATAACCACTCCGAGATTTTTAATCTTAAATATTTTTTTTAGTTTTTTTCTAATCAATTCTGCTGACGCGAAACTGTCTTTTGGTAAAAGTATGAGCTTGCCTTTCGCATTTGATTCATCAATGCCAGCATTCGCCATGACCATGCCATCTTTGATAGAAAGCCAGGCCAGCTTGGTCTTTATCGCTAGCTCGCTTTCTGCCTCTATTATTTTATTTTTCTGTTTTTCGTTTTTATACTCAACTACTCTACCTTCAGCCAGCGAGACAATTTTAGAGGTTATAACTAGGATAGATTTCTCGGAAATTTTTTTAATATGTCCAATAACAAAACTAGCCAGATCTTCATTCTCGCGAAATATTCTGGTTTTTATGGCTTGAACTTGCATTAGATATTAGCAGGCCTTCATCCGCATAGCCATGCTAGGAGTAGTGACCCCGTCTAAATAGTGCCACCAAGCATCACACAGAGAACTGACAGCTTTCAACGCTGTTGGGTATTCTTTGTCGGAAATCATTTCATCTAAGAGTTCATGCCAAGCAGTGTTTACTTTCGCATGAGTAGTAAAGAACTGAAGAGCTTTACTGTCTTGGATTCCATAATAATCTTTGAGTCCTTGCGCTTTGGTCACTGCTACTTTTCTTATCTGTTCTTTATAAGTAGCGAGCGCTGCCAAACCCTTATTTATATTTTTATCTTGAGCTAATGCTAGGAACGTATCAATAGCTTCAGCGGTATTTTTATTAGCTTTAGAATTTACAACCTCGTTCTCAGTCAAACCCAACGCCTCAGAAAAAGTTATCAGCTGAGTGACATGGTTGGTGACTTCACCCTCTTCTCCAATCAAATCCTTGAGCATAACTCCACGCATTTGCGCATCTTCACAATTTGTATGAATCCCACTCATGAAACGAGGAAAAGCATTCTCTAAATGGTAATACTGCTTCATGTAATCTTGCAATTCCATTTTTTCAAGTTTGCCTGCCTGCCAACACTGATAAAAAGGATGTTTCAGGATGGATTTTTCTTCTATAATTTCCGAAAGCTGCTTAAAAAAAGTTTGATGTTTCATGTGAGTATACTATCGCAATTCATCCAATATGGCAAGAAATTTTTTAGTTTCGAGCACGTCGTGCGTGCGTACAATTTTTGCCCCATTTAGAACCGCAAAAGCCGTCTCGGCTAGTCCCGCTTCGAGCCTTTCACTGGGTAGAGGCATTTTTTCTAGATTTAATTTACTCTGCAATACCTTTGCTAGGTGACTTTTGCGAGATACTCCGACCAGAAGTGGGAGTTTCCATTTAGAAAAGGCTTTAAATTTTTTAATGATAGTTAAATTATGTTCCACAGATTTACCGAATCCAATACCGGGATCGAGAATGTACTGGCTCTGTTTTATACCGAATTTTTTACCAATTTCTATTTGTGTTTTGGAAAATTGATTGATTTCAGAAATAACATTTTGATATTTTATCGGACCTGCCTGCATTGTCCTAGGCTCGCCCTTGATATGGTAGATAACAACTGAGACATTCTTTTCAGCTACAACCCGAGCTAAATTTTTATCAAAAGTAAAACCGCCAAGACTATTTACCATCCCGGCGCCAGCCTTGATCGCCATTTCGGCAACTTGTGACTTGTTGGTATCAATAGAAATAATTATTTTTTTGCCAAATTTTGTACGAATTTTCTTAATAACTGGCAAGACGCGTTGCATTTCCTCTGCCGCGCTCACCGACGATGAGCCAGGCCGAGTCGACTCGCCGCCGACATCTATGATGTCCGCTCCTTCTTTTATCATCTGGCTAGCTCGCTTGAATGCTTTTTCAGCATTAATATACAGTCCGCCATCGGAAAAAGAATCTTGGGTGACATTGAGCACTCCCATGACTAAAGTTTTCTTATTTTTAAGTGACATTGTTTTAACACTTTACTTCAACTCCTATTTCACTTCTACCCACACATATTTTTCTACTAAAAAATTGCCTAGGCACGCCTCGCCCCGTCGGGCTCCGGCCGATAGAAGTAAATTATTTTACTTCTATTCCTTACAGGAACAGTACACCTTTTGGATATTTTACTTCGACTTCTCGTAAAATATCTCAAAAGCTTCATTCAAGTGAATTATTTCACTTCAATGCCCATACTTCTCGCAGAACCAGCGATGATATTGATCGCACCTTCATCGTCTTTTGAATTTAGATCTACCATTTTTTTCTTAGCTATTTCGAGAGCTTGAGCGCGAGTTATCTTGCCAGCTTTGGTCTTCACATTTGTGCCAGAACCCTTTTCTACTCCAGCCGCTTTTAGGATAAGTCCAGAAACAGGAGGAGTCTTAACGACGAAATCATAGCTGCGATCATCATAAACAGTGATAGAAACGCCCACCTTATCGCCTGCCATTTTAGCTGTCGCAGCGTTAAACTTGGTAACGAAGTCACCTATATTGATACCAGCCTGACCGAGCGCAGGTCCCAAAGGAGGCGCAGGCGTTGCCTTGGCAGCTTGAATTTGTAGTTTTATTTTTTTGGTAATTTTCTTTGCCATATATTTATTGTATTCTTGTGTTTATGTAGATTAGCTTATATTTTCTTAACTTGCAAGAAGTCGAGCTCGACTGGAGTCTCGCGACCGAACATCGAAACCAGCACCTTGACCTTACCACGTTCCTCGTCGACAGAGTTAATCTTGCCTTCGAGGTCTTTAAAAGGACCATCGGTGATCAAAATACTTTCGCCGATCACCATGTCGATATTGTGTTTAGCTGTACCAGCATCCATTTTCTTGAAAAGATAGTCCACTTCGTCTTTGCGTAGTGGCACAGGGTTGACTCCAGCGCCGACGAAGCCGGTAACTCGCGGAGTATTGCGAACCACATACCAGGAATCGTCCGTGACCACCATATCCACTAAGACATAGCCCGGATAAATCTTTTCTTCCACTTCCACTCGCTTGCCTCCTTTGATTTTTATTTTCTTTTCGATAGGTACAATGACGTTAAAAATCTTGTCATTCATACCGAGAGAATCAATACGCTGTTTCAAATTACGCAAGACAACATTTTCATATCCAGCATAAGTATGGATGGCGTACCAGTTTCTCGCTCCTTGTTCTTCTTGTTTCATAAAAAATATATTTTAAATTAAAAAAATTACTGCACAATTATTTTCTCCAAACCTCTAGAAAAAATAAAGTCAAAGACGCCCAAATAGTATCCGACAAGGACAGACAAAATTATAACTACCAAAGTAGAGTAGATAGTCTGTCTGCGAGAAGGCCAGATCACGTGCTTGAGTTCTGTCTTGGTTTCTTTAAAATATTCAGTAATTTTTGACATTTTTGTGTTTAAAACATTTAGCCTCTTAAAAAAGCCCCTTGCAGGGCTCTTTTAATACTACTCTTTTTAGAGAAAAAAGTCAACTTTACCTTATCTCGTAAGTTATTGTGACATCAGAGCTGATGGTGTTCTCACCTTTAGGAATTACTGCTGGAGCTGGACTAGCCGCACTTTCCAACATAGCGTCTTTAGCATAATAGATAGGCCCGCCGTAGCCACCACCTTCCTGAAAACTAGCAATCTTGCCCAGTCTGACACCTAGATCTTTCGCCAAGATTTCTGCTTTTTCTCTCGCGTCATCGATAGCTTTCCTGCGTGCTTCTGCCTTGAGAGCATCTTCATCGTCAATCGCAAAGTTAGGACCACTCAAATTCGAAACTCCCGTGGAGCCGAGACCTTGCATGATAGCTCCAGCATCATCTGTGTTACGAATCTTTACTGTAATACTCTCGCTCGCAGTGTAACCAGTCAGCACTTGTCTACCTGAAGGGCAATAATATGGAGAAGCTTTACCCATAGTTACTCCGCCTGAATCCATAGGACATACTGCTTGGTTGTATTCATATTTAGGATAGAAAGAAGCATCTGCGGTCTTGATATCTTTATCAGCAACTCCTTTAGACTTCAAAAAGTCCAAGGCTTTCTTTTCTATGACTGCCACCCCCGCTTGCGCATCTTTGACTGTGGCTGCATCTTTGCTAATTGTGAAATAAACATTGGCGATATCGGGTACAGCTGTGACTTCACCATGACCAGATAGAGTAATGGTATTCGCTACATCACCTTTTGCACCATGCATGCCTCCCCGTGGAAAGAAGGTTTTTGCTAAAACAAACACAGATAAAATAATTAGAAATGCAAGTCCTGCTTTGTATAAATTGTTTACTTGATTTTTTTCCATAAATTTTAAAATAATTATTAATTTTTCTAATTGTACACCCTTTGGTGCATCAAATCAAATTCACTTCCGGCACAAGTTCCAAGCCAAATTTCCCTTTCACATCAGCTATTATTTGCTTGGCCAGAGCTAATATTTCCTCGCCCGAGGCACCGCCGTGGTTGACCAAGACCAAGGCCTGCTTGTCGTGAACACCGACATGGCCCACCCTATACCCTTTCCAACTTGTCCCGTTCGCGGGACCACATTGCTCTATCAGCCACCCAGCTGGAATCTTAACTACTCCATCTTCATTAAAAGACGGTATAAGGGGATAAATCTTTCTCAATCGCTCTAATTCCGCCGGCGCCACAAAAACATTTTTAAAAAAGCTTCCGGCATTGCCTATAACTTTGGGATCTGGAAGTTTGGTTTGACGTATATGCGAGACGGCATCACTTATGTCTCTTGAATTCCTGACTTCAATCTTATTCTTCTCAAGATGTTCCGAGAGCGCTTTGTAACTCAAATTCTTGTTTTCTTTTTTGCTTAATTTTAAAGTTATCGCGGAAATAAAATATTTATCTTTCAAACTATTCTTAAAAATACTGTCTCTGTAGCCAAGCTCGCATTCTGCTTTATTAAAAATTCTTTTTTTGCCTGTTTCGATTTCATATGCTTCCACATTTTCTAGCACATTCTTGAGCTCTGCTCCATATGCCCCAATATTTTGCATTGGTGCAGCACCGACTGTCCCGGGAATAAGCGATAAATTCTCAATCCCCCACAGTCCACGCTCTACGGCAAAGACGACAAGGTCATGCCAGACTTCCCCGCCCATACAGCGGAGAACTACATTCTCAGCATCCTCATTTAAAATCTCTATTCCTTTTAATTTATTTAAAATGACTAAACCATCAAAATCTTTGGTAAATAAAACATTGCTACCTCCACCAAGAAATATTCTTTTGCTGTTTTTGAATTCTGGAGTGCCGAAAAGCTCTTTAAAATCAGCTTCGCTCTGTATTTCCACAAAAAACTTGGCATTCACTGAAATACCAAAGGTGTTTAATTTAGATAAATTATAATTTTGCTCGATTTGCATATTTTAATTATGACACATCTACACTTTACCATATAATTTCTGATAAACTTTTCTAGATAATTTATAGCTATTCCCATGCGAGAGCATCCCTAAATAAGACTGTATGGTTGCTGGTTTTGGATTATTTTTTACAGCATGCAACATTCTCTTTTTAGTACTCGTCCGCAGGACTCTATGCTCCGGAAAATGCAACCAACCCAAAAAATCTATTCCGGAAGCCAATGTTTTAATAAAAACCTTGTCCGGATGCAAACACAATTTCAATTTTTCAGCTAAGAAGTCTGAAACTTTAGGAAGTAAATTTTTAAGATATTCTTTATCGTCGCTCAATATCACAAAATCATCTGCGTAACGGATATAGTGTTTTACTTTCAATTCTCTTTTCATAAACTGGTCGAATTCATTCATATACACATTTACCAAGAGTTGGGACGTTAAATTCCCAAGCGGTAACCCCTTTTTACATATATCAGCCATGGCGTAAATATGTAAATTGGTCTGAAAGCTGTCTATTACTTGTGAAAGTAACCAAAGCGTATCACTGTCAAGGACCGTCCTTGACAGTGTGTTTTTCAAGATTACATGGTCAATATTCGCAAAGAATTTTCTAATGTCGCATTTTAAAATCCAGCAGGTCTTTGTGTTATTTTTTGAAACTTTTCGGAAAAAGTATCTGAATCTGTCTATCGCCTTATGCGTCCCTTTGTTCACTCTGCAAGAATATGAGTCATGGATGAATTTGGAGTCAAAATATGGATATAGTTCTTGATAGATTAAGTGATGGAGCAACCTGTCTCTGACTGTGGCTTTGTGTATTTGCCGAGGCTTTGGATCGGATATATTGAATTCCGTATAGCCACCATGTTGATAAGTTTTGTCTTTTAAATCATTAAAAAGCTCAAGAATATTGTCCATCAATTTGGCTTGAAATAAAATGACATCTTTTCTATTTTTCTTGTCGCGTAAAAATTCCTGCCAAGCTTTGAGCAGTTTTTCTATAGTTATGATAGTATCGTAGCTATGAATAAATTGTTTCATATTTTACCCCCCCCCCCTCAGCGCCGACGGCGCTTCTGAAAGCAAAGACCTGCTATTCTCTGTGGTTTAAAATTTATAATGATTTTCCAAAGGCGCATCGTTATACTTTGGGTGGAAAGATTGAAGATTATTTTCTGGGTCTTTTAGAAAATATTTTTATTTCGATATATCTTCCGCCGGAGACCAAGATACCCCGTCTGGTGATAGCAATTTCCAAGCTTGATGGCATAAAATTCTTCCTGCAAATAGCTTGGGAAAACAAATGCATCTCAAATGAAAAATATTCTTCCCTCTCCGAGCATCTGCAAGAAATTGGCAGAATGCTAGGCGGATGGAAAAAAGGCTTAGAAAAGAAAACTCCTCCGCCTAAATAAATCTAGTGCGAAGGAGAAACAGTGAGTTTCGGGATACGACACGATGCCGATTCTCGGCATTCCAGACATTGTCGTTCGAGAAGCGGTTGACGTTGGCATTGAGGTTGCCATCAGAGTTCACATTCACGTTCGCAACGAAGAATTGTACGATGAGCCATCTATGTCACTGCCAATCCAAACGCAATTTAATGCTAGGGATTGTGCTGTATTTTATTTTAGGCTTAAAAGCCCACCAGCCCATCGCACCAACTTTTATGTTTTTTATTTTATTAAAAAGGAATCCACTCTTTCACAAGGATTAATCTCCCAGCAAAATTCTCAAATACATTTTTAAATAATCATGGCGTGAAGCCGTAGCCACAAGCATTACCTGATTACAAATTCAGTATAGCAAAAATAAAAATTTAAGGGTCAAAGTATAAAAGTTTCAAAGTGTATAAATAGAAAAACCGTTCGCCACACGGTTTTCCCATGTTTAGAACGGTTTGATTTTTTGCAAACAGCAACAAAGTTACTGTTGCGGGGATACGACACGACGCCGATCCTCGGCATACCAGACATTGCCGCGCGAGAAGCGGTCGACGAAGGCAAAGAGGACGCCATCAGAGAGCACACACACGCGCGCAACGAAGAACTCGTCGCCAACCTTGAACAGGAAGAACGTGGCATAGCCATCCGTGCGAAGCCATTTGCGATGCTTCTTCACGAACTGGATGATCTGTGGCTGGGTGAGGCACAGGGCATCCAAGGTGTCCGAGAGCCCGCCGAAGATTCGGCTGAAGTCGCCGTTCTTGATCATCTCATGAACAACGACCTTTTGCGCGACCGTCGGCTTGCTTTCCACATCGCAACCGTATTCCTTGAAGTCGCCGTCGATCCAGCCGTTGAACAGAGCGCTCGCTTCCGCAATCGTCTCCTTGCCATCCGTCGGCTCAAGGGTGAGAACTTCTGCCCCCGAGATGAGTTTGAGACAACCGGCGATATTTTCCGCCAGTTCCGCGATTTTCTCCTTCACGAAGGCTTGGAATACTGGGACCAGTTGGTCTCCCCATCCAAGCACGCGTTGGAAGTTTTCGCTATTGATGACTCCACTCGCTGAGAGTTCGGAGATTGCTGCTTCACCCGCTTTACGGGCCGCGTCTTTGATGACAGTGACGCACTGTTCTTGCTGACCTGATGTAATCGGTTTCATGCCGTTATCATCCTTTCTTTGTTTGTTGTTTTTTTGCTGGACTCTTCGCCACAGCGGAGAATGGCCTATCAATCAAGCCACTTTCTGCTATGACGAACAGTCGTTTTTAAAGAGCAATATATCTTTATATTATACACCCAACAGACCCTTTTGTCAACATTTTTTGGTATTTTGTACAAACGAAAAAGCCTGCATACACATTCAAGTGGTTAAGCAGAGCTTCTTGAGGGTTTATGAAACAGCACCCACAGTTATATTTTCAATAGTGATATCGCTTTACAAAACTCCAATTTGTGGAGTTCGCCAAAAGGGATAAACTCATCTTCACATTTTACTAGGTTAGTATAGTCTCCTTTTCTGAAAAAGTGACATATGGCACCTTTTCCTTCTTCTATTTTTACTCTGTCTTCATCTGCTTGATAGTAATACTTTCCCGGCTTTAACTCTAAAAAGGGAGGTCCTTTTAGAGATTCAAGTGGAAACCACTTTGGTTTTAATTTTCTTAATTCCCAAGCTCCATCAAAGACAAAAACAAACCGACGCTCACATAGCCAGGTAAAGGAAACAAAAACACTATCATCCCCGACCCAGCATCGCTCTATCTCTCCTCGAAAAACAAATCCCTCTGGTGTTTCCATCAGGAATTGTCCTCTTGCAAATCCCTCCAACATTGCTCGTAACTTTTCAATATTACGAAACTTAACCCAAGAACTTGGGATTTTTATTTTCATACTAAAATTCCTTATTTTTAAGGTTGCCTATGCAAAAGCTAGAGGGTGACACACATCACCATAGTTTTCAAAGGACTGCATATCTCAGTCATTATACACCTATTTGTTAAGGTCTTAGCACTTCCACCAAACCATCCTTATTTAATCTGATTACTTTTGACGCTTTGCCTTTTATTTCTCCCGCGTCTATATATAGGTCGACTGAATCTCCAAAATATTTTTTTGCCTCTTGAATATTTTGCGCCGGAGGTAGGCCTTCGGTATTGGCCGAAGGCGCTATGAGCGGGCCTGTGGCTTTTAACAAATTTTGTAAATCTGTGTTTGCAGGCAACCGAAATGCCAAGGTTTTGGTCCCCCGATGCAGGTACGTAAACTTTTCATCCAGACAATCTAAGATAAAACTCGTTGGCCTTGTCTCGCCAGAGCCTTTGGCGAAGGCGGATCGATATTTTTCAATTTCTTTTTTCTGCTCTAGTGTCGGCACTATTCCAAACTTGCCAAGTTCACTTATATCTCCAATCAGGATGATGCAGGGTTTGTGTGGGGCTCGTTTGCGTAGCTCATATATACGATGAACCACAGATTCATGCTGGGCGCGCCCGACAATGCCATACAGAGTATCAGTGGGCATGACAACAACACCGTTTTCTTTTAAAACTTTAATGAGATGCGGGCCATCCCAAAGGTTATTCAGCTTCATGGAAATAATATTACACTTAGTGTACAATAAAACAACATGTTAATAAAAAAGATTCTGAGATTTTTTGATAAAATGGAAGATAAGATCAGGAGCAAATTGAGCCATTATCCTGTTCTTTACGCGTTCATCGGCGGTATCGGCGTGGTGCTGTTTTGGCGTGGCATCTGGCACCTAGCAGATGACACAAATATTACTAGTGGTTTATCTCTCATAATAGGAACTATCATTCTCCTCGCGACTGGCGTATTCGTTTCTGAATTTATCGGAAAAAAACTTATTATTTCCGGACTGGTGGGCGAGAAGAAATTAGCTGAGAAAGAGGAAGAAGAAATAGAAACGGAGGAAGGCCAACTTAAAACTCTACAAAGTACATTGAATAAACTAGAGAAAAAGCTAGATCACATGGAGACTCATCTTGGACCCCACACAGAAGAAAAAAATAACTCCTAACAGATTATTGTCCGAAATTTATCTTAAACGTGCTCTTAAATAAAGTTAATCCTAAAGTTATACATCCCCATCCCACATACCCCCTCCAATGGAACACCCACTTTGGGAATTCCGAGGTCAATCTCTGTCTCTCCCGTCTGAGGCAAGATCTTTTGGAAACCAATCGACCTAATTACGAGCGATAAAGAACAATCATACGTGCCGTTTGTTTTCATTATTAATTTTGTGGGTATACCACTTCGTGCTTCCGTCACCCTTGGCGAGTATCCACCTTGTGCGTTAATAGTAATATATTGAACCCCGTCTCTTATTTCGGAATTTTCTACAGAAACAGCGTCACCCCCCGTCTTGAATCCAGTGATAAAAATAAAACCAAAAATGGCAACGATTAGAATTGATATTACGATGAGAGAATCTCTGTTCATAGAATGATTATATCAAATTAAATACTGAATAAGGGACTTATAATACCCAAGCCGACCAACCCAGACAAAAGAGCAAATATACCAAAACCTATCACAACAACTCCAGCGGATTTAAAGAAAAGAGACGCATGTCGTCCATGAGCAAAAGATGCTGATCCAAAAGAAAGAAATGCAAGTATGGGAAGTGTACCCAGAGCAAATGCAAACATGATGAGCATGCCAGATATAAAAGATCCGCTTGAAACAGCCACGACTTGCATCGATTGAGTAAATCCGCACGGCAGAAAAAATGTGCCGAACCCTATCGCAAGTGGAGTGAAGGTTTTGTGTTCAACTTTTCTAAATAACTTAAAGATCCCAGAAGGTAGAGCTATTTTATGCTTGGCAAATACCCCAACTAAATTTAAGCCGAGGATAAGCATAACGACAGAGGCTATCAGGCCGAGAATAGCCGTGAAGGTAAAATTAATACCGATAGTGTTCCCAATCAATCCAAGCATTCCTCCCAAAACAGCAAAACTTATTAATCTTGATATATGAAAAAGGAGAAAGGTTTTAGTGTCGCTCACATCGTCTTCAGATATTTTTGCCGAAAGTGACAGCACTAGACCACCTACTATGGCCAGACAACTAGAAACAGAAGCTATTAATCCTATGATAAAGCTAGTGGTCGGGGTCGTTTCACCGCCCAAGCCAAGGTTGAGGATGCCGGATTTCTGTAGGAGAAAAAATAATCCAAGAACCAAGAGACCAATCGGTATGGCTTTCCAAATAACATTGTCTTCTTGCTGAATCTTTTTCTCCACCGATAAGGTGTAGCCGTTTTGCTTTATTTTACTATTCAAAATAACGGCAATTTCTTCAGCATTTTGGTCACTCTCTGTTTCAATTTCTACTATTTCTTTCCTTAAATCAACTTTTGACTTCTTAATAAAATCCTGCTCGTTCAAAACATCTTCGATCAAGATCTTACAAGATGCACAGTGAGTCCCTGAAACATGAAATGTATATGTTTTCATAGTCATAATTTTTTTCCTTTAATTCTTAATGAATTTCCGACCACTGAAACAGAAGACATGGCCATTGCGAATCCTGCAAAAACTGGGGACAGAAGCCAGCCGAAAAATGGATAGAACAGACCGGCAGCTAGGGGAATTCCTATTATATTATAAATAAACGCGAAGAAAAGATTCTGCTTAATGCCACGCATGGTGATCTTGGAAAGTTTGATTGCTTTAACAAGTTTAGAAATATCTCCACCAAGAAGAGTCATGCCGGCAGATTCAATTGCAACATCAGTTCCAGTACTCATAGCAATACCCACATCGGCCTGCGCCAGAGCGGGTGCATCATTCACCCCATCTCCAGCCATGGCTACAATCTTACCCTGCGATTGAAGTTCTTTTATTTTCTCTAATTTATCTTGGGGTAAGACATGAGCCACGACTTCATCAATGCCAACAAGTGAAGCCATGTATTTTGCTGCCTTCTCGTCGTCTCCCGTAAGCATCAAAACTTTAATACCGAGAGTATGCAGATCCTCCACTGCTTTTTTTGATTCCGCTTTTATCTCATCGGCTACCATAACAAACCCAAGCACTTTTTCTTTTGTTGCAAGAATAACTGGTGTCTTGCCTTGAGAGGTAAACTCTTCAAGTAAAGATGCATCAAAGTTTAGACCCAAACTATCTATAAGATTTACATTACCTACAAAATATTCAGAATTATTTATTGATCCCCTTAATCCTTTTCCCTTAATGCTTTCAAAATTAGAAACACTGGTAATTTTTATGTTATTCTCTTCTGCGTAGTTTACTATTGCCTGAGCAATTGGATGTTCAGATTTTTTCTCTAACGAAGCTAGAACGGATATAAAGTTTTTGTCATCTAAGTTTGAAAAGTTTTTGATATCTACAAGGGTCGGCTTCCCGATAGTAATAGTTCCTGTTTTATCAACTATAACTGTATCAACTTTGTGAAGCTTTTCGAGAGTTGCCGCATCTTTGATGAGAATCCCTTCCTTGGCTCCTTTGCCAACTCCTACGATAATTGCAGTTGGAGTAGCAAGGCCTAAAGCACAAGGACAGGCTATAACTAAAATACCGACAAATGATACGAGACCAAAAGAAAGAGCTTGCGAGAATCCGAGCGCACTAGAACCGAGTACAAGCCATGCTCCCAAGGCGAGAAAGGCAATCACAAGCACAACTGGAACAAAAACACTTGAGATTTTATCAGCGAGGGCTTGGATAGGTGCTTTGCTACCCTGAGCTTCTTCAACCATTTTAATCATATGAGCAAGCAAAGTCTCTGACCCAACCTTTGTTGCTTTGAATGTGAACGCGCCACTCGTGTTGATGGTGCCCGCAACCACGCTGTCGCCAATTTTCTTTTGAATGGGCATCGGTTCGCCCGTGACCATTGATTCATTAACAAATGATGCGCCGTCGGTAATTATTCCATCAACTGGAATCTTTACCCCTGGCTTTACGACAATAAGATCATTATGTTTTACTTCGTTTGCCGATATTTCTATTTCTTTTCCATCACGAACAACTAGAGCAGTTTTCGCTTGAAGGTTGAGGAGCTTTTCAATGGCATCTCCTGTCTTTAGTTTCGATTTTGCTTCAAGATATTTACCAAGGGCTATGAAAGTGATAACAATAATTGTTACATCATAATATGTGGCATCAACATTAATAAAAGGTTGTAGGACGTCTTCAAATGCAGTCACCGCAAAACTGTATAGATATGCAGCGACAGTGCCAATACCAATCAAAGTATCCATGTTTGCTTTCCCATAACGCAAAAATCTATAGAAACCTAGAAGGTATGGTTTTCCAACGACAAAGAGAACATATGTCGCCATTAAAGGTAAAAGGTGATGAAAAAATTCTTCTATTGTTAAATTCATCTCAGAAACAATATTGTATTTTGCGAGAATCTCCCAGCCCATCACTAACACACTAAAAATAGCTAGCGGAATTGCGGACATGACTTTTATTTTCATATCTTTAATTTCAGCAAGTTTGTCTTGTTTGGATTGATTCAGTCCAAGGTGTGTGGCATGCTCACCCTCACTCATACCCATATCTTCTGCGGTGTGTGGAACGACGAGAGAATATCCTAGTGGTTCTAGCTTTTTATTAAAATGGTGGGGATTAGTTGTATGCGCATCAAAAGATATCTTGGCATTTTCTGTGCCATTGTTTACAGAGATGTTTTCAACGCCCTCAATTTTTTTCACAGTCCTTTCAATGATTGAGGCGCATGAAGCGCAATGCATTCCCCGTACTCTATAAGTTTGACTGTGTATATTTTTTGGCATAATTTTACAAAATTCTACTTGCGCTTTAGTTGGTAAACTTTGAGAATTTCTTGTGTCGCTTTATCTGTCTGCCCGCTCTTTATTTGATTAACAACGCAATGTCCCAAATGGCCTTCTAAGAGGGCGTCTTCAATGTTTGAGAGGCCTTGTTTGATGGCAGAAGTTTGAGTAATAATATCAATACAGTAAGCATTCTTATCGACCATATTTTGAATACCTCGCACTTGACCCTCTAGTATTTTTAATCTCCTTGTAAGTTTTTGCTTATTTACTTGCATATCTAAAGTATATACCCCCTAGGGGGTATTGTCAAGGTGAGTTGTTTATAATTAGTTTGACGTGGGTGCCTATTCGGTTACGCTCCGAATCTAAGGGCTCCACAAGCCCTTGTGCTACTATTACACCATAGGCACCATGTACCCTAATGTATACCAAAAAAACTCAATAAACGCTACTAAAAATAATTTTTTACCTGACAAATGTTTCGCCTATAGAACTAAAGTTATAGTTAGATACAGTCAAAATAAAAATTACAATTGAAATAAACGCCGAGACAAAACACAAAGAACATCCTTTTTTCAGGATAAAAATTTGCACGAAAATAAGATAGAGGGAAAAGAGAAATGCTCCGATAGATCCGAGCAATAAGATGCTGACCAAGAAATTCGGCAAACTCTCGGGTGTAAAAATAAAAACTAAATAGAATAAAGACAAGAGAGCGTAATAGATCATGCCGAAGATTTCAAGCGGGATATGCATAAATTCAGAATAACTGCTGTGCACTACGGCATTGCAATCGAATCCTATAGGGCAAACCAAGGGCTGATTGGCCTTTTTTTGTTTATAAATATGCTGAGCTACCCAAAATCCACACAGGCCCAAAAGAAACAGAGCGAGTTTTATTTGAATGCCAATTGAGAATACCATGGTGCCATTCTAACAATATTTAACTCAAAAACACAAGAGCGGAATTTACTTGAAAACTTGCATTGGCATCATGGGTTTATTGTAGAGATTCTTACGGCGCATAAAGAATTTCGCAACTTCATTTGAAATGATGTAGAGAATTATTATAGAGAAAATTGTCATCAATGTGGTCGGAGAAAGAGAGGTAAATTTAAATACATCGATCAGAGAACTGGTGTAAATAAAGACAAAGGAGAGTATTGCAGTGGTTGCAATGCCAGCAAGGAGTGGCATAGATAGCGGCGGAGACTTGAAGAGTGAACGCGAAGAGCGAATAGACAATATGAGGGCCAGCTCAGCCAAAACAGAGAGGATAAACCATCCAGTTTGGAACTCTGCCACACTCGCATTTTTATAAATTTGAAAATAAATAAAATCAAAAATACTGGAGATAATGCCGAAAATAAAAACTCTCTTCATCAACTTTTTGGGTTCAAAGTGTGGCACATGCCTCTGGCTATATTCATCAGAGTTGTCACTGATAATTAAAAGTAGTGGCAGGTCAGTAAGTAGATTATTTAAAAGTATCTGAATAGGTAGCATAGGAAGCACTGGATAAAAGAAGGAGGCAAAAAGAATTGAGAAAAATGTCCCAGCGTTACCCGAGAGCGTATAGGTGATGTATGTAATTATATTGTGCAGAGCGCGCCGACCAGTCGAGACACTTTTCAAAATCGGACTCAAGTCTTTTTCTAAAAGAATAATGTCAGCGGATTCTTTAGCCACATCTACAGCATTGTCGACAGCGATACCTATGTCAGCGCGCTTGAGCGCCAAGGCATCATTGATGCCATCACCGAGATATGCCACGGGCCCTAATTTTAGATAGCGATCCACGAGCTCGAGTTTATTTTCTGGAGTGCATTTAGAAAAAACGACAGCGCGAACAAGCTGTCTGTCAGATAGGTCAGCCACTTTCACGGTATCGAGAGAAATTATATTATCCGGATGTTTGATGAGCCCGAGCCCCTCCGCCACATTTTCCGACACAGCTTTAGAATCCCCCGTCAATATTTTGATCCCTATGCCGCGTTCATGAGCAATTTTAAAAGATGGCAAAGCAGATACTTTGATTGGATCATGAAAAGCCACAAAACCAGAAAACTTCCAGACACCAGCTACTCCCCTCGCGAGAGCGATCACCCGCATGCCCTTCGTCTCATAAGCCAAAGCTGAGGCTCGGATATGAGCATGCGCTGGCTTGCAAATGTTTAGAATCTTTTCAATTTGCCCACGCGCAATTTTTTCACCGCCCGCTAAAGTAAAAACTTCGTAACCAACCTCACCCCTAAATGGTGTAAAATTTACGATCGGGCTGGTACCGGTTTTTAATTTACCAATCGAAGAGTTTAGGGCGTCATCATAGGCATTATCCATCGTCGGCCTCTCATACTCCCCTTCGGTAATTGTATTCGAGGATTCCCAAAAATTATGGATGTCACTAACCGCGGCAACTTTTAATTTATTTTCCGTAATTGTGCCTGTCTTGTCAGTCAACAAGAATTTCACGGCGCCTAAACCTTGCAGTGAGGAAAGTCTTTTGACGATGACTTTTTCTTTAGACAGGGCGAGCGACTCCCGAGTCAGAATGAGAGTGATGATGAGCGGTAATACTTCTGGCACTACCCCGACCAGCATGGCAATCGCAAAAACTAGAAAGTGAATCAGAGAATACTTGCCCATAACAAAAACGAGAAGGAACATGGCGACGAGAAGAGCAATAAGAGATACAACAAAAATATATTTTATAAGTCGATTGGTAAAAACTGTAAAGCTACTCCATTTTTTTAAGGATTCAAGTTTGGATTTATATTTTGAAACTGAAGAGTCGCTATGGAGTGTGAGTGCCCGTCCGATGATCTTACCATTCGTGACGATTGATCCTGCAAAAAGTTCTTCTCCCATCCTAGTTTCTTTAGGCAAACTCTCCCCTGTCCGCATCGAGTCATCAATCGACGCATCCTGCGATTCGATAACTTCCATATCTACTGGCACGATAGAACCCGCAATCAAATGAATGATGTCTCCAAGCACCAGATCATCTATCGATATCTGCACCAGCATCCCAGCACGCAAAACATAGACTTTTTCTCGCACCAGATGCATCAATTTTTCTCCAGCCTTGGAAGCCTTGAATTCTTGGAAAAATCCCAGCGCGACATTTAGCAATAGGATAATTGAAATTATAATCCCGTCAGTTTTTTCACCAAGGAAAAAAGAAACTCCAGCTGAAACAATCAGCAGTAAAAAAAACAAAGAAGATATCTGGCTCCAAATGGCAGAAATAATAAGTTTAAAATTTTCTTTCATGGTTCGAACTTACTCACCATGACCCTGAAGTTTTCTTGAAGGGTCACTACTAATATAGTAACATATAAATATGCTGGATTTTAAGGGAAAAGTTCTAAATATCGTCAGAAATATTCCTAAAGGGAAAACTTTGTCGTATAAACAGATAGCCAAACTAGCCAAAAGTCCGAAGGCCTATCGCGCTGTCGGTAGCATCATGGCAAAAAACTTTGACCCGTCTATCCCCTGCCACCGAGTCATCAAATCCGATGGAACTATCGGTAATTACAATCGCGGAATAAAAAATAAAATAAAACTTTTACGCAAAGAAGGTGCGATAAAAAATAGAATTTGAAGTTTACTTATATTACATTCTTAGAGTTTCCTCTTTTCCTTAAAAACATAATCGGTGCGATTATTACGGCGAGCAGTATGATTACAACAGGAATTATTATAACTATTCGGAATCCTAAGATGCTTAACCAAATATTTCTAAGAAATCCAATAGGGTGAAACGAGTTATTATCAGAAGTTTCAGTTAGAAAGTAACTTCCTCTTTTTATTATTCTTGTACCATCGCAATAACTTCCTGTAGTAATTTCTCTGATTATTTGTTTACCATTCTCCCTCGTTAAAGTCAGTTTATATGTTGTGTTCGATTTTAGACTGTTCGTGGTTCCGGCTAATTTTGAATAGCCCCCATTTTCAGCTACCCAATTCCCGGATAAATCTTCGACAAGAAGTTTTATGGGAGTATCGAAATCAATCCGGAGCTGATTAGATTTTTCTTCTTTCAAGACTCCTAAATCTATATTGGGATTTTTTGTATTGATTACTACTTTATGCTCCGGATCATAACCGTCATTTACTTCAAAATGGTCTCCGACTCTTAAAATAGAATAGCTGTGATAAAAGCAACCTCCTTCGGCAAAAGCAGCTACAGAATTAAATTCTGCATCCGTGTCCAAAACAGCATTTTTTATTTCAAAAATCCCTTTTTCGTTATCGATTCTAGATTCTGATTCTATTGTACCTTTATCAGTAGCAAGTCCAGCGCTGTATATTAAATCAATTTGCCCTTCTGGAGTTCTAGGCTGTCCTGTAATATTGAGAATATATTTTTCCGCAAATACAAAACTGGGCAATCCCAGTATTGTCACGAATAAAATCAAAAAACTTATTTTCCTGTCCATATACTTCAATGTTATAATAATAATCTAAAATAGTAAACAAGGTGCCCAGGGGGTGCGGTTAGATAACTTCGAGCTTTGTAAATATACTTTTATAGTCTGTTGATGGATACAAAGGAGTTTTTCCATTGAAAATATCATCTAGAGATATCCAAACTGCATTAAATGCATAATCATTATCAATGATATGAATAACCTCTTGCTTATATAAATCCTTTTTCGTCAATTCTCCAGCAAAAAGAAAAACAATTTCATGACATTTTTCACCTCCATAAATAAAAAGGTTTTCCACTACTTCTAAAAACTTAAGATTATTTATTTCGCTTTTGAGCTCTTCCATTATTTCTCGTCGCACTCCTTGTTCCGAAGTTTCGTTAAAATTCATACTTCCACCTAAAACTCGATAGAAGCCTCCGGGAACAATCGGACTGTCAACGCCTTTTCCTCTTATTGTTCTGCCATTAGAAACCAAAACACGTCCTTCGTGAATAAAAAGACACATCGCTTTAACTTCTATTTTTTCTTCTCGTACCATATTTGGTTTGTGCGCGAGAGAGGAGTTGAACCTCCACACCCTTACGGGCACTACCACCTCAAGGTAGCGTGTATACCGTTTCACCACTCGCGCATAATTGAAATTATATCAGACTACACAGCCGTTTCTGTAACTGGAGTCTCTTCTTCAGCGACAGAAGTCACTGAACGCATTTTGTTACGAACATCTTTGACCGCTTTTGTACGAATATAATAGAGCTTTGATCGGCGAGCGCGAGATTTTTTAGTTACTTCTATCTTATCCACCATTGGAGAATACAGAGGGAAAATTCTTTCTACTCCAACCCCAGAAGCGATTCTTCGCACGGTAAAAGTAGCCCCCATTTCCCGTCCATGCTTCCTAGCGAGGACAATTCCTTCAAAAGCCTGCAGTCTGAATTTATTAGCTTCAACTTTTTTCGCATCGCCTTTCTTTTTATCTCCCTTTTTTTCAGCTTTTTCTTCTAAAATCTTGGACCAGACAGAAACAGTGTCCCCAGCCTTAAAATCAAGCTTCTTGCGAGCTTCTATATCTACTGGGCTGAATTTTATGTTGCTGGTAATACTTTTCATATTAGTGAAAACACTTTAGCATAAAAAATTTTTAAGAGCAAACTATATACTATCCGATAATTTTTTTAAATTCCTTTGGTATAGATGATTCTACTTTTATAGTTTTACCTTTTAGGTCTTTGAATTCTATAGACTTGGCGTGGAGAGCCATCCGAGCTAGCCCTTTCGGGCAAGGATTGTCTGGATTATAGAGTGAATCACAGACTACAGGGTGATTTAAATATTTCATATGCACCCGAATCTGGTGGGTACGGCCAGTTTTAGGATACACCTCTAGATAGGTAAATTTAGATGGAGCTTGAAATCTTTTCAAAACTTTATATTCCGTCACTGCTTCACGTATCTCTCCGCGCACTCCACGACCAGACAAATACCTTCTGAAATCCCTAGGACTTCGTCCGATTGGTTTATTGATTATCCCCCTATCATTGCGGACATGGCCAGAGACAATGGCCACATAAGTTTTCTTCACCTCCCTATCTTGAAATTGTTTCTTTAATACTTCAAAAGCTTTTTTATTTTTTGCCAAGAGCATGACTCCGGAGGTATCGCGATCTAGCCGATGCACAATTCCTGGTCTTTTTATTTCTACTTTGACCCCCTTGTTTTCAAAAAATTCCGGCTCGCCAATATTCTTCATCTTTGGATAATTTTTTAACACCCAATCTGCAATTGTTTTGTCTTCACTCCTGCCATCACCATGCACCGCAATACCGGAGGGTTTATCTATGCCTAAAACATCTTTATCCTCGTATAAAACTTTTATTTTCATTATATTGAAATATTATGCGAAATATTATACAATTACAAGCGTTTCCTTCTATGCGGGATTAGCTCAGTTGGTACGAGCAGCGCTTTTACACAGCGAAGGTCGCAGGTTCGATCCCTGCATCCCGCACACTGCCCTTGTAGTTCAATGGATAGAACGAAGCTCTTCTAAGGCTTTGATGTAGGTTCGATTCCTACCAAGGGCACAAAGCGGGACTTGAAGAGGCATTTGGCACCTTCTGCCCTTGTGGCAGGCCCATATTTTCAGGTTCGATTGGTTCCGTTTCGTGATTTTCATCCGGCAGGGATTTTTCGAGGATGAAGAAGGGTTTTCTGGCTTCAATGCTCAGTATATTATCCTTCAAAGTCAGGTTCGATCCAATGGCGGACAGAATCTCCTTTTTCATCTTCGCGTCACCGGTGGCAAACCGGGATCGCGCGATGCAGGCGAATTCAAACACTCTTTCGGAGAGGTTGACCCATTGCTCGACTCGATGGCCGGCATCGCGAAGCAACTCTTCCAGTTGAGATTTTGCTTTGAGCAAATCACCCCGCTGTTCAACGACGCCTGTTATGATAAACAGATACGGCAACTCCCCATTGACGATCCCAAAAATAAGGAAAATCATGAATTCAATAAGCGTTTCCATTTTTCCATGCGTCGTTGCTAACATCTGATTCTTTACTAGAAAGCATACTCCGGTGGATGGATTACATATTGCCTTGATTTGTTCCATTGCTTTTTTGTTCTCGAATTCTTTGGCTTCGCCTATTCTAAAGTTTCTAAAAATGCAGAAGTGGTGAATAATAACTCCGCCTATACAACACCAAAACGCATATTTCGCCACATTGAATTGCATCTGGATGGTCTGAGCTGTGTGCGTGCCTAGGTTACCTTTCGCTGCGTCCGCAGATTGAGCGCCAAAGTAGTCCGTTCCCCATTTGGCAAGTAAGAAGCCTTCGACAAGCAATCCCGTAACGATAAGAACAGCATCAGCAAACAGCCGCGGCTGGGATTCGTGAAAGCCTAAAAAGCGGAAGAATTGTTTCATGCCCTTTTTAAGTGCGCGATTTTAGTTCATGTGACATTTCGGACATTAGAGATAAGTTTCCGCTCAAATCCATTTCGAGCACCTTGCTGGCGATTGCTTGAGCAAAGCGAATATCGTGAGTGACTGCAAGCACAATTGCACCCTGCGAAACGAACTCGCGCAGCATTGTTGCAACTCGCTCGGAATTTTCCCGGTCAAGTGCCGAAGTCACCTCATCAAGCAACAAAAAGCGTGGCTTGAGAATCAACGCGCGGATCAGCGCCACTCGTTGCCGTTGGCCTTGTGAACAGTTTTCTGGCTTTTGGCGCAATACGTGTTCGACATGGAGTTTCTGAGCCAATTCAACAACATTGAGCTCTGCTGCTGAATCGCCATTCAAAGAAAATGTTATGTTCTCATAATTAGTAAAGTGCGGCCACAACGCCAAAGTTTGCGGCACATAGGAAACAGTCGGATAAAACGAACCGTCTGAACTGTCCGAGGAATTTCCGACAAGCGAGTAACAATGTTCCCCAAGACGGAGTTGCCCGCTTTCCGCTGGTTGAAGGCGTGCGATTGCACGGAGCAATGTAGTTTTGCCGCAGCCACTTGGCCCCATAACGGCAATGATTTCCCCCGCGTTTGCCTCCATTGATTGATTTTTCAGGGTTTGACGCCCACCTAACGTAACCGAAAGCTCGCAAAGCTCAAACGCAGGTTGTTGGTGTTGATGGGACATGATTGTTATTGCTGGAATCGGCGGTCGGAATACTTTTTGCTCAACCTGCTTGCGAGCAAATTCAACGGCAGACACACAATCAGAAAAAATACCGCCAGACCCGTATAAACTTCCACCGGCTTGTAAGCTACTGAATTGATGCGCTGCGACATTCGGAAAATCTCGTCCACGGAGATAAGGCTCCCGAAAATGGAAAGATGCAGGACATAAACCTGAGAACTCGTCAGCGAGCCAAGCGCATTGCGAAGAGCCAGCGGAACCTTGATTTTCCAGTAGGTGCGGCTTTTTGAAATACCACAAACGCGTGCCACTTCAACGTATTCGCGCGGGACACTCTGGATACCTGTCCAAACAATTCCGTAAACGGTCAACGTATTCACGGCGGTTAGGAGAACCGCCATCGTGATGAACGGTGGAATAACAACTCCGAGCGCGGCTTGCAAAGGATAGTGCGCCCAAAACAAGAGCACCAGAATGGGGATGGCTTCGACGAAACGACTGACACCTCGCAAAGGAATTCCTAAACCACGCGGCCATTGATCGGAAAGCAACGCGAGCATTGCGCCAATTATCAACCCTCCAATCCATGCCCACGCACATAATTCTAACGTGACCCAAAGGCCAGATAGGTATGCTTGATGATATTCGGCAATAATTTTGAAGATACTCACTGTGGTGGCAGGCGATATGGAAGTGAGCGACGAAGAAATAATCCTGGGGATTTTTCGTATTGATTGATTGTTCCGTCTATAAACCCTGTGTTGGCCAGTTCATTAATTGCCGTATTTAAGAATGAAACCAGCTTGCTCTCTCCCTTTGCCACCATCAACACATTTGGAAACACACGGACAGGAGGCACACCGGAAACTTCCCGCAAGGCATCCGGGTTTTTATCGAGGTAGTCGCGCATGACGGCTGGTTCAACAAAAGTTAATGTCGCCTTGCCGCTAGCTACTTCGAGCAACACTTGTGAAACGTCAGTGCTTTGGGGGAGAGAATCCACTGAAGCATTTGGAAAGTCAGTTTTCGCAATGATGGATGTCATCTCGCCATCTACTGTTGCAATCTTAAATTGAGGGGCATTCGCTTTGCCGAGATTATTATCAAACGTTTTATCGCCCGCCTTGACATAAGCTTTGATAGGGCTGAAATAGATCGGGTCGGTGAAATCGGCGAACTTTGCGCGGGTCGAATTCGGCCAAAGGCCGGTGCAAATCAAGTCAACACGACCGGAGTTCACCGCTTCAATCATAGTGCCCCAAGTCACTTCTTCGACGAATTCAATTTTTAAGTCTGCTCGTCGGCCAATCTCTGCCAATACGTCGTGAAAAATGCCGGTGATTTTTCCGCTGTTAGGGTCTTTAATCAAGCTTGGTGGATAAGAAATGTAACCAACTTTGATGGTTTTTGTATTGATTACCCGGTCAAATGCGGGCTGGGCGGAGTTTTGTTTGCTGGTGGTCCGTGGCTGGCAACTAATTATCAGTGCCAGCACAGCGACCACACCAAGCACACACATGACAGATTTGAATGTTGTTTTCATAATTTTTGTCTTGCTAAAGTTTTTGGATTCATATCCTATGTTGCTTATTCTGTGGCTATTAGCACCACATTCATCATTATAGATGATGGCGTTCCTCTTGTAAAGAACCTTGCTCGTCAGCGTGTTCATATCGTGCCTTCCGCCCTCCCGTCCGGTTTTTTCAATCAATGTCTGCTGCGCTTTGAAGCCGCCCCGCTTCAAAGCGGAGACAACCATCGCTTGCCGCCCAGCCACTTCAAAGGTGGGCGGATTGGCGCGTTGAAAACGGTCGGCGATGAAAGTGCGAGCTTTGGCCGGGCTATGGATTCCAAGGGTGTGAAAATGACTTTAGACATTTGTGGAAAAATAAAAACCCGGCACAGATTACTCTGGCCGGGTGTGATTTGTTGGATAAAGGAAGAACTCGTATGCATCAATCGACTGGCTGACGCCTGCGGTTCGATTTTTTGCCGGTTAGCAGCAATGAGGTCTGCGCCGCGTCTGCCCGCTGGACATTGTTCGTGTTTCGCGGAGATGCAAACAATGATCGCGATGCTTCGGGAGATTGAAGGCTCCATCGAAACGATCGCGCGGGAAATTGCCCGGCAAACCAAACGGGGTGAGTGAGGGTTAGTTCTCTGACCGCTCGACCGGAACACCAAACTCATTTCTAAAATGGGTGTATACTAATATGGCGGCGCGCTTGGCTTGGTGTCGGCAGGCTCGAACATCGTCCCAGTCCCCGCACCATTACAAAGATGGATCAAAGACAGGCGCTGGAGAATTTATTATTTCCTTTGACTTTTTTTCTCGCCCAGAAAAATATTCCAAAACTCCCTTGATTCTTTCAAGGCTAACCGTCTCAACTTGCGAACTGACTGCGCCCTCCGCCAAAACAAATTCTTTGTTTATTTTCAAGAAAAGATAGCAACCAAATGCTAAAGATATGAGGAATGTTACCAACATGAAGCCGACGGCCAGCTTCCAGTAAAAATTTATGTTTAGCCATAAACTTTCTTTTTCTTTTTTGAAACTTTTTTCTTTTTTGAAAAATTTTACTTGCATGATTTATTTTATTAATTTACAAAACTCAAAAGTTTCATTTTGAGAGTTACGCTCCAACCAGAAGCTCTGACGCCCTTGCTCACGACTTCCCCACTTGATTGCCGGTGCATATCTACAGTCATAAACTCCAGTTCATAAGGAGAATTTTCCAGCAGGGTCAGAAATTTATAGAGACTACTGAAGGTCCCCGAGGCGGTCATCCCCACTACGAGCGCAGAGCCATCTTTGGCAATATCTACAGAAGTTACTTGTGTTTTAGCGCCCACCTTCGGCGCCAATGCTTCGATGGCATCCAAAAATGGCACTGCGTTAGAACTTTGCGCAAAATGTGTTTCCAGTTGCATTCTATCACCTTCGATCATTTTAATAGAATTATCCAGCGCCTTTATGGCATCGCGTCTCAACGCCTCACTCTTCCACTCTGTCTCTTTGGATTGAGATTCTGCATTACTATTGTTTATTGTTTTATGAAGAAATAGAAAAGCCGATAAAGATACTATGAAAAACATTATAGAAAGGAACAATGGTATTTTTGGAAAATTACTTTTCATATATTATGCAGGAATTAGACTTAGATAAAATTGGATATTGGATCCTTTGATAAAATTAGAGATCGGCAGGTCAACACTCTTGAAAGTAGCATCGTCCCCGAGGGCTTTGCGGAATAAGAGTAAAGCTTCTCGAGAAGGCGCTGTACCTTGAATGCTGATCTTTTTATTTGGTGGGAGGCTAGCTTCATAAGAAATATCGGTGATCTTGATACTAGACATCTTTTTTAAAATAATAGTATTTATTACTTTTTGAGTGACAATAAATTTATTATTTTCCGCACTTTCTATTAAAGCTATCTTATTATTTAAATCTTTGATTGTTTTGAGAGTCTGTTCCGCGGGCAGTGGCACTGGCTCCCGCTTTTGCGCTTCTAATTTTGAATCTGCAATATTATTTTCCATAGAAGAAAGAAAGAAAGCTGGTAGCATAACTATGGAAGCAAATAAAAGTGAGCTGCCAATCATCACCAAAAACAAAACAACCAGCCGATAGTAAAGACCTTTGACCATTTCTTTCTTTTCTTTACTTGGGATTAGATTAATCATAATTGTAATCTCTCAAAGCTAGCCCCAAAGAAGCAGCAAAAGAAAGAGCTTGTTTAAAATCTATCTCGGGAATTTGATCTTCTGGGCTAGCTATATTAATCCAGACATTCGCCATCTCCACCTCGGTCTTCATACTGATAGACAGATAGTCAGAAAGTCCGATGAGGTTAGAATCGCCACCACAGAGGATAATCTTCTTGATCGGTGGATTATTTTTTCCCTCTTCGTCTTTGTGAGTATTCCAATATAGAAAATGCTTGGCTACCTCATCTCGCAAAATAGAAACACTGTTTAAAAGCACGGAGAATAATTCTTTATTGGCGGTGTTGCGCTCGAGGCCATATTTTCTTTTCATTTTTTCTGCTTCCTCAAAACTTATCTTGAAATTTTTAGAAATCATGTCATTCAACATCACGCCACCGACATCAAGTGTCGAAGTAAACATCACAAAACCGCGCGAAACAATAAAAATACCCGTGCGCTTTTCTCCAAAGTCCACAATCATATAAGTCTCCAAGTCTCCATTTTTAACGACCGCTCGGCAGATAGCTTGGGGCTCGAGCTCAAAAGACTGGACTCTGATTTGAGCATTCTTAAATATGGAAAGATAGCTTTCGATTATTTTTTTGGGAATGGTCGCCACCTGGAGATCTATATACTGTTTATCTTGACCAAGCAATTCATAATCAAAAATAGCCTCGGAGGCTTGGAGAGGTATATGCTCCTCGAGAGACAGCTCGATACTTTCTCTAACGCTCACCAAACCTGATTTTTCTAAACGAAGTTTAAAAAGATAAACTTGTTCTTCGGGCAACGACACTCGCACTGATTTTATGCCGACTTCCACTCGAAGCTTCATGAGAATTTCCTCCATTTTTTTGGGATCTTTAATCTTGCCTGACTCCATGACTCCGGCGGGGATGGTCCGTTCCCCGTGTCGACCGACCTTGATACCATTTCTGGTATTGATCAGCTCTATAAATTTTAAAGATTCATCTGAAATATCTAGACCAAAGAAAGGTACAGCGAGAAAAGAAGGCGCGGGAAAAGATCTATGAAAAAATGCATTGAACGAATGCGAAGACATAACTTTATTATACCAATAAACGAAGAGCATAAACAAATGCATTTGTTTAATGTCTGAGCGTCATTGGTATATGGTACTCCATATACCTTTATTTTGCCCTAGTACCAACTGGAATTTCATTTTCCGGAGCAAGTAAAGAAAACTGGCCATCGCTCGTCGAAACAGCTAGAATCATCCCCTGACTTTCAAAACCGCGAATCATTCTCGGCTCTAGATTGGCCACGAACATACATTTTTTACCAATGAGAACAGTGCAATCTGGAAAATATAAAGAAATCCCTGAAACTATTTGCCGTGGCGTTGGTTCCCCCAGATCGACTGACAGTTTTAACAATTTATCCGTCTCGGGAATTTTTTCGGCCGATAAAATCTTGCCCGCCACTATATCAACTTTTTTAAAATCTTCTATATTAATCATATTAAAATTCTTTGAATTAATTTTTATTCTTTTTATCTAAATATCTCTGGAGGATGAGGGCGGCGGCGCTCGCATCTATCCGACCACTTTTTATTTGTTTGACTTTACTGTGGGATTGCGATGGACTGGCGCTCGTTTTGCCTCCGACTCCCCTCCTCGCCTCGACTGATGTCAGAAATTCTTTTTGCTTATGAATGGGTAATTTAAATTTCTCCCCCAGTTCTAAAATGAAAACTTCGATTCTCGCCGAGAGAGCATTTAAGGCGCCCGAGAAATCCACTGACTCGCCGATCACCAATTCTCCCACCTTTTCTTTGCCTATAATCTCACCGAGCCTTTTCATGGTATTCACATCATTCGGAATAATTTCTTTTGGAAAAGCCAGAGTGCTATTTTCATCCGAAATCGCAATTCCGATCCGCTTCGTCCCATAATCAATGCCCAAAATTCTCATGATGAGAGTCTAACTCAAAATTACTTAAGAGTAAACCTCACGTTTTTGTGGTATACTGAGTTAGTGAGTGACTACATGAGACATCCAAATGCTAGCTGCATTATTTGCAATAAACTCATTTATAGAAAACCGAGTCAAATTAAAAGAAACAATAATCATGTGTTTTGTAGTGCTACATGCTATGGCATTGGGAACAGAAAAGAAAAACCTTGTGTCATTTGCGGGATGATGATTTTGGCAAAGTTTAATAAAAAAACCTGTAGCCGAGCTTGTGCCAATGTGAACAGATCTGGTATTAAATACACAGGTGCTAGACTTAAAGACAAAGTTAAATCTCAAAGGAGTTTGAAAATAAGATTATTGGCAGAGAGAGGAAAAAAATGTGAGAGATGCAATTATGAAAAGTATGAAATATTGCAAGTTCACCATAAAGACAGAAATAGAAATCATAATAATTTAGAAAATTTGGAACTAATTTGTCCAAATTGTCATTATGAAGAACATTTTCTGGAAAAAAGTTGGCTGAGAAAAACATTGAAAAATAAATAAAAATAGCTATACTAAGCTAGTCGATCTTAGGGTAAAGGAATAGTTCAAGAGATTAAGGGATTATATGCTTTTTAAAAATACATAGACTTGACATTTTGGCGGAGACGTGGCAGAGAGGTCTAACGCGCTCGTCTTGAAAACGAGAGTCCTGCAAGGGACCGTGAGTTCGAATCTCACCGTCTCCGCCTAGATGTTAAGTTTAAATTCTCAGCGCTTCCACATAGGGTATTTAGTATCGGAAGACCCGGGTGCCTAGAAATTACACAAAACTGCTTTTCTGAGCTACACTTAAAAAGATGTTTAATTTATTCAAAAAACAAAAAAGATACAAAGACCTCACGCTCGACATTGCTTCAGTCGCTGCTTTTTTGGTCAACGATAGCGGCTCTGACCTACCCAATCCACTCAAAGAATTCTTGAATTCATCAAAACTTGATTATTCTCTTGAGAGTTTAAAATACGTTGACAGCTATTTAAATGAGGTGAGAAAAAACAGAAAGAACCTCACAAATGATCAACTTGTAAAAGTTGTTGTGCGTTGCGGCGCTTACTGCGGTGAAGTAGTCAGAAAACTCTCAAAGAAAAGCTTATATTGGATTGATTATGATACCGCAATAGTTGCAGATCCTAGGGTAAAGTCATTCGATAAATCACTCTATACCTTTTATATTCTATTCGCAGAACCGATGGATTTTTCATTCCCATTGGCAAAAGCTGGCAAGTATTTAGATAATGGACCAGAAGATAGTCTATACGCCTTTGCTCTTGTAGTTGGAGATTTGAAGAAATAAGGAAGTTGAAAAGTTAAGATAAATTGAGACAGGAATGGGTCTTTGAGGCAGTAAGTATTTTAGAAAACAAATAAATACATTTTTGCAAGGTTTATTTATAATTAGTTTCAACTGGACTATTATCAAAAAATTCATAGAGAGAAAGGGCAACTATAGGTCCAACAACACCTACGAAAAATAGTTCTTCATAAGGAATTGGTGTATTACCAAAAATATTTAGGGGTGGTATAAGATATTTTCCAGTAAATATCCACTGGTGTAGATAAGTAGCTGTTATTTCAAATAATATTGTTAAGTAAAGAAAATAGACACTCAAAGGTAAAAAGTTTTTTAAGTACTCTGGAAATTTTATTACAAACAAAAGGGCTGGAAATAAAAAGAAAATACTTGCAAGAATTAAGTAAGCATACTTACTCTCAAAAATAAAGAAATCCGTCCGCCCTGTTACAAAGAATAAAAAGAAAATAGATAGTACAATTATTGCTGACAATACAAAATATATTGCACGGCGGTTTATTAGTTCCTGTTTTCCTTCACTCACGAGCGTTTCATAAATCATTATTATCGTATATGTTCCGGCTATCATCCACAGAAAGTCTTCCCACGGGATAATCCCAAGAAATCTCACTGCCAAAGAACTCGTGGGTGTATACCACAGCCCACTTTTAATCCCGATATAATCAACGATGATAGTAAACGGTGTAGTAAATAAAACTGAAAAAAGAAGAGCTTTCCACCATTGCCAAATCTTTCCGAATCTTAGTAGTACATAGATACCGGGCAAGGCGTAAAATAAAATCGTAGATATTGAGTAAGAACTATTGAATTTAACAGAAAAAAACATGGCAACTATGGGCAGCATTAAAAGAAAAAATTTATCCAGCAGTTGTAATTGTCTAATAACCTTATACATAATACAAGTTTATCAAAAAACTATACTAGTTCCAACCAGCCACTCAGTTGTTCACAAAATAAGTTATAATTGAATGCATGTTGAGAAATTTTCTAAATGGTCTAAGAAAAAATACAATTGAATCTTTTACAGGAAAAAATGTCCTGTGGCATTTTTTAGCCATAGTGCTCACATATATTATAGTGACTTCTGGATTTGATTGGTTTTATTTTGAATCAACCAGAAATGTATTCTTGCAACAGCTCACTCTCCTCCCCGCTATCATAGGATTTTTTGTACCCATCGCCATACCAACTATTATTTATATATTCGGGAAATTAAGAAAAAATACTAGAAATATTATTGCGTCATTGGGTGTAGCCCAGGCGGGTTTGATCGGATATCTCATTTCTATTGTTTATAAAACTTTCACCGGCAGAACTCAACCAGAATTTCTAACTCATATTTCCACGATGGACATCAGTAGGGATTTTAATTTTGGATTCTTGCAACACGGAATATTTTGGGGCTGGCCTTCCTCGCACACCGCCGTCGCCTTTGCTATGTCTTTTGCTCTTGTGATGCTCTATCCAAACAATAAAAAAGTGAAATTTCTAGCACTTCTCTATGCATTTTATATTGGAATCGGGATATCAATCAGTATTCACTGGTTTTCTGACTTTGTGGCTGGGGCTATCATTGGCGCCCTGGTAGGAATTGTCGTCGGTAAAAATTTTCTAGAAGTGCCGAAGCAAGGCTTTGGCAAACTTTTGCAAAAACCACCTGATTTGTGCTAAAATTAGCCCATGCAAAAGCTCGAATGGTCTGCCTTAGAATACGAAGAAAAAGAGCGGAGTAAAGATTGGTTTTGGGCGCTCGGCATCATCGTCGTCACCAGCTCCATCGCCGCGATGATTTACGGAAATTATTTTTTTGCAGCTCTGCTCGTCTTGAGTGGAGTCCTCTTGGGATTTTTTGCAGTTAAAAAACCAGAAATCATCCATTACGAATTAAATACTCACGGATTAAAAATACGGACCCGTCTCTACCCTTATGAAAATATAAAATCTTTTTGGGTCCAGCTAGATCCGAGCGGAGAAACCAACTTAAAACCGACCCTCTTTTTAAAATCAGAGAGAATGTTTATGCCGATGATATCCATACCGATCTCATCTGACATTGCCGAAGATATTCACTCTATAATGCTCGCGAAAAATATTCAGGAAGAAGAAATGAAGGAGCATTCTTCTCTCAAGATAATGGACTCACTGGGTTTTTGATATTTTGTGATCACATATAAAATTCTACTGAATTTTTACGCGATCCCGACTCGGCACCAGAGTGCCTCCGTCTAGCACAAAATGTCCCACATTTTGTGCTCCCGCCAAGAATCGAACTTGGATCGCCAGCTTCGCAGGCCAGCATTCTATCCGTTGAACTACGAGAGCAATTTATTCAGATTAGCAGTTTTTAAATTAAAAACAAAGCTAAATTACGCCTCCTTGACTTTTTTCATATTATAGTATACAATACATATTATAAACATTTAATCGTTTTATTTACTGTTCATATATGAAAAACATTAAAAACCCAACTAAATACATCGTTTTTGGAGCAATGGTATCCATGCTCCTATTCGGCATCGCTACGGCTATGCCATCTCGCGCGCAGGCTGCAGATTTCTTTGGATGGTTCCCCGATCCGGTTTTTTGTGCGATTTTCTGTGATGACGACGAGCCAGCTCCAGCTCCCGCTGCTCAAGCTATTAATCCCACAATTCAACTTTCGGCAAATCCAATGAGTGTCACCTATGGCGGATCAAGCACAATCTCTTGGAACACTAGCAATGCCACTTCTTGTAGCGCGACTGGTGGCGCGAACGGCTGGTCTGGCAACAAAAGTACTTCTGGATTTTTCTATACTGGCGCCTTGACTAATTCTACAACTTTCAATATCAGCTGTACCAACGGCGGAGCCTCTACTAACGATTCAATCACGGTAAATGTCAGCGGATCAAATCAGAATTATTACTGTCAGGATCCTTCGGCGATAAATTACGGCGGCACATTGCCATGTAGATATCATAACAATAATGACGATCGAGAACCGACAGTAAATATTTACGCTAATGATTCAGATATTGATTACAATGATAGTACTACTATTCGTTGGGATTCAGACGATGCAGACTATTGTGACGCGAGTGGCGGCACAAATGGCTGGTCTGGTGAACGCAATACTTCTGGAAGTTTTAATACCGGACGACTAACTTCAGATAAAACTTTCCGGATAACTTGTACAAATGATAGTGGATCAAATAGCGACTCCGTCACCATCCGCGTGGATGATCGAGATTCTAATAATGATCAAGACATAAACATTCGTCTCTCAGCTGATAGAACTCGCATCGGCTATGGTGACAACACTACCATTCGCTGGTCTGCGGACGATGCTGATTACTGCAATGCTACTGGAGGCGCTAATGGCTGGGCAGGCAATCGAAATTCTTCTGGTACGTTCCGCACCGGTTCACTTTTTTACACGACTACTTACACTATTTCTTGTAATGGTTACTACAATAATTACAACAATAATTATAATTACAATAATAACTACAGCGACAGTAGATCAATAACTATATACGTCGACGGTCAGAGCCAAACTACAAATAACTCCCTGACGGCTACCACGACAGGCGCCACTCAGATTTCAAATACCAGAGTACAATTAAATTCTCTCATTACTGGTTCAGGAAATGGCTCTGTAAATTCTTGGTTTGAATGGGGTAGAACTATCAGTCTAGGAAACAAGACTACCACCACTCCAGTCGGCTCGTCGTCATCTGTGATTCACTCAGACACCTTGAGTGGACTGGCTCCAGGCACAACATATTATTTCCGAGCGGTAGCCGAAGATTCTCTTTGGAGAAATGTCGGTTCCATCTTGAGTTTCACCACCACTGGTCAAAATACAATCGTCATCAGAGAACCAGCGACAAGCACTCCGACTGCCCGCATACTTGTCTCTTCTTCGGTAGATCGCACCCAAGCCGTGACACCTACGATAGACAATACTCGACCTCACCCAGGCGATGAAATTAATTACACCCTCAACTATCAGAACGTCGGCACTGGATCAATTACTGGTCTGACTCTACGACTCCCACTTCCGGAAGGAGTTGACTACATGTTCTCGACTGGAGGCAACCCGACGATATCTGGCAATGTTCTCGTCTTCAACTTGGGTACATTACCGGCCAACGGGCAAGGCTCAGTGACGGTCAGAGCCCGAGTGCAAAACGATACTCCAGCTGGCACAAGTTTGAATTTCCCGGCTACCCTCTCTTATATAGATCCTGCAGGTGTATCGCAATCAGCTAGCGCTAATATCTCAGCGCAAGTTTGGAGTGAAGATAACGCGGTCTCACTCGGAGCAAATGTATTTGGATCTGGCTTCTTCCCTACGAATATATTCGGATGGACCTTCCTACTTATCCTCATACTTGTGCTCATACTTCTAGCGAAACATCTACGTGGTCAATTCTTAACTCCAAAACCTGCACCAGCACCGACCCAAGGACACTTCTAAAAATTGTGCTATTGTTAGCTTAACTCTATGCAATCCAAAGAAAAGGGTACAGAATCCTCATACCCAATGCGGATAAATAAATATCTGGCGCTTAAAAAGATCTCTACGAGGAGAGGCGCTGATGAGTTGGTGAAAGACAAGAAAGTATTTATCAATGGCAAGCTCGCCGTACTCGGCAGTAAAGTGTTGGAGAAAGATAAAGTAGAGGTGAAGGGCGCGGAGCAAAAGGAGTACGTGTATTTTGCGTACAACAAACCAATCGGGATAGAGACAGACTCACCGAGGGTAGATCTCTTCCCATTGGGTAGACTCGATAAAGCTAGTCATGGACTTTTGATTTTGACCAATGATGGACGCATTACCGACCAACTCCTAAATCCGAAATACTATCATGAGAAAGAATATGTCGTCAGAACTACAAACAAACTCCGCTCTAACTTTAAACAGAAAATGGAAGCGGGGGTGAACATCGAAGGTTACCAAACCAAGAAATGCAAGGTGCAAATCCTAAGTGATTTTACTTTTAAAATAATTCTAACCGAGGGTAAGAAACACCAGATCCGCCGAATGTGTTCAAACCTTTTTCAAGAAGTCGCTGACTTAAAACGCGAGAGAATAATGAATATAAAATTAAATAATCTAAAATCCGGCGCTCTGCGAGAAATAAAAGGCGAAGAACTGACTACTTTTCTAGATCAAGTACTTCGTCAATCCTAATTTGCAACCTCGCAAGGACTCCCCTTTTAGGATTCTAAATGTAGTTTATAAATTTTTAAGATTGTGTTAATATTTACACATGTTTAATCCGGAAAAAACACTTTACCGTAATGAAAAAGTAAGCCCAGAAATCGAAAGAAGGAATCGTGAAATTTATGAAAATGAAGAACTTTTTACTCCAGAAAAATTAAAGGGGTTGTTCGGTCTCGGTGAGTTGGATCTCACAGAAGAAGAAGCTCAGGTATTTCGAAAATATGTTTCGTATGTCGGAAAAAGAATTCTCAATGCAGTATTAACATCGCAAGATAAAAAATTTCAATCTATAAAAGAAGTAAGGGGTGAACTTGAAAGACACATGGGGAACTTCAATAATCTTGCTCTACATGACATTACGCACTCCTTCGTGGCGTATGAAAAAAATGATGGAACAACAAACTCTGTCGTTCCATCATTTTTGACGACAGAAAAAGGACCGGAACATCGCCTGAGAAGCTACAAAGAAGAAGTGTATGCTCTTCTGTGGTGGAATGTGATTGGCGAAGACCCTATTTTTACAGCACTTTTAAACCCCGAGCGGTTAAAAAGATGGCAAGAAGCTTTTAAAACTCGAATGAAGACAATGGATCTCCCTGAAGCCAAAGAAACTATTCTTGCTATCCAATCCGTCATTCAAAATTTAGATTCCGACAACTTTGAATCTGTATTAGATGCTCATATGGATATAGCATTCAGCCTTTTAAAATTTCCAGTTATAATAGAATACCTTGAAACCCATTCTCGTGATGAAGGACTTGAGAAAGAAAAAAGAGAATACGATGCAATGGTGGAAGAAATTAAAAGCAATAAAGATCCGCACTTTGTCAAAACAGCAAAGGAAATATTTAATAAATATCAAAGCGACCCAAAAATACTATTCCATAAGTTTCAGGAAATGTGTTCTCCTCTTTTATCACGCCTGAAAAACTTATCTAGTTTGGATCAATAAGGGCCCTTTGAACTAGGGGTGGTTTTTATTTCTCTACCCTGTCACTCGCGAGCGCTAGAGTCTAATTCCAGCAAGGACTACCCTTGCTGGAATTTTTGCTAAGTAGCCTTGACTTTTTATGTTATGTATGTAAAAATACATAATTGAGTAGCAACGATTATCAACAGGAGAAACAATGAGAACAGAAATGTTCGTTGAGTTGGTCAAGAAGTTGGAAAAAACACACAAAGACCTTGAAGGTCACCGGATTATGTTCAGCCAAAAAACTGGTCTGATCGTGGTCCCGTTCAAAAGTGGTTTGTGGGCAAAGTGTGAAGAGCACTCATTCTGGCTTGTGGCAAGCATCACAAGTCGGAGTGACCTCCGAATCGCCAAACGTGTGGCTATCCGCACAGAGAAAACCGTCCCGTTGTTCGAAATCATGGAACGGGCTTTCCCGAAAAGAAAGAGAAAATAAATTGGGTTTGAGTATTCGGACTCATCCCCGCATGTTCGGTGCGTAATCGAACAGAAAGATATTTGAGCAGACCGCCAAGCTTTGTGCTGATCGGTCTGTTTCTTTTTTTATCCAAATTTTATTTCTCCAAATCTAGTACTTCGTCAATCCTAATTTGTTTTACAAACTCGGGAACGTGAGAGACGAGAATCATCGCGCCGGCGTATTTGTCTAGAGCTTCGGCGATTATAGGTAAGTGGCGGAAATTTATATGGTTCGTAGGCTCGTCGAGGATGAGCAGTCCGGGTTTTTGCAGAACCAAGCGCGCAAAAGCCACCAACCCCTTCTGTCCTTCGGACAGGTCGCCAATTTTGGTACGAATAAATTCTCCAGTAATTAAGAATCCAGCCGCAACGGAACGCATCCGCTCTTCATCCAACCTTTCTCCGCCAGCGAGCGTGGCGCTAGATAAAGATTCGTAAACCGTATGTTCAAAATTGAGCGTAGAAAAATCCTGCCTATAATATCCGATGCGGATTCCCTCTCTGACCTTCTCGCCATCAGCATGTCCGCTCGCGAGTCGCTCTAATAGAGTCGTCTTACCTATGCCATTCGGGCCTTGCAGGAGTAAATGGTTATTTTTATTCAAAGATATTTTCGCTTTGTGTTTTACGATCTTGCCGTTTTTCATCGAGGTGAAAGCAGAAATATTTAAAATCTCACCTATGAGGTCCGGCTGGGATGGAATAGTAAATGGTCTGATAGACCTGTCTTCTTTACGCACATCTACTATCTCTTCTTCGAGCTCTTCTGCTTTCTCACGCATTCTTTTAGCGACTAGGCGCAGGCGTCCACCTTTATAGGCAAAGACATTAGCCTGATCTTTTTTCGCCTGAATCTCTTTTTGGAGTTGGGCATTTTTCATATTTTCTTTTTCCACTCGGGCGGTGATGTCTTTGACTACATTAAAATAGTTACCGACATATTGCTCAATCTTTTTTGTATATACATCCAAATAAAGCACGCCTTGCGTAAAAGCATTCAAGAATTCCGCATCGTGTGAGATGACCAGCACAGTCTTTTTGTAAGCCACTAGAAAGTTGGTCAGGTGGGCAATCCCAGCCTTGTCCAAGTTGTTCGTAGGTTCATCGAGCAAGAGCAAGTCTGGGTCTTGGATGAGCGCCGAAGCGAGAAGGAGGCGCGCCTGCTGTCCGCCAGAAAAAGTATTTATCTTTTTATCATGCACCTCTGTGTGACCTTTAAGATTCACTACTTCTAAAACTTCATCAATTTTTGGATCTATGTCATAGACTTTATGCTTGAAACATTTTTGGAAAAATTCCCGGACGGTGAGATTGGTTTCGTCTTTGGGAATGACTTGTCGCGAAGTGGCGATACTGACTCCTTTGACCACATTGATCACCCCCGATTCGGGGACATTCGCGCCAGAAATTAAGCCAAAAATAGTACTCTTACCGGCGCCATTTTGCCCCATTAGAGTAAACTTCATACCCCTGCGCACAGTAAAACTCACCGATTCTAAAATAGGCTTGTTGACTCCCCATTCGAATGAGACATCATCAAATCTGACTATAGTTTCTTGGGTTTTTTGGTTGTCTTTGACTTCTTTAGACATTCTCACAGACTACCCTATTTTGGCTTAAATAGAAAGGGTCTTTTGCTAAATAGAAAAAAACTTGACAAAATGACCCCTCATATGATATACTCTTTAGACAAAGTAGGTGCAAGAAGAGTTTAATAGAGTCGATTTCTTAGGTATATCTTTGTATTTAATAACGTAATTTAAACAAATCAATGACTGGTACAATAAAAAGATTGACAGATAAAGGTTTTGGTTTCATCACAGCAGAAGGACTTGCGAAGGATTTATTCTTCCACAGTAACTCTCTTGTTGGCGTAAGCTTCGATGAATTAAAAGAAGGAGATACTCTTTCTTTTGAAACTGAAGAGTCACCAAAAGGATTGAATGCTACGAACGTACAACGCGCGTAATATTTCAAACAATAAAAAAACCACCTTCGGGTGGTTTTTTTATTTTGTTGAAAATAAAATAGGACATACTTTTCTACATGGTCTGGCTGGGGGAGGGACCCAGAGAACCGAGGACCTGGAGAAAAGTAGTGTCCTATTTTATTTTCTATTGGCTAAATGGTTCACCCCTTGCCCACTTCTTTAGTACATCATAGCTCTCTTCCCCGCAAATCCATTTGTTAGTTTTAGTATTGTAAAAAAAGGGCACCCCACCGCAGAATTCTTTGTCTAATTCCAGTAAACGCTTCTCATTTTCCTTGTTGTGCCAGACTTCCAGACTTTCTACCTTTATCCCCTCTTCCTTCTCTAAACGCTCCACTAGAGCATGCATATCTATGCAGTGTGGGCATTCTGTTCCATAAAATTCTAAAAGGTGGTTCATCTGCTATTTAGTCAGTCTAGCCAAGCGAGATTTCTTGCGAGCGGCGTTGTTCTTCTTGATGACGTTCTTTTGAGCTGCTTTATCGATGATAGCAAAAGCCGAACTAAGCATTTTGAGAGCTTCTTTTTTGTCTGTCTTGGAAATTTTCTCAATTTTCTTGATTACCTCCTTCATCGCACGCTTACGGCTGTCATTAAAGGCCTTCTTGCGCAGAGAACCTCGGATTGCTTTTTTAGCTGATTGTGTAATTGGCATAGATGTAATCTAGCAAAAAAAGCAAAAAAACGCAAATATGATATGATTAATAAATGATTGGTAGCTTAAAAGGGAAAATAATATTAAAGAAAGAGAAATGGCTGATCTTGGAGACTGCAGGAGTCGGATATAAAGTAAATGTGTCTACTGATACACTCTCTAGGGTAGATGCCCTTCGACTTCGCTCAGGGCAAAATGATACACAAGTGTCATTTTGGATTCACACTCACGTCCGCGAAGATGTTTTGGATTTATATGGATTCTTGGATCATTCCGAGCTTGAATTTTTTGAGATGCTCATCAGCGTGTCCGGCATCGGG
>JAZKJK010000016.1:4315-14344 GCA_040384365.1 Patescibacteria group bacterium | reverse complement strand
TTTGTGTTTATATAACCAGCGTTTTGTACAATCATTAGAGCTCCCACGACACTACCGATATCATTATGCAATGGATCAACAAATACATATCTGGTTTCACCTTCTGCATCAAAAAAATCACTCCTTGAAGTATTACTATCCATGGCATCAGAGATGGATTTCTGATTATTGATTATTGCTTTTGGTAATCCTGCAGAAGTAGCTAGGAGTATGCTTTTATTATCGTAAAGTGCAATTCCTGCCAATCTCTCACGATTAGCAAATTTGTCCACTGTTCTCTGCAGAGATGTTTTCAGTGGATCTCCAGAAGAATTTACATACGAGGGCTCCACTGTTTCTTTCAGACTGTCAGCCAGGAGGATGGCTCGCTGTTCCAGGTTGGTTGTTAGCGTCACTTGTTCTTTGTTGACTTGATTGAGATTAAAAAAAAATGCGACTATGGTCACAGTTACAACGACACTGCCGATAATTGTGAAAATGTATTTCATTTTACTTGCTCTGTGCCCAGGGAGAGAATCGGCTACTACATAGCCAGGTGATTTTCGGCTTCACTTTGTTCAGCAACGAAAATCCTTTCGATTCCTCCCCGCAAGTAAATAAATTTACTTGCTCTGTGCCCAGGGAGAGAATCGAACTCTCATGATGTTGCCATCAACAGATTTTGAGTCTATCGCGTCTACCAATTCCGCCACCTGGGCTATTAGTAAAATATATTTCATATTTTACTTTCTGGTCTAAAGACCAGAATCATATCCCAGGTGGCGGTCCTCCTCGCTTTGCTCGGATGAAAATCAAAGCAGTTTGATTTTCATCCACCTGGGCATTCTCTAGAGCAATCCACAGATTTTACACTAAAAATACTCAAAAATCAATTTTTTTAAATTCGACACTGTGTTAGAATGGGGTATGTCTGATACATATACAAATTCAATTTTCTGGATTGACACCGACAAAATCAAGCCGAATCCTTATCAGCCGAGGCGGGATTTTGATGAGGCGCGCTTGCAAGACTTGGCAGAATCTATCAAGCAATACGGAGTCTTGCAGCCTCTGACTGTTTCTCGTTTAGAAGTAGAAAAAGCAGATGGTGGCATTATAACTGAATATGAATTAATTGCTGGAGAGCGTCGGTTGCGGGCGGCCGTCCTCGCGCGCGTCTCACAAGTGCCGGTAATCATCCGGACTGGTGATACAGCAATTATGAAATTGGAGTTAGCTATTATTGAAAACCTACAACGCGAAGATCTAAATGCGGTTGATCGAGCGCGTGCCTTTTTTCGCTTGGCCAGCGAATTTAAATTCACTCATAATGAAATCGCCAAAAAAATGGGCAGAAGTAGGGAATATGTGTCCAATTCTTTGCGTATTTTATCTTTACCTGAAGAAATTCTAAATGGATTATCTGAAGGCAAAATTACCGAAGGTCACACTAGACCGATTTTAATGTTGGCCGATCATCCGGAAGAGCAGCTGGTTTTATTCAAAGAAATTGTCTATAAAAAAATCACAGTACGCGAGGCAGAAAGGCTGGCTCGAAAGATAGCCTATGATAGAGTTCGCAAGAAAGAATTTATGCCAGACCCAGAGATCACCGAGTTAGAGGAAGAATTCCAAGAAAAATTGGGTACTCGGGTACATATAGACAGGAAAGAACTAGGTGGGCAGATCAAGATAGATTATTTTTCGATAGAAGACTTGCGCGCTATTTTAGATTTGATAAATAAATCAGAGACAGAGAAGAAGCCGCATGAGATGATGGACAATCATATTGCAAATATTACCCCAAAAGACGGAGAAGTCAGTGCCATAGCGACCGAAGCCCCAATAGACGATAGAAATAAAGAAGAAATAAAAGCGGATGATGCTGATCTTTACAATCTTTCTAATTTTAGCGTTTAATTAAGACTGTCCAAAAGACTTGAGTCTACTCAACAAGCTATTTTTTTCTAGATACTGCTTGATATGTTTTTTGGCGATGGTTGTTTTGGTATGTTCTAGCCACTTGCTGGAAGGATGGGCATCACTCTTGGTAATTATTTCCACAATGTCTCTGTTCTTCAACTCCGAAAAAATGTTAGACATTTTTCCATTTATTTTTACGCCGGAAGTATGATTCCCGATATCTGAATGTATCGAATAAGCAAAATCTATGGCCGTTGAATCTTCTGGCAAATCAATGACATCTCCTTGAGGAGTGAAAACGAAAATACGGTCATTAAAGAAATCCATTTTCAAGTTTTCGAGGAATTTTCCAGAGTCGTTGGATGTATAGTTTAGGCCTTTCAATTCTTCCAGCCATTTTAGCTTGAATTTTTCATCAGTATTGTTTCCGTTTTTCTTTTCTTTTTTCTCTTTATAAGCGAAATATGCGGCTATGCCGTCTATGGCTTCTGCCTGCATTTCTCTCGTCTTGATCTGAATTTCTGCAGTTTGGCCCCCGCCAGTGAAGATAGTCGTGTGGATAGATTGGTAGCCATTTGGTTTAGGAATTGCAATATAATCCTTTATGCGTGATGGCAGGGGTCTCCAGATGGAATGAATCAAACCGAGAATCCGATAACATTCTTCGACATCTTCTACAATGATCCGTAGCGCGATCATGTCATATATCTTATTGATATCCATCTCGCGTTTGATGAGCTTTCTCCATAAACTATAATTATTTTTTACTCGATAATTTATTTCAACCACTTTATTTTTACTTTTCTCCAATTCTCGCTCGAGCTCCGTTTTCACTTTAGATAAATTTTTTTCATAGGAACTCTTTTTGCCCTCTACGATTTCTTCTATTTGTTTGTATTCCACAGGGTAGGCAAAAGGGAAGGCAGCTTCTTCTATTTCGCTTTTGAGTTTCCACATGCCGAGCCTGTTGGCTAGTGGCGCATAGACATCGATTGATTCAATCGCAATTCTTTTCCTTTTAGCTTCAGGGAGATGTTGTAGGGTGCGTAGATTATGCAATCGGTCAGCAAATTTGACGATGACGACGCGCAGGTCACTTGCCATGGCAAAGAAAAATTTCCTCAAACTCTCTACATGCCTCTCGCGTCCACGATATTTGAGTTTGCCCAAACTCGTGACACCACTTACTAGGCCAAGCACTTCCGGGCCGAATTTTTCTTCCAATTCTTTTTCAGTTATCTTTGTATCTTCCAAGACGTCATGCAAAAGTCCAGCGACAATCGTCTGCACATCCATGCCCAGTTGAGCTAGAATCTTTGCAATCTCAAATGGGTGAATAAAATATGGTTCTCCGCTCATTCTTTTCTGTCCAGCATGCGCGCCTTCCGCAGCCTTATAAGCTTCAATAAGAATTTCTTCTTCTTGTTTATTTACTCCACCCTTAATTAGAGAGATGATTTCGTCTACCTTTGGCATATGGGGGATTATAACACTAAAATAGTCTCTTTACGCAGAGTCGATTTTCTTTAGTTTGTGAGGGTTGTGCATTGGACAAACTTTGTTGGAACAACGCTCCGGAATAGTTTTCGTGCCTTCCATCATCAGACTCGCACATTCTTTGCATATTTTACCCGTAGGTTTGGCTTTGATAGCAAATTTACATTTTGGGTAATTTGAGCAAGAATAGAAAATACCAAACCGTCCCCGGCGCTCGCTGATGTCTCCAGTTTTACATGTCGGACACATTACCCCGGTGCGCTTTTTGGCTGCATCCGCCTCGTCTGACTTTATGAATTTACATTTTGGATAACGCGAACAAGAAATAAATGTGCCTGTGCCGTCGCGTCGCTCTCTCACCACGAGCTTGCCGCCACCTGATTTCCCCTTTTTCTCTCCACATTCCGGACACAGCTCTCCAGTTTCTTTTGGCCCTTGCAACTCTGTGCCGTCGAGCATCAGCGCGCCGTCACAATCTGGATATTTTGAGCAAGAATAGAATTTGCCCGCGCGCGAAAGTTTTATAATCATTGCTGATCCGCATTTTGGACATTTAATATTATCTGGAGCATCACCCAAGTTGGTGGCTTTCTCTAGTTTTTCTTTGGATTTTACTTCTTTTAAAAATGGTCCGTAGAAATCTTTCAAAGTCTTCTCATATTCTCGCTCTCCGCGAGAAATTTCGTCTAGCTCGTCTTCCATTTCTGCGGTAAAAGTATCAGAAATATAATTAGCGAAATGTTTTTCCAAGAAATCCGACACGACTTCGCCGACATCTGTCGGGAATAAAGTCTTACCTTCTTTATTGACATAGCCCCGCTCTTCAATCGTCCGCATAATTGCGGCATAAGTGGAGGGTCTACCAATTCCTCGGCTTTCGAGTTCTTTAACGAGTCCGGCTTCACTATATCTACCGAGTGGTTCAGTAAATTTCTCTTCATTGACTAGATTTAATAATTTTAATTCTTCCCCGACGCTACATTTCGGCAATTCTACATCGTCACCACGCGCGTCAGAGTCTACTTTAAGCCAACCAGGGAAAAGAAGTCGTGAACCATTGGCAGAAAAGTCCGGCAAGTCTTCCCGACCCTTGATGATGGCAGAAATTTTAGTCTTTAATAATTTCGCATCAGTCATTTGTGAAGATATGGCGCGTTCCCAGATCAATCTATATAGACTATGTTGTTCATCGTTGCCAGCAATCATATTCTCTATATGGGTCGGGCGGATTGCTTCGTGCGCTTCTTGAGCATTTTTAGATTTAGTTTTATAGATGTTCGCTTGCGCGTATTCAGCGCCGTATTTTTTTTGAACAAGCGCGATTATTTGCCCTTGAGCGACAGCAGATAGATTTGTGCTATCCGTCCTCATATATGTGATATGTCCAGCTTCGTATAGTTTCTGCGCTATTTGCATCGTGCGGGAAGGAGAGTAGCCTAGGCGTGAACTCGCGGTCTGTTGCAAGGTCGAAGTGGTGAAGGGCGCGCGGGGGGAACGTTTTTGTTCTGCTTCTTTGACTTCGCTCACGAGCCAATCTCCACTCTGTCCAGCTTTCATTATTTCTGCAACTACTTTTTCATCTCTCGGCTCCTCTCTACAAGTTAGAATAATCTTTTCCCCTCCTGCCTGAGGAGGGGTGCCCTTTAGGGTGGGGTGGTGGGAGGTTTCAAAAAGTCCAGTTATTTTCCAAAACTTTTCTGGGATAAAAGCGCGAATCTCGCGTTCGCGTTCCATTATTATCCGTAGCGCAGGGGATTGAACTCGGCCAGCGGAAAGTCCATAGCGAACTTTTTTCCAAATAAGTCCAGAAAGGTCATAGCCTACTAAACGGTCTAGCACTCGGCGCGCTTCTTGAGCTTGGCGCAAATGGGTGTCAATCTCACGAGGACTTTTTAGGGCTTCTTCCACGGCTTCTTTGGTTATTTCATGAAAAGTTACTCGCGCAATCGGCGCTTTGACTTTTTTGTCTTCTTTTAGAAGTGTCTCGATGTGCCAAGCGATAGCTTCGCCCTCTCGATCGGGGTCAGTCGCTAAGATTATTTCTTTTGCTTTCTGCGCGAGTCCTTGTAATTCGTGCACAACTTTTTCTTTACCTTTTGAAATTTCATAATGCGGAACAAAGCCCGCTTCAATGTCTATGGCTTTTTTATTTGATTTCGGTAGATCGCGCACGTGTCCGACAGATGCGCGCACAGTAAAAGCGCCTTCGAGATATTTCTCAATCGTCTTAGCTTTTGATGGTGACTCAACAATTAATAATTTCATTTGAGACTAAGTATTACACGAAATAGTTTTGCAATGCAAATTATGCCAGACGGATCTCACCGAGCTCTTCCCTGATTAGTCCCTTTATTTCCATGACCGAAAGAATCGCATTAACTGTCGGTGTCGGCATCTTTATTGCCCGAATTAAATCATCTCTCGACATTGGTTCTCGCAATAAATCCGCAACTTTTTTCTCCTCTGGCGACAAATCTGCAAAGAGTCTTTGCTGTTTTTCTTCATCTTTTGGCAATTCAAAACCAAGTGCTTCTAATACATCTTCCGCGCAAGTCACAGGAGTAGCGCCGGCCTTTAATAATCTATTTGTTCCCTTAGAATTAGAAGAAAATATTGACCCTGGCACTACTAGCAAATCTCTATTGTATTCTGTCGTCAGCCGAGCAGTGATCAGAGTGCCAGACCGTTCTTCGGCTTCTATTATGAGTACAGCTTTAGAAATCCCAGCCATCAGCCTATTTCTCATCGGAAAGCTCCACTGGGTCGCCTTGAAGTCGGGTTCAAATTCAGATATCAAGCATCCGCCACTTCGGACGACTTCATTTATCAAGCGCACATTTGATTTTGGATACATGGCTTCGTCGGAAAGTCCGGAACCTGGGAAGACTATGGTTGGCAGTCCTATTTGCATAGCTTTTTTGTGAGCTATAGTGTCTATGCCCATGGCAAATCCGGAAACTATCACTATCGGATAACCTTTCAGTCCGGCAATTATTTTTTCGCAAGCCTCGCGTCCATAGGAAGTATTTTTACGAGAGCCCACCACGCAAAGATGTATTAAATTTTCTGGAGGCAGTTCGCCGATAATCCAGAGATTTTCTGGAGGCTGAGGAATCTCCAAAAGCGCTTTCGGAAATTTATTTTTCGGCAGTTTTTGAATTTTCATCTATACTAGTATATAATACAAACATGTTAGACATCAAATTCATTCGGGAAAACAAAGACATAGTCCAAGAAGGCGCCAAGAAAAAGCGCGTGGATATTGATATTGAAAAGCTGGTTCTCTTAGACGATGAACGGCTAAAAGAATTGAAAGAGATAGAGGATCTACGCGCAGAAGTGAACAGAGTTTCAAACGACATAGCTCGCGACCAAGATTCCGCGCTCAAGATCCAACTCATAGAAGAAATGCGTGGGGTTAAGGAAGAAATAAAAACCAAAGAAGAAAAACTAAAAGAAATAATGGTGGAGTGGCAGAAGATGATGTTGCAAGTCCCGAATGTACCTGATATGTCGGTGCCCGAAGGCAAAGGCGAAGAAGACAACAAAGAATTAAGGACTTGGGGAGAAAAGCCGAATTTTAATTTCGAACCCAAAGATCATATTGAAATAATGAATAGACTTCAAATGGTAGACCTTGAGCGTGGAGTAAAAGCCCATGGATTTCGAGGGTATTTTTTAAAAAATGACGGAGCGTTACTGTCTTGGGCTATTTGGAACTATGCGCAAGAATTTTTTCTGAAGAAAAACTTCACTCCATTTATTGCTCCGACGATTATTAATAAAGAACATTTTATAGGGACTGGTCATTTACCGGGAGGTGCGGAAGATATTTTTCAAACTCAAGACGGCCAATATTTGGCTGGAACTTCGGAGGTTCCAATGATGGCTTATCATGCAAATGAAATTTTAACTGAAAAAGAATTGCCGAAACGCTACCTAGCATTTTCCCCATGTTTTAGGAGGGAAGCTGGGGCGCATTCCAAAGATGTAAAAGGGCTCATTCGTGTCCATGAATTTTACAAACTCGAGCAACTGATATTATGCAAGGCAAGTCACGAAGAATCTGTAAAATTTCACGAAGAATTAAATAGAAATACTGAAGAATTTATAGAATCTATTGGCATCCCGTACCGACAGCTGGTTATTTGTTCCGGTGATCTAAAAGGTGCGCATGTGAAGTCATATGATACAGAGCTCTGGGTGCCAAAAGAGGGGAAATATAGAGAAATTGCGAGCGCTTCTTTTTATCATGATTTTCAAACTCGTCGATTTGGCACCAGATATAAAAACGAAGAAGGAAAAATCCTATACACTCATTCTTTAAATGCTACGGCTATTCCGACTCCGAGAATTCTCGTATCCTTGGTAGAAAATTTCCAGCAAGCCGACGGCTCGGTCAAAATCCCAGAAGTTTTAAGAAAATATATGGGAGGAAGGGAATTCATAACCCAGTAGGTGATTCTACTGAATCAAATAATGAAGCGAAACATTTTAAATTCTCCGCGGCTTTTGGAATTAAAAAAGCATAGACGCAAGGTTTTTTGGGGCAAAATAGCTCTAGCTATATTCGCTCTGCTAGCAATTTTTTCTGGACTGGCTTTTCTCTCTCGGGTGCCTAGTGTCAATATCCATGTGGTTGAAATAATAGGCAACAAGGTCCTAGACGGAGAGGTCTTGAAAGCTGTCGTGGAAAAAGAAATTGCCGGAAATTATCTCTGGTTTTTCCCAAAGACAAATATATTAATCTATCCTAAAAATAAAATAGCCCGAGAATTGCAGGATGAGTTTCCTAGGATAAAAAATATTGATTTTTCTATAAACGACAAGCAGAGCCTAGAAGTTTCTCTGACCGAACGCGTAGCTCTGTATACTTGGTGTGGAGTCACTCCACCTGATATAAACGGCACGAACGAACCCCAGTGCTCTTTCTTGGATGATTCTGGCTACATCTTTGATGAAGCGCCGTATTTTTCTGGAGAAGTCTATTTCAAATTTTATGGGTCGTTAAATTCTGGTGGTGACAGTCCGCTGAAAACATATTTTTATCCTGTGAATTTTACCAAATTCACTTTATTCAAAAAAATATTGGAGAGTATGGGGCTGGTGCCAGTCTCTTTGTATGCAGATGACGCTGGTGATGCTCATATTTTCCTTGCTAGAAAAACAATGTTGACTGGGCCTGAGATAATGTTTAAAACGGATGCTGATTTAGAAACAGTGGCCGAGAATTTACAAGCAGCCCTTAGCACCGAACCCCTCTTGTCTAATTTTAAAAATAAATACTCGTCACTTCTATACATTGACCTTCGCTTTGGCAATAAGGTATATTATAAATTCAAATGAGAAAGAAAATAAAAATTTATTTATATTTTTGTCGAATGCCGAATTTATATTGTATTAAGTTATACAAGTTCCAATGAGGAACTTCTGGAAAGAACTTAAAAAGCCAATCTTCTGCCTGGCGCCGATGGCTGATGTCACCGACTGCGCTTTCAGGCAGATTATTACAAAGTATGGCAAGCCTGACGTCTTGTGGACAGAATTCGTGTCTGTGGATGGACTGTGTTCTGTTGGGAAAGAAAAGTTGCTTATAGATTTGAAATATAGCGAGAATGAACGCCCGATAGTGGCGCAAATATTCGGGAGTAGGCCGGAGAATTTTGAAAAAGTTGCAGCCATGCTAGTGGAGATGGGTTTCGATGGCATAGACATAAATATGGGTTGCCCGGTGAAAAAAATTCTCAATCAAAACTCATGCTCTGCGCTTATAAAGTCACCGGAACTAGCAAAGGAAATAATTTTAGCTACCAAGCGGGGAGCGGGCAATATCCCAGTTTCCGTGAAGACTCGTATAGGATTTAACAAAATGGAAATTGAAACATGGATTCCGGCAATTTTGGAAACCGGGCCGGCAGCACTGACTGTTCATTTGCGTACAGTAAAAGAGATGTCCTTAGTTCCAGCACATTGGGAAGTAATGAAACGAATAGTAGGTATTCGTGACGAAATGAAAGTGGAAACTTTAATTTTGGGTAATGGAGATATCGTAGACACTGAAGATGCTAAAAGGAAGTGTGTAGAAACTGGTTGTGATGGAGCGATGCTAGGCAGAGCAATTTTTGGAAACCCGTGGCTGTTCGCTAAAAGCCAACAGGAAATAATCAGCGTTGATCAGCGTCTCAGAGTCATGGTAGAACACACGAAGCTTTTTGAGAAAATGTTGGGCAAGCATAAAAATTTCGCAATTATGAAAAAGCATTACAAGGCATACTGCAACGGCTTTGATGGGGCAAAAGAACTAAGAGTTAAATTGATGGAAACTAATGATGCTACGCAAGTAGAAAGTGTAGTTAATGATTTTTTAAAAGGGGCTTGATTTTTTATATTTTTTGTGTTTATGTTTAGTAAACAACCCTGGAGTAAGGATAATCCGAGCTCCGTGTGGAGCTCGTTCTTTACAATAGGAAAACTGAAAACCCAAAAACTTTTGAATTATGAACGAACCAACTGCTACTGGCCCGTCGCCTAAACAAGTCCAAGCTCTTGAGCGAATTGAGGTAATTCGCGCAAGGATAGACCAAAGAGACGAAAAAATGATCGAGGACATGGTCGCTCGACTTCGGGACG
>JAZKJK010000016.1:0-4305 GCA_040384365.1 Patescibacteria group bacterium | reverse complement strand
AGTGGAAGTTAACTTTACAAGTATGGGAGGAGTTGGAAGAAATCGGTAAAATCAAGCACGAAGTTAAGTTGCCCGTGTGCGATCCCGGCCGAGAAGAAAAACAATTTGCCCGTTATGAGGAGCTGGCTAAACTTCATGTAGTTCCGCCAGAACTGATAACAATTCCTTTCCGGGCAATCGTTTTTTGGTCGAAACTTTTCCAGCAAGGCTGGAAAGGTTTGACTGACTTGAAGCGACGCAGATTTCCCAAACCAAGATAGTTTTTGAATCCAAGAAAGGCCATCTGAGTACTTGTACTTACGATGGCCGTTCCCTTTTTTGAGTAAAATTTTGATAAAATTCTTCTCTGGGGTAGAATGTTTATATGCACGATTTGGCACTATATCGTAAATACCGACCAAAGAGTTTCAAGGAAGTTTTGGGCCAGGATCATATTGTAGATATTTTAGAAAGCTCCGTAGAGACGAGCAAGGTCTCGCATGCCTACCTTTTTGTGGGTTCGCGTGGAACGGGCAAGACTTCTGTTGCCCGTATTTTTGCGACGAGTATCGACGTATCAGCCAATGATATGTACGAGATAGATGCGGCCAGTAACAGGGGAATAGAAGATATAAAAGAGCTTCGTGATGGCGCGCGAGTGCTACCATTTGATTCAAAATATAAAGTTTACATAATAGATGAAGTCCACATGCTCTCCAAGGACGCATGGGGAGCGCTTTTGAAAACTCTCGAAGAGCCACCAAAGCATGTTATTTTTATTCTAGCTACGACTGAACTCCACAAAGTCCCCGAGACTATTATTTCTCGTTGTCAGGTTTTCACTTTCAAAAAAGCTTCAGATGCAGTGTGCAGGAAGATGCTGATCGATGTCGCAAAAAAAGAAGGCTTTGAATTAGATGCTGGTAGCGCCGAACTTCTGGCTATTTTAGCTGATGGATCATTCCGTGATGGGTTGGGTGAGCTTCAGAAGGTTTTAAATTTTACAAAAGGCAAAAAAGTGAAGCGAGAAGAAATAGAAAAGATAACCGGCGCGCCAAAGACTACCCTCGTGAATGATTTTATTTCTGCGATTGCCGAGAAAAATATAGAAAAGGGAATAAAGGCTGTGCAAACTGCTTCGGAGGAAAATTTAGACATGAGATTATATTTAAAGCTTATAGTAGCAAAATTCCGCATGGCGATAATCTTGCGCTATGCACCGAAGCTCAAAGAGGGAATGGCGGGAGATTTATCGGAAGCAGATTTGGAATTCTTGCAGGCTTTGGTGAAAGAAGACAAGGAAGGCATGCTTCGTTCTCCAGCACTCGCGACCCTACTCGAAGCCTATCAAAACATTGATAATGCTTTTATCACCGAGCTGCCGCTAGAGCTCGCCTTGGTCAAAATTTTAAGCAAAGAATAAATATTTTTTTGGTGACGAATCTCGGGTCGAGTTAACCCCTTCGCGCTGCGTCAATAACAGCTACGTCTATTTTTTTCATGGTCATCATTGCATCGAAAGCTCGTTTTGCTTCTTTACCACCAACTGCCAGTGCCTCAATTAGCGTACGCGGCGTGATCTGCCATGATACTCCCCAGCGGTCCTTGCACCACCCGCATTCACTCTCTTGACCACCATTTCCGACGATTGCGTTCCAATAGCGATCCGTTTCTTCCTGATTGTCCGTTGCGATCTGGAAAGAAAATGCTTCACTTTGCTTGAAAGCCGGGCCACCGTTGAGACCAATACATGGAATTCCGCAGACAGTAAACTCTACTGTTAGCACATCACCCTTCTTGCCACTTGGAAAGTCACTGGGCGCATGAAAAACATTAGTTACTTTGCTATCCGGAAAAGTAGCGGCGTAAAATTTTGCTGCATTTTCCGCATCAGTATCAAACCAGAGACAAATTGTATTTTTGGGTATCATGTTTTTATTATAGCAAACTTTAGAAAAGAATAAAAAGCTGCGAGTAAATAATTGATTCACATATTGGTAAGGTGTTATAATACCAATGTCCTACCTATGATCAAAAAGACTCTAGAAAAAGAGAACGCGATTGCATTACGCAAGCAGGGCAAGACTTACTCTGATATTTTGAGAGCTATTCCTGTGGCTAAATCAACTCTAGGCATCTGGCTCAAAGAAGCCAAACTTTCCAAAGCCGAAAATCAAAAATTTACCGAAGCTAAAAGACTAGCGTCGCTTCGTGGCGGACAAGCCAAGAAGCAGCAGAGAATTGAGAAACAAACTAAAATTATTTCCAGAGCTAAATTAAAGATCATGAATATTTCTGAAAGGGATTTATTTTTTATAGGAGTTACGATGTATTGGGCAGAAGGTGCGAAGGAGAAAGAATATTATCCGGGGTCTCAACTTCAGTTTTCGAATATGGATCCGAAAATGATACAGGTTTTCTTGGTCTGGCTTTTAAAAGTGTGCAAAATTGGTAAAAATATGCTAATCTTCAATATATTTCTTCACGAAACTCATAAGAATAGAGTTGGGGAAGTAAAGAGATATTGGTCTAAAATTACTGGTTTTCCAGTGGATAAGTTCAAAAGTGTGTACTGGAAAAAAAATAAATTAAAGATTAATCGTAAGAATACGCATGATAAGTATCATGGAGTGTTAAAAATAAAAGTTAAAAGAAGTTCGGATTTAGTAAGAAAAATTACAGGTTGGTCGGAAGGGATTTTTGAAAAAGTAGTAAATAAGTAATTTGTCCCCAAAGCTGGGAGATCGTCTAATGGTAGGACACCTCCCTTTGAAGGAGGTTATCTTGGTTCGAATCCAAGCCTCCCAGCTTTGGGGATTAGTTGAAGCCTTTAATTATGGCTCGAATTCATATATCCCAGCTAGTATTTTAGGTTAATTAAAATCTCTTGTATTTTTTATAAGACTTGTTAATATTATCTTATGGAATCACCCAAATTTAATACTCCTCCAATACGAGATGCAAAAAATCAGACTACAGAAACTATAAAGAAGTTTCATCCATCTTTAGGTTTTGAACAAAGAAATAGTTTTCATGGAATTGTTGATAAATTACCAGACTCTATAAAGGGAGCTTTTCTAGAATTTTTGAAATGGAGAAGTGTTCCAATTAGTCCTATGGATTATAATTTAGCCTGTACATTCCGAGACTATTCTTTTAATAAATCAGGTGGTGACAAGACTGATGCTTTGCTCTGTGAATCTATAAAAGAAGCAATGGAACTCTCTACCGGTGTTAAAGTTTTCCGAAAATATTTTGATACAGCATGGAACAAAAGAGTAGCTCTTTTAAAATCCGAAGCACAAAATGAAGTAGAAAAAAAGAAAGCTGAAATGTTAGCAAAAACTTTTCAAGAACGTAAAGAAGCCGGCCAAACTTACACAGGAAACCCAAAAGGTCTTGGAGTAAAAGGTTGGATTCACAGAAAACCTGGTCACTCTTGATCAACTCTCAGAGAAACTAATTCTTAACCCTTATTTTATAATAAAAAAGTTCCAATGTCGTACCAGACACCCAACTCGTGGGTCTGATATAATAATCATTATGAACGAAGGAATTAATTCTGGTTCAAACCCAAAAGAAAATAAAAGACAGTTGCAGCCAGGGGATGCAGAACGATTGGCGGATTATTTAGCTAGGAACACAAAGGCAGTAGTGGTTCCAGAGCATTTAAGAGAATGTGGGCCAGAAGTCGCGGAGCTTGAGGCTGAGATCGTTGCATTTCGGTCTAAACATTCTTTGGAAAAATTAAATTCGATTATAGATATCTCGCCTGATCTAGCAATAACCTTTGAATTTGCCGACGACATATCATCTGAAAAAAGGATAGCGAGCGCAGTAAAGTCGTTTGAAAAATTTAACCCTGAATATGTAGAAGTTTACAAGAAAAAAATCGCTGATGTTAGAGCGATTGTTCTTTCATCAGGAGAAAAAGAGAAGTTTGAAATAAGGATGGCTGCCAGGAGAGACATCGTCCCGATTATGCTAAAACTTAGTGTTTTAATAAAGGAAACAAATATTTCCCCAGAAAAACATCAAGAATTAAAAGAACAATGCAAACTCTTACAGAAAGCCATTGGCGGCATAAATAAAGGTAAGGTTAATCATACTTAAGCCCAAAAAAATATTGGCATATTTTACGTTAAATACCATATCTTATTAAAAACAAGACTGAAACTTTAGAAATGTTATAATATAGTCATGCGTTTTATAGAACCCGCTCGGAATTTTTATGGACGGTTTGAGCGACCGATCTCGTCCTTTTCTCTAGTTGCGGGATTCGTTTTCGATGCGCTCACCCTCAAGCGCGTATATACCCTCTGGGAA
>JAZKJK010000015.1:1092-63489 GCA_040384365.1 Patescibacteria group bacterium | reverse complement strand
TCTTAAAGTCAAGGCATCCACCGTACGCCCTTAAATTTCCTGTTAAGAAATTTGAAAACCACAACCCCGCATTACTGCGGGGAAAACAAAGCTCAAAAAAATACTATATCCCGACCGCTCGGGACTCAAATATATTATGAGCTTTTCCCTGTCTCCAATAAAGACCCTGAAATGCAGATTGCATCTCAGAAAATTAGGACAGGATTTAAGTTTTCAAAGTGTCATTCGTCCTGCAACCTGACATTCAGGTCAACAAAAAAACCGCCTTTCAAGGCGGCCTACAGACAAAAGAAAAGTCTGCTAGGGCCTGCCTTTTAAACTGTTTCTTGTTATATTCATACTGATAAAAAGAGTATAGTCTAAACGCCAAAATAAGTCAAATCTGGCATTTTGGGATAACTTGTGGACATCTTTTTTGCAACAAAACTATATTTTATTTGCAAGTTCTGTAATTTTAAGCTCCGTAAGATGTATCGCGGCCAAAACTGACTGAATCTCATTCTCCAGAGTAGACTTTTTAGAAACAAGTTCTTTTTTCCTTGACCTTAATTCTATTAATTCTTGCTTTATTGTTAATGGCTTTACCATTGTTTCTAGCATATTTTTATCAGGCATAAAATTTATTTATATCTAACTTTAATAATTTCGACTATGCTCTCTTTGTTTTTGTTAAAATTTTTGATTCCAAAAGAACAACACGATTTTCAAGTTCTTTGTATGCCATTCTGGAAATTTTATTATCAGCAAAATCATCTATTCTGCGCCCTAAACCTTCTATTTGGTATGATAACCTTGTATCAACATTCTCTATTTTATGATCTAGGGATTCAAATCCTTCTTTCAAGTAACTCTCCAATTTGGATATACGCAAATCAAGACTTTTAATACCCGATCCCAAATGATCTATTTTAGAACTAATGTTCCCCCCTACAACTCCTAGAATTTGCGTTAAGTCTTTTTTTGTCAGTCCTTCTCTTTTAGATAATTTTCTCCTCATAACACAATTATAAACCTTAAATAAAAATACGCAAACATATAAAAAGACCCTATTTTACTAGAGTCTTTTTATATTAAAAACTTTGCAGTTTTAAACTATCCTCGATGAGAAACTTCCTCACTGACTTTTGAGATAAATCTTGCAGCTGCATCACGTCCACCCAAGCCGAAAGCTAGGGCACCGCCGATGGAAAGCATCGCAATAATTCCAGTGAAAAGAACACTCATGTAGTAATCAGCAATTCCTAGCTGACCTAGGGCAATAATTAGCGCAAATATCCAAACAGCATATTTTGCAATAGTGCCGAGCATATTCGCTGAACTCAAACCCATAGTCTTTACAGAAGCACTGACTGTCCTTGATAGGGCGTCAGCAACGATTGTAGCGATTATGAGCACAAGAGCTGCAACTACAACTCTAGGTAGAAAACCTAGGACATCATCTTTTAAGAAAGACCCGATACTATCTAAGCCGACCAAATTTAATGAAGGTAGTAGGAAAACTATAATCACAAACCACTTCACGACCTGTCCGACAAAATATCCAGAATTCAAATTCAACCCTGCTTTTCTAAAAAAATTCTCTACGCCGATAGATCTGAGAAGATTGTCTATCTTCAAAGAACGAAAGACTTGGTCAAGAGCTTTAGCGATCACACCGCCCAAAACCCAACCAACCACAAAGAATATGATCGCGATCAAAAGCTTTGGGGTAAAATCAAGAAAACCTGCCCACAAATTTTGAAGTGATACATTAAAAACATCACCCCATGTCATCCAAATGTTATTCATAATAATCTAGAAACCTTAGCTAATAATGCCTTTTAAGTTTCGACCTTAAAATTCTAGTATTTATTATACCAATAAGCGAGGAGCATAGGCAAAAAAGTTATCCACTTTTGCCTTACATGGACTAATTGCTTATTTTAGACCTTTTTTAAGGCTTGAGTAGATAGCTCACGAGACTGCAGGAGGACCTCGTGTGGGTAATCTAAGATGTCGCGAACTAGCTTGTCATACATACTGAGTCTATAAGTAAAGTCTTTGGAGCTGAAAATAGCATAGACGAGCTCAGAGCCTATCTCGGCTTCGAGTCTTTTAACTCCTGCTTCTATTTTACTGCGTTTCATATTGTCCCCGACGATGAGTAGATCTACTCGGCTACTGTGATTTTTGATAAAGACGCCGGAAACCACTAGGAGCTTGATCCGTCCGACATTCTTAAAATTATTTAAAAGTTGTTGCCTGTTGAGACTATCAGATCGCACCAGCAGATCTTCAAATTCTTCTGCGTATTTGAACAGAGAATTAAAATACCAATCTAGGGATACCTTGGAACGCTTCTTGATAAAACCAACAGAAGATAAAAGTTTGATCTCTTTGCGAACCGCATCAGCGCTGACTCGACTGCGTTTTGCAATATCTTTACTCTTAAAACCCTTGCCCCTATTCAGCAAAAAAAGTCGCATGATTTTCACTCTAGAAGAATTGCCAAGTATTTTTTCCAAAATTTCCATAAGTAGCATTCTAGTCCTTTCTCAAGAAAGAATCAAGAAGAAATAAGCACCGGTAAAAACTAAAAAACACCCACAAGGGGTGTTTTTTAGTTTTAGTTTGATAGAAAGTTAATCAAAAGATATAAAGAATCTAGAAACCAAACAAACCTCGAATGGAATCCCAGGTACTTGCCCCCTGACTAGTTGTTGGCGCAACTATAGTAAAAGGACTACTTGCCTGCTTTTTACCAACTGCGCCAGGGACAAGACAAGTGGGTTGATAACAAAGAAGTTCAAAAGTGTAATCATCACCTGGAACAAGAGTTGCTGGCAGATTTACTGATTCGGTACCGTCATTAGTAGAGCGAGCTCCAGCCCCAGCATAAATTCCGCTCTTGAAAAGTCTGACGACCATTGAAGAGTTCGGGGTCTGTTCAATGTTCTCCGTAGTCCAAGTTACTGGGTGGGTTGAACCGGCAGCCCAAGAGTCCCCGCTCGCAGGCGAAGTGATAGTCATGGTCTGACTTTCTGGGGTGACGATACTAAAGGTACCGCTCGCTGGACCTGGAGCAGAACCAACTGAACTAAGTGTGACTTGGTAATTATTGCCCGGAGTAAGAGTGGTTGGTATTGTCCAATAGACACTGCCATCGCTCACAAAAGCAGTCATGGAAGCCACTGATGTGCGGGTCGGAGTCATTGCCCAAACATTAACACTGATAGTTGCAGTCGTTGGCAAGCCACTAGATGTCCAGGTAATTATTTGTCGAGCTCCAGTAGTCCAAACAGTGCCCGCGCCTGGATAAGTGAGGTTGAAGGTTTGTGAAACAGTTGTAGGTGCGATTATGGTGAAAGGTTGATCACTGAAATCTCTGAAAGTATTTCCAACACTATCAGTAACTTCAACTAAAAGATAGTAAGTCCCTACACGAGTATCTTCATTTAGCTGCACTATCCCTCCTGAAAGGTTATATGGACTGTAAGGTATAACATCTGTACCAGACGCTCCCCCTAGGCGCTGAAAATAACCTGAACGCCAAGACGCGTCATTGCGTTCGGTAAAATACACAAAGTAAGAATTTAAGTTTTTACCATTTACAATGGTAGCGCCATACGACAGATTGTCTCCAGAAGAACCAGAGGTTCCTTTTTTGTATGTTTCTCCCACATTTGGTGAAGTGACAGTTATAGACGGTTGGGCAACCGGAGCGACAACTGTAAACTTCGGACTCCAACCGAAGGTTTGAACTCCAAAATCTGCCTGACAAGTCGCGCAGATAACTTGGAGAGAGTAATCTTGAAGCCTGGTTTCAGGAGGAACTGTCAACGTGTAACTACCTGTGTTGGGAACTCCGTTTACACCCTTCAAGATCTTACTGGTCAGAGTGTCGGATGGGATACTGCCCGAGCCAGGATAGACACTTAGGTTCATTAATTTATTAGCAGAAATATTCTGAGTTGACCAAGTTATCAAGAGTGTACTACCGGCAGTTACCTTTTGTAATGCAACTGGTTTAGTAACCGTGATAGAAGGAGTAGCTGTAGAAGCTAAAATGGTAAAGTTCTGATCACTATAATCCCCAGCCGGACTAAAACATGTACCGCAACTAATTTTTAGTTTGTATTGACCAGCAGGAACCGTCGCTGGTATTTTCAAATCAATAACTTGAGATTCTCCGTTGTTATTATAGTAACCAGCAAATCCCCCCTGAAATAAAGTGCTTTTGGTCACAGCAAGTTCGTAGACCGAACCGAATGAAGAAGTAAGAGAAAACCTTATGCTGTCTATACCCGTTCCACTCGGTAAATTGGCAGAATTCCAATATACATCACCTAAAGAATTACCAGCTGTAAAGTTCTCTCCCCCATTTGGTGACATTACGGTAATAGAAGAAGTAGATGTTGTCCCTCCACAAGGTTCCCCTGTGGTTGAACTGTAAACTGAAGTTGACGTACAGCCTGGGGGGTAAATTGAATAAGAGATGGTAAATAGACTAGAGTTCGTATTTACTCCCCCATTACAAACTTTTCCTCCATCACACAAAAGCAATGTGTATTCACCTGGACCTTTGTATGCCACAAGTTGCTGATCCATTTGGAAATCAATCTTGGTCCCTTGACCTATTGATACTCTTCGTAGAGGAACTTTTTGATTATCACCATAAATTAGATATGTATCAACTGAGTAAGGCACATTACTTCCATCAGCTCGGCTCACCCTAGCCACCACATTTTCTGTCGGAGAATACGATGTTTTTGAAAAATTAATAAAAAATCCTGGATATGTAACAACTGGGGGGATTGTATTCCCACCACAAGGCTGTCCTGTTGTAACACTGTAGCCAGAAGTTGAAAAACATCCTTGTGGAAGAGGTGAAGTAGTAGGAGTTGCATCGCACTTTACGCCAGTAGTTGGACTGTAACCTTGGGTGGATGTACAACCTTCTGGAAGATCTGTAGTATCGAATTCCTTTAACCCACCTGCAATAGAAGCGTTAATTTTGGCACGAGTAACGGCATCTACTTTTTCAGTGATTGGCAGATCAACTGCTTCTTGAAAATCACCCACAGCTCTGGCGGTGATCCTTCCATAGCGACCATCGATTCTACCAAAGAAAAAACCTTCTGCATTGAGGAATCGCTGAAGTATTACAACCTCACTTCCAATCGAACCAATTTGCAGATTTTGAGTTAAGGAAACTGTGTCTGCGCTCGCGGAATTAGTAAAACCTAGTAAAGTAACCAATAAAGTGGCAAAAAGCAAAACAGGCATATATTTTTTCATATGGGCTTAAGTATACGCCTACTTTACATATTCACTAAATAAGTTATCCCCATTACAAAAAAACACCCTTTCGGGTGCTCTTTTGTTTAATCTGAGTAATCTTTTATTTCAATTCAACCTTGTCACCCATAAATTCCTACTGGAATTTTGCGCGACCCCGCCTCAGCACCCATGTGCTTCCGGCTGAAAAGTCGAGTATTTTATTTAAGCTCGACTTTTCCTCCCGCCTCTTCGATCTTCTTCTTCAAGTCATTCGCTTCCTCTTTCTTCATTCCCGCTTTGAGGGTTGAAGGAGCGGCGTCAACTAGGTCCTTTGCATCTTTTAATCCAAGACCTAAAGTTTCTTTGACGATTTTCATAACAGCTATTTTCTGATCACCAGCGGCAGAAAGCATAACTGTGTATGTACTCTGCTCTTCTGCTGCGGGTGCAGCAGCGCCAGCCCCAGCTGAGGCCACAGCGGCTGCAGATACTCCGAACTTTTCTTCAATAGCCTTGACCAATGTATTTAGTTCCAAGACTGAAGCACTTTCTAATTCTGATAAAAACGAATCAAATTTTGACATTTTATTAATAGGCTTTAGGCCTTAGGCAGTTAGGCTTTAGCATTTTTGCTAGTGCCTAGAGCCTAGTTTCCTAGTGCCTTGTTATTTTTTAATTTTCGCTACTTCGCCGACAGCGATAGCTAGACGTTGCATCGGACTCTTGAGCAAGAATGCCAATTTAGAAAGCAAGACTTCCCTACTTGGGATCATTGCTAGCTCCATCATCACATCCTTACTGACAAATTTACCTTCAAAAATTCCACCGAGAATATTTAAGACTATTCCTTTATGGGCTTTTTGAAAATTGTAAACCTCGCGTGGTGAAGATATGGCATCTTTCGAATATGCGATAGCGACTTCCCCGCCTAGCTCTGGAACCTCACCTTCGGCCTTGCCTTTCAGGGCACGAGCGAGGAGAGTCTTTCTGGAAACTTTATACTTCACACCCTGATTTCGAAGGTCTCGGCGCAACATCGTCTCGTCGCTAACTTTCAAACCATGAAAGTTCACAAAGACGAGAGATTCTGATTCCTTGATTGCTCCTTCGAGCTCCTTTATCATTTCTTCTTTTTTTGATTTTTGTAACATGTTTTATTGTCCGAAAACTTTTGCAATATAACTTTTCGCAGGGGTTTCGAGGCTGTCGAGCCGAGAACTTCAGGAATTTTTAAGCTTAAAAAATTCCGTACCGAAGAAAAGTTTATATTGCAAAAGTTTTAATAAATTAAAAAAACGGCTTGCGCCGTCAAAGATATCGACCCACTAAATAGGATTTACTGTGACCTTATGGTCACCACCTATCTTCTTTGCGGTATACAGACTATAGCACAAATGAGCTATTTTGCAACATGGCTCGCCAAATAAAACGCAAAGAGACCCAAAGCTATCATCACCAGAAAAATAATCAGTGTCTTAAAAAAATGTTTTGTAATCATAATTTCCTGACTAACGATAACCCTGCAACCAAAATACAACTAATAAAATAACCGCGACAACAAGAAAAGAATGATAGATGTCCCAATGAGAATATATATTTCTTTTCTTTAAAAAATTTGCAAACCTGTCACTACCTTCTATAAAGATAAGAAAGGGCAAAATAACTATGAAGTACCAGACTTTAAACAAAATTCCAAGCATGGGTTAATTATAGCAAAATCAGTGGAGAAAATATATCCTAATTATTTCATCTTTTCTATTTTCTCCCACGGCAGATTTTCTTTCCCAAAATGCCCATAAGTGGCAGTTTGACGAAAGACCGGATTGCGTAGCCCTAGGCGTTCAATGATAGCCAGTGGCCGAAAATCAAAATTCTTTTTTACAATTGCCGCCAAGTCCTCGCCTTTTTCATTTATGGCTTCTATCATCAAAGGTTCGGCCATGCCGATAGCATAAGCCACAGATACAAGTATTTCTTTGCCATAGTGAGCTGCGGCCAAATTTTTTGCCACATAGCGAGCCATATATGCGCCAGAACGATCTACCTTTGTCGCATCTTTGCCCGAGAAGCATCCACCGCCGTGTGGAATAATACCGCCATAAGTGTCCACCATTATTTTTCTACCCGTCAGCCCAGTGTCTGCTTCAAAACCTCCGGCTACAAAATGTCCTGTCGGGTTTATTAAAATTTTTACTGTCTTTTTTTCTTTAGCTCCGAGCAATGGCAGGATTATTTTCTTAGTAATTTCTTTTTTGATTTCTGCTAACTTAACATCTTTGGCATGTTGAGTGCTGACTAGGACTGTGTGCAATTTCCCATCAGTGTAAGTGACTTGGGTTTTACCATCTGGACGCAGCCATTTTATTTCTCCTGTTTTTCTAGCTTCTTCTAGTCTCCTTGCAAGTTTGTGAGCGAGCACCACCCCTTTTGGCAAGAATTCTGGAGTCTCGTTTGTCGCAAATCCATACATGATACCCTGGTCGCCCGCGCCGCCAGTATCCACGCCCATAGCTATATCTGGGGATTGAGTCACGATATGCGCCGAAATTGCCAGCTCGTCTTTATAGCCAATATCTTTATAAACTTCACGAGCAATCTTTACATAATCCACCTTGCCTTTGGAAGTGACTTCTCCGCCAATGACTAGCTTGCCATGCCCGCCAAAAGTTTCAACTGCCACCCGACTCTTTGGATCCAAGGCAAGGTACGCATCTAAAATAGCGTCCGATATTTGATCGCAAACTTTATCCGGATGCCCAGCAGTTACGCTTTCGACTGTATAGTTGTCGTTGTGTTTATAAAGCATGAAAACAAGTATAGCACCCATTAATGATTTTGGCTTTCAGCAATTCTTTGCCTTAAATCATTAGAAGAATAATTGTGACTTCGGCTATTATAAATAACTTTCATATCTGGCAATCTATCTCTGGAATAATTTTCTTTATTTTTCCAATCCATCCCCATAAAACGAACATCAGGATTTATTTTTTTTAAAAGTTTGTACAGGTCAATCTCGTCATTGTAAACAACTATTTCGTCAACATATTTACAACCTTGCAATCGGATCATTCTTTCCTCCAATGTTTCCACAGGTTTATTTTTTTCAGGTCTATCCACAGATGGATCGACTTCAAGTCCCACGATGAGATAGTCGCACTGCCCCCTGCATTCTTTTAGCATCAAAAGGTGCCCAGCGTGCAATAAATCCATGGCACCACAAGTAAATCCTCTAATCATATCCATGAGTATATCACAAGATTCTGCGAATTATATTTTTATTTATAATTAGGATTCTTGACCCATCCTTTGACTGTATAGTACTCACGCATACCTTTCTTTTTTTGTATATATTTGTAATCAGAAACACATTTTTCACTGAGCCAATTGGCTAATTTGAGAGTTTTAGTTTTAGACGGATTGATCGTTGCGTGGTAACAATCACCGGGTATTAAAATGTGCTGTCCTTTTTTAGCTTTAGTTTTCCAAAAATCCTTTTTATTTTGAAATAAAAATATGGCTTCCCCTTCTAAGACTATGTATTCTTCTTCATGACCTGTGATATGGATATGTCCGTGGGTTTTGTTATATTGCCCGTTAATGACAAGTGGAGGAATAATCGTTATGTCATAGCGCATTTCTCCTTTGTGCTTCACTCCGCGCTGCATTGTGTAAAGTTCTTTTGGGAGTCCATACATTTCTAACATCTCATCTATTTTTCTTTTGGTTGTTTGCATAATAAATCGCCGTGGAAACAATTACTCTTAATAGGTGAATTATACACCTTATGGGAAAAATAAACCTATAAAATTAGGTCACAAATTAAAAAAGCTGTAAAAAATCCGTTTTTGTGGTAGATTAACTGGATACTGAAGCATGCCCGACAAAAGCATGCAGGACATGAAAATGAAAGGTTTACTCATACAATTCAAGATGTTCTTTATTTTTATCGTTGATTTGGCGGTAGCGTTCAGCGCGCTTTTTTTAATGATTCTTATAAGATATGGCAGTGAAAATTTTTCGGCGCAACTAAAGGACCATTTCATTCCATTTTCTATCATAACTCTGCTATTCATCCTGATTTTCTTCATATTCAACCTATATTCTTTCAGATTCAATAAAAATACTACGGAGTTCGCAAATTCTTTTGCAAAAAGTTTGATGATTTCATTTTCCATTTCAGTTCTAATTTTTTATATATTCGGAGATTTTTTCAAACTAACCCCAAAAACAAACTTGGTCATATTTACCGGCATATTTGGAATTCTTGATTTTTATTTGAGAATATTGATAAAAAGATATTTTACGCATAGAAAAATAAATAGAAAAATAATAATTATAAGTAAAAAAAGGGACGGTCTCGTTGAAGAGTTGCGCCGCAATCAAAATATCGGGTATGAGATAATTAGGGAATCGGACATGCTGGATTTGAATGAGATCATCGCTCTTGATCCAGATATCGTCGTAATCAGCGGAGATGAGGGAGCAGAGTTCAATAAAATTTATGCTCTAGTAAAAAAAGGAATTTTTGTTTACACCATAAACAATTTCTACGAAGAAATGTTTCAAAAAATGCCAACCGAGATATTGGGGAAAAACGAAATCATTGAATATATCAGCGAAAACAAAACGATTTTCAATTTTATGAAGAGAATTCTCGACATTGCCTTGTCTTTCGCATTGATTATCTTATTGTCACCCGTTTTTGTGCTGACGGCCATCATCGTGAAACTCACATCAAAAGGTCCCGCTCTTTTCAAACATCAAAGAATCAGTCTCAATGACACAGAATTCACAATTTATAAATTTAGATCGATGTATCTAAATTCCGAGAAAAACGGCGCCGTCTGGACAAAAGATAATAAAAAGGATTCTAGAATTACGCCTGTGGGAAAATTTATTAGAGAAACACACTTGGATGAAATTCCGCAACTTATAAATATTTTGAAGGGTGATATTTCTTTTGTCGGACCACGACCCGAAAGACCGGAATTCATACGCAATTTGAAACAAGACATACTATATTATGATCTGAGACATACTGTAAAAGGGGGGCTGACAGGTTGGGCGCAAGTAAATTATAAATATGGTTCTTCGACCGAAGATGCTAGAGAAAAACTGAAATATGACTTTTATTATATTAAAAATAGAAACATTTTTTTTGATATAATTATTATCCTAAAAACAATAGCAAAGATATTTACTTATTAAACAGAGTAAGATATGGAAAAAATAAAGAACTTTTTTTTAAAAAATACAAGCAATAAGCAGACGGTGATAAAAAATACATTTTGGCTTTTTTTAGGAGAAGGCATAGGGCGAATTCTTAAATTAGTAATTATCATATTTGCTACTCGCAAACTCGGAATTGAGGAATGGGGGGTATTTTCATATGGATTAGCTTTTGTTTCTCTTTTCTTCATCTTGGGAGACTTTGGAATAAATACATTTATTACAAAAGAAATGTCCAAAGATAACACCAACAAACATAAATATCTTGCTACATCCATTATGATTAGACTAACTCTTTTAATAATATTTTTTTCTACAGCGTTGTTACTCGCTCCAGATCTAGGAAAAATAAAATTAAGTTTTGGTGCAATTCTCATTTTTGCAACTTTCTATTTATTTGAGTCAATACGTGAATTTGCAATGTCCATAAATCGCTCATTACAAAAAATGGAGATAGAGGGATTTTCAAAGATACTCATGAATTTACTTATCACAATTTTTGGGTTGATTTTATTACTTAATAATGCCAACCCCATCTCTCTCGCAATGGCTTATATGCTAGGAAGTATATTCTCGACTATATATATAGTCTGGTCAATCAGAGGAGAATTTAAGGGAATTGAGTTTAAATTTTCAAAAGAAAATTTAAAAATAATTTGTAATTTTTCTTGGCCTGTGGCAATAATCGGTTTGTTTGGATTTTTATTTAGTTTAGACACTATTATGTTGGGACAAATGCGGTCTGCGACTGATGTCGGTTTATATACGACGGCTCAACGTCTAATTTCTTTTTTGTCAATCGTTCCAGGTTTTATTGCGATTTCAATATTCCCAATACTGTCAAAAAATGCAGATGACACAAGCAAACTCGGCAATATCTTTGAGAAAGTTATGACAATAATCCTAGCAATAGGAATACCCGTAACAATTGGAGGAATAATATTTAGTAACCAGATAACTTTACTTATACTAGGACAGTCGTACATTGCCGTAGCATCAGTATTTGCTATCCTTATGATTTCGATTCTCGCATCTTTTCCAAATATTTTTCTAACTAATCTAATTTTTTCGAAAAATCTCCAAAAATCTTTTATTACCACGACTGCATTTGGAGTCTTTTTAAACATATTTCTAAATTTCTGGTTTATACCACAATATGGAGCAATTGGAGCCGCAGCATCCACAGTAATAGCAGAACTCGTAATTATGGGCACCAATTGGAAAAGGCTAAAAAAATTTATTCCTTTCAGTGTCATACCAAAACTTTGGAAAATATGTATTTCAAGTATTATTATGACAGTTTCAATATTGCTCTTAAATTTAACCGGAATAAATTTCATCATAAACATCTTGCTCGCAATAATTGTATATATTTGTTCACTCAAAATCCTAAAAGAACAAACACTCAATGAAATATCCATGTTAGTAAAAAGTCATTAAAAATCAAAATGATCGACCTGATAAAAAATAAAGTCCTAAAATTCTTTCGTGTATTTTGGATTAAAATAATTACACTTAAACAACAATTAGGCAAAATCCTGCGTAAAAAAAATAAATACTATACTATGCGACTTGGTGTGGCGTATAATTTATTCGACGGCGAAGAATTGCTTGAATATTCAATACGAAGCATTAGAAATAATGTAGATTTTGTATGTATCATTTGGCAAAAAATATCCAATCATGGGGAACCCTGTAGTGCGGGAATGGAAGATTTTTTAAATAAACTTGTAAGAGATGGATTAGTGAATAAACTTTATCTATATGAACCAAACATCGCCAATACAGCTGGAGAGAATGCTTCGCTTAATGAAACCAAGAAAAGAAATATCGGGCTAGAATTATGTAGGCAAAATGGTTGCAATTATCATATGACAATTGATGCAGATGAATTTTACACAGAAAAACAATTTCAATTTTTGAAAAAGGAAATGGAAAATGGAGATTATGGTACTGGTTACTGCCAACATTTACAATATTACTATGACTCAATTTATCAATTAAAATATCCCGAACGACAATACGTAGCCACTATCGAAAAAATAATGCCCAACACAAAGTATGTATACAATATCCCATGTATTGTACCTATTGATCCCACAAGAAAGACTAATAATGTAAAAGGAAATGAATTACGATACCGTATTTTTTCAAGAAGAGAGTGTCAAATGCATCACCTATCTTTTGTACGCAAAGACATAAAGAAAAAATTGTGGAATCATTCTTCTAAAAGATTTTTTACCGAAGAAAGTGTAGACAGGATTGTAAAATACTACAATAGTTGGAAATACCCAAAAAAGTGTATGTGGGCAGGAGAAAAATTACTAGAAGTAATTGAAGTACCAAGACAATTTGAAATATACAAGATTGATTAAATTAATCAATGATATAAATTCCATGATTCAATTACTTTTTTAATTCCCTTTTCTAGGGGTATCAATTTTCTTCCTAATAAGTTCTTCATTTTAGAGATATCAGGTTTTCTACGTGTTACATCACCCTTAGGTAATGGTGGTAAGTGGATAATCTGTGATTTTGACTTAGTGATTCTAATAACTTTCTTAGCCAATTCAAGAATTGTTATTTCGTTATCATTACCTATGTTTACTATTTTATTTATATATTTATTTTGCATAAAAGCATTGATTGTTGCATCAAGGTTATCATCTATATAACAAAAAGTTCTAGTTTGTTTTCCATCACCATAAATGGTAATGTTTTTATTTTTTAAGGCTAAAGAAATAAATTTTGACATTACAAAATCCATACTTTGTTTTGGTCCATATGTATTAAAGAAACGAAAAATAGTGTAATTTACATTACATTCTTTTTTAAATGCTTGCAAGAATGCCTCTCCTACATTTTTAACAATAGCATAAGGTAATTGAGAGTTCAGAGGGGTAGTCTCCTCATTTTGAGGAAATTCTACTGATTCACCATAAACCTCAGAAGAAGAAGAGAAAAACAATCTTTGCACTCCAGTATCCTTGGAAAGTTCCAAAATATTTTTTATTCCATCTAAATCATCAAGAACCATGAGTGGATTTTTTAATGTTCTCTTTACCCCCACCATAGCAGCATAGTGAAATACAAAGTCAAAATTATAAGCTAACATTATTCTAGAAATATCTTTGTATTTATTTACATCACATTTTACAAATTTCCAGTTTTTATAAAATGAAGAAGGTAAATTTTTTTTATGACCAGTCAAAAAATTATCCACTACTACTACAAAATTTTTATTATCTTTTATGAGTCGTTCCGCAAGGCAACTAGGGATAAACCCTGCTCCGCCAGTTATTAAGATCTTTCTTTTAAAATTATTTTCCATAATTTATTTTCTTCGTAGAATGGTTAGAAAAAAGTAACTAAATCTTTTATATTATTTTTTCTACAAATCACAATAAACACCTTTAAGTAATTCCGTGTCTTTCTCGCTTTTTTGCAAAAGTTCAATATTTTTTTTCTCTAAATCCAATAAAACTTGGGCACCTAGGGGATCATTCATGATTTTCTTATATATACTGGAAAGAATAGCGAAATCCTTAATGAAACAATGTCCTCCTGCCCCTCGACCACCCTTATGTATGGGTTCCCAATATTTACTTGCCATAAATGGGTCTGATTTCATCGCTTTTGCTATATTTTCCCAATTTGCGCCCAATTTTTTCGCAAAATCATACATAAGGTTTGAAAAAACTATCTGCACATAAGCTGAAGTATTATGAGCATATTTTATCAATTCAGCATCTTCGTATGATACAGTGAAAGAGGAAGGCGCCTTTGGAAGAATGGAATGAAGAAACTGGGCCACATCTTTGTGTTTTTTTGAACTTTGGTCTATCCCCACAATATTGAAAAAAGGATTCCCGGCATCCTCTGCTGCAGTAACCTCACTTAAAAATTCTGGAGAATGCACAATAATATAATCTTTGAACTTCTTTTGCAAAACACGCGAAAGACCAAAACAACAAGTTGATTTCAAAACAATAATTTTATTCTTTCCAATAAGAGGTATAACTTTATATAGAATACTGGCATCATAAGTACCACAAATTGTGGGAGTTGGAACTGCGATAAACACTATATCACAACTCTTAATTTTTTCCTTATTGGAATAATATAATTTTTCTTTAGAGTAACGAACAACCTTATAGCCTCGACGCTCGAAATCATCTGCGCAATGTTTGCCAACATATCCTTGTCCAATAAATCCAATTTTAAGTCCATTATTTTTCATACTTTCTATACCACATATAATACCCAAATTAGACACAATCAAAATACATTTGAGGATTGAAATACATTCGATTAAATGTTATACTAACACATATAATTAATATTATTTAATAATACCTTTTATCTATTATTAAGCAAATTAATCTTTAGAAAAATTTAGAAACAACACACATATTTTATGAAAAATACCACAAAAGGCATCATATTGGCAGGTGGTAGCGGAACCAGACTCTACCCCCTAACGAAAGCAATGAGCAAGCAATTGTTGCCCATCCATGACAAGCCGATGATTTTTTATCCGCTGTCTATTTTAATGTTGGCAGGCATTAGAGAAATTCTGATCATCTCGACACCAGCTGATTTGCCGAATTTCAAGAAACTTTTAGGGGATGGTAAAAATTTTGGATTAGAGCTGTCATATGCCGAACAGCCTTCCCCTGACGGCTTGGCTCAGGCTTTCATAATCGGCGAAAAATTCATAGGTAAAAGTAATGTAGTAATGATCTTGGGCGACAATATTTTCTACGGCAATGGATTAACAAAAATCTTAAGAGAAGCTGTAAAAAACAAAAATGGTGCAACCATATTTGGATATTATGTTAATGATCCAGAAAGGTTCGGTGTTGTTGGGTTCAACAAAAAAGGGAAAGTTACTTCAATAGAAGAAAAACCGAAAAAGCCGAAATCGAATTACGCCGTTACTGGTCTTTATTTTTATGACAACAGAGTCATTAACTTTGCAAAAAAGATCAAACCGAGCCATCGTGGAGAACTTGAAATAACTGATGTAAACAAATTATATTTGGACGCAGGCGATTTAGATGTCAAACTCCTGGGGCGTGGATTTGCTTGGCTTGATACTGGCACCATCAGCTCGATGGTGAATGCCAATGATTTTGTAAAAATCATTGAGGAGAGACAAAATACTAAAATTGCCGCTTTAGAAGAAATCGCTTATAGGAATGGTTGGATAAAACACGCTGATCTGCTTAAAATTGCAAAACAATATGAAAAATCTCAGTATGGACAATATCTCATGCGAGTGGCTGAAGAGAATTCTCCGAGAAAATTGATATAAACAACTAGATGACAATTACCCAAACAAAAATAAAAGATGTTTTAATCATTGAGCCAGATATCTTCGAAGATACCCGCGGATGGTTTTTTGAATCTTATCACAAAAAGAAACTAGCTGAGGCTGGAATTGACACAAATTTTGTTCAGAGCAACCATTCTTTTACGAAAAAAAAGGGAACTCTTCGTGGATTACACTGTCAAATTCATCCCTTTGCTCAATCTAAACTTATTAAATGCACCAAGGGGGCGGTTTTGGATGTAGTAGTAGATTTGAGAAAAAATTCACCGACTTACAAAAAATGGTTAGCTGTAGAATTAACTGAAGAAAATAAAATACAGCTTTTTATCCCAAGGGGGTTTGCTCATGGTATATTATCGCTTACTGACAATGTTGAGGTTCATTACAATATAGACAATCACTACAATAAAGAGTCTGAAAGATTTATTTGTTTCAACGACCCAGATATAGGCATAGATTGGGGTATTGATAATCCTATCCTAATAGATAGAGACGCCAATGCACCAACTTTAAAAGATAGCGACATTGATTTTTAATCAATTTATTATGAAACTTTTAGTAACAGGCGGAGCAGGTTTTATAGGATCAAACTTCATCATCTATATGATGAAGAAATATCCTGATTATAAAATAGTCAATTTAGATAAATTGACTTACGCGTGTAATTTAGAAAATTTAAAAGAGGTAGGGAAAAATCCTAATTACACATTTATTCACGGTGATATTTGTGATATAGATATGGTGAGAAAAGCTATGACTAGATGTGATATGGTAGTTCACTTTGCCGCTGAATCTCATGTGGATCGTTCAATCTCAGGACCGGCAATTTTTATCCAAACAAATGTGATAGGAACAGAGGTTCTACTTGAAGTCGCACAGGAACTTGAAATAAAAAGATTCCATCATGTTTCTACAGACGAAGTCTTTGGCAGCTTGCCACTCGACAAAACTGGAGAAAAATTTTCCGAAAAAACTCCATACGCGCCCAGATCTCCCTACTCTGCTTCCAAAGCCGGATCAGACCACCTTGTGCGAGCCTTTATCGAAACATACAATTTCCCTGCCACGATTTCAAATTGTACAAATAATTACGGACCCTTCCAGTTCCCCGAAAAAATAATTCCGCTTTTTATCACCAATGCTCTTGAAAATAAATCGCTTCCTATCTATGGTGCAGGCAAGGCTGTTCGTGATTATCTATATGTGGTAGATCATTGCGAAGCGATTGATTTGATTCTGCATAAAGGTAAAATCGGTGAAACTTATTGCATCGGCGGTGATTCAGAAAAAAACGGATTAGAAATTGCAGATACTATACTCGGATTATTAAACAAGCCTAAAATTCTGAAAACTTTTGTAGAAGATCGTAAAGGACACGATATGCGCTATGCGATGGATCATTCCAAGATCACCAGAGAGCTCGGATGGAAACCTTCGGTAACCTTTGAAGAAGGAATGAGGAAAACCATAGAATGGTATGAGAATACTAAACCCTAGTTATAAAAAAAATAAGAGAAATGAAAAAAATAACTTTAAGTATTTGTATACCAACATATGAAATGCGGGGCGAAGCATTAAGAGTACTCACTCGAAGTTTTGATATGCTTAAAAAGCAAACTTTCAAGGATTTCGAAGTAGTTATATCAGATAACTCTGAAGATAGTATCGTAAAAAATCTATGCGAAAGCCCTGAATATGGGTCACTTCATATAAATTATTTGAGAAATCCCAGAAAAGGCATGGCCCCAAATACCAATGAAGCAATCAAACATGCCAAAGGAGAAATTATAAAAATATTATATATGGATGACTTTCTGGCGAATGAGAATTCTCTAAAAGAGATCGCAGAAAATTTTAAAGGGCAGTGGTTAGTTACAGGCTGTGAGCATTATGATGGTAGCCGACGATATAATCTTCATTATCCAAAGTATAATAAAAAGATATATCGTGGTAAAAATACGATTGGGTCTCCTTCTGTCTTATCAATCAGGAATGACCATCCCCTACTCTTTGATGAAAACATGACCTGGCTACTGGATTGCGACTACTATAAAAGAATGCACGACATGTATGGCGAACCCGAAATTCTAAATGGGGTAAATGTTGTTATAGGGACAGGTAAGCACCAAATTACAAATATCTTATCTAGTTGGGCCAAGAAAAAAGAACGCTATTATATGGCTAAAAAATATAAAAAGGAACTTTTGTATTGGCTTGGCTTGTGGTAAACTAATCCCATGATACCCGTATTAAAGCCAACAATTGATGAGCGAACCAAAAAGGAACTCTTGGAAGTGCTTGACTCCGGCTGGTGGGGATTTGGACCGAAAACCCAAGAGTTTGAGAAAAAATTCGCTGAGTATGTCGGAGCAAAATATTGCGTAGGTACAAATTCAGGAACATCAGCTCTTGACCTATGTTTGAAAGTTTATGGTATAAAAGGTGGAGAGTTAATAACCACCGCAATGACTTTCGTATCAGACGCAATTGTTGGTGAATGGAATGGAATGGATGTAACTTTTGCAGATATAGATCCAAATACTTTATGTCTTGATCCAAAAACTCTCGTCATTACACCAAAAACAAAAGCCATCATTACAGTTGACTCACATGGCCGACTCGCAGATGTGAAAGGTATACGAAAAAAATTCAAAGGTCTGATTATTGAAGACGCCGCCCATGCCATGCACACACCAGGCGCAGGAAAAGATGCTGATATTACTATCTGGAGCTTTCAAGCGGTGAAATCTTTACCAATGTGGGACGGTGGAGCTATCACTACCAACGATGAAGCAGTTTATAAAAAACTTCGCACCTTAACTTGGCTTGGTGTAGAAAAATCAACCTATGATAGAGCTCTGGGGAAAAAGTATACTTGGGATTATGACATCACTCAATCACAGGGAATAAAAGCTTACATGACAGATGTTCAGGCGGTTGTAGGTTTAGGACAACTTCGAAGGCTTGAGAAAACAAATGCTCGCAGAAGAAAAATCGAATCCATGTACAATGAAGCATTTAAAAACACGCCTCAAATAAAAACACCTATGCATTCACACACCGTGCAATACTATACTATGAAATGTGAGAACAGAAATGAATTGGGGGAATTTCTTGCTGATCATAATATTGCAACATCAGTGCACTTCAAACCTCTTTCAGAAATGACTTATTGGAAGAAGGCAAAAAAAAGACCTCTCCCGGTGACAGATCGAGAGTGGGTTAAATTACTTTCCCTACCCGTGCACAATGCTTTAACTAATAAAGAAGTTAAATTCATTATAAGCAAAGTAAAAGAATTTTATGCTAAATAAAATTTTAATTACCGGTGGTAATGGCAAACTCGCCACCGAACTTAAGAAACATTTGCCTGGAGATTATTTAAGTAAAGAGGAATTTGACTTCACTAAACCAATAAAATTAGAAAAAAAATACGATTTGATAGTCCACACTGGAGCTTATACTAATGTTAAAAATGCCGAATCGGCTGGAAAAGATGAATGCTTTAATGTAAATGTTTACGGAACATTTAATTTAGTGGAACATTACAAGAATACCCCTTTTGTTTTTATTTCAACTGAATACGCCCACAACCCTATCGATGTTTATGCCTTAACAAAAAAACTTGGCGAGGAAATAGTAAAAACCCATCCTAATTATCTTGTTCTTAGAACACTCTTCAAGCCAAATCCATTCCCCTTCCCAAAGGCATATAAAGATCAATACACGCAAGGTGATTACGTAGACGTTATAGCAAAATTACTCGCAGAAAAAATTGAAAAATGGGACAAAAAAACATCTGGCTTAGAGTATCTCGGAACTGGTAGAAAAACAATGTTTGAACTTGCAAAACGCACCCGGCCTGATGTCTTGCCAAATAGTGTTGATGATTATGTAAAAGAAACTGGGGTCTTGATTCCAAAAGATTATGAGTAAACTAAAACTTCCAAATGTAACTCTTTGCTGCATAGGATCTGAAAAATACAAAATCCAGCACCAAAAGGCGCTTGATTATAGTTCAAAAAATATTGAGTTTGGGGAAGTTAAAAACATAATTGTAAATACCAACAATATTGATGAGTGGAACAAAGCCGTTGTGTTTGATTTGGGAGATTATATAAACACCGAATTTGCCCTGTTGGTACATCCTGATGGAGGTATCGGAGAACCTCAGTTATGGCGCGAAGAATGGTTGAATTATGATTATATCGGTTCACCCTTTCCCCTACCGAACGATAATTTTTCATACCGAGACATCAATGGAAAAATACAGAGAGTAGGCAATAGTATATCCTTAAGATCTAAAAAACTTATGCAATTGCCAAAAAAGATAGGCATGGAATGGAGATCTTTCCATGGATATTTTAACGAAGATGGGTATATCTGCGTAAATATGCGACATGTTTTTGAAAAACATGGATGTAAATTTGCTCCTTTTGAAGAAGCAGTGCTCTTCGGAAGAGAAATGCCTTTACTGGAAAATAAAGAGTTAAAAACTTTTGTTTACCATAAAACAATAGGCGAAAATTCTATTTATCCCGATTTTGAAAAAGGCAACTTACTAATCACTGAAATGTATAACGGCCAGGGACTCGGAAACCAACTTTTTTGTTACGTAGCAACAAAAGTTATAGCCTTAGACAAAGGATACGACTTTGGAATTAGGAGTCCAGAAAAATTTAAAGGTGCTGATTTTTTAGATTTAGATTTTGGGAAAAAAGTCACTGGCGGTAAAGGGCCGGAAGGCGGTCCGCCTAAAAAATTACCAGAAGGCATTAGTAACTATTACAATGAGAAAAAAACAATACACCCCATGAATAGATCTGATATAAGATTACATGACAAACATCTTGCAGATATTCCACCCAATACAAAAATTGATGGCTTAATGCAAGATGAAAAATATTTTGAGCACAGAAAGTCGGAGATCCGAGAATGGTTAAAGATTAAAGAAAAATATGAATGTTACGATTATTCAAATGCAAATATTTGTATAATAAATTTCAGAGGAGGAGAATATGCACGTCATAAAGATCTATTCTTGAGCCAGAACTATTGGAAAAATGCTATAGACAATATGCTTAAAATAAACAAAGATCTTAGGTTTATTGTTATTACCGATGATGTGTATACAGCCAAGAAATTTTTTCCTAATTATGATGTTTTTCACTTTAGCATTGGAAAAGATTATGCAATCATAAAAAATGCATATTATCTAATTCTTTCTAACTCCAGCTTTGCGTGGTTCCCTGCATGGCTTAATAAAAGCCTAAAATATTGCATTGCCCCAAAATACTGGGCAAGGCATAATGTATCCGATGGCTATTGGAGCTGTGGCTACAATATAACAAAGGGATGGATGTATCAGGATAGAGAAGGAAAATTAAATGATTATACGACATGTTTAAAGGAATTTGAAGAATATCAAAAAAATCATTCAGAATATTTCAATAGAAAAGAAAACAACGTCAGGCAATTCAGCAAGCTTGGTCTTCCGTTATTTTTAAAGAAAAAAGTAGGTGGTTTGCTTTCACTTAGAACAAAAAATTTCCTTAACCGATTCATTAAAATATCGCAATGAAAATTAAAAATAATTTTTTAATAGTTTCAAACTACAATAATGATATTTCATGGGTATCAGAATATACAAATAACTATTTAATCTACAACAAAAGCGAAGATGCCAAAATACCAGTCAACATAGATCCAAAAAAAATAATTAAAAGCGAAAATGTGGGATACAACTTCTATGATTATTTTACTTTTATCATAGATAATTATGACAATTTGCCTGAAAATATAATTTTTGCAAAAGGAAATATTTTTCCTAGACATGTAACACAAAGTTACTTTGAAAAAGTAATAAATAATGAATATTTTACCACTATTGAGGATTATAAGGCGTATACACCTAAATTCCCTATTTCTTTCATATCATCGGATGGTGGATTTAATGAAATTAATAATAGCTGGTATTTAAAGCATTTTGAAACAAGATATTTTAATAATTACAATGATTTCCTAAAATTTATTTACAAAAATCCATTTATACCAAAATATATTAGATTTGCTCCAGGGGGAAATTATATAGTACCCAAAAATCAAATTTTGAAACTACCAAAAATTGTATATGAAAATATGAAACTCCTCATTTCATATTGCCAACTACCCGGAGAAACACATATTATAGAGAGAGCCATATACACACTGTGGAATAGTAATTTTGAATTAAATCCAGATATACTTAAGCCTTTCAATGCAAATTCTATAAATGTAAAAAAATTAAATAGAAATATATTCAATGAAATATTCTCTCATATCACCTTTAAACTTATAAATCTTTTATCGAAAAGAATTTGATATGAAAAAGATATTAAATAAAATAAAAAACATAATTTTAATAAACAAAAGTAATTTATTATCTATAACACAAAAACCGTTTTCGCAAAATGAAAAGGAAGGAATTTTAGATTATAGGAAAAAAATAAAAATATATGACATATTTACCTATAACGGCGAAGCCGATATCCTAGAAATCCGCCTGAACATTTTGAAGGATTATGTGGATCAATTTGTAATAGTTGAAGCACCTACCACTTTTTCAGGTTCGAAAAAACCTCTGTATTTCGAAGAGCAGAAACCCCATTTCGCGCCCTTTTTAGACAAGATAAAATACTTTATAATAGACGATTATCCAAATGATCCTGAAATACTTAGGCTTGCCGATCAAAGTTCAAATGTGCCAAAAGATGGGCCTGAGCACTGGAGAAGAGAATTTTTTCAAAAAGAAAGCATAAAAAAGGCTCTCATGCACCTAAGGGAAGAAGATGTATGCTTTATTGGAGATGTGGATGAGATATGGAATCCTGAAATACTTATAGACTATTCAAGGGATGATGTTTTTAAATTAAAGCAGGATGTATATGCGTATTACTTGAACAACAAATCCAACGAACCATGGGCGGGAACCTTAGTCACAAAATACAAAAACATCAAGAATTCATGTCTAAACCATCTAAGAACAGCAAATAAAACAAAGTATACTTATGTTGAAAATGGTGGCTGGCACTTTACAAGTATGGGGGGAATTAACGAGGTTCGTAGAAAATTAAAAGATTCTTACACACAAGAAAGCTATAATACAGAGGAGGTTCAGAAAAATCTTGAAAAAAGATTCGGTAAAAGTGATTATATTGGTAGAAATTTTAAATTCGAGATAGATGAAAAAGATTTGCCGAAATATATTTTAGATAATAGGAAAAAATACAAAAAATTATTTTTGCAAGAAAACTAAAATTCTTTATACTGAGCTTTAAATTTGGATAACATTTTTTCACTAATTGGAATCATCTTCCGCGCTGCAAAAAACCATAATTTTATTAGAGTAATAAAATATCCTCTAAAAAAACGGGGATATTTATTTTTAAATTTCTTAATTACGTATAGTGAACGCTTCGCTTGCACAACTCTATTTTTAGCAGAAATAGCACCTCCTCTTTGTGTAAAGACAATAGAATATGTCCTTAAATTAGCAAACTTGCCCATTGTTCCTAGTTTTAGCCACAAATCATAATCCTCTATATGTTTTACGTTCGGATCCTCGGAATATCCACCAAACTCAAAAGCGACGTTCTTTCTAAATAAAACACTGGAATGGGTAAAGCAATTTTTGTATAAAATTTTGTTCCTGATTTCATTATCTTCCTGTGGAGGCAGATATCTGAATAATTCCTTTTTATTTTCATCTATTACTATTACCCCAGTTCCAATTAAAACATAATCCTTATTTTTATCTAAAAATTCCACCTGTTTTTTCAACTTATCTTTATCTATCCAAACATCGTCATCATCTATGCGAGCTATGTATTCACCTTTCGCTTCTCTTAAACCCTTGTTCAGGGCTTTTTGTATTCCGAGATTTGTTTCATTTTTTATATACTTCACCCGTGAGTCATCTTTAGCTAAACTTTCAACTATTTGCTTAGTATCGTCCACAGACCCGTCGTCAAGCACTAAAAGCTCCCAATAGTCATAGAATTGGCCAAAAACGCTCGCCATAGCCTCTTTTATTCGATCCGCCCCATTATGTGTCGGTAATAATATTGATACCAATTTACTCATATTTTTACCCATTCGTTGGGAATTAAATCACTTGTGTCTATTGAAGCGTCCCCAAACCACTGCTTCGGACAAACAACAATTTTGCTTGCATAATCAGAAAGCCATGCTCCCCACCAAGAAAAAGTGCTATTGGATATAACAAAATTCTGACAAAGACTCATTAAATACAGATGTCCCTCTCCTTTCACACCAGCAGAATCACTACCGACAAAAACAGTAGGAATATTAAATTTAATATTTTCTTTACACCATTCTATGTCATCAGAAAATACATAAATCTTTTCAATCTTTTTTTTCTCAGCAATATAATTTATGCCTTTTTCATAATAAGTAATATCATACTTGGAATGGAAATCTCCACCTCCATGTGCACGTCTTAGGTGAACACAGATTGAATTTGTATTTTTAATGTCGTCTTGAATTTTTTTAGTAGCCTCAGAAATTGGCTTTTTTAAAAAAAAATCTTTTCTGATAGTAGAGGCAATATTTAAAAAATATTTTTCACTTTGCCAAAACCCCTCAAGGTATGTATTGGGCCCAAATTGCAAAGCTTTATTATTGAAAGAATATTTCTTTTCCCAGCCAGGCAAAAATGCCAACTTGCGTAAAAAAGCATCAATTATAAGCATAATGGGACCAAACAAAATTGGTCGATTCCAAAACGAAATCTCGTAAGGTTTAGCAATTTCTGCTTGTATATTAAAAACATCCAGATCAAAATTGCGAAAAGAAAAATTAGGTCGTAAAAAATTCGGCATTTTAATCCGATGATTAAGAAATGTTATATCAAGCTTAAGTGAAACGTTGTGTTTAATAGAAAGAGCACGCCCTAAAGCATATTGAAACATTTGATTCCCCATTCCCCCTGAAAGTCTTACAATAATCATATTTATTTATTATTTAAGAAATCCATGCTTTATCAAATAAGGAATATGTATTGTATGGCCAATAGTAGGAGCAATTTTGAACCATTCAACATTTTTTCCATCATCACTTCCGGTAAGTACATTCGTTTTTGCTTTTGCTAATAAAATTACAGAAACAGAATGTATATTGATTTTTTCTTTTTTTCCATTTAATTCAACTTCTTGTTCCTCGTTTAAAAACTCAAGTGAACCAATCCTATCCAAAATCTCTACTTCAATTCCTGTTTCAGATTTTATTATTCTTTTTGCGGCTACTTCAAGAGTCTCACCTTTTCGAACTGTTCCCCCCGGTAAATGCCAGCTACCGATTTCTGGCGGAATATCTCTCTGAATTAAAATTATACCGTTAGGTCCTTGCACATCAAATACTGAGTCCAAATTGGTCGATATTGCAACTCTAAATGTATCTTCTGGACCAATCACAACTAAATCTACACAAAGGCGAGGCACATATTGTCCGTAAACTAAAGCATATAAATCATTGGTTAATCTTTTATTTTCTGGCATATAAATATCTTTATTTTTTTAATTGATTATTTATCCATTCATAGGTCATTCGAACACCTTCTGTAAGGGCCTGAGATGGGGCCCAATTTAATTTTTCTTTTATCAATTTATTGTCAGAATTTCTTCCTCTTACTCCAACGGGCCCATCAATATGCTTTAATGTTATCTTTTTACTAGAAGACTCAATAGCCATCTCCGCAAGTCTATCAATTGTAACCATTTCATCTGAGCCAATATTAACCGGACCAATAAAATCTGAATCCATAAGCCTTCGTATCCCCTCCAAGCATTCATCTACATATAAAAATGAGCGGGTTTGCTTGCCATCACCCCAAATTTCTATTTCGCCACCGGATTTTGCTTCGGCTACTTTTCTGCAAATCGCAGCAGGAGCCTTTTCTTTTCCACCTTTATAAGGACCCTCTACTCCAAAAATATTATGAAATCTAGCAATCCGAACATTTAAATTATAATTCCGATTATAACTAAGGTATAAATGTTCACTAAAAAGTTTTTCCCAACCATACTCAGAATCAGGATTTGCTGGGTGAGCTGATTCTTCAGAGCATTTTGGATTATCAGGATCTTCTTGGTTATGTTTGGGATAAATACATGCAGAAGAAGAATAAAATATTTTACCAACTTTATTTTTTACCGCTAAATCAGTAATATTGATATTAATGAGAGCTGAATTATGCATTATGTCCGCATCATGTTCCCCCGTAAAAATATACCCCGCCCCGCCCATATCTGCCGCTAATTGATATACTTCATCAAAAGCTTGGTCTAGAACTTTCTTACAAACTGACTGATCGCGCAGATCACCAATGATAAATTCATCAGCAACGCTCGGGCTAAAATCTGGATTCTTGAGGTCAACGCCTCTCACCCAATATCCTTCAGTCTTTAATTTTTTTACCAAGTGGCTACCAATAAATCCACCGGCGCCGCAGACTAACACTTTTTTGATATTTACCATATATTAATTTATATTGTTATATTTCTTTAATTCTTTTATACCTTCTTCTAGAATAACATGCGGTCCCCAATTTAGAAACTTCTTAGCTTTATCTACGCTGGCCTCTGTATTACGAGGTTCTATGCGAGGAGAAATATAAGAAACATTTCCTCCTACTAATTTTGCTATGTAGTTGATGGAATATTGACAACTTCCGCCAATATTCAACACCTCACCCCTCCCTACTTTATCTCCTTTCATGGCTAAAATATTAGCTTCAACAACATCTTTGATGTTTACAAAATCCCTAGTCTGTTCTCCGTCTCCGGTAATAGAAAGCGGTTCATTTTTTTGGCGAAATTCTATAAATTTAGGAATCACGGAAGCATAAGCTCCGCCCGCACTCTGTCTCGGTCCGTAAACATTGAAATATCTAAGACAAACAGTTTCTAGCCCGTAAATTTCAGCATAGAGTTTCATATAAACTTCACCAATATATTTCTGAGCGCCATAGGGAGACAATGGATTGGTTTGCATGTTTTCGGTTATCGGTAAAATTTCTTGATTGCCATACACGGCGCTAGAAGAAGCGAAAATTATTCTTCTAACCTTGTTTGCCCTCGAGACCTCTAGCACATTTAATGTGCCCCCGACATTTATTTCATTAGTTTCAACGGGATTCTCTATTGAATATTGGACTTGAGGAAAAGCCGCTTCATGAAAAACATATTTTACACCTTCAAATATGGGCAACAGTTTATCATAATCACGAATATCTACATTGTGAAAAATCGCTTTTGGATTCACATTTTCTTTTTTCCCCGCTGATAGATTATCCACAACATGAACCTCATAACCATCAGAAATAAGCTGATCCACAATGTGTGACCCTATAAACCCTGCACCGCCTGTAACGATTATTTTCTCCATAGATTTTTTATTTTATTACCGTAGTTTCATTTAAATTAAAAAGACCAAGACCTTCTTCTCCGTATTTAAGCGATATATTCCACATAAAATAGACTCTGATCGTAATACCCCTGTCTTTCCTCTCCGTCAGTCAAAGCTATGATCACAGAATAAAACCCGGTTGTCGCCATTAAAGTTTTCAATTCCCTGTATTCTTGTTTTTGTAAACTATTCTCTAAAATACGATTTATTTCTTTGATTTCTTCTATCATTAATTTCTTTTCCTTTTCCTTTAATCCTTTTTCTAAAATTTTTCGAAGTCTAATATGATACCGGGTAAAAGCATTACCTAGATCTGTAGTATTCCCCACATAAGCTTTATCTATTTCATTGTAAAACTGCATTCTCGCTTCATATCTCATTACTGGGAATCTAGCCAATCCATTATCAACTCTATATGGTTTGATAATTAAATAATTAAATAAAAATCCAAAAATTATTACAACAACAACTGCGAATAAATTCCTAAAGGTGTGGTCTTCATCTCTATTTTTTTTTCTATTATTTTTTTCAGCATCAGCACTAATTATATTTTTATCTTCAAAACAAAAACGGGCGGCAAAGGCAAGAAGAATAGCTATAACGAACCAACCCATATTTATCTGAAATATCATCAATCCTTGGATGAGAAATCCTACGACGCCAGAAAATAACGCCATATATAGTAACCCCTCCTTCTCTTTGAACCTAACTGCATTTCGAATGAAACCAAATAAAAGAATTCCGTATAAAAACATGAGGAGGAGAAAGCCTGTAATTCCGCCGGAAACAAGTTCATCAAAATAAATATTGTGAGCTCGGTCTACCCAATATTCTGGAGCATAACCAGGAGTAAGGACAATCGGATCAAAATATTTTGCATAAGCATATTGATAACTATCCCCTCCCCATCCTAATATCGGACGCTCTTTGAGGGCTGAAATTGAAATCTCCCAAAAAACAAATCTGTTCGGTCCAGCTTTTTCGGCGACAAACTGACGTATATGCCCCCAGCCTAAAGTTGAAACCAACACCAAACTAATGATCGATAAAGATAAAAAAGATCCTATAAATACTTTTCTCCATTTTATAGAATTTATTTTTCTAAAAAAAATATAAAGCACAAAGAGACCAAAACTTGCGATAAGGGAATAAGAAGCTGTTTGAGCTAAGCCGATAAATCTAAAAGAAGCATCCGAAGCTTGGGGGATAAAACCAGTCAAGCTAGGATTAAGGAAGGCAGTCACGAGCGCCAAGAAACCGATGATCCTCTGACTTTTTACGTTTGAAGCAAGCATGAGACCAAGCCCTATAAAAAACACAAAAGAAAGATAAACGCCCGCCCAAGATGAGTTACCTATAAGAAAACCACTTAAGGCATTAAGATTGTAGATTTTAGAAAAATGAATACCAACCATAGTCAAAAAAGTTCCTAAATTAAAGAAAATGCCTGAAAAAACAAAAACTGTAAATAATTTATACCAATCATCGAGTGTTTTAAACACAGAACTGGTAATTAAAGAAAAGGTAAGTAAACACAACATAAAAACCACCCCAGTTCCATGATCGAGACTGCCCCAGAATGAAAGCCCAGGAACAAGGCTATTTAAACCTGAAACCAGAAGGAAAAGCGCATAAAGCCCAAAAACAAAAAAAACTATATTCTTTGGTATTTTTTCGCTTTCTTTTTGCTTTTCTTTGCTGTTAAGCTTGCCAATTATCCAAAGAGCGCCAAGAACGAGAGTGGCTCCTTCTAAAAAAAGAGATTTCGAAAATACCATTGAATATGTGGTGTGCGGGAAAATTATAAACGGCAAAATAAATACTGAAGCATATATTATTTTCCTGATAACTGAGCTCATGCAGGGTATTATACAACATTTTAGACAAACAAAAAACCCCGGACTCTCGTAAGAGTCGGGGGTTGTTTTGTAATACTTTTTAAGGCGTATTGGCCAGAGTCTAAAGAAGTCAGGTTAATCGGATTAGCTATCCAATGTTACCTTTCCTGTCTTTAGGATATCAAGTAGAGCTGTGAAGTTCAACGTATTAGCTGAACGAGTGGTATCAGATGTGCTTGCAGTACCGAAGAGGATTTCATCTCCCTTCATACCTACAAGGATAGCAGCTGAACCAACTCCTTCTACAAGCGTAGATTCTATACCGACATACATTACATCACCTTCATTTAGAGTGTAGTATTCATTATCAGTAGCATCATCAGTCACAGTATATGTTCCTGATGGTGTAAATGAATATCCTCCATTGTTAGCGATAGTTGAACTTGCATCACCTCCGTCAATAGCTATGCCAAAGAATTCTTTAGCTTGAGTAGTTTCATCATTACCGTTAAGATAGATAGTTCCTCCATTTGCTGTAATCTTTAAGCACAACTTAGCTGTTGCAGAAGATGGAGCACTTGAACCATTATCATTAGCTTTGATACTACTTTCACAATTACTACCGTAACTGGACAAAACTTCAACTTTTGGTGATTTTGAATAGAAGTACTGGATAGTGCCTGCAGCAACACCAGTCATTTCTGTACCGTCCGTCAACTGATCTCCGCCCTCTGTGTTAAGAGCGACGACAGAAGCACGAGTAGTAGCAGTTAATTCTGCTAACAAGTAATCGCCTTCGTCAAATACGTCTGCCTCAATATCATTCACATCTGCTGTAACAGTAAATACGTATTTACCAGGTGCAAGAGTCTTATTAAGCTCGTTAAAGGTAATAGTCTCTGTAGTTCCTACTGCAGAACCCATAGATTCTGAAAACTCTGTTCCATCAATAGTGAGGTATACAGTGTTTGAGACAGCATCCGCGTTAGTCGCGTTTGTAGTAAACAAGAATGGAATCTCATCTACCCAAACATCAGATTCGCCTTCTATCTCCAAAGTACCCTTCAAAAGAAGAACATCATTTGTATCAGAAGTAACATTTACAGTCTGAACACCAGCCTTTAATGTTGAATCAACAGTTAGCTTGAGTTCAGTGTCAGTTGCTGACGCTGAAGTAACGAAAGACATTGGGATTTCAGTCTGTGTAATAGTATCTGTTGATACTACACCACCTCCATCTTCATATCTAACGTTAATAGGATCAACACCCCAAGAATCTGAGTCAATATCTGCTGAGTCTATGTTAGTTGCTGCATCTACGGAAATATAGAATTTCTCTACATCACCATCTCTAACGATAGCGTTAGAAACAGTTACAACTTTAGAATAAACACCAGCACTGTCTCTAGTGAAATCTGCTGCATCAGCTGATCCGACCTCTGTAGAGCCTTGCCAGATAGATACTGAATCAAGATAGTCTATGAGACGATCAGAATCCGCTGCTGCGTTTCCAGTTGAACTGAAAGTTAACTTGAATGACCTAAGGGAGACATCTCCGTCTGAAGCTTCAAGTTCAAATCCAGCTACTTTAACATCAGTTACACCCGCTCCCACCTTTTCGTTGGTGTATTGTGATAATTGAGTGTATGTTACTGTTCCTGCTGTTCCCGCTAGAGGACCAGAAGGGGCTGTAGTACCAGAACATGACTGACCAGTTGTTACACTAAAGCCAGATGTTGATGAACAACCTGCTGGAAGACCAGCTGAAGGACCACTATCGCATTTAGCACCAGTTGTTGGACTGTATCCCGCAGCTGATTGACATCCTGCTGGGAAATTTCCTGAAACTGAGCCACTAGCTACCAAAGCTGATCTTGAAATAGGACCAACTATGCCGTCAGCTGTTAAGCCTTTAGCAGCTTGCCAAACTTTGACAGCAGCTTCAGTCATAGGACCGAATTTACCATCAGCGACAAGACCACCATTAAGCTTTGACTGAAGACAAGCAACTTCAGCGCCTGCAGAACCTAATCTTAATGTAGTTGTGATTGAACAATCAGCTGAAGCTGTAGTTGCAACTGCAACTGCACCAACGAACATAATTGCCAAAGTCATAACTCCAAGAAGGAATTTTGATTTTAATAAATTACTCATAAATTTTTTATAATTTTCTACGCCATTAATAAGTTTCGACAAAACTAAAAGCGTAATTTTTCTTATCATTATTTTTTCTCCGCCAATAAACTAATAATTGTTAATAATGCGACGGACAAATAAATAATGAACAGAGAACTATTTAACTTCAACCTAGGGCTGACCAGCCTTTGGCTGAACACATTGAAAACAAAACTATTCATCCTACAGAATAAATTCCGTAAGATTTCCTTATTTGGTTTTCAATGACCTTTCCATTTATTTTACCGGTATCACTTGAGATTTTTTCGACGAAATCGCAAACGATAATCCAAGAAAAATAAATACAATTTGTGAATACATGATGAACACAAAAGTGCGCAACTTGTAATCACAAGAACATTATAATACGAGCCCCAAGGCAGAGCAAGATACTATGTGGATAACTTGCATTTAAGCTAGTAAAACCCACGTATTTATACTCTCATATTTTAGGACAAAATGCAAGTCAGGCTAGTTTGTGGCTATAGTTTTTTTGATCTTAATTTTAACTAGCGCCTAGAGCCTAGTTTCCTAGTCCCTATTTTATAAAATATCGGCTCCAACGCTTCTCCCCTGTCCTATTAAGGACACCGTCTTTCGTCATGGACACCAGCTCACGCTGGAGTGTCTTTTCACTAGAAATAAGAGACTTGCCATCTTCGGTATCCATCTTCATCTTTATGTCCTTGATGGTGGCACTCCCCCCATTGTTTTTTATAATCGTGTTTATAATATTGCGTCTTTGTTTCTTTAAGACATCAAAACTTTCTTTGCTATTGGCAATAGAATTAGTATCGGACAAGAGTAGTTTCTTATTGGACAGAGCCCTCAGCAAGGTGCTCCCTTTTTGCACCCCAATGCCTGCATGTCCTTTAGATTTATTTTGTCCGATAGCGAATGGAGGATGTTTAGAAAATAGCGGCGATCTAGCTTCCCCTTCACCTCTATCCACTTCTAAAAATTCTTCAAGCCAAATAGGCTTTGCGTGCTTTGATTTGTGGATAGATCCTTTTAGTTCTAAAAATTCTTTTTTGAGAATAGCGCAGTTCATTTCGGAGATGATATTCACAGCAGAAGATAGATCCAAAAAGGACATCACCTGAGTAATTTTCGTATGGGCATTTGCTGGAGTGGAATGGATGTCCGATAGAATTTCTGCACCCAATGTCCTTAATTTATTTCTAAGCGGTTCATCTTTGTCTACAATGTCCGTTACCATATACAGTGCTGTAATAAGCTTATTAGTCTTAGTATAGGAAATAGATAAGAACGTGTCCTTTACAACTATTTGACCCTCATCGGCGGAGTCTTTGAGATTTTTATCCATGTCCAACATTTGTCCATTATATATAGGACAGGTAAAAAAGCAAGAGCTTTTCTTTTAAATTCTAGTGACTATTTTCTTTTAAAAATTAAAAACTTGTCGCAGGCGTACTTTTTAGAAAGCCTTGCGCAGGCCGACGGGCCGAGCAGTTCGCTCGCAAAGCTTTGCGAGATAGATTGCTTTATAAAAAGTATGCCAAGAAAGAGTTTTTAATTTTTAAATTTATGTTAAAATAACGCTATGGCAAAAAATGGAACTAAGAAAAAAGACGACACAACTTATTCTTCCGGATTAAAAATCCAAACCAAACATGGGATAGTAGCGATAGTTTTTTTTGTAGCGGCATTATTTTTTTTAATGTCGTATTTTGATGTTGCTGGAAAAGCTGGAATATTTACTTACGAGATTTTTGACTCTCTGCTGGGCTTGGGTTACTTTCTCCTCCCTATAGTATGTATCCTGCTCGGATACTCATTCACTAAATCAGAAACACCAGAATTTGGTTGGATCCGCATCACCAGTGGGGCGATGTTTTTACTTTCAAGTTTGGGAATCATAGATATCGCTTCGGGCAAAGATGTGAGTGGCATCTTGAGGCATGCCGGTGGATTCTTGGGAAGTATTTTATCGACACCACTCGTCGCCTTTTTTGATACTTATGTTAGTATCATTTTCCTTAGCGCAATTTTTATAATTTCTATTCTTATCATATTTGATATGAGATTTGATCTAGTATCATTCTTGAAAAGAATATGGGATTTTATCTTGAAGAAAAATCCCGCTCCCGTATTGGATGCTGGGGAACCAAAGGAGGAAGTAGCAGAACCAGAGGCTGAGGGGGAAGATGAGGGGGAAGAAGAAAGTGCTAGAGAAAAAATCAAAAAAGCCTTGGGTGTAGGGAAAAAGAAAGAGCAAGAACCAGAAGAAGAGGAAATGCCAATTAGAAAGAGCAAGGGGAATAAGGGTGGGCTCATTTCTACTTACGTCCCTCCCCCACTCTCCCTCCTCGAAGAGGATAAAGGTAAACCAAACACAGGAGACATCAAAGCAAACGCGAATATAATAAAACGCACGCTCTTGAACTTTGGTATTGAAGTAGAAATGGATGAGATCACCGTCGGACCGACAGTCACCCGTTACGCATTAAAACCAGCCGAAGGAATGAAGCTCTCACGCATCCTCGGACTGCAAAATGACTTGGCCCTCGCTCTCGCCGCCCATCCTATCCGCATAGAAGCGCCGATCCCGGGTAAATCTCTCGTCGGTATCGAGATCCCAAACAGGACAAAATCTCTCGTCGGTCTCGCGACTCTCCTTGCCGACGATAAATTCCAAAATTCTGCCAAGAATTTGACCATTGCCTTGGGTCGTAGCATCGGGGGCAAATCAGTCTTTGGTAATCTAGCCAAGATGCCTCATGCCCTCGTCGCCGGCACGACTGGCTCCGGAAAATCAGTCACTATCCATTCCATCATTACTTCCCTCCTATATAGGAATGGACCAGACGACCTGAAATTCATATTAATAGACCCAAAGCGCGTAGAGCTGACGCTATACAACAATATCCCCCACTTGCTCACTCCTGTCATCACTGAGGCCAAAAAGACAATCCTCGCCTTGAAATGGGCAGCCAAAGAAATGGATCGCCGTTACGATATATTGGAATCTGAAAGTGTCCGAGACATAGAATCTTATCACAACAATATCTTCGGTAAAGTTAAGAGTAAAACTAAGGAAGGAGGGGTGGAAGAGGTAAATGCTGACCGCTTGCCATATATCGTCATCATTATAGACGAATTGGCAGATATAATGAGTTCCTACCCTAGAGAACTTGAGTCAGCTATCGTGCGACTCGCTCAGATGTCTCGCGCTGTCGGCATACATTTGATACTTTCTACTCAACGTCCCGAAGTAAATGTCATCACTGGACTCATTAAAGCCAATATCCCCGCTCGCATTGCCTTGAAAGTATCCTCACAGGTAGACTCACGCACCATCCTAGATGCTGGCGGCGCAGAGAAATTACTGGGCGCTGGCGATATGCTATATTCTTCAGGTGAAGCTCAGCCAGAGAGACTCCAGTCTGCATTTATTTCAGAAAGTGAGGTCAAAAAAGTCGTAAAATATTTGGCAGACGCATATAAAGACGAAGTGTCAGAAGAAATAGCCCTATCCACCGGCTCCATATCGGCAGACAAAAGTATTTTTGAAAGCACACTCGATAGTGACGAAGATATGGGAGATGACGATGAGATGTATGAAGAAGCCAGGGCTTGTGTCATCGAAGCCGGCAAGGCATCTACCTCCTATCTGCAAAGAAAATTAAAATTGGGGTATGCGAGAGCCGCGCGCCTGATGGATGTCCTAGAAGAACGCGGAGTCATTGGCCCCGGAGACGGAGCCAAACCGAGAGAGGTGTTAGAAAAAATAGAACGCACTGAAACTGGAGAAAATGTAATATAAAATAGATCATGAGTGAACCAAACAAAAACCTAAAGAAAATATTGCAGAAAGCTAGCTTGTTGACCTTCTTTATTCTGATGGCGGTGTATGCCCTCTTTGGCTCTCACAATCTGATTCTTGGAGTAAAAATAAAAAATGTAAATATCGTCGATAACATCGAAGTCGTGAACAATATCCAGGAAGTCACCGGCAATGCTCAAAATGCCATAAATTTAACCTTAAACGGCCGAGAAATTTCGCTAGACCAAGAAGGCAATTTCAAGGAGACGATTGCACTCTTGTCGGGATATAATATAATCAACATAACAGCCAAGGACAAGTTTGGATATGTGGATGAGAAAAATTATAAGTTAATATATCAGCAAAAAGATTTTTCTTTTTAAAAGGTCCTCGGTTCTCCGGGTCCCTCCCCCGGCCAGACCATTTTAAAAAGTAAAATCTTTAAGCTGATGGATAAAGAAATATGTTAAAGAAAAAGGAGAAAAAGGAAGACAAGACTTTGGGTATAGCGGTACTCGAGGACACTTTGAAAGCAATCCAGACGAAATTTGGCGAGGGTTCTATTATGAAGTTCGGTGACTCGCCAAAAGTAGACATTAATGTCATTCCGACGGGCTCTATCGGCCTAGACACGGCCCTCGGCGTCGGCGGTATACCCCGCGGCAGAATAATTGAAATATTTGGACCAGAATCTTCCGGCAAAACTACCCTATCGCTCCACATTGTCGCTGAAGCCCAGAGACTCGGTGGCATATGCGCCTACATAGACGCCGAACATGCGATGGATCCAGAATATACCAAAAAGCTCGGGGTGAATATAAATAATTTACTCATCTCTCAGCCAGACAACGGCGAACAGGCGCTTGAGATAGTAGAGTCGTTGGTGCGAACAGGCAAGATCGATGTCATCGTCATAGACTCTGTGGCCGCGCTCACCCCCAAAGACGAGATAGAGGGCGATATGGGCGCGTACCACGTCGGCAAGCAAGCCCGCCTGATGTCGCAAGCTCTCCGCAAACTCACCGCCATAGTCGCTAAATCCAAAACCGTCGTCATCTTCATCAACCAAATCAGAATGCAGATCGGCGTCATGTTTGGTAACCCTGAGACGACTCCGGGAGGAAAGGCGCTCAAGTTCTACACTTCTATCCGCCTCGATATCCGTAAAATAGCTCAGATAAAGAAAGGTGAAGAAGTCGTCGGCAGCCGCACTCGAGTAAAAATAGTCAAAAATAAAGTCGCGGCGCCGTTCAAACAAACAGAGTTTGATATCATCTACAATGAAGGCATTTCCAAAGAAGGCGAAATCATGGCCCTCGGCGAAAGATTTAAAATAATAGAAAAAACTGGAAATTCCTACTTTCATAAGCCGGCGGATGAAAAAGCCGAGAAAGTAAAGTTGGGTGTGGGTTATGATGCTACCCGTACATTCTTGAAAGAGAATAAAAAAATAGCTGACCAGATTCTAAAAGAAATTCGTAAAAAATTTGCGGAGGAAGTGTAGACCTCACCCCTTTTATTCCCCTCTCCATAAATTGATTTATGGAGAGGGTTGAAGAGAGGTCACAGAAGTTCTTTTATTTCCTTTCTGATTGTATTTAGCACTTCTTCTAAATCTTTTTCTATTTCATTATTCCAAAATCTTATAACCTTTATATTTTTTGAATTTAAATAGTCTGTTCTCATTCGGTCATATTCTTTGTTCTCTCTATGAAAAGACCCGTCTAATTCTATTGCAATTCCTATGGAGGGTGCATAAAAATCAATAACAAAAACATCTAAGGGGTGTTGCCTCCTAAACTTTACGCCAAGTTTATTATTTCTGATTTTTTCCCAAAGCACTTTTTCTGTTTGGGTTTCTTCTTTACGTAAATATCTTGCTTTGATTATTGTTCTCAACTTAGCCACAAATTTATTATAACCTCACCTCGTCTGCTTCGCATCCACCCCCTCTCCATTCATAATTAATGGAGAGGGGTCAGGGGTGAGGGAATTTGATTTTAATCCTTTTTCTGCTAGTATATCCGTATGTCAAAGCTTGAATACAACGAAATACGGGAGAAAAAGATCATCATTTACGATGGTGAGCCTTGTGAAGTCATCGAGTCACATGTCGCCCGCACTCAGCAAAGAAAGCCTCAAAATCAAGTGAAGCTCAAGACTTTGATTTCCGGTAAGACCATCAACGCGACTTTTCACGTCTCGGAATCAGCGGATGAAGCTGATATTATGAAAAAACCTATCACCTTCTTGTATCACAACAAAGGTGAGTATTGGTTCTGTGATGTAGAGGACAAGAGCAAGAGATTCAAGCTCGAGGAATCACTCATAGGCGATGCCGTAAGATTCTTAAAACAAAATAGCAATGTAGAAGCAGTGGTCTGGGAAAATGAGGATGAGGTTGAGCAAATCATCAAGGTCACCCTGCCTATCAAAATGAATTTCAAAGTTAAAGAAGCTCCCCCTGCTGTCCGTGGAGACACCTCCAAGGGAGGAATCAAAGTCATCATTTTAGAAAACGGCGCAAATCTAAATGCTCCAATGTTCATCGCCGAAGGTGATGTCATAAGCGTAAACACTCAAACTGGAGAATACGTGGAGCGGGTTTAAAAACTCGTTGCAGGCGTACTTTTTAGAAAGCCTTGCGCAGGCTGACGAGCCGAGCAGTTCGCTGGCGTAGCAATGCCAGATAGATTGCTTTCTAAAAAGTACGCCAAGAAAGAGTTTTTACTTAACTACGAAAGGCAGAAGGCCAAGGAAACGAGCGTGTTTGATGGCAGCGGCCAGAGCGCGTTGATTTTTAGCAGTTATGTCAGTTCTTTTATGACTCATGATCTTGCCGTTAGGGTTCAGAAATTTCTTCAGGATTTCCACATCCTTGTAATCTATGAATTTTATATTGTTAGCTGAAAAGTAATCTTGTCTCATATTAATTAGTTGTAAAGTTAAAAGTTATAAAGTTTGTAAAGTTTATAAAGTTTATAAAGTTTGTAAAGTTTGTAAAGTTTGTAAAGTTTGTAAAGTTAAAATGGAATGTCTTCAGGACTAATGTCTTCTTCTGGGTATTCTATCGTATCAGATCCTTCATTACTCTTAGTATTTCCTTCTTTCGGCGCACTTGGAGCTCCTCCTGCACTACCACTCCCAGAACCTTTCGGACCAAATTGGGTACGATCCGCGATGACTTCAGTGCGATATTTCTTTTCACCTGATGTCTTGTCTTCCCAACTTCTCGTCTGCATTCTGCCTTCCACTAATATAGAGCTTCCCTTTTTCATGTACTGAGCGACTGTCTCGGCTTGGCGTCCGAAAACCACAACATTGTGATAATCCGCCGCCTCTTGACGCGCGCCGTTCTTGTCTTTCCAGACCCGATTAGTCGCGATAGAAAAAGAACAAACCTTGATGCCGGATGGCAGTGATTTGAGTTCTGGGTCTCGAGTCAGATTCCCTATTAAAATTGCTTTGTTTAAAAACATAATTTTATTATACCGCGACTAATGCGTCTATCTCTTTATCTATTTCCTCCTTATTGATAGGAGTAACTATTTCATTTTCAGTACTCTTTTTTGTTGTTGGTCTCTTGTATGTTTCGCCTCGTACAAATCTTTTTGCGGCAATAGTATTTTCTTTGACTGTTTTCAAGATTAAAAATCTAACAAAGGTAGGATTTAGATCCAGACTCTTTTTCAACTCCAAAACCTTTTGGGAATCCATGGTAAATTTAGTCCAACCAAAATAGGCAGTATTAAACTTGCTGCGCACATTAGAAACAACTTTCTGCATAGTGTAAGCAAGGTTGAGCATCTTAGGCATTTCGTCGGAAACAATCTCACCGCCAAAAGATGCGACGAGTTCCTTTAAATTACCATAACTAACAGCTAAATCCTCTTCCTTGATTGTAGGCACCAAAAGATAGCCAAGTTCATAGACTTTTCCGCTTGTTTCTTTTAATATTTCATTCTTAATCTCACTTTCTGACATGAATTTAATATTAGCAAAAAACTTTTAAAAACACAACCTCACCCCCGTCCCCTCTCCATTAGAGATGGAGAGGGGTGCCGAAGGCGGGGTGAGGAGTTTAGATGCCAAAGACTCGCTTTGCGTTTGCAACCAAAGCTTTTGCCACTTCCTCTTCAGGTAAATTTTTAACTTTCGCAATCTTTTTTACCACTTCCCTCACATAAGAAGGTTCGTTCCTCTTGCCTCGGTATGGAGTAGGAGTCACATATGGAGAATCCGTCTCTGACATGATCATATCGAGCGACGTATTCTTGATAACTTCATCATAATCATCAGTAAAAGTGATAACTCCGGTAAAAGAAAGGGCGAAACCAAAATCCAAAAAACCTTTGGCCTCCTCTGGTGTCCCAGCGAAAAAATGTACATCACCCTTAACCTTTGAGTGCTGTTTTAAAATTTCTAACGAATCCAAATATGCATTCGGAGTTTTGTTTTCAGGATTATTCCTAATATGTAGCATGAGCGGCTTGTTAAATTCATTCGCCAATTCTATCTGACTGATGAAATCTTTTTTCTGCTTGACTATTGAGTCCGGCGTACATCGGTAATAGTCTAACCCACACTCCCCTATGGCCACGACTTTAGGATCGGCCAAAAGCTTTCGGTAAGATTCTTTATCAAAAACTTCCCCGCGAGAGGTAAACTCTTTGCCGCCCTCACCTAATTCCTTCTCATCGTGATATGAAGCTCCGGTATGTATCGGGTGCAGGCCTATAATGGCATACACGCCCTCTTTGTACCCATTGGCCATCTCCACTGCCTTCCTCGAAGTATCCAGCTGTGTGCCGACGTTTATGACCCAAGTGTCATTCTCCAATGCCCGCTTTATGACCTCATCCCTATCTGCGTCAAAAGCCTTGAAATTTACGTGGCTATGTATGTCTATGTATTTAGGCATATTAATATTTTTTTTATTCTTTTCTGAGAAATAAAGGTTGTTCTGGTTTTTTGTTTGCTTTGATTAATTTTTTTATAGTAACACTGCTTTCTGGCATTATAGGATTTAGCATTCGAGCTATTTGGTACAAACGAAGAATCATATCCGAAATCAATTCCTTCCCTTTTTGTTTATCTACTTTTACAACCTTAAATGGTTCTGTTTCTTGAATAAACCTATCTAAACTTCCAATTTCATTCCAAATAAAGTCGGTGGCCTGTTTCAGGTCAAATTTTTCAAAAAAACCAAAATATTCCGTAAAATCAGATTTTTCGGGTATTTCTGGACATTTATCTAAATATTTTTCTGATAGAGTTAATATTCTCGAAGTTAAATTCCCCAATCCATTCGCCAGACCAGAATTGTAAGCCTCCTTGAATCTTTCCATTGTAAATGGACTATCTTCAAAAGAAGAAATTTCACGCAAGAGAAAATATCGAAGTGCGTCGGTGCCGTACTCTTTTACAATATCTCTTGGATCCACAATGTTACCGGTAGTTTTAGACATTCTCTCACCTTTGTCACCAGTAATAAAACCGTTGACTACGATCTGATGCGAATTTGGCAAATTAGCAGCCATCAACATAGCTTGCCACATGATAGATTGAAATCGAGTATTGTCTTTGCCACAATACTGAGTAGGATTTCCGTTTACCCAATATTTTTCAAAGTTCTCTAAATTGTCAGGCCAACCCAACGTGGATATATAATTTGTGAGAGCATCGAACCAGACATACATAACATGCTCTTTGTCATTTGGCACCTCTATCCCCCATGGCATTTTGGCTTTTAATCTGGAAATAGAAAAATCTTGTAAGCCATTCTTGATAAAATTCTTCATTTCATTCAAACGAAAATCAGGAATGACGAAATTGGGTTGGTTCTCATAGAGTTTCAAAAGTTTTTCTCCAAATGAAGAAAGTTTGAAGAAATAGTTTTCTTCATCGATCAACTCGAGCTGTCTGCCAGGATGTAGCAAGCATTCCCCTTTGTCATTCAATTCTGAATTGGTCTTTTCGATCTCGCAACCAACACAATATTTTGCTTGATAACTTTTTTTGTAAATATAACCATTATCATTTACTCGTTTCCAAAATTCCCGAGCTGCCAGCTCATGATGCGGATCTGTCGTGCGCACAAAGTGAATATCATCGCTTATCCCAAAAATATTTAATTGTTCCTTGAAAACCACAAACCCCTGATCGGTAAATTCTTTTGGGGACAAACCTTTCTCAATGGCTTTCTCATATATCTTCATTCCATGCTCATCAGTACCAGTATTAAAATAAACGTCAAACCCTGCCAGTTTTTTATATCGAGCAATGACATCAGCCCGGACAAACTCAAGAGCATGACCCATGTGAAGAGGAGCATTTACATATGGAAGTGTTGTAGTTAAATAGAAACTATCTTTTTTTTTCATTATTTATTAGCGAGTTAACCATGCTGCGTTCTGGCTAAAGTTTTGTTCTTTTCAATATCGCTCAGGAATTCCATGACTATCACAGCGAGAGGGATAGCCAGCACACCTCCCCATATTCCACCCAGTTCAAAACCTATCAAAACAGATAGGATTATCACAATCGGTGAAAGGCCGACTATTTTCTTTATAATCAGTGGCGCAAAAAGGAAAACTTCAAATTGGTGAATGATGAGGTAAGCTCCAGCCACCATCAAAGCGCTGGAAATTCCATCCGAAAGATAAGAGAAGGAAAAAGCTGGAATAAGAGCCACCCAAATACCATAAGGCACCAGCTCCATTATTCCGGCAATCAGAGCGAGCAGCAGCGCATACTCTATGCCGAGGAGTGAGAGTATTAGGTAAATGAGAACCCCGACCACCACTCCCAGGACGACTTGCCCCTTCATCCATAGAGCAATTTTGCGGCGAGAGCGTTCCCAGAGATCCACCACATAGTCCTCGTGTTGAATTGGGAAAATAAGTCGAAGAAAATTTTCTATGCCCCTCTCTTCCATCGAGAGATAGAAAGAAATAAGGATGATCAATATAAAATTAAAGACGCTTCCGAAAGTGACCGAGAGTATTTGGAAAAATCCTCCAGAGAGGTTCAGAATAAAAGCTTTGGAAACTGAAAACAAAGTGGTAATGGAAAAATTACTTCCGAGGGTACTGACTATATCCTTGGCGCCAGAGAAGGCCTCATTTTGAAAATATTGCAAGAAAGAAATATTTGGCACATAAGCTGAAATAAATGTAGAGAAATTATAAATTTCAGTTATGAGTAGCGGCGCAAAAAGATAAAATAGGCCAGCGAGCGTGAAGAGCGAGATGACATACAAGAGAACAATCCCGAGCACTCTATTCATCTTCACTTTTCTAAAATAAGGGGTCGCTGATTCGACAAAAGATGCAATAACAATGGAAGTCAAAACTACTAGACCCAAATCTCGCAAAAACCACAACAAAAATAGACCCAAAGCAATCAATATGACTCGAACGATGGTGCCAGTAGTTATAGAAATATGAGTAATGTTACTCTTTTCAATCATAGAAATATGATAGCACAAAAATACGAAAAATAAAAAACAAAGAGAAAGGGCCGGATGAAAAGCATCAGCCCTTCCTCCGGCCCTTAGATGTGGCCTATTTCTTTTTCGACTTACGACGCATTTCCTTCAAATGCGTTATAAGCTTCTCGAGTCCCTCTGTGTAACTCCTCGCCCCAAGTCCACAGACCTGGTCAATGGAGACTCCGGTTAAAAGCGAAACCTGCCGAAACGTTTCGCGTTTATGAATATTGGAAAGATGCACCTCAACGGTCGGTACACCCTTTGAAGACGCAAAGTCCACTGCGTCTCGCAAGGAAACATCCGTGTGAGTGAGTCCACCGGCGTTCAACACAATCCCCCTCATAAGCACTGTCGCTTCTGAAAGACCAAGTGTCTGAATGAAATCAATCAATGCACCAGAATGATTCGACTGGAATGCCTTGACGACGAAACCATGTTTTCTGGCTTTCTTTGCCACTTGACGAGTGATCTGCTCCAGGGTCGCTGTCCCATATTTTTCAGGATCCCGCTTGCCGAGAAGGTTGAGATTTGGGCCGTTGATGAGGAAAATTATCCCTACCATCGACCTTTCTATTCTTTTTTTCATGTTCTATCCTTCCAAGGTTTAGGTTTGCTGCTACTGTTCGGTTGAATGGTACATCTATTTAGATATCAATGTCAATGTTGCAAACTAAAATAAACACAACTAGAATTTCAGTATCTTAAAAAACTTAGCTTTTTCTTTGAAAGGTCCGATGAGCGCCAGATTGAGCTTTTTATTTACAAAAATATCTTTAGCTAGGGCTTGAATTTGAGCGGCTGTGACTTTGCGTATATCTTTGGCCTTTTCTTCTGCTCCACGGATTTCGCGTTTCAAGAGTTCTTGTCCGCCAAAAAAGTTGGCTATGTCATCACTCGATTCTAGAGATAACTTCATGTTGCCGATCAAACATTCTTTGACTTTATTTAATTCTTCTTCGGTCACTTTGAAGTTTTTTAATTTCCGGCATTCTTCTAAAATTGCATAAATAACTTCGTCGATTCTTTTGTTATCCACTCCAGCAGAAATTTGCAAAAATCCGTGATCCGTATAAGCATCGTTGTAGGCACGCACATAATAACCCACACCCATCTCTTCCCGAAGCTTCACAAAGAGCCTCGAACTCATTCCCCCGCCGAGCACGCCACTGAGCACAGAAAGAATCGTGCTTTTCTTGCTAAATATATCGTGAGTACGCACACTCAAGACAAAATGCGTCTGATCTGTCTGCTTAAAATTAATCAGGGCTTGCGGTTTTTCCTGTTTTTCTTTTACTTTTAGTTTACTACCCTTCTTGCCACGCGAAACTTGACCAAAAATCTTTTTTACTTCACTCATCACTTCTTTCTCTGTCACCTGCCCCGCGACTATTAGCACAGTCGCTTCTGGCAGATACTGCTTCTGGTGATAATCAATGAAATCTTCTCGTTTCATATTTAAAATATTTTTCTTTTCACCCGCGATGTTCCAGCCAGCTGGCTGATCTCCATAAAGTAGCTTCATCATCAAGTCCTGCACGTGCCTATGAGGCATGTCTTCGTACATATTTATTTCTTCAATAATCACCCCTTTTTCTTTTTGCATTTCGGCATCGGGAAAGGTTGAATTTAAATAAATATCCGACACAATATCAAAAATCTGCTTGAAATGCCGAGCATCAGATTTGGCATAATATCCTGTATATTCTTGGGCAGTGAAAGCATTATACTGACTACCGAGAGCGTCTAATTCCTTTGAAATATCAACGGCTTTTGGCCTTTTTGAAGTGCCCTTGAAGCACATATGCTCTAAAAAGTGCGAAATCCCATTCACCTCCTTTCTCTCATATTTAGAACCAGTTTCCACTAGTGCCAAGACCGTCACCGTCGGGTTGTCTTTCATCGGCACCGTGATTACTCGTAGTCCATTCTTTAAAACTTTTTTTGAGAATTTCATAAGTACTTTTACTAGATTTTCTGCGATAGCAGAGTTCTAAGTATTTTTAGTTTATCTTTCCTTTTATGTATTTTTGTAAATCGGCAACTGATACCCTCTCCTGCTCGCCTGTATCACGATCGCGGACAGTCACGGTATTATCTGTGAGCGTATCAAAATCAACTACGATACAAAATGGCGTGCCGATTTCGTCTTGCCTGCGATAACGCTTGCCGATGTTGCCATTGTCGTCCCAAGCCACCCGACCAAACTCCGCCTTAAGTGGTACAAAAACTTTGGCATTAGCATATTCCACAAGTTCTGGTTTATTTTTTAAGAGTGGCGAAACAGCGCAGATAACCGGCGCAATACTTGCTTTAAACTTTAGGTAGACTCTTTTTTCACTTGCCCCGTCGGAAGTACTCTTTGCTTCGGGGTCTTCACGATAGGCTGAAACTAATAGAGCAAGCAAGGCTCGACCGACTCCAAAGGTCGGCTCAATGACATGTGGCACTATTTTTTCTTTGTTCTCCTCGTCTATATATTCAAGCTTATGATTCTTGAGATCAAAATCCGTACGATAAGCAAGACCAAAAAGTTCTTTCTTGCCAAATGGAAAATCAAATTCAAAATCAATCGTCCGGCTAGAATAATGCGCTCTGTCTTCTTTTGGCACTTCGAGCTCATGAACTTTATTCATATCGAGGCCAACTTCTTGCATCCAAGCGAGCATCTCATCTTTCCAGTATTCGAAATATTTTTCCCAATCTCCGCCACGAATAAAATATTCTATCTCCATCTGCTCAAATTCGCGCACACGAAAAAGAAAATCACGCGGAGTTATCTCATTCCTGAAGGCCTTACCGATTTGGGCCATTCCAAAAGGAAGTTTGGGATGAAAAGCGTCCACGGTATTTTTGAAATTTACAAACATTCCTTGGGCTGTTTCAGGGCGCAGATATGAAATAGCCGAAGAATCTTCCGAAGCGCCGACTTTTGTTTGAAACATCATATTGAATTGTCTCGGCTGGCCAAGCTTGCCTCCGCATTCCGGACACTTTTTTGCATCTTCAATTTGATCGGGGCGAAATCTTTTTTTACATTTTTCACATTCCACCATCGGATCAGCAAACCCGGCCACGTGGCCAGAGGCTTGCCAGACTTCTTGACGCATGAGAATAGCTGCGTCTATGCCATACATATCCCGCCTAGAATCCACAAATTTATTCCACCAAGACTGGGTAATATTATTTTTTAAGGCAACTCCATAATGTCCGAAGTCCCAAGTTCCGCCCAGTCCCCCATATATTTCTGAACCCTGAAAAACAAACCCTCGCCTTTTGCATAGCGAGACTATCTTTTCCATCAATTCATTCTCTTTGTTTTCTTTTTTCATTTTGCTTTATAACTTTCTACTTTATGAACTTTATAACTTATTCCACTACCTGACCTCCGCCAGAAGGAAACGACGGATCGCTGTCGAGCTGGGTGCGGAGCGAAGTCTTACTCACCCTCACGTCTACATTAGCAAAATCGTCATGCCCAGTCAAAACTGCGTCATTTATAATAATCGGAGTAGTGCCGACTTGAGAAAGTGACGGAGTAAATGCAACTTGGAAAGAGACGCTCTTGCCTGCTGTGGTAATGCCAGTCCCCTTTGGAATACTGCCTATATTCCAGACGATGCTTCTAGTGGCGGGATTGTAAATGAGGTCTACCTCCGCCGGCGAAATTGGACCCACAAAACTCACCCAAGATGGCAGACTGGAGTTAATAACTGCTTTGGATATATTGTTGGCTGTATTAGAGAGAGACCATTGTACTGTATAAGTTGTTTTTTGTTCGACTTTTGGAGGTATGGGGCCAGTATTAGAAAAGGGTCCGGAGTAACGAAGAGCTTTGGCCGTAAGTCCAACATCGGAAATGATTCGAATTATGGCTGAATCAGAATTATGCAAATCTTGTGTGGTATAACCAGAGACAGATTGTTTGCCGGATATAGAAATATCTATGGTCACAGAAGGACTAGGCAATAACCCGTCCGCCGCTGAGAATATGGAAAGTGGCGAAACAGAAAAATTTACCGATCCAGAATCACCCGGGCTTATTCGCGCAAAATCATTCACTGAAGTTTTATCCCAAGTTATGACGTCTTTTGAAGAATCATAGAAGCCCTGTTGCGCATTGATGGTCTTCCTATTCACCGCGTTCCCAGATATTTTCGCCTGAATTATTAAATCATTGACATTCGTATCTAAATTATTGGTCCATCTGATCTGCCCATTGATGGCAGTCTTGGCATCGGTAGCATATTGCCTTTCGGATACACCATTTATAAAAATTTGCGCCTCCACAAAAGGCTTCTGTATCATCACCGTGTATGGCAGAGAATTAAAAACAACATCTATCATGGATTTGTCAGTGCTGGACTGGGAACCACTCGAGATACGAAAAGTTTTTTCTTCTCCATCCACGGCATCGAGTATTTTCCCGGTCACTGATATGGTGCGCTCTGCGCCGGGAGCTAAATCCCCCATATTCCAGACATTATTGCCTTGGGTTGGAGCTGGCACAGCTGATTCAAATTGAAATCCGAGTGGATAATCCACCTTGAGAAGTATTTTAGAAACTGGCTTGGTAGCGTTTAGTGTGGCTTTTATTTTTAGAGTTAGGGCTTGGTTCGAGCTGGTTACAGAAGGAGCATCGATAGACAAATTGAGAGGAGTCGAGCTAATGGTCACATCGTAGGATTTGTCTTTGACAAAGATGGCATTTGACCCTTCGACGCGATACTCGAGCGTGATCTTGATATTCTGCAGACTGCCTTGCTCACCAAACAATACCACTTTTATATTTTCGTTACGCACTGCCCCGGCGGGAATAGTACCTAGAGACTGTCGCGTCCTTTGTGTGCCCGAAGTAGAAGTGGTGGTGCCGACTCCCGAGTTTTTGGGATATTCTATGACTAAATTTACTAAATCAAGTGAAGAATTATTTTTATTTGTGATTCCCACGACGAACGAGAGCTCTTCTCCGCCAGCCGTAAAATTATTCCCCAATACTGAAATATCGATATTTTCATTAGAAACCGTATTGCCTCCAGCAAAAAAAACATAGGCAGCATAACAAAGCGTCAGCACAAGAAAAATTAACGAAAATAAAAAGAAATTCTTAAAAAGAGATGTTTTCATAAAAAATTTTTCTTGATATGAAAGATAGTCGGTCGCTGATTTTCCATCATTTCCCCACGCCTCTGGCACTTTATTTTTATCAAAGTGTGTAAAACTGTCTCGGTGTTCTATCTTTGTCCTATAGCTCTTACTAAAGAGCTTGCTTTTTAACTCTTCTATTCTGTTTAATTTATCTCCATCATTTATCGCCATTGTAGAATTGTACCATCTCGAAGAGAAAATTAGAAGAAGCGTTTTTTACAAATGTGTCTCTTTGAGAGCTTTGTTTATCTGGTTTAAGACTTTAGTCCTATCTTTTAAAACTTCAAAGACTAGATTCTCCTCAAATGGAGATTTGGTAAGATTTTGCAATATTTCATTATCGCCAATATATCCGAGATTGTTCAGTATCCGCAGGACAATAATTATTTCCAAGTTCCTTAAATCCTCCTTCGTCTCTGCTTTTTCCACAATCAATAAGCCATTTAATAAGTCTGCAAATAGGGCTTCATTTGGCTCGACACCAGCGAGTAGTCGCCTCAGCAAGCGCGCAATATTTGCAAAAACTTTAAAATTTTCCAAATTTTTAGTAATGTCTTCCAGAATATTTGTTTTTGAGGCGCTCGTCACCCGAAAGATATTCTTGCCCTGCACGAGGTCAATCTTGAGATATGAGAAATCTTGCAAGACATAGCGGAGCTTGGAAGACATCTTGCGTACCCCTTGAGCCGTTGCCGTGATCATCCCCAAATCCCGAGTGAAAATATAATAATACTTCCCCGCTTCGCCGTGACTTCTACTCCCTAAAATTATTCCTTCTGTGTGATAGATGTGGTGCATTAAGATTGCAATATAAAACCTATCGGATTTGTAATAGGCTTTGTAAAATTTTTTATATCATCGATACTGATCAGAAATATACCGGATTCTCCATCGAGAGTATAGAGAGTGATGTGAGCTGGCGGGTAATCAATGTTCAGAGTATATTTATGATTTATAAAATCAAAAAATTCATTCAGATTCGACATTTCACACATAACTACAACTGTTTTTTTATTTTCTCTTACTACAAATTTAAATTCATCTTTATAACCTATAATTTCAATTTTTTTTGTTCTAGTAAATTCGTAAAAATCATCGACGACTTTATTCCAAAAATCTGGAATAGAAATTTTGTACTTCTCTATTATTTTTCCAACACAAACAAGACTAACATGAAACTCAGATCTTTTAAATAAAGTAAACTCCCCGATGATCAGCTTGTCTGGAAGATTTTCTAATTCAACCGGTAAGAATATTGTCTTTTTTTCAAGATTACACACATACTTATTTCCATAAGTAAATTTTTTATCCATCTTTTTATTTTATCACAAAGCCCCTCAAGCTTAAAATTATTGGGGCTGCGGTTTCATTATTTATATCTTCCGGCTTTATTTTGCATTTTGCGAAGATTTGTTTTTCGATTTCTTTACCGCATTGGACTAAATAATCTCGCCCTTCAGTAGAAAAAACGTCCGTCCTGTTTTGATATCTCTTTTTCCCTTCTTCCATCCGCCCCTCGTATGAAACAACTCCGTGCGGATCAACCCGTAGATCGGCATAAAAACAGATTTTGATGGCAAAATCCTCGACTGCAAGATTTTCTTTAGCTTTGGCAAAGCTCATACCACCAAAAACAGGAAGCAGATTGCTCAGGCCCAGTTCCTGAATAATTTGCACGGTCGCTTGCAGTTCATTTTTGCCGTATTTTTGTATATATTCATCTTTGACCTCCTGCCAATAGTCCAAACCTTGTGGCTCTAAAAATTCTGGAAAATATTTAAGGTCTGACTTGATAATATTCCCCATATCGTGTAACAAACATGCACTGATTATTTCTTCTTTTGGAAGAGGCTCGTCAAAGTTGTCGCAGATTAAAGATGCTACCGCTGCCACACGGAGCATATGATCCTGCAAACTTGGCATTATTTTATATTCAGTATAAATATCTGAAATTTTTTTACGCATTGGTAAGTTCTGTTATCGCTTGCATCAAGTCTTCTGGCATACTGACTATTTTGGCCGGTTTGGCTTTTTGTAAAGACTCTGCATCTTGGAAACCCCAAGTCACAGCGATAGATTTTATTCCGCATTCGCGTGCTTCAAGTATATCACCCACAGTATCTGTGATGAAAACTGCATCTTTGGGATCAACTTTATACTTCTCCAAAAGCATTTTATTTTTGAAGACCTTGCTCTTGTGTAAATCACTACCCAATATATCCATAAAATATGGCATAGCATCTTCCCGATCTAGAATGTCTTTGATCAAAGATGACAGAGAAGAAGAAACAATCGCGAGTGTGCACTCTTTGCTTAATTTATAAATTAAATCTTTTAATGATGGAGGTATCTTGAGTTCTCTGGATTCTTCTTTGTACCGCTCAAAAAATTCAGGATGATTTTTAATCGTAAGGCTATTTTCTATTGAGTGAAGAAAGTTCCCATTGTTAAGTAAACGAAAATCCTCAAGGGACATTTCCGGATTTATTTCTTTGGTTATCTCATAGGTCATGATGAGCGTATCCACCAAGACCCCATCAAAATCAAAAATAATTAACTTCATATTTCTATTTCTCAATTTTTACCTTGAAAACCAAGGTATCAACTTTTACTTCTTGCCCATCGTTGTTTTGGAACTCGACTTTAGACGCCAAGACAGTTTTTTTCATATCATTTTCAAATTTTCGGACTAATTTTTTACCTTCTCCGCTCGTCTCAACACAAAGTGAGATTACATCACTAGGCGTCAGCCCCATATTTTTGCGCATATCCTGAATGGCACGCACGAGTTCACGATAATCCCCTTCTTGTTTTAGTTCTTCTATAATTGTTGTATCGAGAGCGACTTCAGTTTCTAGATTTATGTTTTTTACAACTACTTTCACATTCAACTCATCTTTTATGAGCTCGACATATTCTCTGCCGAAATTTAAATCTTTAACTTCTAATTTAGCGAGGGGCTGACGAACTTTTATGCCTGCCTTTTGCCTAGCTTCTAGCCCGAGAGTCACGACTTTGCGAACCATGTCCATCTCTTCAATAATTTTACTATTTATATTTTCAGCTTTTGGCCAATTTTCTAAATGCACACTTTCCGCACTATCTTCATTTTTCAATTTCAACCATATATCTTCAGCTGTAAATGGCGCGAAGGGAGCCATGGTTTTTGCCAAAGTTTTCAAAACAAAATACAAAGTTTGCTTGGCTTCCTTATCTCCATTCTTGATTCTATCTCGTGAACGACGCAAATACCAAACGGACAGATCCTCTATAAAGTTTTCAATCGGACGAGAGGCTTCATTCATATCGTATGCTTCCATGCCATTCGTAACTTCCCCAACAAATTGATTCAAGCGTGCAAGAATCCACTGATCCAAAACAGTATTAGGTTTTGGGTTGTCAGTTATAGCTTCAAGTGAGTGATCCCGATAAAGTTCATAAAAGGAAAATACATTTCCCAGTCTGCCGATAATCTTACTTGAGATTTCTTGCACAGACTTTTCTGAAAAATTTGCATCCTCCCCTTTCATTAGAGGACTCGTCATGAGATAAATACGCAATGCGTCGACCCCATACTTATCTATAAATATCCAAGGGTCTGGATAATTTTTTTTAGATTTTGATATTTTTTGACCATCTTCCGCCAGGAGTGTGCCGGTAGTCACCACATTTTCAAATGGCGCATGATTAAAGAGAATAGTGGAAAGGACATGGGTATAGTAAAACCAAGTTCTCGTCTGGGCAATATATTCAGCCACAAACCCAGCCGGAAAGTTATTTTTCTGCCACTTCGGATTTTTAAATGGATAGTGATCTTGAGCAAAAGGCATGGAGCCAGATTCAAACCAACAATCTAAAACTTCTGGTACTCTGTTCATCATAGCGGAACAATCACAGACGAGTTTTATGCTGTCTATATATGGTCTATGATAGTCTAGTTCATATTTTTCATTATGAGGAATAGAAATAAAATCAAAAGCGCGACATTCTGCATTTTTAAAAAAGCGAAAACTTCCCGAAACCCCTTTTTCAATTTCTTCCGAATGCCTAAAAAGTCCGCCAGTCATGGCGATAGACTCATCGACGTTGTACCCATGCAATACAGAATAGAACATCCAGAGTGGTCCCCCATGCGAGATTATTAGAATATTCTTCTCAGAATATTTTTCTTCTAATTCGTAGATCACATTCCCGACTCTCTTTTTCACCTCCAGCAAAGACTCTACCCCCTCATGAGACTTTAGAAATCTTTCTTTTGGATCCAGCAAGGTTCGCAAGTATGCGTCCCACGGCTTACCCTCAAAAGAACCTCCTTGTATTTCCTGCAATCTTTTATCAAAGACGATCTGCTCTTCGGTGAGGCCCAATTTTTCTTTCAGAATCGCGAGTGTTTCCCGAGTCCGCATAAGTGGTGAAGCAAAAACTAGATCAATCTTTTTATTTTTTAATTCTTTCGCAGTTTTTTCTACTTGTCCCCGACCAACTTCAGTCAGATGATCGACATTCTCTTCGCGAGAGGAGATGACCCCATGCGAGCCATGTTTGATGTTGCTTTCTGACTCCCCGTGTCGCATCACAAAGTATTTATTACCAGATTTTTTGGTTTTTTCTTTCAATTCACTCATTGAGCCGATAAAAATCTTCTCTGCGCACTTTTCACACTTCCAAACCGGCAAGGGTGAAGCCCAATAACGATTTCGAGATACATTCCAATCAGGTGCATTCTCGACTATATTTTTAAACCTGCCTTCTTTTAAATGAGCGGGAACCCAGTTCATCGCATCTGCTTTTTTTATGATTTGCTTTTTAACTTTTTGAATATTAATAAACCAAGACGGTAACGCATAATAGATAATCGGCGTCTCACAACGCATGCAATGCGGGTATGAATGGATTATTTTTTCTTTATCGAAATACGCTCCGGTTTTTTGAAGATATTTTATGACTTCAATATCACTCCGCAAGTGCGCATCTTTGTCTTCCAGTGTATCTTTGGGTTTTACTTTCAAACCAGCAAAGTCCACCACTTCGGCTTTAAATCTGCCTGTCTCGTCTACGTGAATAATCCAAGGAATACTATTCGCCTTTGCCAAATCGGCATCTTCTTCACCAAAGGCTGGGGCTTCATGGGCAATACCTGTACCTTTTTCTGTAGTTACAAAATCCGCGTGCCAAATTTTCCAAATATTTTCTCTATTCGGCATATCAGTATTTTGATAATAAGGAAAAACTGGCTTGTATTTTTTACCGATCAAATCAGCCCCTCTTACTTCACCCAGCATAGAATATTCTTTATTTTTTATAACATTGTTCAAAGTTTCCTTTGCAAGTATTAAAACGTCATCCCCTATTTTCACTTTTACATAGACAATATTTTTATTTATCGCAATCGCAGTGTTACCCGGCAAGGTCCAAGGCGTCGTCGTCCAAGCCAGTAGATATGTTCTGGGTTCGTCTTCTAGTTCGAATTTTACATAAATAGAAATATCCGCAATATCTTTATAACTGTTGTCCATCGCTATTTCAGAATTAGCAATCGGAGTTTCACACCTCGCGCAATAGGCCAAAACTCTGACTCCTTCATAGATTAGACCTTTTTTATTCAACTGACTAAAAGCCCACCAGGCAGATTCAATGAAAGTATTATCCATTGTTTTGTATCCGCCTTTAAAATCCACCCAACGCCCGATGCGTTCGACGCTCTTTTCCCATTCTTTGTCATATTGCAAAACCTTACTGCGCGCATGTTCTACAAATTTATCTATGCCAAATTTTTCTATCTCTTTGTGCCCAGCAATATTTAAATCTTTCTCAACGATATTCTCAATAGGTAGACCATGACAATCCCAACCCCATTTTCTAGGAACATGAAAACCTTTCATTGTCTGATACCGTCCTACCACATCTTTAGCAGTACTGCCCAAAATATGCCCATAATGCATCAGCCCAGTGGCAAAAGGAGGGCCATCATAAAAAACATAATTGCCCTTTGGCGCCTTTTTGGTCAAAGACTTTTCAAATATTTTATTCTCTTTCCAAAACTCCAAAACAGCTTCTTCGCGAAGCGCTGCGTCTGACTTCTTCGCCTCGCCGGAGCCTTGTGCAGAGGCGGGTTTATTTTTCTCTTGATTCTCCTCCATTAAGAATAACAATACTATACAATCATTTTTTATGAAAGCTTGTTTTCTGAGATAGATGACAATTCAATATAGAAAGTAGAACCTTTACCCTCACCTTCTGATTCTACCCAAACTTTACCACCATGAGCCTCTATGACCAATTTTACCGTATAGAGACCATAGCCTGTACTATCCACATTTATTTTGACTGAGTTTTGACCCCGCCCACCCTCGGTAAACATAGTTTTCCTGTCCTCGTCAGCGATACCTATGCCAGTATCTTTAACGGATAATTTTACTTGACCATTACCATCTTTGAGGTCGACAGTTATCTTGCCCTCCTTTGTGTATTTAATAGAATTATCTATCAGATTATTCACAGCTTCTCGTAGCCAGAATACATCACCCGATACATGGTAGGCGCCATCATCTATAATACTTTCCATCTGGAGGCCCCTTGCTTCTGCCTGTACTTTTTTCCCCGCTAAAGTTTGCAAAATTAGATCTTTAAAATCAGTATCCTTCATGTCATATTTTATGGTTCCCTTTTTTAAATTATCAGTATTTAAAAACAGATCAATGGTCTTGATCCCCATATCGTCTGACTCTAGTCCCTGAGTTGCTCTTTTTCTTATTTCCTCATTTGTGTCACCAAAGGTTCCATCCAAAATTCCTGCAAAAATATATTTTGAATGGGTAAAAGCGCCTTTTACTTTATGATTGATCAAATGCACCAAGCTTTCTCGGCTTTTATTTAAACTATCAACTTCTTTGTACAATCTCGCCAGCTCGAGATTCTGCTTATACATTTTTTCTGTTATGTTCTTATATTCCTCTGGAGAAATAGGATTTTTGTCATCGTTATTTGCCATAACTGATCATTATTTTAGACTAGACGGAACTTCTGCGGGAGACATTCCAGTTATTAAATCTTTTACAGCATCATGACACACAGCGTGGGAAGCTTTTCCGAAAATTCTTTCATACTGAGCCACCAACCTATTTATTATATCTTTTGCATCACCAGTAAAAGAAACAGAATTGTGTGATTGATCAATATTAAGTCCGGTAACTTTTTGGGCTTCATCCCAAGCCAAAGGTCCAATAACAAGTTCTTGCTCTTTTATAATTCTTATTGGAATTTGTAAGATTGGATCCATAAATATTTTAATCTACTTTCAATTTATAAAAACCAAGGATTCCAAAAGAAATTAGGAAGGTACCAAGAGCAAGTACTAGATCACCGAAATCAGCGTTATAATAAGTCCCAACAGTTGTTGTATAGGAAAAGATAGTGTCAGCTATAAACATAACACCAAGACCTAATAATATTGCATAAATGTCTGATTTGTATTTACCACCAAGGTATTGGAAAGAAAGTCCTGATATTATTACACCCAAGGTCAGAGCAATAAAATCTCCTAATGGATAGACTATGTCAAGTAAAATTTTAAGGGGTGTCTCACCTTCTGGAATTAAAACGCCGCCCCGAGCAACGTTTATCAAAAGATAGTAAGAAAGAGCAAGGATAAACAAAGGTGCTATCGTCACAAAAAATTTAGCAAATTTATTTCTCAGCCCAAATTTTGCACCTGTAGCTTTCGAAAGATAAAAAGTGCCCAATCCATAAAAGAAAATACTAGGGGCAAATCCCAGATCAGCAATTGATGGGTAGGGTGCCGGAATATTCATGAAAAAGTTATAGTAAGACCAAATTGCCTCACCACATCCCCATAAAAATATACCAAAACCAATAAAGAATACTGCTTTACCGACTGCACTTTTAAGTCCACCCCAAAAGTGAGCACGAAACATGGCGATAAGTCCTGCAATGAGGGGGATCAGTCCAAATAAAAACGAGAAGAAATAATTATAGAATCCTTCTTTCAAACCCAAAGAAAACAAAATTGCCCAAAAGATAACCAGAGCAATAAAAAAATATAGGCACACTTTCTGATAGATATTTAATTGCATACTTATATTATAATTTTTTAAAACTCTGGTGTCAAACAAAATACACAGGTGGTTTGGGGAAACCATTAAATCTACTAGATGCCGTAAGGGTATAAGCTCCCACATCGTGAATTAAAAGCTTATCCCCAATTTCAACATCTTTTGGTAATAAAACTTCTCTAGCTATTATATCTGGACTGTCACCAGTTGGTCCTGCAAGAGAAAACATCGCTTCGCCAGAATCATTGCTTAATCTAAGACTGTTTATTTTGTAACGAGTGGAACCTTGATATGCCATAGCTTCAAAGAGAGCATTGTAAACCCCAGCATCTAAAAAAATCCATGTACGTTCTTTTCTTTCAATCTTGGCTATTACGCTTGTAATTAAGACTGAGGTATCAGCTATAATCCCCCTCCCAGGTTCTAGCATTAACTTTAAGTGTGGAGGAAATTTTTTATATTGCTTTAGAGTAAATTCAGCTATTTCTTCTAAGGAAAAAATTTGCCCACTTGAGGCATAACTATTGCAAGGAAATCCCCCACCTATATTTATAACCTCTATATTTATGTCCTCTTTCTTTAACTTTTCAACAATTGGACGAAGAAGTTCGAGGGCATTGCCCCAAGCTTTCAAGTTGCTGGCCTGAGAACCCACATGAAAACTTATCCCATATGGCTTGAGACCAAGTTCAACTGCTCGCTTGAGTAGTGGGATGATGTTTTCCTTTTCAATACCAAATTTCTCGGAGAATTTAAATACACTGCCTGAATCATTAGCGATTGTCCTTACATATACACGTGAACCCGGAGCATTTGCAGATATTTTTTCAAGCTCCGAAAAGGAGTCGAAGGCAAATCTATCTACACCATAATTATAGAATTCTTTTATATGGGAAGCGGGTTTAACGGAAGTACCGTAAACTATTTTATCTGGCGGAATCTTTATGGCTTTTAGTAAATCAAGTTCATATTTTGAAGCAACTTCAAACGAGCTTCCTGTATCAAAAAGAATTTTTAAAACCTCTGGTTCGGAATTAGCTTTCATTGCATAATGAATTATCGATCCTGGAAAACATTTTTTAAACTTATGCAACTTATCTATTATTTTTTGTTTCGAGAAAAGGAAAAAAGGTGTTTCGTGTGCAAGCGACAGTTTCTCTAAAGAACTATTATCAAAAATTGTGCTGAAGGAATCTTTCATGATTGAAGTAAATTAAAACAGGGATAAAAATACAGTACCGAGAATGATTATAACACTTCCTATGGTTTGTGCCAATCCAACTTTTTCTTTTAGAAAAATACGAGCCAGTATTATCACTGGCAAAGAAAATGCTCCACTTAGTAATGCAATTATGCTTATGTGTGATGTGGCACTATATCCAAAACTTATGGCCAGATATGCAATTATCTCACACAGACCGATAAAAATAAAAAATTTCCATAGATTCGATTTGCCGATCAATAAATTTATTTTTTGATATTTCACCAATAGCAAAATGGCAAGAGTCATGAATCCATACATAAACAATGCGTATAATAGCCAATCTTGACCACTAACAAATTTGCCCCAAAATAGTGTCCACAAAGATGCAAGTATTGTAGCTATTGCTATTTCTTTTAATCCGGCGACTTTGGTAAAAATAATACGTTTTGAAACAAAAGTTTTTATATCGATATTTATTAACAAAACTCCACTGAATATAGTAATCAAAGCAAGAATTAAATGTCCACTTATAATTTCACCAAATACCACTATTGATAATATAGAAGTTATTCCTGAGAATGAAGCAAAAACTGGACTTAAAACTGACACTTGACCTTTACTGAATCCTTTGTATACAAAAAAGTAAACTGCTCCCTGTAATACACCAAAAAATATCAACATACTCCAAGTGCTTAAATCATTAGGAAGTGAAACCTGACGACCATTAAAAATTACTTGCTGTAAAATAAAAATTAAAAGGATCAAAGTTCCAAAAATATGTGCCCATGCAAGACTAATTATATCTCCAACTTCGTCTATTGTTTTCTTTGCAAAGAAATCAGCAAAACCCCAACCTAGCATTCCACCAAGTCCAGCCAATATAGCTATGTATAATTCATTCTGCATATTTTAATTTTAGCTAAAAGAGCGACAAATTTTTTTTCTTCGGACATAGGGATATTTTAGCATAATTTTAGAGAAAAAGTAACTTCTTGACTTTCAGCGACAGGGGGGGGTATGCTTCAATAAATCTTGTTCTTTTAAAACTTAAAGAGCAAGTCGCAACCGTCGGGGCGAATCCGACAAAAAAACGAAAGGAATTCTGTGCGAAGACCCCATTTACCTGTACATCCTCATCCTGTTGAAAATCTAAGTTTGGAAGAAATTACCAAACAAATATCATTATACCAAGCTCGTATTGGTATTGATATCAACCCACTTGCAGAAGAAATACGAATCATCACAAGCAAGGTAGTCAGCGATTCCATCATAATGTCTCGGATTAAACATCCTCTGATATTGAAAAAGAAGATGCAACTTTTTAATGTTACAGACATCTTTCTGATCGATGATGTATACGGTATTCGTGTTATCGTAGACAAAGTTGAACAGGCCTACGAAGTTCTTAATGAGATATCACAAGTACTATGCGGAGACATTATACTTGATTATTTCAAAGAACCTAAAAAAGTAAGCGGGAAAACGACCATACAATTTCTAAAGTTTGTTGCATTCATAAATAATACAGCTTTTGAAATACAAATTACCACAAAAGGACGACATAAAATAAATGAAGTCCAGCACAAAGAATATCATGACATAAAATATAGCAAGCTAAACCTGTAACATAAAAAATTACAGGTTTTTGTTTTCCTTCCAGATTTTCTGATATTTCTTAACTATTGGCTGTCTCCCGAGCTTAGATATAAGAATATCTTGAATGTTATCGTAAAACCAAATATATTCTTCAGGTGTTCCAAAAAATAAATTTTTTAATTTTTTCTTTTCATTTTTTAAAGTATGAAAATAATCCTGTATATTATTCATTTTATCAACAGCAACAATAATCAACGCTTCTTTTGAAGCATTTTGAATTTTTTGTAAATAAACTTCTTGATTTTCTTTCCATGAAAGTTTTTTTTCTCCAGTAAAACTAATTTCTTTGACAATTTTTGCAATTCTAGAATTAAATTCTTTTTTGAGAGTATCGACTGAGACAGCACAATCTTCAAGTACATCATGAAGAAATGCTGCTGAAATTATTTCCTCATCATCTGTGTATTTTGATACATCAAATGCAACTTCTGTGGGGTGAACAATGTAAGGCAAATTGCCAATCCTTCTAAATTGTCCATTATGCTTTTGGGCAGCAAAGTATAATGCTTTTTTAATATAATTTATTTTATATAACATCAGAGATGTATTTTAGCACATTCATTATATAATGCGACTACTTTAGGTTTTTAACATTTGAGTATACAATACAACCAATGTGGAAAAAATATTATAAAAAACATGAAAAAAGAGAACCTAGAAAACAACTCGTCAGAGCTGTAAATTTTTGCCATGTAAAAAAAGGAAACGCGTTAGACTTAGGATCTGGCACAATGATTGAATCGAAATTTCTAGCCAGAAAAGGATTTAATGTTGTCGCCATTGACCACGCCCCTGAAAGTAAAAAATATGCTAAAAATATCAGTAAGAAAATTACATTCAAAAATATTTCTTTTAAAGAGTACAACTATCCCAAAAATACTTTTGATCTAATCACTTCACAGCTCTCGCTTCATTTGTATGGATATAAAGGTTTCAATTTATTTATAAAAAGGATAATAAATTCATTAAAACCAAAAGGTATTTTCGTGGGCCAATTCTTTGGAGTAAATGACAGTTGGAATACAGAAGGCGTTCCATTTCCAAAATATGATTATGTATTTCACACTAAAAGACAAGTTTTAAAACTATTGTCTCCATTAAAGATTTTAGAATTAGAGGAAAAAGAAAAAGATGGTAAGACTATTCATGGCGTGCCTCACCATTGGCACATGTTTCATTTCATTGCTCGGAAAAGATAATCATCTATAATTTTGCTAGTATTAAATCTCGCACTTTGCTGGGCTGGACATTTTTGTTTATTAATTCATTGAGCGGTATCCATTGTGGTTCATAAGTACCACATTGCACTAGATCTCTACTAACTTCTGGACCAGTGCCTGTTCCAAGTGTTCCGCCGATGATCTTGCAGGTATAGAAGAACTCATGTTGATCCTTGAATGTGTCCTCTGAAAAGACTGCACCAACTTCAACTTCCACACCAAGCTCCTCTCGACACTCCCTCTTGAGTCCATCTTCAAGGGAATTATCTGATTCCTCTAATCCGCCGCCAGGAAAAACCCAATATTCTCTATCACTTTTTACACGATGTACCAAGAGCAGTTTCCCGTCTTGAATAATTATTGCACGAACTTTTTTCATAAATTATTTAAAAATGGCGCGCCTAATGCTATAAAAAACCATTGCATATTTTAATATTATCATAAAAATGTAAATCTACCTTACAAAAAAACGGAGTCGCAAGTGTTTAGCTCGCAACTCCGGATACGACTTGATTTTCACTGAGCACCTTAATGGGTGGTCCTCTGCACGAAGAGCTAGTCCCACTTTCCACTTTTCCTGTTTGACCTGGAATTTAACAGATATTTTTATCCTGTTTTTCATTTTTGCCTCCATTCCCTTGGCTTGAATTCAAGGGGGTTGAATGTTTTCCAACAGTTATCACCACAAAAATATTCGTGGTCCCGATAGAACATCTTGGAAAGCATGCTCTCGCAACCGCAGTTTGCACACCGTGATGGATATGGATCCATAATTTTGTATGTTGTTTTCAAGTTGCCCGTCCCCTATATTATACTCCCTTCTAACACACTCGCAAGGACGGTCCTTGCGAGTTTCTTGCGAGTTTCAAGTAGATTGTTTTCTATTTTTAAAAAGGAGAATAATAAAATATGCTATAGAAAATAGAGATGATATAAGTAAAGCTGAAGTACTGCGGTCATAACACACTATTCCTGAACATACTGGATCTACGGCAGACAAAATTAAAAAACTTAAAACTCCAAAAATAAATATAGAGACAAAAACGGATTTTGGTTTAATACCCCTTAAAAATATACATAAAAACAAAAGACAAGTTACGGGTATCAATAACCAGAAAAGGGGGTGTAGAAATTCCGTATTATAAAAATTTATATTAGAACTTCTAAAATACACAAAAGTTAAGAATAATATACTAATTATAACCGAAAGAAAAAATGGTTTTTTCATATTAACTTAGATTATCTAATAATTTATTAAACATATCAAGTAAGAGTTGCGCATCAGTTTTTGATAGTTTGTGTGGTTTAGGATTCTTTGGATCATCTTTAGATAAGGTATTTGTAAAAATACGAGTAAATTTATCTGCTTTTAAATTTGCTTGATCTATCTTACCTTTCTGAATTGATTTAATTATATTATCAACACGATTACCAAAAGCAATTTTTTTCGCTTGGGGTATATCTAAGGAATCAATCGTAGCTTTCATAATTTGTAAATATAATACAGGGTCAAAAACAGTATTTGGAGTAAGATTAAAGTCTGCCACTCCATCCCCTGTCACATCTAGTGCCAGCTGTGGCTCCCCAGTATGTGGATTTAAAGTTATTTCTGCTTGGGTCTGTGTCGTTACAGGAATATCTACAAAGGATGAAATAGTAGATGTGCCATCTGGTAAAACTTCTTCAGAATCGTATGTAAATGTTCCTGTACCTGTACCCTGAAGTTTAATCTTTGCCATTTGATCCTCTGGAAGATTGATATATTTCCCCTCTCCAAAATCAAGGTACGAACTATTCAGTATATTTTCTTCCACATAACAAAAATCAGAAGTGGCTGGGCAAATTTTACCCGTATGGTTTCCCTCTCTATCATACGCATCAAATGTAACTGGGGAATGAATAGATAATCTTAAACGATTAGATGTATCTATGGGTGAATTTGTACTCAAGTATGGAGAGCTGTCTAATGGTAAATTTTGAATATTGTTTGATATAAAATTTAAAAGGGATGATATTTCTAATATATTTGCATGTTTCTTTTTTGGTAAATCTACGCTACTTTCATTGTATTTATGTAAATCCACCCAATACTTCTCCGCACTACCAAGAAAACCCATATATTGAGCACTTGGTACCACCACAGTACCATCTCCATCCGCTGTAAAACGCGGCCACTCGTCTAATACATATCCACAGTCGAGTGATACAGTGCAAGCTTGCGGATAGTATTCAAAACTGGCAATAGTGTCTAGCCCCCAACCCGCCACTTCTATTACTCGTAAGCTCTCTGGGGGAATAAAAGCATCAATACTGTTATGTAAACTCTCGGCTTGAGAAAATAAGCTTTGTGATAAACTAATCGGTAAATTTGTTTGATATATGGCTGGATCTGTTCTACCTTCTCCGCCAAAGAGAAAACTTTTGTATTCATCATACGAACTGATCGCGCTACCAAATGCTTGCACAAGTTTGGTCGTAACATTCGAAGGAATCAGAGTATCTACAAATGTTGCAGGCGAAGC
>JAZKJK010000015.1:0-1024 GCA_040384365.1 Patescibacteria group bacterium | reverse complement strand
AAAGTCCGAAGGCGCTGATCATATTGCGTCCCAGCTCCCGCGCATGGGTTTCATCCATCAGCCAACCGCCCAACATACTCTGATCATATCCATGCATTATGGCTGGCACGGCGCTAGCTGTACCAATCTGTGGGCTAGCCACTAAAATTAGCACATCCACACTATCAAGAAAATTATTTCTGCCCGCAACCTTATCATCTTGCAACTTTTTCAAGAGCGCTTTGGCTAAAAGCCCTCCATTGCTATGTGCAATGATTGTGACTTTCCCGTTCTTTGACGAAGCAACGAGGGATCGCAAAGTGTCGACAAGCGACACATCACCATCTTTATATTTTGTCCCGTTGTCCACAATATCTTGCACGCTTTGCCTCCAATCATAAGCAAATTCTTTCCACTCAGCTATTTTATTCTCATCAAATAGCACATCCATCATACTAGAAAAACTTTTATAAACATTTTGCCCTGACGAACCCGACGGAATAGGGACATTTGTTTCTTTTATTATATCTCTAGTATAAATATTTAAGTTTTTGCTTGTTCCATCGGTGTTTAAATATAGATCTTCCACGTCACTATTGCCATTCGGCTCCCAAAGCTGATCTTCACCTCCGTCAGTTCTTTGTCTATACAACCGACTTGCTTCTAAACCTGGCAAGAAAAGGACACTCGAAAAGCCAGAGGGTGGGGCTACACAAGTCTCATCCTTGCACCACGGATCAAATAAAACATTACCAAAAACTTCATTACCTAAACCTGGGGCATTGCTAGTCTCGTGATACGGGCCAGAAGTATCGCCCCAGAAATTATTCTTAAAATCAACTTCATAAGCCGCTTCATTATAAACTCCGTATGCTGTATTGCCAGAGATTGTATTTCCTGAGGCATCGTTGCGGAGAACAGCATCGTCTGCCTGTCTTTGGGGACGAGCGCGAGGATGCGGTTGATCTGCGGGGCGAATCCCATGTCCAGCATGCGGTCAGCTTCATCCAACACGAGAACGTCGACGGTTGCGAGCGTGATGGTG
>JAZKJK010000014.1:0-54624 GCA_040384365.1 Patescibacteria group bacterium | reverse complement strand
CTTGTTTCCCTTCTAGAAGTAAAGTAAATAGTTTGTCCATCGTTTGAAATAACAGGGCTATGGTCAGAGAATGTACTGTTTACATGGTTGCCCATGTTTTGTACCAAATAATTTTGAGGAGATTCAGATTGTTTTTTTGCTTCCGCAGATTGTTCTAAGTGTAATCTCAAATCTTCGCTGCGTTGGTCTTTTTTACGTAAAGTATTTTTGTAGATATTATAAGAAAGAAGTGCTTCGTCAAATTTATAATTTAGGTGGTATGCTCTGCCCATCCAATAACGGATATGTTTGTTAACGGTAGAGTCTTTTTCATATGCCTTTAAAATATTTTCTAGTGCTTTTTCTGAAAAAGCTTCGCCTTGAAAACCAATCTTATCCGAACCCATGCAATGTAAGAAATCAGCCTTATTGGACAACTTTGAAACAATGGCCAGATCATCACTCGGCTTGAAAGCCATGCCTATCTGTACATTATCTCGGATATACATATCCAAACCTTCTAAGAAATTTTCAAATTCCTCCGTGCTTCCGCCTAAATCTGGGTGAAAAATAATCCTCTTCGGTCCCAACTTTATATATAAATCGAAATTCTCCACAGCATCCGCCACCATCAAATCAAATTCAAAATCAAACTCTTCCCAGAATGGCATCCCCTCTTCTTCGTTTATAATTTTTCGAAAATCATAATCATCCGAACCGCCCGAGGAAAAAGGCCAGCTCTGACTCGGCACGGACACCCCATCACATATGTCGATATGCACAAACCTTGCCTGCTCGCGGAGAGCCGTAAGTTTATTTTTTATTTCACTAAAATTTTTTTCTAAAATTGCCGGAATTATTTCTGCCATAATGCTTTTATTATATACCCAATTTAGTTTTTTGTTCCTGCACTTCTTTAACCAGTAAATCGTGAAAAACTCCATTGGAAGCGATAAAATAATTGCCGGGGAATTTATAGGCCGTACCGTCAAAATTGGTAACTTTACCTCCGGATTCTTGCACGAGCAAAATTCCTGCAGCAAAATCGTATGAATGTAGTCCTATTTGAATAGTGGCCTCAAATGAACCACGCGCCACATAACCTAATTCGAGAGCTACAGATCCAAAATCTCGTACTGTCAAACCCTTAAACATTTCAGGTAAATCATACATAAGTCTACGGTATAGCTTTCTATCTTCATCTGTCCTGCTTTTGCCACCCGAAACTATACTATGAATCGTATCATCTTTTGACACCTGAATTTTCTTATCGTTAAAATACGCGCCTTTATTTTTTTCCGCGTAAAACAATGAATTAACGGCAGGATTATACACCACAGCTACTATAACCTCGTTTTTATAGGCCAACGCGACAGAGACTGCGAAAAGGGGAATTCCATTTGCAAAATTTTTTGTACCATCCACAGGATCAACGTGCCAGACATACTCACTTTTATTTTCTGTCATACCGGTCTCCTCCCCTAAAATAGAATGGTTTGGAAAAGCGCCGGATATTATTTTTTTTATTATTTCTTCAGACTCTCTATCAGCTAGAGTTACAATACTTTTGTCTTCCTTAATCTCCTTTAGTATTTCTGTCTCAAAATATTTCTCTAAAACTTTTCCAGCTTTGAGAGCAGCTTTGATCGCTACTTTCAGTTCTTTAGATTTATTTTTCATTGGAGAATGGCAAATTATTTGTCGGATATTTTAATCGTGTCTATTTTTGCCAACCGGTGAACATGACGCTCTGAACCAGTGTAAGGAGTCTTGAGCCAAAGGTCCACCGCGCTCATCATCTCTTCTTCGGTTAAAAATCTAGCGCCAAGAGATAAAATATTGGAATTGTTGTGCTCACGAGAACGAACGATTATATCCGCCTCATCATCTACTATACATTCAGATTTGCCATAATAAACTACCGCTCGAACATGCGGGAATTTATTTGCGGCAATGGCTTCCCCCTGTCCGGTGGCTCCCAGGATGATGCCTTTAACTCGGTCTCCATCCTTGCTCACCTCTTCTGCAACTGGAATTACAAAATCAGGATAATCGTCGTGTTCATCGTATGTAAATGCGCCTTTATCTATGACCTCATAGCCTTCGCCCTGCAGAGATGTCACCAGCTTCTCCTTGAGCACGTATCCCGCATGATCTGTTCCAATAAAAATTTTCATGGAGTTTATTATAGCACTTGGTCAACTTTATTTCTATTTTTAATTTTTCCGTAAATCCAGCCAGCGATTATACCCACCAATACATAGAAAACCCAAACAATAAGGAATCCAATAAATTTGGGATGGCCCGTTATTGCAATTATGGGTTCGCCTACGGTAATAAAAAATGGAGCAAATAAGGTTACCCCAAGGGCAGTCCAAATTATAAATAGAGGAATAAAAAGAAATTGATTGTTTTCATTTATGAAAAATAGAGGCAATAAAATTAGACCAAAAATCAAAGCCCCCCTCAACCAATATCTTTTTTGTTTCATAAATTTATTTTATTTTTTTAATAATTTTGACCACTAGCAAGAACGTTTCTTGCTAGTTTCTTTATTATTTATAAAAATCCTCCTCTTCGTAATAATACGACTGCTCTACACCCTTCATGAAAACTTCACGGTCATCAATTTTATTGGTCAAAGCGGAACGCAAAAGCTCGCGAATTTCGATGGCGTTCACAGGGCTACGCTCCATGGCATTTAAATAGTCAGCTTTGTCGATCTTCGCCCAATTCACACACTGTTTGAGATTTTTTTTAAAAATTAAATCCAGCCAAATTCTCATACTCCGACCATTGCCCTCCATAAATGGATGAGCGACATTCATCTCCACATATTTGGCCACAATTTCTTCAAAAGTATTTTCCGGCATTTCTCCGATTTTATTCAAACTTTCTTCCAGATATAAGTGGGAAGCGAATCGAAATCCGCCTTTGCTTATATCCTTAACGCGGATCTGACCAGCGAAATCATAAAGCTCCCCAAACAAGTATTTGTGGATCTGCTGTAGACCCTTGATTGTACCCGTTTCAAAACTTTTTATTTCATTACTACCAAAAAGTTTCTTGGCTCGTTCCTTACTGATTTCGTCAACATTTTGATTCTGCATGTCCTCATTATACCATAATTTTTAGCTAACTCTAAAAAACTATCATGTAGCAAGAACGGTTCTTGCTAGTTACTTGCTAGTTAATAAACTTCCTGAACCGAAATAGTACAGTTGGCTCTTAGCCATCCACCGTCATATTCTTGAATCTCTTTGCGGACTCCGTCTTTAATGTAATAAGATCGAGGAATTTTTGAATATCCAGTTGAAGGCATTTTATTCCAGATCATTTTATCTGGACATTCTTTTAACAATTCTGATTCAGGATTGTTTTTATACTTAATGTACTCAATAAGATTCAATTTATAATTCCAACAGCCACCTCCCTCAACAACTCCACAACCTCCGACCCTGCCATTATAAATTGGAAGGAAAGTTGCAGCTATAATTATGACTACTATAATTACAATTATTGCTTTTTTCATATTTATTTTATCGCTCCTCCCGTTTTAATCACATGCTCCACTAGCGTATTCGTATACCCCATTTCGTTGTCATACCAACCCATAACTTTCACAAGGTTTCCATCTACTACTTTAGTTAAAAGTAAATCTGCGATTGAAGCATGCGTATTTCCTATCATATCACTCGACACCACAGGCTCTTCAACTACATCAAAAACTTTTTCCCAACGTGGATCTTTTGATGCTTTTCTCAATATATCATTAACTTCTTGCACAGTAGTATTTCTTTTAGAAATAAATGTAATATCGGTAATAGATTCACAAACAGTAGGGACTCGCACAGCAACACCATCGAATTTACCAGCAAGTTCTGGAATTGCTTCTGTTACAGAAATTGCAGCTCCAGTAGAAGCAGGAACAAGATTTTGAGCAGCCGCACGACCATCTCTATAATCTTTTTTAGAAGGACCATCCACTAAGGCTTGAGATCCAGTATATGAATGTGTAGTATTCAACATTGCTTTCTCAATACCGAGAGCCTCATGTAAAATTGCAATCAAAGGACTAGAAGCATTAGTAGTACAAGAACCATTGGAAGTAATATCGCAAGTACCAAATTTGTCTTCATTAACTCCGAGCAAAATAGTCTCGCCCATGACACTACCGTCCCCGTCTTTGGCTGGAGCCGAAATGACTACTTTTTTCGCACCTGCATCAATGTGCGCTTTGGCTTTATCATAAGTCACGAAAAGTCCGGTGGATTCTACGACGACATCTACTCCTAAATCTTTCCAAGGTAATTCTTTTGGATCTTTGACGGCCAAAACTTTTACCCTCTTGCTGCCAATTATTATTTCCTGTCCCTCGGCTTTTACGTCATGATCCCATTTTTTGTACACAGTATCGTATTTCAAAAGGTAGGCCATGTTCTCCACACTGCCGAGATCATTGACCGCGACTATTTCAATCTCAGGCCTCTCCCAAGCGACTTTTAAAAATGCTCTGCCTATTCTGCCAAACCCGTTAATGCCAACTTTGATTGTTTTCATGTATGCTATTATATTAAAAATGGAAGCAAAAGAAAAGGCAAGCTTAAAATTCGTGCATTTGCATACCCACTCGCACTATTCCCTTTTAGACGGGCTTTCAAAACCTGAACGCTTGATTGAACTTGCTAAGAAATTCAATATGCCGGCAATGGCTATCACGGACCACGGCAACATGTACGGCGCCATCGAATTTTACAAACTTGCCAAAAAAGAAGGCATCAAGCCGATTATCGGCGTCGAAGCGTACATGACTGCCGGCAGTCGTAAAGACAGAACGACCGAAGCCGGAGGCACCAAACGCTACTATCACCTCATCTTGCTAGCGAAAAATCTGGAGGGTTATAAGAATCTAATGAAGCTAGTGACTATCGCCAACCTAGAAGGATATTATTACAAACCAAGAATGGATAAAGAAATACTCCGGAAATATTCGGAGGGCATCATCGCCCTATCTGGATGTCTCGGTGGAGAACTTTCACAGACAGTAATGAAAGGTGACTTGAAGAAAGCAGACGAATTGGTTTTAGAATATCAAGAAATTTTCGGCAAAGGAAATTATTTTATAGAAATTCAATGTCACCCATCGGTGGAAAATGACAAAACTGTGCGGGAGGCACTGATAGCCCTCGGCAAAAAGCATGACATCCCTCTCGTCGCAACACAGGATTCACACTACCCCTGTAGTGACGATCACGATGCGCACCACACCCTGCTCCAGATAAATACTCAGGGCGATGGAAAAGATGGCGCCAAGTTTGAATTCTCGGATGATGATTTTTCTTTTATTGACACCAAAAAAGCTCTAGAAGTCTTCAAGGATATTCCAGAGGCAGTAGAAAACACGATGAAGATAGCTGATATGTGCAACTTGGAACTTGAGCTAGGAAAATGGGTTTTCCCGGATTTCAAAATTGAGGGGGGGAAAACAGCAGATCAGAAAATGCGTGAGCTTGTATATGCTGGCTTTAAAAATATGGGAATCGAACAAACAAAGCCTGTATTGGAGCGCGTAGAATATGAACTGAAAGTTATTTTTGACAAAGGCTACTCGCCATATTTCTTGGTAGTTGGAGATCTGATGCATTATGCCAAAGAAAACGGAATTTTGACTACAATTCGAGGATCAGTCGCAGGTTCGATGGCGACATATCTTCTGGGAATTACAAATGTAAACCCGATAGATTACAAAATACCGTTCGAAAGATTCTTGAATCCTTTCCGTCCTTCCGCACCAGATATAGATATGGATTTTGCTGATAATAGACGTGACGAGATGATTGAGTATGTAAAGAAAAAATACGGCGAAGATAAAGTGGCGCAGATTGGAACTTTTGGTACGATGATGGCGCGTGGCGCGGTCAAAGACGTCGCTCGCGCCCTAGCGCACCCCTATACTATCGGCGATAGACTTTCAAAGATGATCCCGATGGGCTCCCAAGGTATGCCAATGACCATAGACCATGCGATGGAAATAGTCCCAGAACTCGCACAAGCGTATAAGACAGAAAAAGATACGAAAGAAATAATAGATCTTGCAAAAAAACTTGAAGGATGCGTGAGGCACATTTCCGTACATGCGGCCGGAGTAGTCATTTCACCGCTCCCACTCGTAGAATATGTACCGCTGCAATACGACCCGAAAGGAGGCACAGATGGTTCTGGGAAAATAATAACTCAGTATGATATGTATAGTATCGAGGAAGCAGGACTTTTGAAATTCGACTTTCTTGGTATAAGAAATTTATCAATTTTGGCAGATGCGGTCTCAAAAGTTAAAAGATTTTATAATATAGACATAGACATAGAAAATATACCGCTCGATGATAAAAAAACTTTTGAATTACTGGCGTCTGGCCAGACTGAAGGGCTCTTTCAATTAAACGGTTCGGGTATGACACGGTATTTGAAAGAATTAAAGCCAACATCAATTCACGACATCAATGCCATGGTCGCCCTGTATCGCCCAGGACCGATGGAATCCATTCCTGAATATATTAAACGTAAACATAATCCTAGACTCATCAAATACCTAGACCCTAGAATGAAAAAATATCTAGGTGATTCTTACGGGCTTATAGTCTATCAAGATGACCTTTTGCTTTCATCAATCGAACTCGCTGGCTACAACTGGGAAGAAGCTGATAAATTCCGCAAGGCCGTCGGTAAAAAAATACCGGCAGAAATGGCCGCGCAGAGAGAAAAATTGACAAAAGGCATCATAGCGAACGGACAAACTCCAGAATTCGCCGAAAAACTTTGGAAACTGTTTGAACCTTTTCAAGCATATGGATTCGGCAAGGCTCATGCAGCTTCGTATGGTAAAGTCGCTTACCAGACGGCGTATATGAAAGCAAATTACCCTGTGGAATATATGGCTTCAATACTCACAGCTGAATCTGGTGATGTAGAGAAAATTGCTGAAATAATTCAAGAATGTAAAAATATGAATATTCCAGTTCTCCCTCCACATATTAATGAAAGTTATGGCGGATTTACTTGCATACCAAAAGAAAAAGACATCGTTATAAGCGCTGAAAATAAAAGTGAAAAAATAAGATTTGGATTCTACACGATTAAACATCTTGGAACGGATATTGCCGATAGCATTATCGCTGAGAGAAAATTGAACGGTAAATTTAAATCAATCACGGACTTCCTAGATAGAATCAAACATAAAAATTTAAATAAAAAATCGATGGAAGCCTTGATCAAATCCGGATGTATGGACGAATGGGCTGATCGAGGAGTGCTGCTATCAAACTTGGAAGCCATGCTCGAATATAATCACGAGACAAATAAACAGGACGAAAATCAAGTCTCTCTCTTCGGCGGTGCAAATTCCATCAAGGCTCCAGAATTCAAATTACAAAATGCCACACCGGCCACCCAAGCAGAAAAACTACTTTGGGAAAAAGAACTGCTAGGACTTTATATTTCCGGACATCCACTAGACCGTATCCGTGAAAAATTAGAAAGTCGAGATATAAATATTAAGAAAATAAAAGCAGAGATTGGAAATGGCATATCGGTGACTATCGCCGGCATCATAGAGACTTCAAGGCAAGTCGTCACCAAAAACAATGAAAGAATGGCCTTCCTAAAGATCGCCGATTTGACGGATTCAATAGAAGTCGTCTGTTTCCCTTCAATCTTCAAAGAATCTATTGATATATTGGTGGCGGAGAAGTGCATTGCCCTCTCCGGCAAAGTCTCTTTGCGTAACGGCGAAAAAAGTATCATTATAGAAGCGGTGAAAGAGGTCTAAAACATCTATATAAAATTGTCCTGTTTTCTGCTTCGAATTTCTTTTGCTTGCTTTAAAGCATCATCAGGCGTACATGTTCCTGCTTTTAAACACTTAATTAAATCATCGAGAGCCGGAATCTCGTAATCATTGCCGCCCATCGCGGCAATCTCTTGGCGAAGAACCAAAATATGAGTTTCTGCATTTTTTATAGGATCATTTTCTAATATGGCATGTTCTGTCATAAATTTAATTATACAACGCCATAGCCTTACCCGCACCTTCGGAATATATAGTCTCTACTGCTTCAGCAACTATTTTAGCCAGTTTTTTAATCGTTTCTAATTCTGATTTTTTGAATTCGCCTAATAAGAAATTCAAAACAGCTTTCTCCCCCTTTGGCTTTTTGACTACGCCTTTTGGGGTAGCCGGAGACAGGCCGACTCGAATGCGCAAGAATTCCTCGCTTTTTAGGGCTTTGATGATAGAACCGAGACCATTGTGCCCGCCAGCCGAACGATTAAAGGAAATTTTAATTTTCCCTAACGGTAAATCAATATCATCATAAATAACTACCAGACTAGCCAAATCCTTTTTGCTTTTTATAAGTGGCGCCACGGCCTTCCCAGAATTATTCATAAAATTATCCGGAGTGATGAATTTTATCTTTTTTTCTGAAAGTTTTTTCTCTATTAGCCCGACCACAATACGCCCAGTATTATGTCTGGTATTTTCATATTCCTTGCCCGGATTGCCCAGGCCAACGACTAATTTCATCTCTATATAATAACACAAAAAAATCGTGTAGCAAAGATTTTATTACAAAACAAATAAACGAAACATGTCAAGGATTTTTTATGCTATTATTTGCACTATGGAAAACGAAATAAGTGAAGTCGCAGAGAAACCACGCTCAACCAAACAATCATTCTGGGAGCTAGTGCGTTTTGCGTTTATAGCTTTGATAGTGGTCCTCCCCATCCGCGCCTTTGTCGCAGAACCATTTGTCGTGTCTGGGGCCTCCATGGTGCCCACTTTTGAAAACGGAAATTATTTAATCGTAGACAAAATATCTTATAAATTCACTGACCCTAAAAGGGATGATGTAGTCGTCTTTAAATATCCCAAAGACCAAACGAAATTTTTTATCAAAAGAATTATCGGGCTGCCAAACGAGACCGTGGACATCAGAGGTAGCGTAGTCACGATTACAAATGTAGATCATCCGGAGGGACTAACTCTCAATGAACCCTATGTAAAGAATATTGCCAATAATGCTACGCATGTTGAATTAAAAAGTGATGAATACTTTGTAATGGGCGACAACAGAAGTGGTAGTTCTGATTCGCGATACTGGGGTGCGGTAAAGAAGAATCTCTTGACGGGCAGAGCCTTCTTGCGACTGCTACCAATAACCAAGTTAGATATATTACCAGGTCAATATAAACAATAAGATAAGTAAAAAAAATAAGATATGAAAAATGTAAATAAAAACAAATCTCAAGAAATTTCTTCACCAAAGGGTATGCGAGATCTTAGGAATGAAGAATACTACGCCTTTCAAGGATTCTTTGAAAAGGCGCAAGAGGTAGCCGTGTACTATGGCTTCAAACCAATCGAAACTCCAATGCTAGAGAATGAAGACATCTTTACTACTGGCATAGGCGAAGGCACAGACATAGTAGATAAAGAGATGTATACGTTAAAGACCAAGGGCGGCGACCATCTCGCCCTACGACCAGAACACACCGCCCCGCTCGTGCGCGCTTATATCGAACATGGCATGCAGACAATCCCACAGCCGGTAATGCTGTATCAATACGGCCCAGTTTTTAGACATGACAAGCCACAGCGTGGACGCTATCGACAGTTTTGGCAGTTTGACTTGGATTCATTAGGAAGCGACAAAAGTATTATGGATGCGCTTGTCATCAAAGCGGGCATGAGCATTTTAGAGGACGCTGGCGCAGCGAATCTCTCTATTGATATCAATTCGATCGGTGACAAAGAATGTCGCAACGGATACATCAAGGAGCTGACGAGCTATTACCGAAAACACATCAGTGACCTAGCGCCGGTAGACCGAGAACGCTTAAAGATCAATCCCCTACGCATACTAGACTCCAAAGAAGAAAAGACAAAAGAGATAAATAAAAATGCTCCGGACTCTGTCTCATTCCTCTGCCCTTCGTGCAAAAAACATTTCAAAGAAGTGTTGGAATATTTAGAAGAAATGAACATCCAATACAATCTCAATAAAAATCTAGTGCGCGGACTTTCGTATTACACTCGCACAGTTTTTGAAATTATAGAACAAAAAGGCGCTGAAGATGGAGCGCCACTCACACTCGCCGCTGGCGGACGTTATGATTATCTGGCTCGTCAAATTGGAAGCAAGAAGGATGTGTCAGCTGTGGGAATCTCTATCGGTGTAGATAGAATCGTGGCCTCGCCTTGGTATAAAAAGCTTTCACCTAGAATATTAAAGAAGCCGAAAATTTATTTCATCCAACTCGGCGGAGAGGCAAAGCTAAAGAGTTTAAATATTATTGAAATACTACGCAAAGCTCATGTCCCCATCGCCCAATCCCTCTCGAAAGACAGTCTCGGTTCCCAGCTCGCCATCGCAGAAAAGCTAGCCATCCCCTACGCGCTCATCTTTGGGGTCAAAGAGGCCCTAGATAATTCAGTGATTGTGCGAGATATGAGCAACCGTTCTCAAGATACAGTCAAGCTATCAAAACTCCTAGAATATTTGAAGGAACTTAAATAAAACTAATTAAAAATACAGGGATGAAGAAAATTCTTCAAAAAAATGAAAAAGTTTTGCGTCACATATCCAAGGAAGTCCTGGTGCACGACATTAAAACCCCAAAAATAAAAAAGGTTCTGAAAGAAATGTCGGAAGCCTTAAAAAGCCAAGACGATGGTGTGGCTATCGCCGCGCCCCAGATAGGATATTCAATGCGAATTTTTGTTGTATCGGGAAAAATATTTGCAAAAGATTTTATAGAGCAAAGAAAGGAAAGAATCGAGGAAAAACATGGTGATGGTAGCTACATACCAGACAGCGACCCCGCTCAGGAAGATCTCGCCGTAAAGGATATTATTTTCATCAATCCCAAAATATCCAAGCTCTCACGCGAAAAAGAATGGGTGCCCGAGGGCTGCCTATCTGTCCGTCCGCTTTATGGCAAGACCTTTAGATCGACCAAGGCGATAGTTACAGCTTATGATGAAAATGGCAAGAAATTTACCCGCGGCGCAGCGGGACTATTGGCCCAGATTTTCCAGCACGAGACAGACCATTTAAACGGCATACTTTTTATTGATCACGCCAAAGATATAAAGGTAGAAGAAATAAAATGAATAAAATAAACTTTGTATTTTTTGGAGGAGAACCACTCTCTGTTCCCACATTAGAGAAATTATTTAAAAATGGTTTTATACCTAGGCTCATTATAAGCAACCCCGATAAACCTCAAGGGAGAAATTTAGAAGTAACTCCACCACCTACGGCACTATGGGCCAAAGAGTACGGTATCCCCCTTATTCAGCCGGAAAAATTAAAGAAAGGAGAAATAGGGAGTGATTTTGATTTTTTCGTAGTGGTATCCTACGGAAAAATAATTCCTAAAGAAATTTTAGATTTGCCAAAATTAGGAATAATAAACATTCATCCCTCTCTTCTTCCGCTCTATCGTGGCTCTTCACCAATCGTGACGCCCATTTTAAACGGAGACACAGAAACAGGTGTAACTATTATAAAAATAGACGAGGAAATGGACCACGGACCAATACTGGCGCAAGAAAAAATCTCTCTCTCTGGAAACGAATTTATACAGGATTTGGAAAAATCTTTAGCGAAATTGGGAGGAGAATTATTAGTAAAAATTATTCCAGAATTTATCAATGGTAAAATTATACCAAGAGAGCAAAACCACATGGGGGCTACTTATGTAAAAAAAATAGTAAAAACTGATGGAGAGATTGACCTAAAAGACGATCCCCAAAAAAACTGGCGCAAATTCCGCGCGTACGCTAACTGGCCCAGAACTTTCTTTTTCAAAGACGGTAAAAGAATAATAATCACCGAGGCAGAACTTATAGATAATCCCATCGACAAAGCTCAGGGCAAGCAATTCATAATCAAAAAAGTCTTACCTGAAGGCAAAAAGGAAACAAAGTACGAGGATTTTTTGAAAGCTAATATTTAGAAGTAAACGGATTCTTCTTGGAGAGACCTTTCATCATTTTTTTGATACTAGTCGCCCCACGCTTGAACAATGTCTGAGTACGATCTTTATTTTTATTTATTTCGTAGTATAGACTGTCTTTCACATCATCTATAGCCGCATACAGGTCTTCTTTGTCGGCGCTACCAAAAAATTCTTTGCCGTCTATCTTGATCAAACAATCGGCATGAAAGATCTCACCGGATTTATGATGATTGGTAGACTTGCTCACTTCAAAATTCGCCATCACTTTCCCATCTCTCTCCTCAATCCGAGTCAGCAACTTCTCTAAATTAGTCACCCTCTTTAAAACATAGTCTTTAATGGTCTCCGTCAGCTCCATATTTTTACCCTGTAAATTGATTTGCATATAGCTATTATATCATATATACTTGATATCATGTCAATCGGAGACGAACCAAAACCAAGCGACCAAAAACCAAAAGTCCCAGAGGGAAAAGAGAAAATAGACTTGAGGATTTTAGTGGCGGAAGATACTCCCGATATTAGAGACATGTTAATGATATTACTTGGTCGCAGGTACACTTCGGTGGAGTCCGTAGAAGATGGACTACAGCTAGTAAACAAACTTTCAACTCCGGGTTATACTACTGATTTTGTACTTACAGACAACACCATGCCCAATATGCGAGGCATTGATGCAATTAAAAGAATCAGGGACATAGAACATTTAAAAACTGTACCTATAATATTGTATACTACGGATGCCCAAGATGGACCTCTAACAGTAGAGGCTGATAAACTAGGTGCTTATTTCTTACATAAACCAGCCAGATCGGACGAAATATACGCCGCAATTGAAAAACTTAGAACAAATAAGTAATCCTAACCATAAGCTTATTTTCACTTTTTAACCTCCCTGGTCAAAGCTTTCAATATAATATCGAGCTTCATGGTCGCTACGCCGACGACTGTATCTGCGCCACCGTAATATATGTAAAGCAGTCCATCTTGTAGGGCCATGCCACATGGGAAAACAACATTGTTGACTATGCCGACTTTTTCATACAATTCTTGTGGCTCAAATATGGGATCGGTGGTGCGCGCCAGCACTATGGCAGGGTCATCCAGGTCGAGCAGGACCGCTCCGACCCGGTAGGTGTTGTGACTTTTGGAAATACCATGATAGAGTAGCAGCCAGCCATTTTTGGTTTTTATCGGTGGCGCCGAGATACCGACTTTGGCGCTATCCCAACTATTTATTCGCGGCCCTATGATTCTGATGCATTTTTTGACACTCTCCTTCTCAAAATCAAGTGACTTTAAATAATCCCCGCATATTTCGTTCCCGACGCGATGCAGGACAAAATATTGACCCTTTGTTTTCTCGGGAAAAATACAAGTATCTTTGTCATCAAAACCAGGTGGCGTTATCAAAATAGGCTTGGCCCATTTCCAATTCTTGCGCAAGAAGTCTGCCTCGGTAATAGAAGTGATGGCCACTCGCGGCGGGCCGATGCCGTCAAAAGCTGTGTAACACATGTAGATGACTTTACCTATTTTTGTCAGGCGCGGATCTTCACAACCAGAATTTCCGCCGGCAATTTTTTTGGATTCAAAATCCTCCCTCGGGCTATAGATAGGTTCTGCTAGTCTCTCATCAATCGTCACACCATCCTTGGTCGAAGCATAACCGACATAAGAAGTATTGTCCTCAGACAGCGCTCGATATAATATATGCGTGGTGTTTCGTATTCGTATCACTGCCGGATTGAAAGCGGCCTTGGCCTCCCATGGATGATCTTTGTTGGGCAAAATAATTGGGTTCTTGGCTGAACGTTTGAAATGCCAATCGGCATCTGTTTCTCTACGCATCGTACCCAAGAGGTCAGTGAGATTTACATGAGCGAGGCATGTCGTCATATCTGCGGCTCCATAATAAATATAAAGTGTATCCTTTTTAACAATTGCCCCAGTCGGAAAAACTACGTCAGGAACATGACCCAGAAGCTCGTATGACTCCCGCGGCGCAAATATGGGGCCATATGTCCGTCCGATAATTTTGAGCGGATTATCTAGATCAAGTAAAACTGCCTCAACTCCAAAAATACGATCGAGACCACTACCGCCAAAATAATTTTGAATGTGTGAATAGACGAGGAGCCAGCCATGGCTAGTTTTAATAGGCGCCGCACCGACTTCGACATGATCATAAGGAGTTTTTTTGAGATCAATCGTATGCTTATCTACAGTTTTATACCATTCCTCCCAGAACTTTGAATCCCATAATTCCTCTATGCTATCGACTTGCGCTATCGCAGTCTTCCCTGGGGGCATGTCTGTATTCACCGAGAGAATCACTGTAATCTTTCCATTTATCCGCTCTAGAAACAGGGTCATGGCTTTGGCATTAAAGGGCGTCACGAGATGCCTTTCTTTTATCTTTTTTAAGTCTTTTGAGATAGCGACTGCGACTTTTATGCCACTTGCTTCAAAAGGATACTTTGATAAAGCCGTATAAAATATGTAATAATTTCCCTCAAAAAAAGTTACGCGCGGATCTTCGCAACCGAATTTTTCCCATTCCTCGCTAGGTATGATAAAAGGCTCACGCTCCACAAAATCTCGGCCATCTTTACTTTTACCGATACCGATGACGGAAACCTGCGCAGGAGTGCGCAATCTGTCCGGAGCTGAAATGGCACGATAAACTCCGTAAAACATTCTGCCCACCTTTACCACACTCATGTTGAAAGAAGCAAAAGCTTCCCAATAATGGTCTTTGTCGGGGACAAGAATCGGATTGTGGTGAGATCTTTTGGTAACAAACATAAATTATTTTTTAATTTTATTATTTTTTAATTTAGATGAACTGGAATGCACCAGCTCCTCTAAGAATCTATCTAGATTGGCTGTCGCCACCGCAGAAACTTTATCCGCGCCTCCGTAATATACAAAAAGCTGTCCGTCTTTGATGACTGCCCCGCAAGAATAGACGACTCCCCCCTTGTAGCCTTCATTCTCATACCACTCATCAGGCTCGAGAATCGGTTGACTGGAATTGTATAAAATCTTAGTCGGATCTTTCATGTCCAAAATCATCGCCCAGAGTTTATATCTATGCGAATCATGTTTCTCCATTCTGTGATACAAGACAAGCCAGCCGTATTTTGTCTTTAAGGGTGAAGGTCCCACACCTCGAATCATTCGATCCCTCTCTCCCCAGAGGTGACTGCCCTGATGAACACTATATATGAAATTATCCCCATCCAGTTCATCTAAACTATCCAAATAATCTATCATGATTTTAGGAGAGAGACTGTGCAAAATCGCGTACTGACCTTTTATTTTTTCTGGAAAAAGCACCCAGTTTTTATGAATTTCACCCGGCGGAGAAATGAGAACGGGCTCCTTCCAATTCCAGCGTTTAGCAATAAAATCATCCAAGCTGATGAAGGTCAGGGCAATCCGCACAGATCCCCATCCATCAAAAGCGGTATAGAGCATATAGGCTTTGTCGCCAATGAGCGTCAGTCGTGGATCTTCACACCCGCCACCCCAGCCACCGCCGGAGCTATAAGAAATAGAAGGCAGGGATTTATCTTTGTCCCGACCGATGAAATGAAAATAAACCGGATTAGAAAAATTATCTGAGATGGTAAAGCCGTCATGGCTTCCCGCATAACCCAAGACCGAGTTGTCCGAATCTCCAATGGCCCGATAAATGATATGTACCTTCCCATCATGCAACAGAGCCGTAGGATTGAAAGTGGCTTTAGATTCCCAATATCTATGACTGGTTGGTTCAATAATCGGATTTTTCTTGGATCTTTTGAGTTCAAGAACAGTAACCCTTCTAACTGTTCTTCGAGTTACTTTTTTATTCGACTTTTTCAGCCGAGATCCCGACCCATTTAGACGTCGAGATTTTATTATTATTTTCTTTTTGATTTTTTTAAGCGCGACCATATTTGTCTTCTATTCTGATGATGTCATCTTCGTCGAAATCTCCAAAGGCGATTTCGAGAATTTTCACATCGTCACCTGCCGCCTCCAGCCGATGCGGTTGTAATTTTTCCACCGTAAATTCATCGCCAGGATTTGCATTTATTTTCTTGTCACCGATGGTCACAATTGGGTGTCCGGAAATGACTTGCCAAAATTCTGTCCGATGGTCGTGAGTCTGTAAACTCAAAGAACCACCATGGTTAATTGAAATAATTTTTACCGTTGTCTTTTCATTGTGGGTAAATTGTTCAAACTGCCCCCAAGGCTTTTTTACAATAAGTGTCTTCATAAGTTATTCAGATATTAAGTATCATTATATAACTAAAAGAGTCCGGGGCCAAACCCACCCCAACCTCAGACAATACTACGAATTATTTTCGCTGTGTCTTTAGGCCCGTTGACAGGGAGGTAGTCCACCCCAGTCTTTACTACGGCATAGTCATTACCCCCTTTAAATATGGCATCGCCAATAAAGAACATTTTGCTGATAGGAATCTTCAACTGTTTTTGAATTTGGTGGATACCATAGGCTTTATTGATACCTTTTTGGGTGACATCAATCGTGGTAAAACCAGCGGCATGAACCTCCATGTTTGGGAGCTTTTTGGCCATCAATCTGGCAATTTTCATTTTAGTTTTGAAATTATCTTTGAGCCACTTCTTTTTCATTCTCACCCCTTTGTCTCCGAGCACCCGCACTAAATCTTGCCCATATATTGAAAAAGATACTTGCGTACCTCGATTCTCTATGATCGGTCCGTAAGTTTTCTTAGGGTGCTGATACCCTATGGCCTTGAATACTTCTTTGAAGGATTTTCGGATCTTAGTTGTTTCGGAGGTGGTTAGCAATTTCGCATAAACTTTTTTCCAACCATTATTATATTTGTAGAAAGAAGTCGCCGTAGTCGGGAATAAATAAAGTTTTTTCAAAAGTTCTTTGGGGCATTTTAGTTTGCGTATAAATAACTCTTGAAAAATTTCATACTTTCCTCCGCCGATGATGGCAACTTTTTTTACTTGGAGCAGTTGAGTCATTAATTTTGACATTTCTCCCCCCATTGGGGATTTGGTTTCGATCAGAGTTCCATCTAAGTCAAAAACGAATAGATCTTTTTCTTTAAGTTTTTCCAGGTTCAAAGTTTTCATTTATTTTTTGCTTTTGTTTTCTCTTTAGCCTTTTTGACCAAGTCTGAAGAACTTTGAACTTTACCGCCAAATCCAATGTCATCCACTATCTCACACCCTATTTCTTTACAGATTAGAACTTCCGGCGTTGGAATATTCCCGACATGGCGATCCCCGCCTTTGGCGAAAATATGCGGGCGTAGAGACAACAAATCTTTACTAATGCTTATATCTTTCGTATCTTCTTCGTGACTTGTCAAAATAACTCTATCGACAACTTTGAACGCTTCAATGATTTCTTTTCGCTCTTGTTCTGGCATAAAAACATAACCTTTCTTTAGCTTTAGCCAATTGTCATTATTTAGTAAAACTACCAGCTCATCGCCTAGTTTCTTGGCTTCTTCAAACATCCTGACATGACCGATGTGCACGGGATCAAATCCCCCGCTTACCATTACTACCTTTTTTTGCTTGTTTAATTTTCTTTTCTTCATAAATGGATCTCTTACTTATTTTCCTTAACGAATCTGCCTTGCTCTAGCTTTTTTTAGTGACTCTAGATGAAGAACGCCACTTGAATTACCAGTACCCATATTGCCAAGCAGACGAAAACTTCCTTCGCCAAAAGTTTTTTCAATGAGCCGTGCAATTGGTAAAAGTCTTCCGGTAAAATGAGCATTTAAAAATGTTTGGTAAACATCATCTGCACTTCTATATTGGTCAGGAAACTGTTTCTGTATTTCAACACACAGATAATTTAAAACTTTTCTTTGCTGTGGATAGGTAACGAGCTCCCACTCTAAGTCATTTTCCCCTTTTTTGCCAATCCAAATAATATCATCTTCGGGGATTTCTTTTTCTTGTGCCAAATTTTTCCTCATTTCTCTCGCTTCGTCTGATTCTAACCATTCTTTTTCTTTAGCAAGCTGTGGTAAATCAAGAAGTTTTGCAAGAAGTCTTTTTTCAGTTTCAGCTACAATGCCTTCATGTAAACCAGTGAAATGGTGGTGATATTCCCCATGATGACTTTTACTTTGGGCCGCTCGTATGGCTACACTCTCGCGGTAAAGTGTTGAATCTACTTTGCCGTCTTTTTCCTCAACTTCCATAGAAAGATGAGCTTTAAGGTGAAGCGTTTCGTGAAGAGCAACAGCGCCAAAATTTACAGGATTGTCACGAAAATATTCAGCATTAAAAATCATAGCTTGTTTTTTATTTTCAGTAGCAGCATTACTGTTGTCTTTTGTAAGTTGGTGATATAACTCTGGTGGAATAATGTGATAATTTTCAAAAGGAATATCGTATGGCTTGATGCCTGCCTCTTGCATTAAACGGGATGTTTCTTGGTTCACAAAATTAATAAGGGCAAGCTCTTTTAAAGACTTAGGGTATTCAAATTTCTCTAACGCCTCTCTCTCTTGTAAACTGAGAGAATTAGAATGATTAAATAGAGCCTGCCTGAGTTCTTTTTTTGCTTGCTCCTTCTTTTCAGTAGAAGCTCCTCCGACTATTCTTACTTTTGGTCCTTTTTCCATAGCTTTAGTTTACTTTAAATAACTATCAAAGTATATGGCGTGGCAAGTATAACCGCCCGGATTCTTCTCTAAATAATCCTGATGATATTCCTCTGCCGGATAAAACTTTTTAAGTGGTTCGAGAGTTGTCACCACCGGATCCTTCCAGCGTTTAGATTTATTTACAATATCTATAAAGTTCTCTGCTTCTTTTTTCTCTGCATCATTGCCATAGAAAATCGCCGAGCGATAAGAAGTGCCCCTATCATTGCCCTGTTGATTCAAAGTAGTCGGATTGTGTATTTGAAAGAAAAAATCCAACAACTTTTTATAAGAAGTTTTTTGTTCATCATATTCGATCTCAACGGCTTCGGCATGATTTCCATGATTAAACCAAGTTGGATTTTTCATATTATCATCTCCAGTATATCCTGCGACTATTTTTATTACCCCTAGTTGTTTTTTCATTAAATCTTGCAATCCCCAAAAGCATCCTCCTGCTAGTATTATTTTCTTAGTCATAAAATTTCTTCGACTTTCACTAATAAAGCTGGAAAGGTTAGATAACCCGCTCTTTTATTAAAATGTCCAGCATTAGGAATAAATGTAAGTTCAACTCCCAAATTTTCAGCTAATTTTTTTCCATTATCCAAAGAAACATAAGGATCATTGTCTGATTGATATACTGTGAAATTTTTTGCGCGTGATTTAATCACTTTCCAATTAAAGTCAAAACCACTAAAACTATTATCTCTGTCATAGTTAAGAATCGGCTTCACTCCAATAGGTGTGCCAACAAAAAAAGCACTCTTAATTGAGTGTTTTAATTGTTCCAAAACTTTTAGAGCAAACATACCGCCCAAACTATGACCAATCAATATTGTGTTTTCATTAATTTCTTTTTCGTAACTTTTCAGAATATCAAACCACTCTGAAATTTTTGCTGGCACTCCTTCCGGCGAGGAAAATTGTGGCACGAAAACCTTACATCCTTGTGCCTCGAGCTTTTCTTTTAACCATGGAAACCAATTGTCCTGTGGATGACCTTCCGTCCCATGGAAAATAAATGCATTGCGATTCATAAATATATTCTATCACTTTTTCTAGAAGTATTAAATATAGCTACATTAATCCCTTATTCGCACGAATTAGGGATATAATAAAATAAACACGCAATAAAAGCTAAATCTCAGAAACTATTGATTTCGCTAGATTTACTAATTTGGGTGCTAGACTATAAAAAACTGATACATTTCTTTGTTCTTTTTCTAATATATCTGCACCCAACAGTATGGCGAGATGTCTAGATGTAGATTTAAAAGAAAGTTTAATATGTTTGGCTATATCCCCTACGCTTGCTTCTTTCTTTTGTTTTAAATATTTAACTATTTCCAGTCTACGATTATTTGCCAAGGCTTTTAAAATTTTCTCATAATGTCTCATGTAATTATTCTAACATTTTATTGGCTTATTCGCACGAATAAGGGGTATAACAAATTCATAAATTTATTTTCCTCGGCACAAATTTCATTGATATCGAATTCACACAGTGTCGGATATTTTTTTCAGTCAATCCTTCGCCGGTAAACAAATGCCCGAGATGTCCTCCGCACTTGGCACAGGTTATTTCTGTCCGCATGCCATCAGCATCCACGCTCTTCTTCACTGCCCCCGGTATCTCATCGTCAAAAGAAGGCCAGCCACAGGTGGATTCGAATTTTTGTTTTGAAGTGTATAAAGGCGCGTCACACTGACGACAAACATACATGCCATTAGCTGTGTTTTTATAATACTCGCCGGTAAAGGGCATCTCCGTTCCCTTGTCTATTATTACTCTTTTCTCTTCAGCTGTGAGTTCGTTCATCATTTTAACGATGAAAAATTTTATTTAGACTTCCTGCGAGTCGCCTTCTTAGCAAGCATCAATTTCTTGATTGCCAGCCTTTTCTTGGTCTTGTGAGAACGTCTGGACCTATTTTTTGGACTAAGTGTGGTGCCTCTTTTTGCCATATGATTGTATAGGCTCTAGGAAATTCAGGCTCTAGGCTCTAGCTTTTAATTCGCTAATGCCTAAGGCCTAGTTGCCTAGTGCCTTATTATTTTCTTATATTATAATCCCGCTATTATAGCACATTTTTCAACTAGTGTATAATGTCTCTATGGCTTATTCAACTTGCAAGTTTTTCACTAATTCCGAAAAGGCCTGGAAGGTCATGTTTGAATCCATCACAAACGCCAGGCAATCCATCTATTTGGAAATGTATATTTTCAATAATGACATGAAGGAATTTAATTTCTTTCATTTACTCAAGGCCAAGGCCAAGCTCGGCTTGCGCGTGAAACTGATTCTGGATTCTTTTGGAAGTGCTGGCCTAAGTAATGGCGCCATGCTCGAATTGAGAGAAGCCGGAGTAGAAATACTCACCATGTCCTATCTGCTCCACCGGATGCATCGCAAGGTGTTGGTCGTGGACGAACGCATCGCATTTATCGGCGGAGTCAATCTCTATCAAAAATCGAGATTTTGGAATGACCTCATGGTCAGAATCAAGGGCAATTTAGTAAAAAAAGTTACCGCCTCTTTTAAGAAATCTTATGTAAATGCGGGGGGCATAGATCCGCTACTACTAGATAAGAGTGAGAAAATGAAGAGAGAAAAAGTGGACACTTGGATAGTCGAGCATTCCCCAGAAAAAAATCGGTCTAATTTTAAAAGAATTTATAAAAATTATTTAAACGGAGCTCGCCAAAATATTATTTTCATTACTCCATATTTTATACCGAAACGCTGGCTACGAGCCGCCCTGCACCAAGCAGTCTTGCGTGGCGTAGAAGTAGAAGTCTTGGTGCCAAAACATACCGATCACTTTATCGTCGATCGGGTAAATTATTTTTATATTTATAAAATCTCCAAATTGGGCATAAAATTTTACATGGAGAAAAAGATGAATCATGCCAAAGCCATCATCATCGACTCCCGTGAGGCCATGGTCGGATCGCAAAATCTAGACTTCCTGTCTTTTGATTTTAATTCCGAAGTGGGTATCTTCTTTAAAGATTTGGAAGTCGTTTCTAAATTAGAAGATATTGCGAGCGATTGGAAGCAGGACGCTGTCTTGTTTGACCACAGAACCTATCAGCCAAAATGGTTTGATTACATTTTGTCCCCACTCATAAATATTTTCCATATCTTTTCCGGAATTTTTTAGCCCCCCCCCTTGGTGAGGAGGATCTTAAGCTTGCTTCTTGAGCCAACTAATCATCTTGCTGAAAGTACCTGGACCAGCCTCTCCATCCGCCGTCAGCCCTTGGTCTTTTTGAAAAATCTTGATTGCATTGACTGTGCCCACTCCATAATCATTGTCTATTTTGTTGGAAGTGTCATTATAAATATTTAAGAATTTTTGGACTGTGCCGACTCCGGCCCCACTAGATTTGAGTTTCAAAAATACATTCCCGTCAGCAAGTTTCTGTAGTTCATTCATTAAACTTTGATATTTGTACGCAGTGGTTTTTGGTACTTCTGCGGTTTTTTCAACACTCGGCGCAGAGACTTCTAGTTTAGAATGCGCAGCACTGAGATCAGCGGTCAGCTTTTTCACTTCGAGCCCTAGATCTTCATTTTCTTTTTGGAGCGCTCTCAACTTTTGCTCTGTCGCATACTCTGGACCGGATTGTAGAGTAGCTACAGACCAGTACCCCCCAATGCCTACCAAGGCTAGAATAACAATTGAAAATAATATAAATTTAAATTTTTCCATATGTATTATTTTACCAGAAAATTATAATATTGGAAACCAGTACAGGTCATGTGTGATTAACGATGCATGCACCCAGCCCAACAACATGGCCGACGCATTCCACCTTTAAGCTTTGAAAGTGCTTTTTCAATACGTATATTTCTAGTCTCGGCTTTCTTGGGAGATATAACCCAGCAGATCCATTCGTTGCGGGCAAGTGGAGTAATATCTTCCCATAGCGCTCTCGCCGCAGGGAGAGATGTAATCGCCTTCCGTAAATCCGCTGGCGCTTTGTGTACCACACCATTAGAAATTCCTTTCTTGCTCATATTTATATTATATACCAAGTCAGCATATCAAGGGCTCCTGGCTGGTCATGAAGTTTTTAAATACTGAAAGCCAAAGCCGCCCATTCCTGGGCGGCTTTGTAAAGCAATTCAGATTATTTAATCATTAATCTTAAATTTGCCTTTGGCGTTTAGGTGAGCTTTGCCAGCGTGAACATTCGCACTGACATTCGCACTCACTCTATCGTCATCATCATCCTCATCTTCATCATCACTGTCATCACCATCTTCGATATTGCTATCTTCGTCATCATCGTCATCACCCCTGAACTGATGATTGACCTGAGCTACACACAATCCTTGATTCCTAAAGCTTGGATTGCTGAAGCCTGCCCATCCACCCTCCTTACAATCTGCCTTGGCTTGAGGGAGACCAGAGACAGAGTCGGCGGTGAAACTAGCCACAATCCTGTGGTTAGCCAGCACATTGCTGAAGGTAAAAGTACCAACCGCACCGACTGAAGATCCATCCACCCAGACATTTTTTACATGGAAGCCACTATCAGCAGTAATGGTGAAAGCTTGATTGCTGCCACTATTAACTACTACTGAACCAGAAGGAGAAATCGAACCATGAGAACCAGCTAACGCTCTAATTGTGAAGGTTACTGGAACCACAACATCTAGAGTAAATGTGGCTGTGACAGACTCGTTGCTACTCATGACTAGAGCACATGAACCTGTTCCACTACAATCACCGGACCATCCTGTAAAGCTTGAGCCGGCTGCTGCCGTCGCTGTTAATGTGACAGCTGTGTCATTGTCAAAAGATTTTGAACAATCAGCGCCACAATTTATTCCGGAAGGAACAGAAGTTACCGTACCCGCACCATTGCCAGCTTTAGCGACTGCTAACACATGCGTGACAGGTGGCAAAGTTTCTTCAACGGATATTTTGTCTAAGGCAGGACCAGCCGCACCCTCTACTTGGCTGCCGAAGGTCAACGTAGTACTTGTTGAAGAGGCAACGAAAGTATACGTGTTGCTTTCCCACTTCATATCAGCGAGAGTATTACCTTTGACACTTGTATCATAGGTAAAGTCTTGAGAGGCTGGAGTACCACTAGTTGCACTCACCCGTAGAACTTTAGCGCTAGGACCCACGTCCGGATTTCCTGACAAACTAAAGTGGACAACATAAGTCGCCCCTGGAACTGTAACCAGAGTCTGGCTAATCGAACCAGCCGAACTACCATTTAGATCAATACTGCGAGCTCCATCTGCCGCTTGCCAATACGTACCGATATAATCTAGGCTCCCCGCATTAACGGTCCAGTCTGTAACGCTAGCACTGTCCCCAGTTAGAAGATTACTAAACACCCCCGGATCCGTGCCCAGTTCAAAGCTACCATTGGTGCCGACAATAGCAGCGAGAGCGCCTGGAGTCACTACTAGGAGTGAAGCCAAGGCCAGAGTAAGACCCATAAACATACTAAGTAATTTTTTCATATATTTTATATTTAGGTTAATAATTTTTATTATTAATTAACTTGTAATTACCCCACGATCGACATACTGCGGGATATACACTGGATGACGAATCAAAACATAGAATCTTTCCTTTTTTAATTTAAGATGTTTATTTAAATTTTTGTCAATTTTCCTCTCGTGGTCTTAGAGACGCAAAAAAACCAAAAACCCACTTTCGTGGGTCAATGGTTTTAAGACTTTTTTTATTAAGAATTCTTTTTCTTGCTCCTTACTATAAATACAATACCGCCGATAACCAAAACCAGTCCGAGCAGTTGCCCGCCAGGGCTATCATCAACTCCACCATATACAACCATAAATGCCCCGAATAATATTGCCAGAATGGAGTAGATTAGATGACTTGTTTTCATATAAATGAAATATCACGATAATTAAGCCTCCACTATTGGCTTGAACCCTCCAGATGCAAAACGCCTCATATCAACTGGCATAGTGGCAGGATCAAAATCTTTCATACTGGGATCATTCATTACTTTTTTATTCACTTGATCTCTGTGAGCACGAGATTTATATACTATCCAAGAAAAAATAACAGTCTCATCAGCCTTAAGACCGGCAAGCTTTATAAAGCCTTTCTGTGGCATACCTTTTCTAATTTTCAAATCATCTCCGACACATTCAAAATACTCCAGGGCACCATTCTTTTTCCACATGCTAGCTCCCCATTCTGCCATCTTTTTGTAAGCGGCTAAATCTTTCTTTTTTATTGGTATAACAAACCCATCAACATATTTTTTACTATTTGTTTTCATAAATATAATTATACCAAAAGCTAAAAAAGTTACTAGCTCCGAGGGTAGTTATCTCCCCTTACAGGGGCAGTATACCTTTTCGCTCAAAAAACCCACTTTCGTGGGTCAATTTAGATACTTTGTTGTTTTTTTTGCTATTTCTGCTAGTATAAATAGGTTATTTGCATATTAAATACATTCCGAGGTAGCTCAGCGGTAGAGCGGTCGCCTGTTAAGCGATTGGTCGTAGGTTCGATCCCTACCCTCGGAGCACCCCGGTTATGAAAATAATTTGGGCCGTTAGCTCATCTGGTAGAGCACCTCATTTGCAATGAGGGGGTGGCAGGTTCGAGTCCTGTACGGTCCACGCGTTTTAAAAAAGACCCCGACTATCCGTCGGGGTCTTTTTTTGTGTGGACCGTAAGCAAAGTACCTGCGTACTTTGCGTCAGGACGAGAAAGACTTTTCCATACGGGCGAAGCGAGGCGGAAAAGTACCAGCGACCGTAGGTCGAGAGTCCTGCGGGATGTAGGGTTGCTTTGCTTGACTTTTGTGTGAAAAAGTGTATAGTATATCGGAGTCGAAATTAAGTAAGGAAAGATGCCTTAGGCCTGCCGGATGGTGGGTTCTGAGTAAAAACATTAGCTATCTTGTCCCAACATTCGCTCATTGAAAACCTATGGCGCAAGCACTCAAGCCCGGATTTAAACCGGGGAGCGTCTCAAACGTCTCCCGTAACTTTAAACCCGTCGGCAGGGCACCTCGCCCTGTTGCCCGCAAAACTGGTCCGGCGCACCTGGACCTGACCCCGACACCGCAAGATTTTTTCCGTGCGGCGGCGTTGGCAGACACACCCGAACGCCAGCGGTCCTTGGCGGAGGTCATCAAAGGCCTGGGCGGAAACAACAAGGGAAGTTCCCACCCCCGTCCGAGTTGAGCTGAGCTCGACAATCGATCCAACACGCCCGCGAACCGCAAGGTTCGTGGGCTGTTTTTTTTATTTTCTAAACCTCCGACTTCGACCTCATACCCATAGAGCTTTTTATTTTTCGAATATTGTTCTCTTTTTTCTTTTCAATCGCAATCTCATTATTTTTTACAATGACGCTAACGGTGTCGCCCTTTTTGACACCATCCGAGATAATATAAGATGCCACAGGATTTAGAATTTTATTTTGAATCAAACGATTGAGCGGTCGAGCCCCATAGTGCGGGTTGTATCCCTCCTTGGCCAAATAAGACAAAGCTTCATCGCTGATCTCCAGAGCAATTCCTTTGCCCGCTAGACGATCTTTGACCACTTTGACTCGGATATTAACGATATCTTTTATAGCTTCCTCTGACAAGACATCAAAGACGATGACTTCGTCTAAGCGATTTAGAAATTCTGGACGGAAATTTTCTTTCAAGGATTCCATAACTTTTTCTTTCATATTCGCATAATCCGCTTTCTTGGAATTATTCGAAAATCCAATCGCTTCCATTTTCTCCACAAATTGCGAACCAATATTGCTGGTCAAGATGATGATGGTATTTTTGAAGTTGACCACCCTGCCCTTGCCATCAGTCATCCGGCCTTCATCGATGACCGAGAGAAGCATATTAAAAACTTCCGGATGAGCTTTCTCAATTTCGTCAAAGAGTATCACCGCGTAGGGTCTGTGCCTGACCGCTTCCGTCAAATGGCCGGATTCATCATAGCCGACATATCCCGGAGGTGAGCCGATGAGTTTGGACACAGAATGTCTCTCCATGTATTCAGACATATCTACCCGAATGATGGCCTTGTCGTCGTTGAACATAAATTGGCCGAGGGCCTTGGTGAGCTCCGTCTTGCCGACTCCAGTCGGACCCAGAAAGATAAACGAGCCGATGGGTCTGTTTGGGTCTCCGATACCAGCGCGAGAACGGCGGATGACATCAGCGACGCGCTTGATAGCTTCATCTTGACCTACTATCCGCTCACTCAATTCTGATTCCATCTTCTCCAGCTTCGCACGCTCTTCTTCCAACATCTTGGTCAGCGGTATGCCCGTCCAACGCGCGACGACTTCGGCAATATCTTCTGCGGTAATTTCTTCTTTCAAAATTCGACGTGATTTTTGAAGTTTCTTCAGACGTAAAAGTTTGGTTTCAAGTTCTTTTTTGAGCGTAGGAATTTTGCCATAACGTATCTCCGCGGCGCGAGACAAATCTGCTCGCATCTCCGCGCTCTCAGCCTCTAAACGCAGGGCCTCGAGATCTTTTTTGATGGCGCGAATTTCAATCACGATTGATTTCTCGTTCTGCCATTTTAGCTCAAGCTCTTTGGTCTTCTCGTGCAAGTTCCCTATTTCTTTATCTACCTCTTTGAGTCTATTTTTTATTTCACTAGTTTTTTCTTTGGCTTTTTCTTTCTCTTCCTTGGTCAAGTCTCCGCCGAGGCCAGTAATCTCTTTTTTCAAAGCTTCTTTTTCTATTTCCAAACGCATTATCTTGCGGTGAGCGTCTTCTAAAATTGGCGGTTTATTTTCCAACATTATTTTTAGAGAAGAAGACGCTTCATCTATGAGGTCGACGGCTTTGTCTGGCAAGAATCTGTTGGTGATATATCGCGCAGATAAGTTTACGGCAGAGACTATTGCATCATCAGTGATGCGTACCCCATGAAAGAGCTCATATTTTTCCTTCAATCCGCGGAGTATGGCGATAGCGTCTTCGACACTCGGTTCGTCGATATACACCGGCTGAAAACGTCGAGCCAAAGCCGGATCCTTCTCTATGTGCTTTTGATATTCTCGCAAAGTCGTCGCGCCGATCGCTCGGAGTTCTCCGCGCGAAAGTGCTGGCTTCAACATATTGGAAGCATCCATCGTACCCTCAGCGCCACCAGCGCCGACTATGGTATGAATCTCGTCGATAAAAATAATCACCTTGCCGTCTGAGCGTTCAATTTCTTTCATGATGCCCTTCAATCTCTCCTCAAATTCTCCGCGATATTTTGTTCCCGCGACTAGTAGTCCGAGATCGAGAGATACGAGTTCTTTGTCTTTCAAAGATTCTGGGACGTTGTTCTTTACAATCATCTGCGCTAACCCTTCCACCACGGCTGTCTTACCTGTGCCAGCTTCACCGATAAGTATTGGATTATTCTTAGTGCGACGTGAAAGTATCTGCATGATGCGGGTTATCTCATTGTCCCGACCAATGACCGGATCGAGTTTATCTTCCTTGGCGAGTTTCGTCAGGTTGCGAGTGTATTTTAAAAGTAATTTAAATTTCTTTGGCTCGGTCACGTCGGTGATATTTTGACTGCGTAGTTCTTCTATGACTTTCATCACCGAATCTTTATGGATTCTAAATCTCGCCAAAGTCTCCCGAGCTTCACTGGTAACTTCCAATATGGCGATGAACAGGTGCTCAGTCGAGACAAAGTCATCCTTCATGGATTCTGCCGTCTTGGCGGATTTCTCTATGACTTGCGCGAGATCCGGATTGAGATAAATCTGATATGAGGGAGAGAGAGTGCTGTGGCCTTCTGGTAATTCAATTAATTCCAAAACTGTGTCGGCGAGCAGCATGGTATCTATCTCTAATTTATCTAAAATCGAATTCACCATACTCTCTTCTTGAATCAGGAGCGCCGCGAGAAGGTGTAGAGAAGAAACGTGATTGACTCCACGCTCAATAGCCAGCTCATGGGCTTTCTTGATGGCATCTTTGGCTTTGGTTGTAAATTTATTTAATGGTGGCATATTATAAGTCGAAAGTTATAAAGTTGTAAAGTTTTTATGGTGCAAGGATTGGAGCTGCGGGCGTAGTGTCTCCTACATCTTCTCCTAGAGAAATTCTTAAGGCAATATTTATGACATCGATGGAGGCAAAACTTGTCGTATCACTAGAGAGGACGATCCCGAGAGCTTCTCCGTCTAGATTGAGCAGGAGTCCGCCTGGGCTTGATTTTGCAAAATTAATATCTACATTTCTATTTCCTTCAAAGATAGAAGAAGAAATACTGTTACCCAAAACTATGATTTTCTGCCCTATCTTCATTTTATTCAAATCTCCAAAAGTAGGCACTGTAAAAACAAGTTTATCAGTGCCATTGACCGCAGGGCCTATTTTGATAAATGAAAATCCGGCGTGATCAGTAGACAAGAACTCGGCTTTAAATTTTCCGCTGTCATTCTTTACATAAAACGCGCCTTGTTCAAATACAAAACCGCTATCCACTACGACTATGCCGTCTTTGGAAATTGCGAATCCCCTACCGGCAGAAACTTCAATAGTGTTTCTGTCTGGATCTTGAACTTCTTTACTCACAGAAAATACTGCGGATTTATTTTTAGCGATAGCGTCCACCACCAAGTCTTCTTCTTTGACGATGATCGTCTGCACGGTGGTCTTGCCCTCGACTTGTTGGATTTTTTCGACTGTCTGTTGAATGACGCGATTGATCGGACCAGTCACAGACTGGGGAGCCTGTTGCATCAGCGTCACGGTCGTGATGCCTGTGGCAATCGAAGTGACAAAGCTCAAAAGCACGGCGAGAAGTATGAGCTGGGGTTTGTTTAGGTCCTTGATGTCCATAAGCCGATTATAACATCCGGGTCAAGTGTTTGCAAAAATTTATTTGTACCACTTTTTTAATTTGGTTAAAATCTCAGACAGAGCTTTGACGCTGTAATCTATATCTTTTTTGGTTGTGCCCCTGCCCAAGGAAAAGCGCAGCGAACCATCGGTTTCTTTTATATTTTTATCTATTGCTTGAATCACATGCGAAGCCTTGCCGTCTCCAGATTTGCAAGCACTTTTAGCTGAGACCATTATTCCTCGCGCGGATAGCTCAATCACTAAAAGATCGCTCGGAATATTTGGGATAGTTATGTTGATGTTATTCGGCAATCTATTTTTCAAATCACCATTGATCAAAAAATCAAAATAATTATTTTTTAGTTTCGCTATCATGCAATCTCGCAGTTTGGTCAAACGTTCCACTTCCCTCTTTTTTATTAGTTCAGTAGTTTGTAACGCCTTCGCGAGTCCGACAGCCAGAGCAACATTTTCGGTGCCGGGTCGTAAACCAAATTCCTGATTGCCACCAAACATAATCGGACTCATGGGTGTATTTTTTTTCACATACAACGCGCCGACCCCCTTTGGTCCATAAATTTTAGCGCTATTTATAGACATGAGGTCAACTCCGAGCTCCGCCATATTTATAGGCAAATAATTCACGGCTTGCACCGCATCAGTGTGAAAAAAAGGAAAACCTTTCTGCTTTTCCTTTTGCTTGCGAAAGTGTCTGATTTCTTTAGCAATCTCTCTGATTGGCTGGATAGTTCCAATCTCATTATTGGCATACATCACCGAAACCAAAACAGTATTTTCTCTCAACGCTTTTTTTATTTTCTTGGCGTCGATGACTCCACTGGCTTCGACTTCCACATAAGTGACTTCGGCTTGTTTGGTTTTTTCTAGATGTTTGCAAACTTCTAGGACAGACGCATGTTCGATATTCGTTGTAACTATATGCGGAACAGGAGAAAGGTTTTTGAATGGTCTGGCCGGGAAAGAGGGACTAGGGAGTTCCGAGGACCTGAGAAAACCTTTCTCCTGTTCCGCATGGATAAAACCTAAAATAGCCAAATTGTTACTCTCAGTAGCGCCAGAAGTAAAAATAATTTCATTCTTGTGTGCATTTAGACTTTTGGCGACACTCGCCCGCGCATTTTCCAACTTAGCTTTTTCTCTCATGCCGAGCGCATGAATTGCTCCCGGATTGCTAGCAGTCGCGAGCGCGGCAGAGGCATAATCTAGGTATATTTCCTTTATTTTCCTAATTGATTTCGGCATAAAAATAGTATATATTGAATCGGTATGAATACAAAGCTCGAATTGGCTTTTTTTGTTTTTGTGGCAATCGCCGTAGTGGTCGGCACTATTTGGATGATTGTCACCGAAAAAAGATTGAAAAGATTTTTCCTCGGCAAAAAAGCGAAAGACCTAGAAGACACTATCATTAGTCTAGAAGATAACATTACCGAACTGAATAAAGCCAAAGACGTTCTGGAAAAAAGCATCACCACAATAAATACCAAACTTAAAAAAAGTATTCGAGGAGTTGAAACCCTGCGCTTCAACCCATTCCCCGACCAAGGTAGCAACCAAAGTTTTGCTATCGGCCTGTTGAACGAAGAAGGCGACGGAGTGGTCGTTTCTAGTTTGTATTCTCGCGAACGCATGAGCATATTTGCTAAACCAATCAAAAACAATAAATCAGAATATGAATTGAGCACCGAAGAAAGAGAAGCGTTAAACAGAGCAAAAGTATTATGAAAGAAAATGAAAATAAAAAAATAATAGCGAGATCTCCGGTGGTGGTCGTCATGGGCCATATTGACCATGGTAAATCCACCCTGCTCGATTACATCCGTAAGACAAACGTCACCGAAGGTGAAGCCGGAGGCATAACTCAAAATATTTCTGCATATGAAGTCTTGCACAAAGACGAAGAAGGTAAAGACAGGAAAATAACTTTTCTGGATACGCCGGGACATGAAGCTTTCTCTAAAATGCGTGAACGCGGGGCCATCATTGCTGACATTGCCATCCTAGTAGTCTCAGCGGAAGATGGAGTAAAGCCACAAACCATCGAAGCCTGGAAAACAATTACCGAGATGAAACTGCCTGCGATTGTCGCCATAAATAAAATAGATAAACCGAGCGCCAATATTGAAAAAACAAAACAAGAGTTAGCCGAAAATGAAATTTACTTGGAAAATTACGGAGGCAAAACTCCAGGCGCAGAAATTTCCGCCAAAACCGGCGCGGGCGTAGATGGCCTGCTGTCACTTATCTTGATTCTGGCCGAAATGGAAAATTTTACCGAAAACAATGGCGAGGATGCTTCTGGCTTCATCATCGAAGCCGACCTGGATTCCAAACGCGGCATCCAGGCAACCCTAATCATTAAAAACGGGACTCTCAGCAAAGGAATGTTTGTGGTGGTGGAAAACGCCATTACCTCTACTCGCATGATACAAAATTTTAAAGGAGAGATGATAGACACTGCCTCACCATCTTCACCAGTACGCCTTTGTGGTTTTGATAAAATGCCAGCCGTTGGTGCAATGTTTCAAAGTTTCAAAAATAAAAAGGATGCTCAAGCATACGCGCAATCTTTCAAGGACGGTCCTTTGGGAAACTCTCTTAAGGACCGTCCTTTGGGGCCCAAAGAAGAAACAAGTAAAAAAATAATCCCAATATTGATCAAGGCCGACGTATCCGGCTCGCTCGAAGCTATCGAAAAAGAAATAGCCAAAATCAAGAATGGTGGCGCAGAATTTAAAATCATCAGCAAGGGCGTCGGAGCGATTTCTGAATCTGATATGAAGAATATATCGGATGGCAAAGAAGCTATCATCATCGGATTCAATGTCAAAGCCGACAAGACCGCACTCGAAGTCGCAGACAAGAGAGGCATAACAATTTCTTTCTTTGATATTATTTACAAGATGACCGAGTGGTTGGAAGTCCAAATGGAATCGAGAAGACCGAGAGTCGAGACTGTCGAGACGACAGGCCGCGCAAAGATCATCAGAGCTTTCAGCCGCACCAAGGAACGCCAGATCATAGGCGGAAAAGTCATCGAGGGACGGATGCTCCTAAATGGAACAGTAAAAATAATGCGCCGAGAATTTGAAATAGGGCGCGGGAAAATTGTAAATCTAGAAAAAAGTAAGGTGAAAACCAGCGAGGTTCTCGAAGGCTCCGAATTCGGTATGATGATCGAATCAAAAATAGAAGTTGCCGCAGGCGATGTATTAGAGTCATTTTCCATAGCCCAAAAGTAAACACATGTCTGAACGAAAAGAAAAAGTAGCTCAATACATAAAGGAACTTACCGCAGAATTTTTGGGACGGGAAAACAATAAAACTTCGCTTATCACAGTGACCTCCGCCGACTGCTCCCCTGACCTCAAACGCGGCACCATATACATCACCGTGTTGCCAAGCGATAAAGAAAAGAGTGCCTTAGAATTCGCTAAACGCAAAAGACCAGAATTGCGGGAATTTCTGAAGAAAAATATGAGCACCAAAAATATTCCTTTCATTGATATCGCCATTGACCTAGGAGAAAAGCACCGACAGAAAATTGACGAACTGCTTAGAAATGGGTAGGATTAGATGTGTTGTTTAAAATAGTCTTTTAAAAACATGTTGGCCTGGTAGCCAAGTGGTAAGGCATTCCTCTGCAAAAGGAATATACGGCGGTTCAATTCCGCCCCAGGCCTCTCTATTTTAGGTATACAAAGCATACTATAGTATAATATCCGTATACCTTTTAAATCTATGCCTAAAAAAAGAAGTTGGTCGGAAATACAATTAAAAAATGCGGTTAAAGATTCTAAAAGTTATAGAAATGTAATAAAAATTTTAGGGTTAATACCTGCAGGAGGAAATTATGAACAAGTAAAAAAATATATCAGAGAATATAACCTATCTACAGAACACTTTACGGGAATGTTGTGGAATAAGGGATTGAGACTTCCTTTTAAGCCCGTGATAGCCTTAAAAGATATTTTAGTTAAAAATAGTGATTACCAAAGTTTTAAGTTGAAAAAAAGACTTTTTTTAGTTAAACTGAAGGAACCCAAGTGTGAGGAGTGTGGCTGGGCAAAAATGTCTGTTGATGGTAGAGTTCCATTGGAACTAGATCATATAAATGGAGACAGACATGATAATAGGTTAGAAAATCTTAGAGTTCTATGCCCAAATTGTCACAGTCTACAAATCACGCATAGAGGTAGAAATAGAAAAGATAGGAAAAAATGAAAGGTGAAATTTTCATGAAGGTTGTATTTTATTTTTTGCCCGGATGGCGGAATTGGTATACGCGCACCACTTAAAATGGTGTCCCGTAAGGGATGTGGGTTCGACTCCCACTCCGGGCACCAAAATATAACTGAATGAAAAATTTATTTGCGTCCATAGCTCAGCTGGTAGAGCAGATCCCTCTTAAGGATAAGGTCGAAGGTTCGATCCCTTCTGGACGCACACTGACTAGGTAAGTACCTAGTCAAAATAAATATTGGGCGGGTGGTGAAATTGGTAGACACGCTACTCTTAGGAAGTAGTGCCGTAAGGCATGGGAGTTCAAGTCTCCCCTCGCCCACAAAAAATCAGGTAAAATAGCCATATTTAAAAGGCTTTTTTTGTGCTTGACAATAGGGACATAATATGCTATACTGCCCTTGTATGAATAAAATAAACAACAACAAAATAGTTTTCGCTTTAGGCATATTAGCTATCTTAGCCTTTGGGACTAGTGTTTCACCTGAGCCAGTAAGTGCTGGTACAGCTGGCTATGTGACTCCATACGATAGTTCAAACTATTCTAGCAACAGGTATAACACATACCAAACACCAAGTAATTATGACAATATTGAACCGACTTATGTAGCTCCTGCATACACCCCTGCTCCAACTTATACTGCTCCTTCCCCTACCCCGACTGTCTATTCCAATAGCACCAACCCAAATAGAACGACTACGACTCGTACTGCCACTAGAACTACTACCCCAGCAACACAGACTACTGCAAACCAAAATACAACTTATACAAACAGTAACGCTGACTCTGCAACAAATACTGAAACAAATGGCGACCTAGGAGCAAATGCTATATTTGGATCAGATGGTTTCCTACCTTCAAGTATCATCCAATGGATTATGTTTGCCATACTAGTCCTATTGATAGTGATATTAGTCAGAAAGATACATGGCGGTGGTGAAAGATATCACGCAATGCCAATGAAACACGACTAATGTAGTTAGATTTAGCTAAAAAGCCCCCTATTATGGGGGCTTTTTGCTTGTTTTGCTTGACTTTTACTACATTTGTGATATACTATAGAGGTAAACTGCCCTTTGAAAACAAGGTTGAATACTGAATAGTTTGCTTATTCGAGTGGCCGAAATCCATTCGGCCCATCGATGGGCAAACTAGTCAAAAACCAACCGCGTCTACTGACGCAAAAACACCAGTAGGCGAGAAAGAGAAACATATGACAATGATAATCATCATCGTCGGTATTCTTGGGGGGCTTTTCCTCCAAGGACTCAGACAAATTCAAGCCAGCCCCCCTCACAAGGGACAGGCAACTTGGCTGGGAGAAAGAGTCCCTGGCAAAGTTTACAACGAAGGATGGGGGTGGTACCCCATATTTCCTTACTTGTCAGGGTTCATCCTTGTTAAGGTGGAACGTGTCACCTTTGAGGTTGTGTCCGAAAAGACGAGAACACCGGATCGCGCGGAATCGCGAGTCCCAGTAACTATTACATTCCGTCCAACACTGCTGAGCAATTACATTGACAGCGGTCAAGAAAACGGAGTCAAACATCAACTCGCGGGAAAAATACAGGAGAGAATCCGCGAGTGGGCAGCAGGTCCCGAAGAAGGTCCGGCGAACTGGGAGGAATTAAACCAAGCACACTTGGAAGCAGTCAGTGTGTTGGTGAAGAAACTTGCCAGAAATTCGCTGACCGAAATCCCGGACTACGCTCAGCAGGTGCCGACCTGGATTTGGTTGCGATATTTCGCGCAACCCCAGCCAAGACAATTCACCATAATCGAAAAGTGGTGGACAGACAATAACTGGCAAAGAGTCCGAGAAGAATTGGATAAAATCGGACCTGAAAAAACAGAGAGTCTCAAGACCGCCGTCAAAAAAAGACGTGAGGAAATAGAGGCCCTACGCACTGGCACGGGAAAAATCGCTCTGGATGACCTTGGTGTCATGCTTGAACGCCTAAACCTCGGGGACATAGACGTCCTCGGTGAGGTTGGGAAAAAGGCTGAAGAAGAAGCAAAAGAGGTGCAGGAGCGCAAAGCAGAAATCGTAGAGCTCGAACACTTCATCGAGCGTGTTAAGGCACTTATGGCACCACTACCCACTGGAGCTGGGCTAACTCGTGAGCAAGCCCTGGAGCAAGTCCAACTCTCCATTGGTAAAACGACGAAAACAATCAACGCAAATACGATCGCGTTTGATCAACCGACGGCCCAGATAATTGCGGCCATCTTTGGGAGGAGACCATGAACACCACCCACGAGACAAAAAAGGAGGAAAATTCGGCCCAGCCTGCTCCAGGTTGGACTTGGATGATCCTTGGCACAATCTTATTGCTCCTTGCTATTGCAGGAGGAGTACGAGGTTGCAGCAAAAAAGCCGAGGCGGACAAGGAGGCAAGAAAGCAAACTGCCACCGCTTCCGCACCAGCAACTCACACCGTCCCCGCTGAAAAGCCGTGGACGTTTCGGACGCTGACAGTCCCCGCAAATGGATTGGCAGTAAAGTTATACAAGGGGTTCAAGGAGTGGCCTAAAGGTGGACCAGTCTCTATAACCCTTCCCTCGGGTGAAGTCGTGAGCGACCAACCTGGGGTGGAAGTTAAGTTCGACGAACAAGATGGGATTTATATCTTTATGGCGGACCCGAAAGGTTCCGAAAGAAAGGTAGAAATCCTAAACAGATGGGAATAACAATTCCATCAGAAAGGTAATCGGCCCAAAATCGCGCTGGCCACGCATGCAGAATCAAAAAAAGGCGGATCCGTTCCTAGCACGAACGACCGCCTTTTTTCTTTTAACTTTTTACTTTATGAACTTTATAACTTTCAACTACTTATGGACTAGGAGGTAGCGTGACTGTTCCCTGTTCTGGATTTATTTGATCCTTTGGTATATTAAATGTGCTTAAAATAACACCAAGAATAGCCCAGACTCCCATCATGATGGTCAGTCCGACGACACCCCACAACATATGACTTTTCCCAATTGTTTTTTTCTCGTCATTGGCCCCGTTAGCGATGAACTCAAACATCCCGTAAAGGAAATAGGCTAGCGCCAAAGCAAAGAGTAGACTGATGAGCGGGTTTATGATCATCCTATCCACATTTCCTATAAATTGATTTAGGTTTGCACTCGCCGCAAAGGCTACTTTGGTAGAGAAAAAATTCATGTTCTAATTTGTATTTGACTTTCTACTTTATAACCAGCCTTAATAAGGTGCCGTCGGTAGAGTAATCTGTTGTCGATTAGTCAGCCCAAAGGTGTTTGTTAAAATCCTCACAAGTCCCCAGACGCTCAAGATAACAGCCAATCCAATGATTCCATATATGATCTTTTCTCTTCCCTTCTTTTTTGCCTCTTCATCGCCCCCGACAACATAAGAGATAACTCCCCAAACAAAGTAAACTACTCCTAAGGCAACCAAAACAGGAAGGATGGCGCTTAAAATCTCCGCAATTTTACATAATACACTTTGTATATCTGTGATTGTGCTTGCATTACATACTCTAGGTGTACCACCAGTTTGAGCTTGCGCCAATGCTACGAATGGAGCAAAACCTAAAGCAAAACCTGACAAAACAATTAATTTCTTTTTCATAATAAAAATATTTCTAATAATCGCGACCTTGTAATAATAAACTTAATAATATACCCCTATTGTACTACAAGCACAATAAAAACAAAAGCAACACTATGGCGCCTTCACCTGTGGAATAAAGTGAGTATTGATACCAAAAGTGCCACCCAATATAGACACCAACCCCCAGACTGAGACCATCACAGTCAGAGCTATTATCCCCCATATCATGAATTGCTTGCCTTTCTCCTTCTTGGCTTCTTCATCGCTATTTATGACATACTGGACGACACCCCAGACAAACATAGCTATGGCTAAAGCAAAAATGAGCGGAATGACTGCAGTATTGATAATACAACTACCATAAACTAAAACATTTTGCAGTTTTGGATTTGGATCCAATCGGCACACGAGGGAACCCTGATCTCCACTATCCTGCGAGCCCGCCTGACATGGTGAATTGTCTGGATTCAACGAATTAAAATAAGTACATGGTTCATTCGGATTTTGAGGGGATGCCCGTACTCCGAGTATTGGGACAAATATACCTATAAGCATTGTCAGTATTAAAATATCTATTGTGTATTTTTTGATTTTCATGGTTCTATTTTATCACCATGACCCTGAGCTTGTCGAAGGGTCATAAATTAAGTTAATTTATAATGCAGTCACTGTAGCTGATATCATAGTGGCTATAGCCCACGACCCTAAAAGTATCCCCGCACCGATCAGAGTATACAGGAGGGCGTCTTTGGCCTTGGTTAATTTCTCCGTGTTACCCCGAGCCGCCACGAATAGGAATCCGCAGTAAATGATAGCGAGTGCGACCACCGGTATGCCTATTTTAAGTACACCTTCTAAAAGAGTTTTGATGAAACCTTGGATGCTAGCAGCTTTTATTGGATTACAAATCGTACCAACAGGACAAGAATCACTAACATCGGCGTAAACCACAGAAATATTCGCCGTAAAAATATAAGATAATGAAACTAACTTGCACCAATTTTTCTTAATAAATTTCATTCTTTAATTATACACTATATAGTAAAACCTATCCAAGAGCCGTTATAGCCCAATATGGATAGTATAGTCCTGATAATGAGCCAAGCGCCTGCGGCAATGACGAGACCATAGACAGCATTAGAAAATATATTTTTCGCCTTACTCTTAGCCTCGGCGCTACCCCCAGAAGTGACCATCAGAAAACCAGCATAGAAGAACATGATGGCGGCAATGGGAATAGCTAAACTAAAAAGCACAAAATGAATGACTGTATTTATGAGTTTCATAAATGCATTAAAGTCACAAGGTTTAGCTATGACACCCTTATCATCTGGCGTATTGTCACAAGGAACTAAGCCTTTACCATCATTCGTGTTATTAGAAGTTGAATTTGAAGTAGAGGCAGAGCTAGATGCGCTACTAGGTGGTAAAGATGGTGAATTCCCTCCTAAAGTAACAGCATTGGGATTGGCAGAAGTAGTTGTGGAATTGGAGTTGCTAGTGGTAGTCGAAGTATTTGGATCCTTAGGAATGGGGGTAGAGGAGGTGGTATAGCTAGGACTATTTGGGTTAGTTGAGGTATTGGAAACTGGATAAGATCTGTAGTCTGAATATCCACCAGAAGAATTAGGAACAGGAACGGAAGTAAATGAATATATTTCACTTGGGAGCAAGACTCCCTTCTTGTCGACGAGTCGGTATTGAAAAGTTTCCCCAGATCTGCTGATAGTGGATAGTGTAGCTGTGCCACGACCCGCATCATTAAAAGAAATTGTGTTACTTGTCAGCTCAAAACTATAATCCTCGCCATATTTTGCGACAAGTTCCAAACTTCTCGGATTACTGTTTGAAATATATACAGTGAGGAGATCAAGGCCATCTCCTGACACCGAACCAGCGACAATCCTTATTGCATCTTGCGCAAAGGAAAATGAAGAGGTGGCAAGCATTAGAAATATTGAGAGAGAGATTAAAATTTTACTTTTTTTGATCATCAAATTTATTTTAATAATAAAAGACCGAGCTTGCTATTTGCATCTGATATAGCGTTTTCTACAGTCATGTTGTTAGACAGCACACTTTCGACCATATTGCGGAAAATATTGTTTGTGTCGGGTTCCGATGGGTCTAGCCAACTCTTTGCATAAAGCGCGGAATCATAAAAGAATGAAGAGTATGCATCCACTGGTTTGGTCTTGAGCAAGTCTCGACGCGCTGGAGCCACGCCTGTCGCCGTAGCAAATCTAGAAGCAAAGTTCCCACTAGACAATAGCCCAGCTGCGGTAAAGGCCGTATTGAAATTTTTTGAAGAAGACAATATCGCTACCCCCATGACATGCGCGCCGGTTAATTTGAAATTAGAACCCTTGATCTCGGGTATAGGCGCCACTCCCAAGTTTTGATTTGGATTCCTATTGATGAGTGATGAGAGCTCTCCAGCAAATCCAAAATAAAATGTTAGATTTTCAGCGGAGAAAGCGTCATCTGAATTTGGAAAAGACTTATTCCAAGAATACACATCGCGACTTGGATTGGCAAAGTCAGTGTAGAACTTTAAAATGGATGCGAGGCTGTGTGCGGGATTGTTGTTATCGTTTAAACTAGAGCTAAAGGTCCCGCCCTTTTCACTCACTATCTTGCTTCCCGCCTGCATAAAGAGAGTCGTTAGGATGTCTTTGGCATGGACAACATTCGAGAATTGCCCCAAGGCCACCGCGCTCTTTGTTATTTTATTGGAACTGTCTTTTTTGGTCAAAGTTGAAGCAATGGCAGACAAATCATCCCAAAAAGCTGGCGGCGACACGACTCCATTGGCGTCCAGCATACTTCGATTGTAATACATCATTAATGGGTCAATCGATAACGGAAAAGCCAGAACACCATTTGAAGTCAGAAATACCTCGCCGGCGCCGGCAAAATTATTCTTGAATTTAGATAGAGAATAATTGCTATATGGAATAGTAAAAATTTTATTAGCATAGTGAAAAGCTAGAGTGTCAGGCAACAGAAACATATCAGGTCCTGTCCCCTCGGCCAATGCTTCCAAAAGGTCTTGATCGAAGGTATCTTGCGATTTTTGTACATACTTCAAAATAAAAGTCGGATTGGCATTATTGAATTCCTCTATGAGTGGGAACATTGCCCCCTGGCTCACTGTCCCCCACAAAACCACCGTGCCCTGACCTCCGGCGCTTTGATCACCCCCGATCGGTATGGCTCCAGAAAAAACTAGAACACCTAAAACGGCTAGGGCAATAAATACAACTATAATTATAATTTGAAAATTTCCTTTCATGTTCTAAACCTTGATTAATATCATACCATAATGATGCCCGCCTGCATCAATCTCTCGCTCCAGGATAAAACCTTTTTTCTCAAACATCTCGCGAGCTTTGTTTTTAGGGATGATGGATTTTGCGCCCATGATCGATGGCGCTGACCAATCGATTAACAACACCCTACCCTTGGATTTTAATATTCTTTTTATTTCAAGAATAAAATTCTCTTTGTCGCCGACTTGAAAGAGGACATTGGAAGCTATAACTGCATCAATGATATTATCCCCTATTCCCGTCCCACCGAGTTTTTCAATATTGCCCCAGAGTATTTCTACATTGTGTAGTCGTGCTTCTTTGACTTTATTTTTGATAGTCACCAAAAAATCTTTGACTATTTCCACTGCGTAGACTTTACCGCTGCGCACGAGGTGACCCGCGGCCACAGAATAGAATCCAGTGCCTGCTCCTAAATCCGCCACAATATTATTTTCCCTCAGTCCCAAAGCTTTTAAATTTTTTATGGGGTCAGTGAACATTTATACATTATAGTATTAAAAAACCTAGTTTGCATTGAAGTTATTAACAAAAACCCTTGCTGTCAAAGAGACACTTTGACATAATGGATAGATGAATAATAGGGATTACAAAAAATTTAATAGAGGTTCAATTGCCCATATTTATAATAGAGGTAATCATAGAGGAAAAATATTTTTTGACGAGCAAGATTATAAAGCTTTTCTTTTTAGACTCGCTTTAGCTCTGGGGTTTGATCAAAAAGAATTGAGAAACGAAAATTTATTGAGTATGCCCTATTCTAGAATCAGGATTGAATCAGAAGGAAAAAATAAATTCAAAATCAATGCTTTCTGCCTTATGCCAAATCATTTTCATTTACTAATCGAGCAATGTAGCGATACATCAATTTCAAAACTAATCTCAAAAGTCTGCTCAAGTTATTCTAAATATATAAACAATAAATACAATCGTGAAGGACATGCTTTTCAAGATTGTTTCAAAGCTGTACTTATCGATAATAACTCACAGTTGATGTGGGTATCATCTTATATTCATATGAATGCAGTAAAAGATAAATTGGTAAAAGATCCAAGCGAATATAAATGGAGCAGTTATAATGACTATACAGAAAAAAGAAATCTACCGATAGTAGATAAGGAGCTTTTACTTGAAACTTTCGGTGATGTTAAAAACTTTGTAAAACAAACACTAATTTATGATGTCAAAGAGACACTTTGACATGTTTAGATACAAGCGAGTGAGGCGATGCCGTCACCTCCACGGAGGCGCATGATGGTCACGCCTTGAGTCTGACGCCCGAGAGATGAGATGTCTTTGAGCGCGGTGCGGATGACTTGTCCTTTTTTAGACATGGCAATAAGCTCAGCTTCTTCGCCAGTTAAAACTTTGGCCACAATTAATTTTCCTGTCTTTGAAGTAACTTTAGCGGTTTTGATGCCGGATCCACCGCGATTTTGAACTTTGTATTCTTTTAAGTCAGTTTTCTTGCCGAAACCATTCGCGCTCATGGTCAAAAAAGCGCCCTTCTCACCATTTTTCCTGACTACATCCACACCAATGACCGCATCATCTTTGCCCAATTTTATTCCACGCACACCGCCAGCTGTTCGGCCCATCTCTCTAATGTCAGACTCTTTGAACCTGATAGACTGACCTTCGGCGGTCGCAATCATGACTTCATCATTTTTTTCCGTTACTAGAGCCGAGATGAGTTGATCATCTTTATCCAAGCGAATAGCGATGATGCCACTTCGGCGAACATCTTTGAAGCTCTCGGAAGACATTTTCTTGGCTGTACCATTCTTTGTCACGAGCATAAGTGAAGTTGGAGATTTATCTATATCTTTCGGCATTGCCAAAATAGAATTTACCTTCTCTTCAGCCGACAGAGATAGAAAATTCATAATCGACTTACCGCGGGTAGCTCGGCGAGCTTCTGGGATATCGTACATTTTCATTTGATAAACTTTGCCCAAGTTGGTGAAGAAAAGCAGGTTGCTGTGAGTCGAACCAGAAACGAGCATGGTAACGAAATCTTCCTCTTTGGTTTCTAAATCAATCACCCCGACTCCGCCTCTCTTTTGAGCGCGATATTCCGAAGGATCGGTGCATTTTACATATCCGCCAGCAGTGAGTACCAGCATGGTTTCTTTCTCCGGCACCAAATCTTCATCAGAAATTTCCTTGACTCCCCCCTTCACTATTTTAGTACGGCGTTCATCTGTATATTTTGTACGTATTTCTGCTAATTCTCCAGCAATAGTTTTTAGAATTTTCTTCGGGCTAGCCAGCAAATCTTTCATCTCAGCGATAAATTTCTGCTTTTCCTTGAGTTCGTCTTCCACGGCCTGCCTCTCAAGTCCGGCCAATTTAGACAGCTTCATTTCGAGAATAGCCATAGCCTGCAGATCGGAAAACTTGAATTCTTTCATCAAGTTAAACTTGGCGATTTGAGAATTTTTAGAAGCGCGAATGACGCTGATCACCCGATCTATCTTGTCTAGCGCTTTTTTTAAGCCCAGCAAGATATGCTCGCGTTCCTCAGCTCTGCGTAGATCATATGCGCTTCTTCTCTTTACTATTTCCTTTCTGTGTAAAACAAATTGCTCCAGAATTGACTTGAGGGAAAGGGTTTGTGGCACTCCATCTACCAAGGCCACGATGTTAAAGTTGAAATTCGATTCGAGTTGAGTATTTTTATAAATATAATTCAAAACTTTTTCTGGATGCGCGCTAGATTTTAAATCAATCACGATTCGGATGTCCTTGGTGGATTCATCGCGTAGTCCTTTGATGCCTTCAAGCTTTTTTTCTTGCACGAGCTCAGCTATCGCCATTATCAAATTTGATTTGTTAACTCGAAAAGGAATTGAAGTTATAATAATAGAGAAATTCCCATCTTTTTGTTCCACTATCTCCGCTTCACCGCGACAGACGACTCCACCCCGGCCGCCTGAATACGCGTGCAACATATCTTTATATCCATAAGCTATGCCGCCAGTCGGAAAGTCCGGCCCTTTGATGAATTGCATCAAGTCCTCAGTCGTCGCATCTTCATTTTCGATCAGATGTGTCGTCGCATCTAAAACTTCGGCGAGATTGTGCGGCGGAATATTTGTGGCCATACCGACGGCGATACCGAGGGTACCGTTCAAGAGTAATGCTGGCACAGAGGCAGGAAAAACTATCGGCTCCTTGCGAGTCTGGTCATAGTTTGGACGAAAATCCACTGTTTCTTTTTCTAAATCTCGCAAAAGCTCGCCGGAGATCTTGGACATTTTGGCTTCGGTGTAACGCATAGCCGCCGCATTGTCTCCATCTATCGAACCAAAGTTACCTTGGCCTAAAATAAATGGATAACGGTAAGAAAATTCCTGAGCCATACCCACCATCGAGTCATAGACCGCGACATCTCCGTGTGGATGATATTTTCCAAGTACATCTCCGACAACTGCCGCTGACTTTCGAAAACGGGCCGAGGAGGTGAGCCCCATTTCATGCATGGCAAAAAGTATTCTCCTGTGCACGGGCTTCAATCCATCTCGCACATCTGGTAGTGCACGCGAAGTGATGACGGACATAGCGTACGCCAAATAAGACTCCTTCATTTCAGTCACGACATCAACCGGCAGAATTTTATCTATATTGATTGGCTTGTCATTGCCACCATCTTTTTTTTCTAAATCTTTCTTGGCCATAAATTATTGCTCTGTATCCGTATTCGTCCCTGAAATACTTTGATATCCACTGATTATATTATCTTTTAATACGGAAAATGGTTTTAAATCATTACTTACTTTTGCTTGTGTATTAGGATTACTCAAATTTGTTCCTAGAGAATAAATCCAGAGCAGGATCAAAATAATCCCAGCCACAATGGTCGCTACATGCAAAATGTGCATTTTGACTTGCTCGGGCTGATTCCTCAAATTGTGAATTATTTTTCGCATATACTTTATGAACTTTATAACTTTACGAACTTTTTAGAACCACGACTTCTCCTTCTTTGCCTTCTAGATCTTTTAATTTAAGGGTCAACTTGTCTACTACTTCCGCCTTTTCTTCCCCGAGCTCCTTTAGGAAAGCCTTGAGGCTCTTGTCATCATAATCCATGGGAATGACCAGCTTGGGCTCGAGCGATGATACAAGCTTGGCAGAAGTTTTAGAATCAAGCAAGTCACCTCCCCCAATCGGCACAAAAAGAATATCAGAATTATTGATGGCCTCCAAGGATTCCTTTGGTAGCTCTCCATTTGAAAGCGCTCCCAAAAATACAATATTAATATTATCCATCAAAAATGCATAAATAGTATTGATATATTTTTTGCCCGCAATAGTCGTATCTGAGAGCACTCCTTTAATAAAAATCTCTTTGACTTCATAATCGCCGGGGCCAGTCACCGCAAAAGGCACGCGCTCGCCGTGAGAGAGCTGTTCTAGGCCATTGTAATCAGGATGATTGGTAGTACTTAAGGCAATATCTGCGCCAAACTTCGCCCCCATACCAGTTTTAGAGCTTTTACTCTGTTTACTTATGGGATTAAAAGAAAGGACTGTCTCCCCCTGCTGAATCTTGAAAAACTGCTTGCCGAAATATGTGATTATCATTAAGCGTATTATAGCAGAAAATTTAAGGAAATACCAGTGAATAATTGCTATTATTTATAAAAAATATAAGATAGTTATATGCAAGAAGATTGGTTTAAAAGAAAATTCATCAATCCTAGAACTAATGAGGGTGAGCCTCAAACAGAAAAATTGAAGTATGCAAGGGAGTTTTTCGAAGCTTTGGGCAACAAAGACCCAAGATTCAGCGGATCTGTAATAGTTGGTTCCACAATGAAAGGTTACGGCAAGGAAAATTCTGATATTGATGCAATACTTTTCTATTACGAAGACCCTGAAAGACTAGAAGTGTACAGTGAAACATATACTTTCTACGCAGATTTTTTTAACTTTGAAAGAGATTTTAAGCTAAAGAGAAAAGGAAAGATTTTTGATATTAGTACAGAAGTAGGATGTCATAACCTGAAATATAATTTCACTATTAATCCATCAGGCAAAATTGTGCTGAGCCCAAAAGATATATTACATTTGGATGACATTCTAGATGCATTTTCTTATCCTATTATAGGAACAAAAAATCCAAAAGCTTTGGTGCCTATGGAAAAAATTTTAAATGTTATACGAACAACAATTGATAAATTAAGCTACATAAAAAGAAAAAAGCTTTTAGAAGATGTTTTATCATCAGCAACCTTCTATATTGAAAGTGAGTTTGAAAAATATTCTAAAAGAAAAGACCTTGCATTTGCCGAAACCAAAAAACAATACCTAGCAGCAAGACTGCAAATGCTAAAACAGACCCTAAAGAACAAGCTTGGACTGTACGATTGAGTGAAGGCTTGCATTTTTGCGCAGATGTAGTAGTATATTTTCATAAGTGAATTTTTATTAAAAGCATGGATTTAGGGTAACCCTCTCGCCTCTTGCGTTAGAACCTAAGCCTTTTATCCGCTTTAACGCGGATTTTTCTTTTTAATTTATGACTAAAGTAGCAGAACCAATTGTAGTGATAGACGAAAATCCAGTTTTGAGTTCTATCGTAAATCGTAGTGTAAACAAGCCAGAAGTTGACTCTCTAGTAGAAGGTGCAGTTATTAGTGTCGAAAAATCATCCGTATATGTAGACCTCGCCCCATATGGCGCAGGTATCATTTATGGTCGCGAATTTATTAACGCGAAAGACATAATAAAGAAGATACACATTGGTGACATCATCAAGGCCAAAGTCGTTGACACAGAAAATACAGACGGCTATGTAGAGCTTTCTCTCAAGGAGGCTAAGCAAGCCCTAACTTGGAATGAAGCTGAAAAAGCCATCAAGGAAAAGACGGTCATGAGCTTGGAAATCAAGGATGCCAACAAGGGCGGACTCATCTTGGAGTGGCAAGGTATTCAAGGATTCTTGCCAGCATCTCAACTCAAAGCCGACCACTACCCTCGTGTCCTCGACTCTGATAAAGATAAAATCCTAAAAGAATTAAAGAAACTGGTAGGACAAAAAATTTCGGTCATGATTATTTCTACCCTGCCAAAGGAGGGCAAGTTAATTTTCTCTGAAAAAGACAACAATCCTGAAGAGAAGAAAGAAATCTTGAGTAAATATGCTGTGGGCGATGATCTAGATTGTACCGTGGCTGGATTAGTTGATTTCGGAGTCTTCGTAAAGCTTGAAGACGGACTCGAAGGCTTGGTGCATATATCTGAGCTGGATTGGGGCCTTGTAGAAAATCCTCGCACTATGTTCAAGATAGGAGACAAAATCCGCGCTAAAGTCATAGAGATCAAGGACAGTAAAATATCTCTCTCTGTTAAAGCTCTCAAAGAAAATCCTTGGAAAGAATTTGAAGGTAAACTAAAGAAGGGCGATATCATCAAGGGAGTAGTCATCAAGTACAACAAACATGGCGCACTCGTCTCTATCAAAGAAGGAGTCGCAGGCCTAGTCCACAATTCAACTTTTGCTTCAGAATCTAAACTACGTGAGAAGCTAGAACTTGGAAAGAATTATAATTTCCAAATCACGCTTTTCGAACCAAAAGATCAAAAGATGACTTTGGTACATCTAGAATAAAAAGCAATCAAATAAAAAATCCCCCATATGGGGGATTTTTTATTGTGCTTTATGTTGTGACAGGAGTTACCGGAGTTACATCCCCTGCGCCAATCGCATTCATGATAGAGATAACTTGTTCAGCATATCTCGGAACGATTGAAGGCGGGTTATAAGCCCGAAGAATTTGGATGGTAGTCTTTTCATCATAATGATGCGCAGTCTTTGGATTGTTACCGCCTAAATTTCTGGCAACAGTCTCAATAGCTACTTCATTGGAGCTAAAACCAATTTTACAAGAACCCCAACCGAAGGCATTATTGCCCACTTTCTTACACTCATGTTTACCACCAGTGGATTCTCGCACGGATATCGCCGCTATAAGTCTCCAATCGAGATCATTCTTCTCCGCTTCGAGAACCATTTTCATACCCATACCTTCGAGGGGCATATTGCGCACCTTGAAATAATTGTCTATGGCATCTGCCTTAGATTGCATAGCTATGACTGCTGGATCGACAGCTTCCGTATTTTGTTTTTGTAAAAACACAGACGGGCTATTCACCATGTTTATCACAGCTTGTGATACAGGCCCCACCGGAGCACTAGACATTGCCAAACCTGGCAAAAGAATAAATGACTGTACGAATCTAATTAATGTTTTGTTTTTCATATATTTTTTAGACTTAAAACTAAAAAACCCTTACATAATAAGCTTTCGCCTATACTATAAGGATATACCAATATATTAGCATATCCTGATTCAAAAGTCAATAGTTAGACAACATTTTGGGTATATGTCAACAACAAAATACCCTTATAAAATAAGGGTATTTTTGATATTAAAACTCTCTCTTGGCATACTTTTTATAAAGCAATCTATCTCCGCAAGCTTGCGGAGCGAACTGCTCGGCTACCCGCCTGCGCAAGGCTTTCTAAAAAGTACGCCTGCGACGAGTTTTATTCTATTTTTAACACTTTGTCAGCAACTTTATAGGCTTCCCCTGCTCCCATCGTCACAAATACATCGTTTGAACCAAGCGAAAGATCGAGAACTGCCCTTTCTGCTCCAGTAAAGTCTGGAAAGGCTTGAACGAAAACTTCTTTTCCTCCTTTCAAAAATTCAGCGCAAATAGCATTCGCTAGTTTTTCACTAGAAACACTTTCATCTTTAGCTTCCCGCGCAAAATATATAGGCAGGAGAAGCACTTGATCTGCTTCCTTAAAACTTTTAGCAAAAGCGTCAAACAGCGCTTTTGTACGAGAATAGAGGTGAGGTTGGAAAAGTATTGTGATTTTTTTAGTGCCGACAGGATAAAGTTCTCGTAGCGCCTGCAGACTCGCCTTAATCTCTGTCGGGTGATGAGCATAGTCATCATAAATGATAGCCCCCTCTTTTGTTTGTCCTTTTTTTTCTAATCTGCGCCATGTGCCAGAAAATTCAGCAATTGGACCTTCCGCTTCAGCTTCTGGAACTTTCAAAATGTCTGCCACGGCGAGCGCGGCGGCGGCATTCATACGGTTGTGCTCACCAGGGACTGAAAGCGGAGGAACTTTTTCTAAATATTTCGTATAGTCTACTATTTTTGCTTCGTATTTATGTACTAGTATATGAGAAGTCGCTAAATCTTTTGGATTGCAGACAATATAATCTGCAGTCTGCCCTGCCATTTCTCTGAAGGCAGATTCAATGTCCGCAATATCTTTGTAATAGTCTAGATGATCCACCTCTATATTTGTAATAACTAAAATCTGCGGTTTGAGATTTAAAAAAGACCTTTCATATTCGCAAGCTTCCACTACAAAGACATCACTGAAGCCTGTTATCAGATTTGTCTTGTATTCTTTCAGCAGACTCCCCACGATGACCGAAGGATCCACCCCCGTATCAATCAAAATTTTAGCAATCATGGCAGTCGTCGTCGTCTTGCCATGCGTCCCTGAGACTGCCACGGTATATTTATCTTTGGTTAAGATGCCCAGCATCTCGGGATAGCTCTTTAATGCTTTGCCTAATTTCTTCAACTTACTAAAGAAATCTGGATCATATTTTTCAATTGCGATTGAGTAAACAATCAGATCAGCGTCGTCAGGTATGAGCTCTACCCCCTGTCCCTTTTTTATCTCTGCGCCCAGCTTCACAAGCTCAGAAGTTATCTCACTTTCGCCAATGTCCGAACCTGCTACTCTCTTGCCAGCTTCCAGCATCATCCGAGCAATCGCCGAGACCCCGATACCGCCTATGCCGATAAAGAAAACTTTTTTGATTTTAGCCAGATCGCTGATATTTTCTTTTGTCATTTATTTTGCAGTTATTTAAGTTGTTTTACTATTTTCATAAATTTATCTCCCCTGTCGTATTCATTTTTAAACATATTGAATGAAGCAAAAGCGGGGCTGAAGAGAATAATGTCGCCTTGTTTTGCTATTTGCATTGTTTTCTTTAATGCTTCTTCTAAATTCACGACTTTTTCTATATCTGCTTTTCTATTTTCTATTTTATCACTACCTGACCCAGGCGTTAAGAAAACTTTTTTGGTTTTCTGAGACAAAACAGCTGATAAATTATCGGTCGAGATACCCTTGTCTACGCCACCCATGATTAAGATGACCTTATCGCTAAAAGATTCTAAAGCAACAATGGTTGCTTCTGGGGTGGTAGAATTCGTATCGTTATAAATTTTTACTCCTCTCACATTTTTTACTAATTCTAAACGCCCAGATACAGCTTCAAAATTCTCTACTGCTTTTTTAATTATTTTTTCATCAATCTTCAAAAATCTCGCAATTTCTAGAGCACAAGCTATATTTTCCAAGTTGTGTTTGCCGAGCAAATTTATCTTCCAAGCAAGTGGCACCGCATTTGGATCTGCGATTATAACTTTACTTTTCACTTTACCCACCTTGTCTTTTATATTTTTACCCAAGACCAACAAATCACCTTTCTTTTGAAATTTATAAATAAAAGACTTATCTAGAAAATACTGTTCTAAATCATTATTATAATAGTTTAAATGGTCGGACATGAAATTCGTAAACACCGCCATCTGTGGAGAAATTTTAGCTTCACCAAAGCCTTGTAGTTGCCAAGAAGAAAGTTCAAAAACAACTGTGTCTCCATCTTTAACTTCTTTCAAGAGTGGCAAAGCCGCTGTGCCTTTAATATTCCCGCCCAAATGCACTCGCACACCACCCGCCTTTAATATCTCATAAATTAAAATAGTCGCAGTGCTTTTCCCGCGTGTTCCTGTCACCCCGATTATTTTTACTTTCAAATTTAACTTACTGACAAGCTTCGCAAACAAAGATTCATCCATCTCTACAGGTATACCCTTGCTTCTAGCGTGAGCAATATATGGGGAATCGAGAGCAACTCCCTGCCCTTTTAAAATAAAATCTCGATTTTCGAAATCCTGAAATCTGTGCTCACCTAAAACATATTTAATGTTTTTATATTTCCCAAGCTTCTTAATTGAGGGAGCCAATTCTTTCGCAGATTTAAGATCAGTCACTAAAACTTCCGCTCCGCATTCTGCAAGAAACGCAATATCTCCTAAGCGCTTGCCGAGAAGCCCCAGTCCCACCACCGTCACCTTTTTACCCCTGAAATATTGCTCAAAATCAGCCATAAAGTCATATTATCACAAACTCGCTAAAACATAACTTTTTGAAGGGGTTTTGAGCGCGACGGCGCGAAAACTTCAGGATTTTTTAAGCTTCAAAAAATCCGTACCGGAAAAAAGTTTATGTCTTAGCGAGTGCCCCCTTCAGCTCCTCCATATCATCAAAATGATGCTTCACCCCACCTATTTCCTGATAGTCTTCGTGGCCCTTGCCAGCGCAGAGAATGATGTCACCCTTTTGGGCTAGCTTGGTCGCTTCGAGAATAGCTTCATGCCTATTTGATATTATTTTCACTTTCTTTAAATCCTCTTGAAATAAACCAACTTGCATTTCACTTATAATTTTCTCCGGATCTTCATTTCTCGGATTGTCTGATGTGAAAATAGCTGTGTCAGAAAGCGTCGCTCCGATTTTACCCATTATTTTTCGCTTGAACGGATCTCTATCCCCTCCGCAACCGAAAACAGAAATAATCTTGCCTTCTTTTTTTATTTCCTGTACCGCCATCAATATTTTTTCTAATGCATCTGGGCTGTGCGCGTAATCCACCACAACCAAGGCTCCACTCTGCGACATAAAATGTTCAAATCTTCCCCTTGGCGCGATTATATTTGCCAAAACATGTTTGACTTTGAGCATATCGAAACCGAGGAGCGACGCTGCGCTCCAGACAGCGAGCAAATTATATGCATTAAATTTGCCAAGAAGTTTTGATTTTATTTCTATTTTATTGAAGGCTAGTAGTAGACCCTCGAAGTCCATCTTTTTAATTTCGCCATGAAAAAGGACACTATCGAAATCTTGTTCAAACCCATAAGTAAACTGGTGAGCTTGTATACTTTGTATCATCTTTAGACCATATTTATCATCGGCATTAGTTAGCGCAAAAGCACTCTTCCCTAGCATTGTGAAAAATTTTCTTTTTGCTCCGAAATAATTAAAAAAATTCTTGTGATAGTCTAGGTGGTCATGTGTCAAATTCGTAAAGATTCCTCCGACGAACTTTACCCCCGCTACCCTCTTTTGATCTAGCGCATGGCTTGAGACTTCCATGAAAACATATTCGCAACCCCTGTCTAACATTTCGCGAAAAAGTCTAGTGAGAGTGATAGAGTCAGGGGTAGTCCCTGGGGTAGGAATTTTACTAATTGTATTTATTCTTTCCCCATTTATTAAAGTTTCTACAGTGCTGATAAGCCCCGCTTTGTATCCCAACGCAATCGCAATTTTGTAGAGAAGTGTAGCCGTAGTCGTCTTACCATTCGTGCCCGTCACCCCGATGATCTTTAATTTCCTTGATGGGTTTCCATAATAATACCTAGCGCTAAATGATTTCCCCATCCACCATATCGTCTTAATTTTTTTTAACAGATTTTTCATATTTAATAATGCTCAGGATTTTCGAGATGCATAAGCGCCATCATGACAGCAGTCTTGTTGTATTCGGTACGATTCAAACGGTTTTTAGTAAAAAGACCTACAAAACCATTAAGTTCTCCAAGCTTTTCTTGAAAAGTCAGCCCACTCTCTTTAACTGCCTGACTTCCATCCAAACCTTTGTTTAGTATACCCTCCAGTACTTTTTTCGGCCATTCGAATGCTGGAGTAGTTCCCATATGAATCTGCTTGCCATCAAAAATAGCGCAAAACGCAATTTCCATATAACCTGATTTTGTTTGTGGAACTTTCATGAGCCCACTTTCAATGCCAAAACCATAATCATTCCCCACGTAGGCTTTTTTAGCTCTTTCAATCGCACCAGCAACTGTCTCATCAAGACTTTTGGGATGACCAAACTCCTCAATTTTTACATCAACACCAAAAACTTCCGCGTTATCAAACATCGGATAATCTTTCAACAGTTCCGAAACTGCATTGATCTTTGTTTTGTTTTTTGAACCTATACCAATTTTCATAAATTTATAGATTTTATTATTTCTGGTAATTCAGAAAATATTACAGTCTGCGCATGTGCATCTTTAAAAATTTCTTTGGAAAAAATAATGGCCTTCATTCCAGCCGATCGTGCTGCTTTTAAGTCAGTCTCAGTATCACCAATGTATATGCATTCTTCTGGTTTAATATTTAATTTTTTAGCTGCCAGAAATAGAGGAGCTGGATGAGGTTTATGATCATTTGTATCCTCAAAAGCAACAGTAACTTTAAAATATTTTTCCAATGAAGCAAGTTGGGGTATTTTATATATACCACTCCTCTCACGACTTGTAACAATTCCAAGGATAAAATCCTTATGTAAAATTTTTATAGTTTCTTCCAAGTTATTAGGAAGATTTAAAAGGTGAGAAGGATATGGAACTTCTTTTTTATCTCTACCCTCTATCCAAATCTTTTGTATATCGTCTTCTGATTCTAGTTTAGAGAATTGTTTGATTATAGCCTTCATATGAGAAGCCACGAGTCCTTTGTATTCTTCTCTGGTGGGAGGAGTGTGACCAAATTTTCGCAATAAATCATCAAAAAACTTCAAATTTGCTTCGAAAGAATCAAGTAGTACCCCATCTATATCAAAAATTACAGCCTTAATCATACATTTTATCCCTAATTTTTTCTAATTCAAAAATTATCTTAGGATCAATTATTTTTGTAAAACGTGATATTTCTTTCCCGTCTTTGATAATACTCTCCATAAACATTGCCAGTGGACGCACGTCCCAATGTTTCCCTATTTCATACACTTTAGCTGAGTAAAGTGGACGATAAACTACCATAGCTGATTCATCCAAACCTTTTACCTCAGTATGGTGAGCAATATTCAAAACCTCATAAGCATAATTGCCTACTTCTCCCTTGGGGTCATGTTTGTAATGATAATAAAATCCTTTTTCTGGTTTTTTCATATTATTTAATTACTTTTGATTCTACTTTAATTGTACTATCTATTACCTCTTTCGCCACAGATTTAATCATCAGATAAATTTTCCTTAAAAAATACAAAATACATATAACTGCCGATAAAGATAGGAAGAAAAGTAGTTTAAAGAACCAATATGGCCCGCCAATAAAAGTTGTAAAACCAAAAACAAAAAAAATTGCTAAAACAGATAGGACAACCAGTGACGGCGTAATCAACATACCCATAAATAGCTCCCCCATTTTCGCACCCGCGAACTTGCCTGGGTTCTCCTTGGCTTCACCAACCATTTTTCTAATTTGTATTACCTGAAAGATCATAAATTATTTTTTAAAATATTTCTCAAGAGCATTAAAATATTCACTTCCATCATTAAGTTCTTTGTAGTCACTCCGATCCACCCACTTGAATTTATTATGTTCCTCGCTCAGTTTGATTTCACCCGACACATATTTACAACTGAAAGCCACCAAATATACTTCTTTTCCGTAGTTCCTATGATTTTTCTCTAGAAATTTGCGATACCAGACCGCAAATGGTTCAAAAACTTCTATCTCAAGTCCTGTTTCTTCTCTAACTTCTCTTTTCAGGGCATCAATTAAGCTGTTGAAGTCGCCCTCTTGTGCTTCTCCCTCTTGAATTTTACCGCCTGGAAAATCCAACCCCACCAGCGGATCGTTCAAGACTAGAACCTTTCCGTTCTTCTCAATAAAAGCTTTCTGTCCTACACAAAATAATGCATCTTTTTTCATATTAGTTCACCAACGACTTCCGATGCTGTGGAGCGTTGATGAGTCCGCATTTTTTGTATTTGTAGACTTCACCGGTCGCTGGGTTAATCGCCCCG
>JAZKJK010000013.1:0-9929 GCA_040384365.1 Patescibacteria group bacterium | reverse complement strand
GAACCCTGATTACCGGATTGAAAACCCGATGTCCTAACCGTTAGACGATAGGGCCGTCCACCGGTGCATATCAATAAACGATATGTCCAAGTGAAAATATAATAACATTTTTACATAAAATTGCAAAAGCTATTTATTTCTAGCATTTGACACAAATCTCATATATATGTTATTACATAGAGGAACAAATTTCCGCCCATGAAAGTTTTTGGGTAGAAATACCCTAGATCTTTGAATTGGCACTGGAAGCAAACCACAAAAAACCAAATAGAAAGAAAAATGAAAATACCACTACCAGTACTCTCGAACTGTTTGGCCCACGGGTTAAACATAACGGGGGAAAACCTACCCAAGAATCTACGGGCAGATAAAGCTCTAGGCTTCAGTGGGATGGTCATCCCACCCTCTCTGATGGATCAGAAGAGCCTCCCGCCCACCACAGTCGCCCGTATCTTTAAAGAAGAACATATGCTGGGCCTTGTCTACGTATTCAACCCGGGAGATGGACCAGATCCACTCACTGACGGAGGCCGTCAGTGCATTGAATCCCTCCGGAGACAGGCAGAATATGCAATTGCGTTCGCCGACGCTGGCTGTGGTCCAGAAGTAATAGTGGGACCCATGCACACGGTCCATAAGAAAGAACGCACCACGTGGCCAGCAGACGGGTTCCGCCGCTGGATGGACACCATGCACATGGTAGCAACCGAGATTAACTTAAAGTTCTTACTCAAACCCTTAAACGGGATTGAGGATGGGACACCACGTGCGTTTCACACACTATCGACCAGTCAGCCATCGAAGCCTTTGGACTTAAAGGCTTGTGCACCAGCACTGTCTCGGGACCAGAATGTCTCAGACGGGACGCCGCCTATCTCCGTTTACTCGGGGTTATGGCGCAGAAAAAATAAAGACATCGAAAATCACGAAAGCGCCGCGGGACAACCTGCGGCGCTTCTTTATTTATTGTATACTTCACGATATGAAAAAAACTCAAGACCTAGCAAATCTGCACCAGAAATGGATGGCGGAATGCAAGTGTGAGCTCAAAAAGACGGCGACACAAGCCGTCCCTGGGGTCGGCAATGTCGATGCAGAAATTGTATTTATCGGCGAAGCCCCAGGCAAAAAAGAAGATGAACTCGGCCGGCCTTTCGTCGGAGCCGCGGGAAAATTCTTGGATGAAATGCTCCAATTGATAAATATGAAAAGAGAAGACATATATATTACGAACATCGTAAAATATCGCCCACCAGATAATCGCGATCCCCTGCCTGAAGAAAAAGCATCCTGTCGAGCCTGGCTTCTGGATGAAATAAAAATAATAAGTCCGAAGATCATCATCTGCCTAGGTCGCCACGCCATGAACAACTTTTTCCCCGAACTCAAGATTTCCGATGCGCATGGCAAATTATTAATTAAAGCATTCAAGGGCATGGCCACAAAATACTTCTTCCCCCTTTATCATCCGGCGGCGGCTCTGTATGATGGCAGTATGCGTGAAACTTTAAAAGAAGACTTCAAGAAAATCCCGAAAGTTTTGAAAGAAATAGAGAAGCGAGAAAAATAAAAAAATGCTATAATCTTTTCCGTTATGGAAAAAATAAAAATCATCATCTTGGCTGCAGGTAAAGGTACGAGGATGAAAAGTGATTTGCCTAAAGCCCTGGCACCACTAAATCGTAAACCAATGATTGAACACTTACGAGCCTCCATAGCACAGGTTATTGAAGGAAAACCTATAGTAGTTATCGGCCACCAAGCAGAATTAGTTAAGTCAACACTGGGGGACAACTTCATTTATGTAATTCAACATGAGCAACTTGGTACTGCGCATGCTCTCCTTTCCGCCAAAGATGCTTGCGGTGATACAGAGAGGATATTGGTTTTATACGGGGACCATCCTTATGTTAGTGCTCAAACAATTAAAAAACTTTTAAAAAAGAGTGAGGAAACTGGTGCAGTCATAACTATGGCTAGTTCGATAATTCCTGATTTTGAAAATGAACGCAAAGTTTTTTTAAATTTTGCGAAAATCTTTAGAGTGAACGATGAGATCACAGGTATTCGTGAAAAAACAGATGCGATTGACCAGGAACAAGATGCCAAAGAAGTAAATCCTGGATACTATGTTTTTAGATCCCCTTGGGTATGGGAGAGTCTGAAAAAAATAAATAAGCAAAATACACAAGGCGAGTATTATCTGACAGACTTACTTAAAATAGCAATACAAGATGGCCAAAAAATAGAAAGTGTACTAATCGAACCACGAGAAGCTATGGGTGCAAATTCAAAAGAAGAATTAGATATACTTGAAAAGTTAGAAAAATAATTAAACATATGAAAAATCCGTTCCAAAACGCCATGGCGCAACTAGACAAGGTTGCTAAAATAAAAGATTTCGGTAATGATTTTATCGCCCGTCTGCGCGAACCAAACCATGATATTAGAATTTCAATACCGGTCAATATGGATGACGATAAGGTGAAGAATTTTGAGGGATATAGAGTGCAATACAATAATGTGCTCGGACCTTATAAAGGCGGAATCAGATACCACCCCCTGACCGAAATAAATGAAGTGCGAGCGCTCGCCTTCTGGATGACACTCAAGTGTGCCGTCGCCGGCATTCCGATGGGCGGAGGCAAGGGTGGCATAACAGTTAATCCTAAAGATTTATCCAAGGCCGAACTCGAGAGGCTTTCGCGGGGCTGGGTGCGAGGCTTGGCGCATGTCTTGGGACCATACAAAGATGTGCCAGCACCAGATGTGAATACTACGGCAGAGGTAATGGCTTGGATGGCTGACGAATTTGCAAAAATAACTGGCAATAAAAATGCTGGCGAATCGAGAGCAGCGTTTACTGGCAAACCTCTAGACAAGGGCGGCTCCGAAGGACGCGAAGGGGCGACCGGCTTGGGTGGATTTTATGTTTTTGATACTCTGCGCAAAGAGCTCGGATTGGAAGAAAAATGTAAAGTGGCGATTCAGGGATTCGGTAACGTCGGCGCAAACGCAGCTCGGATTTTTTCCGAAAATGGACATATCGTCATCGCCGTATCTGATTCTAAAAGCGCAATATTTAACAAAGATGGCTTAGATTTAGAAAAAGTCGAAGCTCATAAGAAAAAGACTGGTGGCCTGAAAGATTTCACAGGTGCAAAAAATATTACAAATAAAGAATTATTAGAACTCCCCTGCGACCTCTTGATCCCAGCCGCTTTTGAAAATGTCATAACAGATATTAATGCTGACAAAATAAAAGCCAAGGCCATCCTAGAGCTTGCCAATGGTCCGATCACCCCAGAAGCGGATGAAATTTTATTTAAAAAAGGCATTCCGGTGGTGCCAGATATCTTGGCGAATTCTGGAGGCGTAACTGTGTCATATTTTGAATGGGAACAAAATTTAAAAAATGAACATTGGAGTGAAAAAGAAGTTTTTGAGAAATTAAAATTGATTATGGAAGATGCTTCAAGAAAAGTGCTAGAAAAATCTCAAGAATCAAAGACGTCCCTACGCATGGGCGCTTTTATTCTAGCACTTGAACGAATACAGAAAAAAAGCTAATATCTAAAAGTAGCTTTAAAAATATGCGCGGTTAGCTCAGTTGGTAGAGCGACCCCTTGACGTGGGGTAGGCCACAGGTTCGAATCCTGTATCGCGCACATACAAAAAGCAAGTAAACTGCTTTACTTGCTTGCTGTATGTGCGAGCCGGAGTCATGTTTTTTCAGTAGAAAAAACAGACGAGGCAGGGTCGTGAAAATTTTGTTTTGACGAAAACAAAATTATTCCTGACCACAACCCAACATAATTTATGAAACTTTTAAGCATTGAATCAAGCTGTGATGATACTTGCATTAGCATATTTGAGGTAACAGGAGGTGCTACAAATGCTTCTTTCAAAGTGCTCGCAAACAACTCAAATTCACAAATAAAAATCCATATTCCTTATGGTGGCGTTTATCCAGTACTGGCAAAAAGAGAACACACAAAGAATTTACCTATTCTATTGGAAGCGAGTCTAAAACAAGCAAAGTTAGATAAAAAGGTAAAACCAGTAGACGCTATCGCTGTGACTTATGGGCCGGGGTTAGAGATGTGCCTCTGGGAAGGAATTTCTTTCGCAAAAAATATAGCAGAAAAATGGGGTGTGCCCGTGATACCCACAAACCATATGGAAGGACACGTGCTTTCGGTATTTGGAAAACATAGGGGTAAATTCACAATTCCCAAATTAAAAACCCCGATCTTGTCCCTACTGGTCTCCGGCGGACATACCCAACTAGTGCTCACCAAAAAATGGATGGATTATGAAATCGTTGGTGAGACTTTGGATGATGCTGTCGGGGAAGCCTTTGATAAGGTTGCTAGAATGCTCGACCTACCCTACCCTGGCGGACCACAGATTTCAAAGTTGGCGGAAGAAGAAAGAATAGGAGCGAAAAAGAGAAATAAGTTTTTTGGGGTGTCTCGCAGAAGGACGGGCCGAGAGGCAGCGCTCCGCGAGCACGCGGAGACAGCGACCCTAAAAAATTTATTTTCTTTTTCTCTCCCCCGCCCGATGCTCTATAGTAAGAATTTTAATTTTTCTTTTTCTGGATTAAAAACCGCCGTTCTTTATTTGATTCGAGACTTAAGTAAAACCCATTCAAACATTTTGCAAAATGACAAAATAAAAACAGCGATAGCGCTTGAATTTGAGAATGCGGCAATAGAATGCTTGGTTTATAAAACCAAAAAAGCCATGGAAAAATATGGTGCCAAGACTTTGATCGTGGCTGGCGGAGTGGCGGCGAATACACATTTGAAAAGCGAGATGAAGAAAGCTGTCGGCCGAAAAATCAAACTCCTGCTTCCTACAAAAGAACTCGCCGGAGATAATTCCTTAATGATCGGCATCGCTGGATACTTAAATTATCTAAAAAATAAGAAGAAAGTTCCTAAACCAAGTACCATAAAAGCGACTGGTAATCTAAGGCTCTGATATGATATTATTGAGTCGTGAACGACAAACTGCTGAAGCCTTACAACCCGAAAGAAACAGAAGAAAGAATCTACAAGCTATGGGAAGATAGCGGTTTTTTTAACCCAGATGTGTGTGTAGAAAAAGGAATTACTAAAGCCGACGCGCCAGCTTTTTCTATCGTCCTTCCTCCGCCAAATGTCACAGGTAATTTGCATACCGGACATGCGCTCATGCTCGTCATTCAAGACATCATGATCCGACAAGCGCGCATGCAGGGCAAAAAGACGCTTTGGTTGCCGGGTACGGATCATGCAGCTATTGCTACCCAGTCAAAAGTAGAAAAGTTGTTGGAAAAAGAAGGCGTCCGTAAAAATGATTTGGGTCGTGAAGAATTTCTGAAGCGTGTGGAAAAATTTGCAAAAGAATCTCACGATACAATCGTAAACCAATGTAAAAAGATGGGCGCGTCGCTCGACTGGTCACGAGAAGCATTTACCCTAGATGAGGCTCGCAACCTGGCTGTCAAAACTGCATTCAAACAAATGTATGACGACGGTCTGATCTATCGCGGACACCGCATCGTAAATTGGGATCCAAAAGGCCAAACAGTTATTTCGGACGATGAAATAGTGTACGAGGAGAGAAAGTCCAAGCTTTACACATTTAAATATTCAAAAGACTTCCCTATTTCAATTTCCACCACAAGGCCCGAAACAAAAGTCGGCGACACGGCGGTGGCCGTACATCCGGACGACAAACGATACACAAAATTTATCGGCAAAGAATATGACTTAATATTCTGCGAAGTCCCAATTCATATTAAAATCATAGCTGATAAAGAGGTTGATCCAAATTTCGGCACAGGAGCCCTCGGTGTAACTCCAGCTCATTCTCTGATCGACTGGGCGATAGCGGACAGGCACAATTTGCCTCGCCCACAGGTTATAAACGAATTTGCAAAAATGGTGGTCGGCAAAGAGAATTTACTTGGCAAGAAGGTAGTGGAAGCAAGGGCAATAATAGTTGAATGGTTGAAATCAGAGGGACTACTCGAAAAAGAAGAAGAACTTGTCCAAAATATTTCTACTGCAGAACGTACTGGGGGCATAATCGAACCGCTTCCTAAGCTCCAATGGTTCGTGGATGTAAATAAAAAAATCCCCTCTCGTGGAAACAAATCGCTCAAAGAGCTCATGCTCGAACCAGTACGAGAAGGCAAAATAAAAATTATCCCCAACCATTTTGAAAAAGTTTATTTTAATTGGATAGAAAATCTGCGTGATTGGTGCATTTCTCGCCAGATCTGGTATGGACATAGGATTCCTGTTTGGTACAAGGGTAAAGAAATATTTGTGGGGCTAGAAGCTCCAGACGGCGATGGTTGGACCCAAGACGAAGACACATTGGACACATGGTTCTCCTCGGGACTCTGGACTTTCTCCACTCTCGGCTGGCCGCGAATATCAAAAGATTTGGAAACCTACCATCCGACCACGGTTCTGGAAACTGGTCATGATATTCTGTTCTTTTGGATTGCTCGCATGATCCTGATGTCCCAATACTTACTAGACGAGGTGCCATTTGAAAATGTTTACCTGCACGGCATGGTCCGCACCGCGGATGGCAAGAAGATGGCTAAATCCCTCGGAGAAAAAGCTATCGATCCATTAGACATCATTGCAAAATATGGTAACGATGCCCTACGCATGGCTATGGTCATCGGCAATACTCCGGGAAATGACTTGAAGTTAAATGAGAACGATGTCAGAGGATATGGAAAATTCACAAACAAAATCTGGAACGCTTCTAGGTTTGTTTTAGACCAGACCAAAGATCTCGATCTCGTAAATTTGCCGACACTTGATGAGGAGGACCGAAAAAGCGACAAAGAATTGCAAGATTTGCTCGTGGAAATTTCAAACGAAATGGATAATTTCCGTTTTTCTATTGTCGCCGAAAAGCTATATCACTATTTCTGGCACACTTTTGCTGATATAATAATTGAGAGATCAAAGAAAAAAATTCTAGAAAACAGAAATGCTGATTCCGCAAAAACACTCCTCGCCACCCACCTCACGACCCTGCTGAAAGCCATGCATCCCTTTATGCCATTCGTCACCGAGGAAATATGGTCTATGATGCCTACTAAGAAAAATTTATTAATGGTTGAAAAATGGCCCCTTGGCATTGCTGACAATAAACCAAATGACTAGCGACCCGAAAATAATCGCTTTAGCATTGACTGGTGGCCTTATCCCCGCTCTTTTGTGGTTGTGGTTTTGGATAAAGAGAGAACAAAAAAAGTCTGAGCCAAAAGGGGTTCTAGCAATAATTTTCATTGCGGGAATGATCGGAGTCGTCTTTGTCTTGCCGATTCAAAAATTCATCCACGCGCACATAAGCTCACCAGACGGCCAGCTCATCCTATGGGCCTCCGCCGAGGAGATAATCAAATATCTGGTGGTTCTACTTATCCTTTACAGAACGACTTATATTGATGAACCCATGGAATGGCCTATCTATATGATGACCGCCGCTCTGGGCTTCGCAGGGCTCGAAAATGCCCTATTTCTAGTTAAACCTCTGGATATTGGCAACAACCTGATGGGCTTACTAACAGGAGAACTCAGATTCTTGGGGTCTACCCTGCTCCACGCTATTTCGAGTGGAATTCTGGGTATTACGCTCGGTATTTCCCTGCATATGGGATGGTTTAAGAAGAAAATATATTTTATTGTTGGCCTTATCTTGGCGATCGCCTTGCATAGTATCTTTAATTTTTTTATAATAGGAGAGAATGCAGGCGATTTAAATAATTTTTTTAAGGTTTGTGGTTTCTTGTGGGTCGTCACTATTATTGTAATGTTACTTTTTGAAAAAGTAAGGAGAATGGATTAAATTTATGGAAAACAAAAAAAGAAGTTTTTGGGAAATATTAACAGGAAGTGTCAGCGTAGAAGAAAATGAGGAACCGAAAAAGTCGGTGAGAGTGAGTGCAAAAGACAAGAAACAACAAGAAAATAATTGGATAGAAGAAGAAAACGAAGAAGCAGAACTAGCTGTCGATGTTTACCAGACTCCGACAGATATTGTCATTCAAACAATGGTGGCTGGAGTTAAACCAGAAGACATCGAGCTGACCATTGCTCGCGACATCATCACCATCACTGGGCATCGCGAAGAGTCTAGAAATATAGACGAAGATAACTATTTCTCCAAAGAACTTTACTGGGGTAGATTTTCACGCACCATATCACTCCCAGCCGAAGTAGAACCCGAAGAAGTCGAAGCTACAGAGCGTCACGGACTCCTAACGATCAAGATCAAGAAAGTAGACAAGGAAAAGAAAAACAGCGTTAGAATCAAGTCAATCTAGAAATATTCTCCATCAAGGTGCCTGGGGGCAGAATCGCACTGCCGACCTATCCCTCTTCAGGGGAGAGCTCTACTACTGAGCTACCCAGGCATTTGTGTATTTTGTAAAAACTATTCTCCGAAACTAGACAACACATCACTCGCTCCACTGTATACACCCTTTAACTGATCTATGTACGGCTGAAGAAAATAAAAAGCACCGACAGAGGCACCTATAATAAATAACCAATATACAGCCCTCGTAATGCTCGCCCAACGCATCCCCCTTTTTATGGAAAGCAACATTTTATTGTTATCTTCCGTAAGACTGACACACTTATTTAAAAGTTCTCTTTCTTCAGGAGACATATAGGAATACTAGCAAAAAGAAATAAAAAAATCCAATTCCAAATAGGTTTTTTTTATGTTAGATTATATTCATAGTCCTCGTAGTTAAATGGATATAACGACTCCGTCCTAAGGAGTAATTGTAGGTTCGATTCCCGCCGAGGACACCATTAAAGTCCAAGAAGTTCCACTATCTTTGGCTTGTTGAAACCGACAATCAAATCATTATCAATGATAATGACCGGCACACCGAGTTGCCCGCTTTTTTCTACCAATTCTTTTCTTTTCTCAGGATCGCTAGCCACGTCAAAATCAGTAAAGGGGACATTCTTCTCCTTAAAGAATTCTTTGGCCATATGACAAAAATGGCAAGAGGGGGTTGAATAAATAATTACGTTTTTCATGGAATTCTTTAAATATTATTTCTTAATACTTTGATTATATCATACTTGCTGTAAAGTCAAAATCAAGATATATTTTAAATAATTGCGGGATTAGTTTAGTGGCAAAATGAGTCCTTCCCAAGGATTAGACGGGGTTTCGATTACCCCATCCCGCACCAATTTATTTTACGAGATTAGTTGGCGCGCCAGCAAGAAAACTTTTGATATTTTCAACTGTTATTTTGAGAATTTCAGCGACTGCCTCCCGAGTATAAAAAGCGATATGGGGGGTGATAATAACATTTGGCATATCTATCAACATACGATCTTCTAAAAGTGTTTTGTACTCCTCCATTTTCATGGAGCCTGAAGATCTAGAGAGAAGCTCGATCTCTTCCTTCAATTCTTGCTCGCCTTCCAATACATCGAGCCCAACCCCAGCGATAATACCCTCTTTTAAGCCCCAGACTAGCGCGTCGGTATCCACCAATTCCCCGCGAGCAGTATTTATCAGAAAGGACCCCCTCTTCATCGTAGCAATATTTTCTTTGTTTATGAGATGATAATTGTCTTTTGTATAAGGAGCATGGAGGGTTAGAATATCAGCCTGCGCAACAACTTCGTTCAGACTTTTATATAGAAAGTTGTCTTTTAAATTATTTTCTTTAGCAAAAACCAAGTCTGGATATAGATCATAAGCCACGACATTCATTCCGAAGCCTTGGGCAATCTTGGCCACATTCTTGCCGATTTTCCCTGTGCCGACAACTCCCAGAGTTTTGCCATTTAAATCAAAGCCCTGCATCGCAGCAAAGTAATTAAAGTCGGCCGATTGCCTGACATAATTATTCGCCTTTTCAATATTTCTGGAAA
>JAZKJK010000012.1:0-36087 GCA_040384365.1 Patescibacteria group bacterium | reverse complement strand
GTGAAATGGATATCACAACAGTCTTCGGAACTGTCGTTGGGGGTTCGAATCCCTCTGGGTGCACAAAGTACAGGATACTTTTCATTAGAAAAGCATCCTTGACCACATAAAGTAATGGACAACATCATACTTAAAATACCTAAAGAGGTTTCACATGTAACAGATGTACTTGAGCAGGCTGGTTTTGAAGCGTACCTAGTTGGTGGATGTGTCCGAGATCTTATTCTAGGTAAAGAACCTAAAGATTGGGATGTTACCACCAATGCCAAGCCGGAGGATATTGGAAAACTATTTGAAAAGACTGTTTACGAAAACACCTTTGGTACTGTGGCTGTTATTCAAGAAGATGTTTCACGGGAAACATTGCGCCAAATAGAGGTTACCCCATATAGAATTGAAGCAAAATATAGCGATTTTAGGCATCCAGATGAGGTTAAATTCAGTGACAAGCTGGAAGATGATCTTAAGAGACGTGATTTTACTATAAATGCGATGGCCTATAGTAAAGGACATCTAACGGACATGTTCGATGGTCTAAAGGACATCAAGGACAAGACGATAAGGGCGGTGGGGAAGCCGGATGATCGTTTCCAAGAAGATGCTCTGCGAATGTTGCGCGCGGTGCGTTTGTCTTGCCAATTAAATTTTTCTGTGTCGTATGAAACAATGGAAAGTATTTTGAAAAATGCAGATTTAATAAAAAAAATATCTGAAGAAAGAATTCGTGATGAATTTGTAAAAATAATAACTAGCGCCAATCCTTCTGTTGGTTTGGTGATGCTTGAAAAATTTGGATTACTAAAACATATTATTCCGGAGCTCGAAGAGGGGATAGGTTGCGAACAATTGGGCGAACATATTTATGATGTCTGGGAGCATTTATTACATGCCCTGCAACATTCCGCCGACAAGAATTGGCCTTTAGAAATAAGGCTCGCAGCGCTTTTCCATGATATTGGCAAGCCGAAGACAAGACGTTTGGCAGGAGAAAAACCGTCAACCAATTTATCAGGTCCTCGGTTACCTGGGTCCCTCCCCCAGCCAGACCATGCTAAATCGCTTGCCGGTTTTTCTCCTAAGAAAAAGTACACTTTTTACGGCCACGAAGTTGTCGGGGCGCGAATGGCCAAAAAAATAATGGAGAGATTAAAATTTCCTAAAAAAGAAATTGAATTGGTGGAAAAGCTTGTGCGCAACCATATGTTTTTCTCTGACACAGAATTGATTACACTCTCGGCGGTGCGCCGAATCATTGCCAAAGTTGGTGTGGATAACATTTGGCTTTTGATGAACATTCGCGAGTGTGACAGGGTGGGTATGAAGAAAAAAGAAGCACCATATCGCCTCAGAAAATATTTTGCCATGATCGAAGAGGCCTTGCGAGACCCAATATCCGTCGGTCAGTTAAAAATTGATGGTAATTTCCTGATGAAAGACCTCGGCATCAAAGCTGGACCACGCATGGGGTGGATGTTGAGCTCGCTTCTAGAGGAAGTTCTAGAAGATCCTGCAAAAAATACTGTCGAAAATCTTTCAGAACTAGTAAATTCCCTAAATAAGCTTTCTGACAAGGAACTCAAAGCTCTCGGCGACAAAGGCAAAGAAAAAAAGGAAGAATTAGAAGAGGAAGAAGTTGCTAAACTTCATAAAAAACACGGGGTGAAATAGAAAAATTCATAGAACACATTTACGCCATGGCGTAAATGTGTAATTTAGCAATAACAAGCGGTCGCGTACTAATGCTAAATTAAGAAACTTCCTGTTGGTAGCAGGTTTCGCAGTACACTGTCTCGGGACGATCGGGGGAGTATGAGGTCTCAAATTCATTTTCGCATTTATTTGTTCCGTGAATATGTTTTTCTAGTTCACACATACAAGAACGATGCCAAAGTTTGCGTGGGTTTCTCTTTTTCATGCGGTCTTGGTGTCGGCACTCGAAATCTTTGTGTGGCAGAGGCAAATTCATCCTCTTATAGAAATCTAATTCCGCTCTAGTGATACGGAAATTCTTTTTACAGTCACTACAAACCAAAATTTCTTGTAAAATATCATCTATGATCTCTGTTATTGTCTCTGGAATATCCTTTTCCTTTATAGTTTCCTTGCCAAATGTGCCCGTCGCTTGTTTCTGCCAATTAAAACCTCTTTCTGCGGCTTCTTTTTCGGTGATTTGGTAATAGTCATAACCCAAGGTTTCATTAAAACCAAAAGGTGCAAGCTCTGGAGGAAAAAATTGCCCAAAACTTCCATCTTTTTTCATTTGTGTATCGATTTGTTCTTTAATATTGTAGAAATCTTCCTTTGAATATTCTTTATTGAGAATCATATATTGACCTTTGCGGATAGCATTGCATCCCATAGCACTCGAGAGGTTATGACAATTTTCTGAATACTCCACTTCATTACAATAAAATGCAAAAGCGCAATTTTTACATTTACTACTCTGCAAGACGCCCATCATGTTGTAGCAAAGTTCTGGTTTGTAGTAGGTATTATTGCAATCCATGCAGTCGATCGGACTTTCGGCATCCACCATATATGAACAATTCTTTGCATCCGATGTATCAAAAACCCTTATGCCGTCATAACAATTGTGAATATAGTCTCCAGTCACATTGTGGCATTTTGTCTGAGAGGCGTATTTCACAATTATATTGCTCTTCAACTGCTCGAATTCTTTTTTTGCTTGCTCAATACTTTCATAACTCGATAAAATTTCAGCTTTCTTTTGCTCATATTCTTCTTTTGTATATTTTACATTTAAAATTGCGTTAGAAATATTTCTACCATTTGTACAGAAGATGCAATTATTAGAATTACGCATGTTGTAACAGAAAATTAAATCGGTCGATGACTGGCACTGCTCCGAAAACATACATTTGAAGCATTCACGGACATCGATGCATTCATAACAAAGCTCAGATTTGTGAATGAAGGCGCAATCTACGACTCCTTTACAGGTTTGTACTAGTCTACTATACATACAGTCTTGATTATTTTCCGCTCCAAAGATCAAATAGCAATCTTTATTATCTGATGCCCCATTTGCATAATCGCTTCTGACCGCATTTAGATTCATGAGAGATAATCTCGGGACTTTCTTTTGAAGTTCCCTGTATTGTTCAAAAAATGTTTTACTTGGGTCATAATCTTGTGCGAAACTTTTTGGATCCCACTTGTCACTCCACCAGCATTCATTGCAGTAAATGGGGAAAGGGGAGTTTGCCGTATACAAAGAAATCATATCTTTCTGGCACATGTCGCACTTTCTTTTGTAAAAAGTCCTTTCGTTTCTGAAGGCGAGGCGTTTCATCATGCGACAGTCAGGGCAGTCGAGCGGTGGCACAGTTTTTACTTGCTCATAAAAATTGAGGTCTTCTTTTCTTATTTCAAAATCTGTTTTACATGTTTTGCAATAGTTTTGCATAATTTTATATTTCTAACTAGTTACTACATAAAAACTTTCTAAATCTCTATTTGGTTCACTCCATTTTGTATAGAAATTTTCTACATCTCTGGAATTGCTTTCTCTTTCGAGTTTGTTCGCAAATTGCATTAAATCACTTTCTTCTCCTTCTGCCACAACTTTAATACTACCATCGGGTCTTGTAAAGACGATGCCTTTAATTTGAAATTTAAGCGCAAGATTTCTGATTTGCTGAAGGTAATGATACCCCAAACCTTTTCCCGATATTCCACTTTCTATATGTTTAACCATATTGTGATAATATATATATTAAGTACTATTGTCAATATATATCGTCAATAAAATATATGAATAAGCCATATATAACAATATATTTAGTGTTATCAACACAGTTTTGTGGAAAAAGATTGACACAGAATATATTCTGCGATATCATTGATGTATGAAAGATGAAAATATTCAACTTAAATTAAATCTCCAATCTTTTGGATTCAGCGACAAAGAGGTGATTGTCTATGTGGCTCTTTTGGAATTAGGAAAGGGTACAGTGCGACAAATTAGTAGTAAGGCTGGTATAAACAGGACCACGGCTTATGACATCTTGGGATCCCTGACCAACAAGGGTCTGGTTTCTATTTCTGGCAAAGAACCAAAGTCAGAATATGCAGTTGAGCCGCCGGGAGCCATAACGGCCTATCTAAAAAAACAAGCAGAACAAATTTCGGAGCATATAAAAAAGTCGGAGACAATTATCCCCGAGCTTGAGCTTCTTCATGCTAAACAAAATCGTCCAAAAATCAGATTTTATGAAGGCAAAGAAGGGCTGGAGCATGTTTATGAAGATACACTTACAAGTTCTGAAGCCATTCGGGCTTACGCGACGATAGACGACATGCACAAAGCCTTGCCGAATTATTTTCCAAAATATTATCAGAGACGTGCTGAAAAAAATATATCCATCAGGGCAATTGTTCCGGAAACTATACTTGGGCAAGAACGCCGGACGCATGATGCCGAAGAGAAAAGAGACATTGCCTTTGTGCCAGCTGATAAATATTATTTTTCACCTGAGATTAATATATATGACAATAAAGTCATGATCGCCTCCTGGAGGGAGAAGCTGGGAATAATCATCGAAAGCACCGAAATAGCCGATAGTATGAAAAAAATATACGAGCTAGCTTGGGCTGAAGCAAAAAGATTGGACCAATCAAAAAAAGTTTAATTCTATCTTTGATGAAACTTGCTTACAATATTCTCAAAAAGGTGAGTGCTATAAGCTGAAAGATTAAAAATCACTGCAAAGGTAAACAAAGTTAAAGACAGTTTGATACTCATGAAACAAAGTGGTATGGCGATAGCGGCAAAGATGACAGGGGCGAGGGTGCGGACGGTGCTGCCACGGATAGCGTGGGCGCTTATTTCTGGATTTTGAATGTGTGGAGAATATAAAACGTATTTACGCATCCAGTACAAGCAAAGGCCGATCAAGATGACATGCACACCGAATACTATGACAGCTGTTTCGTTCTCACTGAATTGACCGAGAATGCTGGCGGAGAAAGGTACTAGACTTATTAACATAAAAAATAATGCGTTGATATTTGTCAGGGTGGAATCTATATTTTTTGCATAAACGGAAATAAAAAAGTGGTGCGCACGCCAATAGGTGAAGAGTAATGCAAAACTTAAAGCGTAGCTCAGAAATAGAGGAATTAATTTTTCAATTTCAGACCACAGCCCCGCGTTGTCTATCGGCCCCCAAATATCTGGCAATTTGATTTGAAAAACGAGTATCGTCATAACTATCGCAAATATTCCGTCCGAAAGCTGGTCTAGTCTTGTGTGGTTCATGGCATTAGTTTTTAAAGTTATAAAGTTGAAAGTTATAAAGTTGAATCTAGAATGCATTTACTTTACAAACTTTATGGACTTGATGACCTTCAACTGCTTGATTATATCATATAGATATATCAAGCCCAACCGGGCAGTGGTCAGAGCCTAGGACATTGGGCAAGATCTCTGCTTTGGTAACTTTTTTGGCCAGTTTGGAACTTACAAAAATATAATCAATTCTCCAGCCAATGTTGCGCGCTCGGGCGTTGGCAAAATGGCTCCACCAACTGTAGTGCCCGTTGCCCTTGGTAAATATTCGAAAAGTGTCCACAAAACCAGCGTCAATTATATTTTGAATTCCTTCACGCTCTTCGTCGGTAAAGCCCTTTTTGCCTACATTTTCTTTTGGTCGGGCTAGATCGTCAGGAGTATGCGCCACATTCAAGTCTCCGCAAAAGATGACCGGCTTTTTTTGTTCGAGTTCTCTGACATGGGCGAGAAATGCCGGGTCCCATTGTTTATGGCGGAGCGGTATGCGCGAAAGGTCGTCTTTAGCATTTGGAGTGTAGACACTCACCACGTAAAATTCCTTGAACTCCGCGGTCACGACTCGGCCTTCCGTATTTGGATTGCCGTAGCCGTCGTCTTTTACATCGTATTTTTTAGTAATCTTTTCTGGGAGTCCCAGTAAAACTGAAATTGGTTTATGTTTTGTGAAAATAGCTGTGCCGCTGTAGCCTTTCTTCTCTGCTGAATTCCAATATTCTTGATATTCAGCTAAATCTATCGGGGACTCATGTTCTTGCGCTTTGGTTTCTTGCAGACACAGTATATCCGGCTGGTATTTCTCCACAAAAGGCACAAAAAGCCCCTTTTTATGGACCGCCCGTATTCCGTTTACATTCCAAGACATTATTTTCATTTTTTTATTATACTATAAGGGAACCAATTGACTGTGTATTTTTCCATTTCAAAAATATCTTGGCTGATTATTGTGTCACTAAATTCAACTTTTATTTTATCCAAGATCCTTTTTAAAGCTTCTTTGTTTCTTACTGCAAATTCCACTGCAAGGTCGTATTTACCCAGGGTGACAGTGGCGAAAGTTGTTTCTGGTAGTAAAGCTACCGCATCTATAATTTTTTGTACATGACTTTGATTTTTTAAAGTAAAATTTATTTGATACTGTTCGACTCCAAATTTTCTAAAATCAATATCTAAGACTGCACTCCCCAGAATCTTTGAATTTTTAAGTTTCTGGATTCTGTAACTTATTACATTTGAATGAACCTTGTTTATTTTAGCTATTTCACTCAAACTTGCTCGAGAATTTTTCGCCAGCGTGGTGATAATAGCGTAATCTAGGTCATCTATGTCGGGTTTCTCCAATTTTTCTGGATAATGAGAGTGAAGCAATTTCCCATTTTCATAAAAGAAACGAAAATTGAATCTATGCACTGAAGTCATGGTTAAAATTTCCTGCTCTAGAATATATTCCCCAAATTTCTCTTTGAAAGGTACCAGAAATGCATACAAATCAGCAATTCCTTCAGCCAAAACTAAAAAAGTGCAATCGAATCTTCCTTCCAGTCTCGCTAAGTAGGCGATGCCATGATGGGCACGGAGATAATGGATAATATCCTTCTCTATTTTTGGAATAGTCTTTTGAAATTTAAAAAAGAATTTATAGTAAAAACTATTTAAATTAGAAACATTAATTGTATTAACGAAGTTCTTGATATAGCCATTTTTCTGCAATCTTTTAACCCGAAAGGCAATAGTTTCATTTGGAATATCTATTTTCTTACTTAAATCTAAAAAAGACTGGCTACTATTCAAATCTAGCTCATAAAGTATCTTTTGGTCGATTAAATCCAGGCCTCTCTCGTTCATTTTATTCGTAATATATTACTAATTAATATAAAAAGTATAGTTTATTTATATTTTTTTGTCAAATAAAGCTATAAATATTGACTAAAATTAAAAATGATGTGAAATGTTATTAAACAACGTTCATTAACAATAAAAAGGAGGATTTACGAAAACTATTCTTAATTACATTGGTCAATTGAGGATATATTCCTTGGTTGACCTAGCTCTTTTGCTTGTGGCTGTAAAGGCTACTGGTGCAGAGTTTGTCGGTGTTATATGTCTTCACGTTGGCTTTCTTGCTTACCTAGAAAGTAAGCATTTGCACCAGTGCAGGGTGATACTGCCAAAGTGGTTGTGGGCTGCATTTGTTTTGGTGGGGATGCCTATGTATCAAAAAATTGAAATCATTCCTTTTTTAGTAGCTAGTTTTTGTTACACAAAAAAGACTGGTGAAAAATGGGGAGTCTGGGCTCCTGTCTTTCGGGGTATCCAACTTTTCTTTTTGGTGGCTGGGATTTGTGGTTATGGTCTTAGTCTGCCGTGGGTGGCGTTGGTGGTGTTGATTCTTCGGAATGCAATCGGAGATTGGCGTGACGTAGAAAAAGACAAGAGGGTGGGGATGAGAACACTGCCAATGCTTGTTAATATAAAACATAATCTCCAATATGGTCATTTGATAGCCGTGATCATGTCTACCTTTATCTGGTGGAATTGCACAGGCTTGTCTCTAGGCGTGTTGTTTTGTGTGTTTGTCATTGAAGTTGCAACGTACAATTTAACACCAAGATAAATCAACCGCTCAACAAATGGAAACCGTTTGGAGGGCGGTTTTCTTTTTGTCTGGCTTTTATGCTTTATTGTGAAACTTCCTATGTATATCTCGCAAGTGTTTGTCAGTTACGTGGGTATAGATCTGGGTGGTTCCGATGTTGGCATGGCCGAGCATGGCTTGCACCGAACGTATGTCGGCGCCATTACTGAGCAGGTCGGTGGCGAAGACGTGACGAATCACGTGTGGAGTAACTCTTTTAGAAATTCCGGCGATAGTGGCATATCGTTTCACAACTCTTTCTATCGAACGACTAGTGAGTCCTTCTTCTTGTGTTTGATCCTCTGACGCCTTGCCATTTTTTGACTTAGATTCTCTCTCTTTTACTTTTTCGTCGTTTATTTTTACAAAGAGGGCATCTGACATGTCCCTCCGGAGGGCTAGATAATCCCTGACTGCTTTTTTGGCTCCATCAGACAGGAAAACAACTCTGACCTTGCCACCTTTACCCCGGATAGAGAATTCATCTAGGTGCAAGTCGATATCATTTTTCAGAGAACAAAGTTCAGAGACACGTAGGCCAGTAGAAAACAGCATTTCCAAAATTGCTTTATCTCGAAATTTTCTTTCTGGATCCTTTTCTTTATTTGGGGCATCGAGCAATCTTTTTAATTCTTCTATGGAGATGACGTCTATTTGTCTCTCGCTCACTTTCGCGAGTTCTATGTGGTCAGAGGGGAGAGAGGTGATGTTTCTTCTCGTTAAAAATTTTAGAAATGATCTCAAAGCAATTAAATAAAAATTTTGAGTTTTCTTTTTCATAGTCTCACCCGTTGCACGATTTTTGCCGGTGGATTGGCGGTTGAGCCAGATACGGAAGTCTCGGACTTTTTCGTCCGTAATATTTTTTGGGTCAGTAATTTTTGTTTGGTCAATAAAAACACTAAGATAGTGGTCATAATTTTCCACGGTTCTCAGCGAACGACCTTTTTCTATTTCGATATATTCTAGGAATTGGGTTTTGAGGTCTTTGAGGGATGCCATACCCGATTATACCATGTCGCACAATGTAGGTTGCAATTTTTGTCACTTTATGCTACTATTATGGACATGTTAGCAACCAAGAAAAAGCAGACAATTATCAAGAAAAATCAGATTCACGACAAGGATACTGGATCTCCAGAGGTGCAAGTGGCTGTCATTTCGGCTGCGATTGATGAACTAGCAAAGCATTTAAAGAAGCATAAAAAGGACAATCATTCTCGCCGAGGACTCATCAAGATGGTGGCTGATCGACGCACTCATTTGAAATATTTAGAACGAACGAGCAAGGCTCGATACAACGCGCTCATCAAGAAAATAGAACTTGTTTAGTTTTATAAAATTCTTTTTTGGCATACTTTTTATAAAGCAATCTATCTCGCAAAGCTTTGCGAGCGAACTGCTCGGCTCGTCAGCCTGCGCAAGGCTTTCTAAAAAATACGCCTGCAACGAATTTTAATATCTGATATAATATATATATGACAGTAATAAAACATAAAGAACAAAGAGTTGGGGTTTTTATCGATACTCAAAACCTTTATCACAGTGCTCGCAATTTATATAATGCGCGAGTTAATTTCGGTGCGGTTTTAAAAGATGCTGTTGCGGGCAGGAAGCTTGTGCGAGCCGTAGCATATGTCATCACGACTGAATCAGGGGACGAAAAAAATTTCTTTGAAGCATTACAGAAGCTTGGCATTGAAACTAAGACAAAAGATTTGCAAATATTTGCCGGCGGAAGCAAAAAGGCAGACTGGGATGTGGGCCTGGCTGTGGACGCTATTAAGATGTCTTCAAGACTTGATTCAGTAATAATAGTATCAGGTGATGGAGATTTCATTCCTTTAGTAGAATATTTGCAAACTTTCGGAATACAAGTGGAAGTCGTATCTTTTGGTAAATCAACCTCTGGGAAACTTCGTGAAGTGGTGGATGACTTCATAGATCTCTCTGAAAATCCTAAAAAATATTTGATTGGAGTGAGGTAGAATTTTTACACCATACTTGTATTGACATTGTCATTACAATAGTATATGCTTTAAATATGAATACAACAATGCAAATTAGGATAGATAGTCCGACGAAAATCAAAGCTCAAAAAGCGTTTAAGAGCATGGGAATTGATATGTCTTCCGGAGTAAAAATGTTTCTAAATCAGGTAGCAATAGACCAGTGTATGCCTTTCGTGCCTAGTACTAAAAAAACAAGAGCAAATAGAAAAAGATGGGATAAAGAATTTGCTTGGGTTGTGAAACATGGAAAGGGGCATACATCCACAAAAGAGATGTTTGATGACATTGAGGCTGGTAAATAATTTATGTATCTTAAATTTTATACTAAGCAATTTCAAAAATCTTATAATAAATTTCTTCATTCTGGAAAAATAAAGAGAAAGGACATTGATTACGTTATAGATTTATTAGCTTCCGGTGCCTCACTCGATTCCACATATCAAGATCATGCTTTGCACGGGGAGTATGATGGGTTTCGAGAATGCCATATCCGCGGAGACATTTTACTTTTATATAAAATTGAAGAACAAAAAATTGTTTTGGTGTTATTCGATATAGGTACTCACTCGGAGCTTTTCTAATTAGTTGCTTTTTCTTGCCTTTTAGCCTAAAAATGCTAGCATTATAAGCATATTACTAGTTAATCCGTTCGCCTTCAGACATGCAGTTTTGTTCTAAATGATGTTAATTGAGAACAATACTTTAGTCTGAAGGGGAGCTCCCCTCGACGTTGCTCGGGGTAAATAATAAAATGCAAAAAAAAGAATATAGTGTAGAGATTGGTGGAAAGAATTTGACTGCTATTTTTACAGACTTAGCAGAACAAGCTCATGGTTCAGTGATGTTGAAATACGGCGAGACGATAGTCCTCGCGACTGTCTGTATGTCTCATGACAAACAAAAAGGTCTGGGATTTTTTAATTTGACGGTAGACTATGTAGAGAAATTCTACGCGGCTGGGAAAATCTTGGGTTCTAGATTTGTGAGGAGAGAAGGCAAGCCCTCTGAGGATGCGATACTTGCGAGTAGAGTGATAGACAGGACTCTGCGTCCGCTTTTTGAACAGTCCATTCGTCACGCTGTGCAAGTTATTGTCACGGTCATCGCGGTAGATGACAATGACCCGACAATTCTCGCCGTGAATGCAGCGTCGCTTGCATTGGCGGTTTCAAATATTCCGTGGAATGGACCTATTGGTTGTGTCCGCATAGGCAAGTATGACAGCGAAATTTTAACTATAAATCCTTCACAAAAATTGCGTGAAGATGAATCACAATATAAATTTGATCTGACTGTGTGTGGTAAAAATGGCAACATAAATATGATTGAAGCGTCGGCGCATCAGAGTGTGGAAGGTGAGCTAGAAGAAGCGCTCATGAGGGCAAGTGAAGAGATCACAAAATTAGAAAATTTCCAAAAGAAAATAGTCAAAGAAATTGGTAAAGAAAAAAGAGTGATAGCCAAGGAGGCCATAGATCCGCAGTCAGTAGAACTATTCAATAAAAATATTTTACCTAAAATGTCCGAGGCTATTTTTGCCGGTGCGGGCAAGGTAGAGATTGATGCCTTGCATAATGTTTGGAATAAAATGGTGGCGGACACATATCCTGAGCGAGAAGATTTCACTCTCGAGGATAATTTATTTGATGATACCGAAAATGACATTTTGCACCAGGGGGCAATCAAAGAAAATAAACGACCAGACGGTAGAAAAATGGATGAAGTGCGTGACCTATACGCGCAAGCTGGCGGAGTCTCGAGTGTCTTGCATGGCTCTGGAATATTTTATCGCGGAGGAACACATGTGCTCTCGGTGCTGACACTCGGCGGGCCGGAAGATAAAAATCTAGTTGATGGTCTGCAACTCAAAGTGGAAAAAAGATTTATGCATCATTACAACTTTCCACCGTACTCATCGGGGGAGACAGGACGCGCGAGTTTTACAAATCGTCGCGAAGTCGGCCACGGCGCACTCGCTGAAAAAGCGCTCGCGATGGTCTTGCCTTCCGCGATGGAATTCCCATATACGATTCGCGTAGTCTCTGAATCTCTCGCTTCAAATGGTTCTACTTCTCAAGCTTCTATCTGCGCTTCTACTCTCGCGCTCATGGATGGTGGAGTGCCGATCAAGGCGCCAGTCGCTGGCATCGCCATGGGACTCATGCACGAGACAGATGACAAGTATAAAATTTTGACAGATATTCAAGGGCCGGAAGATCATCATGGTGATATGGATTTCAAAGTGGCGGGCACTCGCGCTGGAGTGACGGCGATACAGCTAGATGTCAAAGTGGAAGGAGTGCCAATAAAAATTCTCGGTGAAGCGATGATGCAGGCGAAAAATGCGAGACTTGCTATCTTAGATACGATTGAAAAAGAAATTAAAACGCCTCGGGCTGATATATCTGCTAATGCTCCGAAAATACTGATAATCAAAATCAAGCCGGATATGATAGGCATGGTCATCGGTGGTGGTGGTAAAACCATAAAGGAAATCAAAGAAAAAACTGGGGCAGAAATAACTATTGAAGACGATGGCACCGTGTATTTTACCGGCAAGGGGGATTCCGCCGAAAAAGCCAAGGCTATAGTTTTGGATATGACTCATGAGTATGCAGTGGGGGAAGTGTTAAAGGGGGAGGTTGTTAAAGTAGCTGATTTCGGGGCATTTGTCAGACTCAATTCTTCTACTGATGGCATGGTGCATATCTCCGAGCTTGCCCCATTTCGCGTAGAGAGAGTATCGGATATAATAAAGGAAGGTATGATCGTGCCGGTAAAAGTCATATCTGTAGATAGAGAGAAAGGCAGAATTGGTCTTTCCATCAAAGAAGCGGATAAAGATTTCTTTAATGCAAAAAGATGAAAAAATTTACCCCGTGAATACAGGCGGGGCGCAGAATAAGATAGTTGAAACTTATGCCGAAGATATGGCGAAGGTTATTGAAAATGATCAAAGCGGACTAATCAAAAAGATAATTCATAGCGAAGAAGAACACGAGAAAGAAAAGAGAGACATGTCTCCGGAATCAAAGAAAAACAGGTTCTTTATGTTTACGAGCCTGGTATTTATTCTGATTAGTTTGGCGACACTAATATTTTTCTTTCTCAAGAAAGAAAATAATACAGTTCCGATTGAGCAACAGTTTACCCCGATTATTTTTAACGATCAGAGCACTTTTCTAGAAGTTGCTGGTTTGAAAAAGGAGGAGATAGCTCAGACGGTTTTAAATGCTATTGATGCTACTTCGCTCAAAAGTGGTAGCGTAGTTGGTATATATCTCACAGAAGATAAAAAAATAGTCGGACTTCGCAGATTTCTCTCTCTCGTGAAGAGTGCTCTCGTCCTAAACGAGAATACGCTTTTTATCAGTGATAATTTCTTGTTGGGCGCGGTGAATGGTCCGACCAAGGACTTTTTTATGATACTCAGAGTGCGTGGCGTTAGTGATATCTTTGATTCATTGCGCATCTGGGAAAATAAAATGTTTTCAGATCTACACGCATTCTTTGGAGTAGGTGTGACCGCCGAGACAAAGTACCTCCTGACTGCAGATTTTGAAGACGGCGTGGTAGAAAATAAAAATGCTCGCATTCTGCACGACAAGGATGGAAAAATAGTAATGATGTATGTATTTGCCGATGAGAATTCTGTGATCATAACCAATACTGAATCTGCCGCGCATGAAGTAGTGCTCCGACTGGCAGCCAGTAGGGTAAAGAAATAAAAAGAAAAGAGTCGCCTACTGGGTAGGCGACTCTGGCCGAGATGGGGAGGTTTGTGTGCTTGTACTGGAAGCACTGCCAGTTTTTAAAGGCGGAGGAGGTACCCAGTCTTGCTCAAAAACTTTTGAAGGTAATGAGTAAACTTGGACAAATTCCCCGTTTGTTTTAATCAGGGCAGACTGAACGAAGGTCGAAATGATGCGGTTAAAAAGTCCGCATATCGACAAATACTGAAAGAGCAACATAATTATTAAAGACTCTAACACATGGATAGTAATAAAATCAAGGGTTTTTAACTTGCCATCAAAACCTAAAGTGCTATTATTGATTTATGTTAGACAAGAAAAAAATTAAAGATAAATTAGAGAAAGAGAGGGATACTTTGCTCGAGGAATTAAAAGATATGGGTAAGTTTAACCCAGAAACGGGTGAGTGGGAGGCGACCCCCGCTGAGGCGGTTTTCCCAGAATCAGACCAGAATGACATGGCGGATCGGTTCGAAGACTTCGAAGCTCGCAGTTCCATGTTGAAAACTTTGGAGCCTAGATTGAATAATATCTTGAAAGCGCTCAAGGGTTTGAATCGGGAATCTTTTGGCAAGTGTGAAGTATGTAAGAAAGATATTGAAAACGCCCGTCTCGAAGCTAACCCTGCCGCTCGAACTTGTAAAGCGCATTTAGAGGGATAAATCATCATGTCTTTCTCCAGAATATATTCTGCCCAAACACACTTACTGAAAGGTAAGATTGTGACTGTTGAAGTTGATATTACTCCAAAGACCCTGCATGCTTTCACTCTCGTCGGGTTGCCGGATAAGGCCGTGGATGAATCCAAAGACCGCATGAGTTCAGCTTTGAAGAACTCTGGGTACAAATCTCCTAAAAGTCAAAATCAAAAGATAGTCATTTCGCTATCTCCAGCGGACTTAAAAAAAGAAGGGCCGTATTTTGATTTGGCGATTGCTCTTGCCTACTTGCTCTCAGCTCAAGAAATAGACTTTGATCCCAAGGGTAAAATATTTCTCGGAGAGCTTTCTCTAAATGGCGAACTGCAACCCATCAAGGGCGTCCTGCCACTCACCGAACAAGCCATGCGACTCGGGTATAAAGAAATATTTGTGCCGATAATGAATGCCTCCGAGGCCGCCTTGGTAAAGGGGATTACCGTATATGGAGCCAAGACCTTAAAGGAAGTCATCAATCATATCTCCAAAGTGCATTATGACAAAAAGGGGAACCAAATAGAAAAAGAAACTAAGAAAATTATTCCACAAAAGCCAACAGAAATAATTCACAAAAGCGTGACGCATGACATTGATTTTTCTGATATCAAGGGCCAAGAGAGCGCAAAAAGAGGGCTTGAAATTGCGGCAGCTGGCGGCCACAACATCGCCCTTTCTGGGCCGCCGGGGACAGGCAAGACTATGCTCGCCAGAGTTTTCTCTCATATCTTACCCGAGCTTTCTAACGATGAAATTTTAGAAATCACTGGCATTCACTCAATAGTGGGATTGCTAGACGACAGCTTGGTGACAGAGCCGCCATTTCGCGCTCCGCATCACACGGCGAGTTATGTATCAATGATCGGCGGGGGAACAAATCCCAAGCCGGGGGAAGTGACCCTAGCGCATAAGGGGGTTTTATTTCTAGACGAATTTCCGGAATTTGAAAAGAGAGTGCTCGAAGCTCTGCGTCAGCCTCTCGAAGACAACATCGTCTCTATCTCCCGAGCGCGCGGGTCAGCTATTTTTCCTTCGAATTTTATTTTGGTCGCGGCGATGAATCCTTGCCCTTGCGGCAACAAGGGCAATAAAGATAAAGTTTGTATTTGTCGGCCGAATGACTTAGATAGATACGCTCGTCGCATTTCTGGTCCGATAATTGACCGCATTGATTTATGGGTGACTGTCGGCAATGTGGATTACAGGAAATTAAGCGATGAAGTTGTGAGGAGCGAGAAAACGCACAATATAAAAGCTCGAGTCAAAGCGGCGCGGTTGATTCAAGAGAAAAGATTCAAAAATTCCAAGAGAAAAATAAAGACCAATAGCGAGATGAATGTAAAAGATTTGGGTGTGATGGTCAAACTTTCCAAAGAAGTGAGAGACTTGCTAGACGACAGTGCTGAACGCCTCGCCCTTTCTGCTCGCGCCTATCACCGAGTCATCAAAATAGCTCGCACCATCGCCGACCTCGAGAATTCTCCGGAAGTAGGAGCGAATCATATCCTAGAAGCTATACAATATAGGCCGAAGGTGAATGCGTGATATACTTTAAACATGAAATTTCTTACACCCGAACAAATAACGCAAAGAGCAACTGAAGGCAAAAGGCTTTTAAATGAGAGGCAAGTATTCTTAAATGAAGTAATGAAAAAACTTGGATACAGAGATGTTCCTTCCGTGAAAGAACTAAACTTAACTGACGAAGAAAGAAAAAAGTTAATGCATGTTAGAGATAATTTCTTTAATACTAGATTTATCGTTGCAGATAGACTTGATGGTTCTTTGGTTCGCGCTCTAGTTAGGACTAGAGAAGAGATAAATAGTGACGAATTTTCTGCAGAGCTTTTTTCTCCAGCATTTTTTAATGGGCACGCAAGTAACCACGATTTTAATAGGGGTGAATTTGAAGGCATTCTAAAAAAAGCCGTGCAGGGTCCTGTTTATCCTTCTAATAAATGAACGAATTAAGTTTAAATTCAAAAATAGTTTTGAATAATAAAATTATGGAAGAACAACTAGATATTTTAAACGAAAAAGGTAAAAAAACTGGAAAATCTGATACATATAAAAATGCGCACCTTCGTGGCCTGATACATCTTGCTGTTCACATATGGTTTTTGAATTCAAAAGGTCAGCTACTTTTACAGAAACGCTCAAAAAGCAGAGCAGCATATCCCAATCTCTGGGATCTCTCTGTTGGAGGGCATGTTTCCGCCGGCCAATCTAGCTTGGAAGCAGCGCAAAGAGAAACGCAAGAAGAACTAGGTGTACTTTTACCATATGGTGACTTCAAGTATTTATTTACTCTCAAACAGCATGTGATTTTAAATCAGAGTACATATATTAATAATGAATTTAATGACATATATTTAGTTCATTCCGATCTTGAGATATCAGAATTAAAATTACAAGCTGAAGAAGTCGAAGAGGCGAGATGGATTGATATAAAAGATTTAGAAAAGTGGGTTAAGGGTGAAGGAGAAAAATTAGTATCACACGAAGAAGAATATAAAAAATTGTTTGAATATTTGGATAAAAATAGCTATAAATATAAGGCCTAAATAAGGTTATTAGACTTATCCACAGTTTATTGTTGACAGTGAACGAGCGTTCACTTATACTATATTTGTAGTCGATATTATAAATTTAACTACAAATGCTTACGCTCCTATTGAGAGCCATAGCGAAAAACAATATGTCGCACACACAATATTTAAAAATGTTAGAGAAGGAGATCCAAAAGATCAACAACAAGATCGATTTGAAAATCCTTCAAGGCGAGACGTATTTCAAAGAGGCGAGAGATCACAAACTTCTTTTGAAAAAGGTTCGTTACCACACTAGACGAAGTTTTGGGCAAAAGATGCTCCACTTATTTTTTCGGAGAGATATAAATATCTATGCGTAATTTATACCAAACCAAACTAGAATCTTTCTATTCGCAAAATAAAAGGATGCCCACCTATTCAGAAATGATGGATCTTTTTGGTTTCAAATCCAAAAATGCCGTATTTAAAGTCGTAGAGAAATTATTAGAAGCGGGATTAGTCGCCAAAGACCATCTAGGTAGGCTCATGCCGACGGCCATGTTTAGTGAAGTGCCGTTGCTTGGTTCTGTGACGGCTGGCTTGCCGGCGACTGTGGAAGAAGAATTACTAGAGAGAGTCAACCTCGATGATTTTCTGATAGAAAAAAAAGCTTCGACCTATATGCTCGAAGTTGATGGAGACTCCATGATTGACGCCCATATAGAAAAAGGGGACATGGTGCTCGTGGAACGGTCCAACACGGCCAAAGACGGGCAGATAGTTATAGCCGAGATAGATGGAGAGTTTACAATGAAATATTTTCGCAAAAATGGAGCCAAAGTTTGGTTAGAGCCGGCCAATAAAAAATATCAGCCGATATATCCAGAACATTCTTTAAATATAAATGCAGTTCTCAAGGCGGTGATTAGGAAATACTAGATTTTGGGTTATACTTGCCAGATGAAAGGTATAACTACGATTCTTTTTGATATTGATGGCACAATTTTGGACACCCGAGATTTTATTTTGAACGCTACCGAACACGCCCTATCCAGTCTTGGAAAGCCTATTCCGGATCGTGCTGTTATGGCTAAGCATGTGGGCAAGGCATTTGAAGAGTACTATGCCTCGCTGGTTGGACCAGGAGATCATGTAAAAGATTTAATGAAACTGCACCATGATTTTCAGCTATCTAATTTAGATTTGGCTAAGTTGTTCGAGGGAACTTTGGAGACATTAAAAGTTTTACACGAAAAAGGCTATAAAATAGCAGCAGTAACTTCTAGGTCTAAACAAACTTCGAGCCAAACTCTGGCTGATTGTGGTATTTTAGATTTCTTTGATACAGTTATTTCCAAAGAGGATACTAAAGATTTGAAACCTAATCCTGCTCCGCTTTTTTTGGCCCTAGGGCGCCTCGGTGAACAGCCAGAGAATGCAGTGATGATCGGGGATTCACATTTTGACATAGAAGCTGGCAAAAACGCTGGTATTAAAACTATCCGTGCGACATATGGTTTCCACGCTGATAATCTACACGATCCTGAACCGGACTTTTTTATTAATGATATAACTGAGCTACTAAAGATACTTTAAACTAAAAAACACCCGACGAGGGTGTTTTTTAGTTTCATTCTTTTCGCGCGAAAAGAATTTATGCAACCATATCCTTCAAACCTTTTGCCGCTCTAAATTTTGGAACCTTCTTTGCAGCTACTTTGACTTGCTCTCCAGTCTTTGGATTGCGAGCCATTCTAGCAGCTCTCTGTTTTACAGAAAAGATACCGAAGCCAGCGATTGATACTTCACCACCACTTTTTAAAGTATTGATAATAGCACCAAACAATCCGTCTACGATTTCCTCGGCCTGTACCTTTGTACCGCCAAGCTTTCCATGTACCCATTCAGCTAATGCTTGTTTATTCATATGTTTTTAGTTATTTTTATAATGCTTTCGACCGTTTGACCCTTATAATTGATACCTTCTTATTATATATCAAGGGTTTTTTAAGGCAAGCTTTTCCACATTATCTCAAACATCTCTCGATGAAGCTCAATTAGACTCTTATTTTCAATAACTATCGTCATATATGGTGGGGTAAGCTCTAAAACGATCATTTTATTTGGCAATAATATTGTGTCTACGTTTAAAGGAGTTCCGTGGGGGAGAATCTTGCTGCTCTGGTTAAAGTTTTTTTCAAATTTTTTATGTTCTCTGGCGACTTTAGAGTCTTGAAATAGCAAACGAGTCTTTATATCCAGTTTTGCGCGGCTTTCAATATATGCAACTGCGAACTTGGGGTCCAAGTTGTACCATTTATCTTGGTTAGCTATGACGAGATAGTCTTCGTGTGGGCGGATTTCCTTCAGTGTATCCATATAAAGGTCCTGCATTTTGGAAATTCCAGTATAATATTTGATCACACTTTCCTCACCTTTTAATTTATATAGTCCCAAGAATTCTGGAAGGGAGTTTTTAAATTCAAGCTGGCGGGATTCCAAGACTTGCTCCAGCTTTTCTGGATTTTCAGGAGCATAAATATGTTTTAACCCTTTTAGTTCGATATTCATCAAGCCTTTCTGTTTTAGGTTCTCGACTATGCCGTAAATAGTCGTGCGTTTAATATCACAAGCACGCGCGAGCTTTAAAATAGTAGTTGGCCCAAGAGAAAGGGAAGCAAGATACACATTTGCCTCTTTTTCTTCCAACCCAATCTTTTTCAGTATTTCTAATAATTTATCGTTTTTCATCCCAGTACTAAAATTTTAAGTTTTTATTATTAATGGTTATTTGTTGTAATCAGCAATTTAGTACGGGACAGGTAATTATGTCGGATTTTACGACAACATATATAGTCTATCAAATATAAATAAAAAGTCTATTTTACTGATTTTGACGACAAATATGACAAAATGTTCCATTCATTATCTAATATATACGGACGTTCTTAACATAAAGCAACAAACCAAGAGGAAAAATATGAAGATCCTAATATTCGGCGAGTCTGAAGTAGACTTCAACGCGATGATTAAAACGCAGTTTCGAGCGTATGATGATACTATCACCTTTAGTTCCATGTATTACACAGCGTTTCGTTGTGTGCTTGGGGAGGGATGGGATATGGTCATAATTAGTCCCAAAATACAATTTGGCCACTGTATTCTTATCGTTGCTTCAATAAATGGGGCTCAAACAGGTGTTTTAGATGGTCATCGTATTCGGTATTTTGAACTTCCCAAAGAAGGAGGTGATTTATTGAAATATCTTACAAGCATTAATTAGTAATATGCTCGAGTTGGCTAACTTGGAAAAATATCCAAACCACATCCAGATCGATGTGGTTTTCTTATCAATGAATAATATGGGATAATAAATATATGGAAACTAAGAGTTGTCAAAAATGTGAAAAAGAATTTGCAATAGAGACAGATGACAAGAATTTTTATGAAATGATGCAAGTTCCAATGCCAACTTTTTGTCCAGAATGTCGTTTCCAGAGGAGGCTTACTTTTAGAAATGATCGCACTCTATACAAGCGTGCTTGCGAGCTCTGTAAAAAAGAAGTTATATCAGTCTATCGCCCCGATGGGGGAGTAAAGATAGCCTGTCAGAAATGTTGGTGGGGGGATGATTTTGACACAACGCAGTATGGTCGTGATTACGATTTCTCCAAATCTTTCTTTGAACAGTACAAAGAAATGCTAAGAGAAGTGCCACTTATTGCAAACTTTGTGGTGGATGAATCACGAATGGTAAATTCACCTTATAACAATATGGTGCTCGATTTACGAAATTGTTACATGATGTTTGACTCAGATTTTAATGAGGATTGTTCTTATGGTAGTGAAACAGAGAATTCTCGTACATGTTTTGATACGAATATAATTAAAAAATCTGAAATGTGTTACGAATCCGTAAATCTAATAAATTGTTACCGAGCTTTTTATTCAGTGGACTGCGAAAATTCAAGTGATATTTATTTTTGTCGTGATTGCAATAGCTGTATGGATTGTTTTGGCTCAGTGAATTTGCGTAACAAAAACTATTATATTTTTAACCAGCCGATGGGGAATAAGGAGAATTATTTGGCAAAACTGGCAGAGCTTGGCCTTTCTTCCCGTAAAAATGTCACAGAATTAAAAAAACAAGTAGGTGAAATTTGGGCGAGTGGCATCACTAAATTTATGCATGAGAAACAAAATACTGGTGTGGCTGGAGACTATATTTATAACTCAAAAAACGTGAAAGATAGCTGGATGGTATATGAGGGTTGGAATTTGCGATATTGTCAGTACTGCGTGGCGCCAAATGTAAAAGATAGTTATGATTACACCCAATTTGGTAATAAAGCAGAGAGATATTATGAGGTCTTCCAAGGCGGGAATGGAGGTTCTAATATACGTTTTTCTTGGTGGCCAGTAAATGAAAATACCAAAATTGATTATTCTATGCATGTCATGACTTCTCATGATCTATTTGGATGTGTGGGATTGCGTGGCAAATCTTATTGTATTTTAAACAAACAATATTCGAAAGAAGAATATGAAATATTGCGAGAAAAAATAATAACACAAATGAAAGAGATTCCGTATGTCGATAAAAAAGGTATAAAATATTTTTTTGGAGAATTTTTTCCGAGCGAACTTTCCCCTTTTGCTTACAACGAAACAACTGCTAATGAATTTTTCCCTCTTACCCCCGAAAAAGCCGTAGAAAATGGATTTATTTGGTATAAAAGATTAGAGAGAACTTATAAACCGACAATTACATCGGAAAATATTCCAGATAATTTTTCTGAAATTCCTCCATCTATCACTAGTGAAATTCTAGAATGTATAAACAGTAAAGTTGGGTTAGACGACTGCACCACCGCTTTTCGAGTGACCGAAAACGAAGTCGGGTTTTACAAAAGATTTAACTTACCGCTTCCAGATAAATGCCCGAATTGTCGTCATAGAGCGCGTCTACAATTTAGAACAGTGCCTAGATTCCACACAGCTATATGTGCAAATGAGGGATGTGGAAAAGAAATCCTAACCGCCTATGCAGATGAAACGCCAAATTTATATTGCAAAGAGTGCTATCTTCAGGCGGTAGTTTAACAACTATCTCGCATACTCTATAATTCTCGTTTCTCTTATCATCGTCACCTTGATTTCTCCAGGGTATTTTAGTTCCTTCTCTATTTTCAGAGCTATATCACGAGCCATGAGTCTCGCCTCCGCATCAGAGATTTTATCTGGAGTAACAAATATGCGTATTTCGCGGCCAGCTTGTAGGGCATATGACTTTTCAACTGCTGGGAAGGTATTGACTAGCGCTTCCAATTCTTGCAATCGTTTCAAGTAGTTTTCTACTGAATCTCGACGAGCTCCGGGTCTGCCACCAGATATGGAGTCAGCGGTCTGCACGATGATGGACTCAATAGTTTCATAAGGATAGTCTTCGTGGTGGCTCTTCATCGCAGTGACGATGCGTTCATCAGCGCCGAACTTTTGCAGGATGCGCATACCTATCTCGATGTGGGTACCTTGCACTTCATGATCGAGGGCTTTACCAATGTCGTGGACTAGGGCACCAGCTTTGGCGATAGCGACGTCGGCACCGAGTTCTTCTGCTAACATACCCGCAATGTGCGCCATCTCAATAGAGTGCTGGAGAACATTTTGTCCGTAACTTGTCCTGAAGTACAGTCTACCTATGATAGCTATGATACGTGGGTCGAAGTTCAATATTCCACACTCATAAACTGCCTGCTCACCTTTTTCTTTGATTATTTTATTTATTTCTTCTTTAGCTTTTTCCACCAACTCTTCTATCTTGGCTGGCTGGATGCGTCCGTCTAAGATCAAGTTCTCGAGGGCGAGGCGGGCGACTTGTCTCCTAATCGGGTCAAATGAAGAGATAACAATAGAGCCCGGAGTATCATCAACAATTAATTCTACCCCCGACGCTCTTTCAAAGGCGCGTATATTTCTACCCTCCTTGCCTATGATTTTACCCTTGATTTCGTTGTTGGGAATAGATACCACGGTGGTCATGAGCTCCGAAGCGGTACTTGAGGCTAGGCGCTGGATGCTGGTAGCCAAAATGTCTTTAGCCCTACGGTCTAACTTTTCTTGATTAGTGTTTTCTAGTTTTTGAATTCTAGTCAAAATATCTTCTTCGTATTTCTTTTCGATATCCTTCAAGAGTTCTTCTTTGGCATCTACCTCGGTCAACTTCGCCACTCTCTCTAGCTCTGTCCTCTTTTCCTCCTCTATTTTTGTGACTTTTTCTTGAATCTTTTTGACTTCCTCTACTTTAGCCTTGATATTATCGACTTCCTTGTTTATCTCGACTTGGCGTGAGTCTAGGAACTCATCTTTCTTGATCAGTCTCAATTCTTTTTCTTTCCATTCCGTGTCTTTCTTCTTTTCCTCTTCCTTTAATTCATTTAACTTACTCTCTGACGCCTTTTTAGCTTCGTCCGTAATTTTTTGCGCTTCTTCTTTGGCGCCGACCATCATCTGCTTGATGTCTATTTCAATCGAGCGTCTCTTGCCGAGGGCAACGATGACGCGCAAGTAGTATCCCACTCCGACACCCAAAACAAGCGCTCCGGCGCTTATTAGAATTATCATTAATGTACTCATAAGCTTTTTGTATCGGCTTACAAGAACACGCCACTATATTTATGGATTTATCTCTAAGAGAGAGCGAACTTCAGAAAAGATTTTTGGGCTCATTCTTTTTGTCTTTAAACACTTCATAATATGATGGAATATTCCTCTAAACCAATGAAAATAATTTGTAAATTCAACATTTACAGTATAACAAATGAGTGGCTTTTTGTCTATGTCTTTGATTCACTTGACATTAATATAGCAATTTTGCTATAATGGTCTTATTGAATAGTTATATTATAATTAGGTAATGGAAAGTAAATTCAGGGTAATATTACTTCGGGATATTGAAGCTTTTATATCTAGCCTATCTTCTGATGACCAAGACAAAATATCTGGAGCTGTTGAAATGTTAAGGAATAAAAGATTTGATTCAGTTTATATAAAGCAATTAAGAGGAGATATTAAAGAATTAAAAGTAAAAAAATTTAGGTTGATATTTTTTATCCACAAAGGAACTGTTTATTTTTTAAGAATTTTTATAAAGAAAACCAATAAAACGCCTAAAAATGAAATAGATATAGCGGAAAAAAATTATAAATTAATTACCAGTTAAAAATATGAAAACAATCACAATTAAAGGATTAAAGTTTGTAACATTTGAGGAAGTACTCAAAAAACAAATGAAGCTAAAGGGCTTCAAGGAAGGCTATGAAAAAGAAGTAGCTAGGTTGAATATGATTTATCAAATTAAGCAGGCCCGTTTGGCTAAAAAAATGACCCAAAAAAGTCTAGCTAAAAAAGCTGATATGCCACAATCAGTAATAGCGCGACTGGAGAGCGGTAGACAAGGATTATCTTTTAATACTATTAGTAAAATAGCTACCGCTCTTGATAAAAAAATTCAACTAGTCTAAAGTCGTGAGGTCTTGCCTCACGACTAAGTCTAAAGTCGTGAGGTCTTGCCTCACGACTAGATTATTTTTCTTCCAGTGGTAGATGTTTAACTGGGATACTTTCATTATCTGGTTCTTCAACAATAGATCGAGCAATTTCATCTAGACTTACTTGTTTACCTGCTTGAAACAGCGAATCTGCTAAGATTTTCAATCTAAGATACTGATTATTTGTCATGCCGTGCTTTCTAGCTAAATTAATCAGTGCTATGTCTTCTCTTCGTTTATCAAGCATACTCTTTCCTATTATTTCTCTAGAAGTTCCCGTTGTTTTTGTGCTTGTAGTGTCCCCATCTACTGTTGTGATTGTTTTTGAATATCTTTCCAAAACTTTTGAGATTTTATATTTATTTAACATATCAAGAAAAGCCAGTTCTTCTTGTCGATTAGATTCTTCAGCGCTTTTCAATCTACTTTTTACCATTTTAGTACGAATCTCATCTAGAACTAAATATCTTGTTCCGTTCCCACTTTCTAAAAAATAACCACAGGTTAAGCTGGGCATTGTAGATTTACCAAGAAATTCACCCAATTTATCTTTAACTTGATCATGAATGTAATTTGAAGTCATATCCAAATTCCTTGGATTTTCCATCCAAATATCAGTCGCAGGCTCAAACCGTCCTAAATTATTTGGGTCAAAAAATACAACAGGCTCCTGTTTTACAACTTCAGTAATTTCAGGGTCATCATACCAACTAGCTAACCCCTTGGCATCTTCGCCTGTTATAGGTTCAACAGTTCTTAGTCTTTCATTAAATATTTTTAAAAACTCTGGAGCAGTTTCTTTGTTCTCTCTCTCATTACTAAATCCTTTTTGTATCGGACTTTCCATAGATTTTTATTGATTAAACGTTATTTTTATTTGTTTGGTTAATTGGAGCCTTGGATTTAGTGACTATTTCGTCAATAATGCCATATTTCTTGGCCTCTTCGGCATCCATGAAGAAATCTCGCTCTACGTCTTTTTCTATTTGGGCTGCAGATTTGCCAGTATTTTTGACTAGGAGTTTGTTGAGATTGTCTCTAGTTTTCAAGATGTGTCTCGCGGTAATTGCAATATCTGAAGCTTGGCCTTCTACGCCGCCTAGGGGCTGGTGAATCATCACTTCAGCATTTGGCAAAATATAGCGCTTACCCTTTTTGCCAGCAGAGAGAATGATGGCTCCGCCGGAAGCTGCGAGTCCCACACAGAAAGTAGAAACATCTGGACGGACGTGGTTCATAGTGTCTACGATGGCCATCGTAGAGGTGACTGAACCACCTGGGGAGTTGATATATAAGAAAATGTCCTTTTTGCTGTCTTCGGATTCTAGGAAGAGGAGCTGGGCAATGACGATATTGGCTGTATGGTCATCGATCGGTCCGCCTAAAAATATGATGCGCTCGCGCAACAGCCGTGAATAAATATCATAAGCTCTTTCGCCAAATTGTGATTTTTCAATAACTGTTGGTATTAACATGTTTATATATTATACTTATTTTCTAATTGAATCAAGTACTTGGACATTCGATGTCCAAGTTGGTATAATCTTAAGTATGAGAAAGATACCATTTGTAATGGGGGAGTATTATCATATCTATAATCGTGGAACAGATAAAAGAAATATTTTTGCTGATCAAAAAGATCTGAGACGTTTTTGGGAAAATTTATTTGATTTTAATCAAACAGACCCAATTGGCAGTGTTTATGAATTTTCGTTCAAGAAAAAATCTGGAAAAGTCGATAAAAAAAGAAAACCTCTAGTAGAATTTGTTGTTTATTGTATTAATCCGAATCATTTTCATTTTTTAATTACGCCTCTTCAAGAAAAGGGTATTGAAAAATTTATGCAGAGACTTGGTAATGGGTATACAAAGTATTTTAATAGTCGGTATAAACGCAGCGGGGTTCTTTTTCAAGGCAAGTTTAAATCAAAACATGTTAATTCAAACGAATATTTACTTCACTTAAGTGCCTATATCAATGGGAATGACAAACTTGGACATCCGATGTCCAAGTTGAGTAAATCAAGCCTGGCTGAGTTTTTAGGTCATGTTTCAGGTGATAAACTCTGCAATACGGAAATTATATTAGGGCAGTTTAGAAATAAAAAAGAATATGAAGATTTTGTTGTAGAATCATTAGAAGATATAAAGTTAAGAAAAGAGATGTCAAAAGAATTAGAAAACTAACCACTTGGAAATCCGATGTCCAAGTTCGTTCAAGCAAGTTAATATTATGTCATTATTTTATCTACAATTACTCGTTTCTTTCATTGTTGGTGGGGGATTTATAGCTTTGCTTACATTTCTGGCAGAACGCATGCCAACTCGTATCGCCGGAGCAATTATATCAATGCCATCGATTGTTATTTTTAGTTATCTTTTTGTGGGATGGACTACTTCTGCCGACAGGGTTGGGCAAATTGCTTTTTCTACTCTAGCCGGCGCTGGAGCGGTGCAAATCTTTACCATCGCTTATATGTATATGTCGCTAGTGAAAGTTAAGAATAAATTCCTTTCTATTTTTTTGAGCACAATTAGTGCTTTCTCTGCTTGGTTTATCCTTGCCGTCGTGATAGTGACAAATAAAATCTCATATTTTCCACTAGCTTTTGGTATTTATCTTTCATGTGTGGCCATAAGTTATTATTTCCTTCATGTGAAAAATACCGTACCGCTACCTGAAAAAATTCATCACTATACAACAAGGCAAATAATTTACCGCTCTACTTTTGCTGGACTCATGATTGCTTTTACTGTTTTTTTATCAAAAGCGGTTAATCCTTTTTGGGCAGGAGTTTTTGGCGCATTTCCAGCCGGATATTCTTCTGCTTTTATCATTCTTCACTATTATTATGGTTCGCCAATGCTTTTCAAAGTTGCCAAAAATATTTCTATTGGATCTTTTTGCTTTGCATCGTATCTGATTGCATCACATTGGACATTCCCAGCTTTTGGCGTAATTGGTGGGACTGCAGTTTCTTTCATTGTATCGTTAATTGTATTATGGCTTATAGAATATGGTACAAAATCTAAAACAATCTAAAAACAACTTACTTGGACATCGGATGTCCAAGTAATGTCGGAGTTATCCACTTTTTTGACACTTGCTTCCATCTTCAAACGTGCTACCATCTTAAGCAATGTGTAACAGTGGAAAAAACTTCAACATATCTAAAACTTACGAAACCCAACTATTTTTTAATTTTCCATTTCCCATTAATAATATGTTTACAAAAACCCCGTAATAGGGGTTATTTTTTTATATGAAAAAACTTTGGGATAAAAAAGGTGCAAAAGAAAATAATAGCAAGACAAATGAAGTCGTCGAGAATTACACCGTGGGGGTGGATTATCTGCTCGACTTGGAACTCTTGCCATACGATGTGCAGGGGACAATGGCTCATGCCAAGATGTTACATAAAATCAAAATCTTGAGTGCCAAAGAACTAGAAACTCTGCTTGCTGGTTTGAATAAAATTCTAAAACTTTGGCAAGCTGGGGAATTTAAAATAGATAAATCACAAGAGGATGGGCACACTGCCATCGAAGCATACCTGACTGAAAAATATGGGGAGGTGGGCAAGAAGGTGCATACCGGACGCTCGAGGAATGATCAATCGTTGACCATGACTCGTCTTTTTAGTAAAGAAAAACTTTTAGAAATAAAAAAAGAAGTAGAAGGTCTGGTGGATGCGTTAGAGGTTCAGATTCAAAAACAAGGCAAAATAAAAATGCCAGGGTATACGCATATGCAGAGAGCCATGCCTTCCTCGCTCGGCATGTGGCTCGGATCTTATCGCGATAGTTTGACGGACGACCTCATTCTCTTAGATGGGGTTATAAAAATAATAGACCAAAATCCTCTAGGGTCCGCGGCTGGTTATGGAGAAAATACTCTGGGTCTAGATAGAAAATTCACTAGCGCGGAACTAGGTTTTAAGCGAGTGCAAGAGAATCCAATGTACTGCGCCATGTCGCGTGGCAAGTTTGAAAACATGGTCTTGCAAGCTATCTCGAATGTCATGTTTGATATTGGTAAAATCAGTAGCGACCTACTCCTCTTTACCACCAAAGAATTTAATTTCTTCACCCTGCCGGATTCATTCAAAACCGGTTCGAGTATTATGCCGCAAAAGAAAAATTACGATGTTTTAGAACTGATTCGGGGAAATATTGCCATATTTAATGGTTATCAGCACCAGATAGAAAATGTGATAAAAAATCTGCCTGCCGGATACAACAGGGATTTTCAATTAACTAAAGAGCCATATATGAAAGGAATGAAACTAGCTCTCGAGACTTTGCAAGTGATTATCCTTGTTGTAGAAAATTTAGAAGCCAAGAAAGAAAATTTAGAAAATGCCTGTAGTGCGGAACTTTATGCTACAGATGAAGCATTGAAATTAGTCAAAGGTGGTAAAAGTTTTAGAGAAGCTTATCAAGAAGTGAAACAGAAATATGCTTAATCAAATAAATCCTTGGGATTTAAAATCGCAGATGTTAGAAGAAATCAAGCAAAATGGCGGATTTGTAAGTTGCCACGCTCATTTTGATAAGGCATATTACATTACTCGTGAAGGTCTGGATAAATCTATGGTCAGCATGGAAGAAAAGTGGCGTATGAGTGACGGTATAAAACGAGATAGCACTGTTGAAGATATAAAAGTACGTATTAGGAGAGCACTGGATGTCATGGTGGCGCAAGGATCTAAAGTTACATGCACTTTCGTGGATGCATATGACGTCGTAGGACATAAAGCGATAGATGCTGCTTTGGCTGTGAAGGAAGAATATAAGAATAAAATCAAAATGGTTATTGCGACTCAGCCGTTAGGGGGGCTGATTGATGAAAAAGCTCGAGCACTATATGAAGAAATTACAGCGAAGGCTGACATTGCCGGCGGACTCCCTTCCAAAGATCGACCGAACGATGAGCAGCATTTAGATTATCTTTTTGAAATTGCCAAAAAATTAAATAAGCCGGTGCACGTACACATCGATCAAGAAAATAATCCGAACGAACGAGATACCGAGAAATTAATCGCCGCAGTCAAACGTCATGGTTACCAAAATAGGACAGTCGCAGTCCATGCTATCTCTGTGTCGGCTCAACCGAAAGAATATCGCACAAAAATTTATAAAGAGCTCGCCGAACTTGGTATTCCTGTGCTAGTTTGTCCCTCTGCCGTTATATCTATGCGCCAATTAGATCAATTTTTGGCTCCAGTGCATAACTCCATAGCCAACGTGCCAGAAATGCTGGAAGCTGGAGTCCTCGTCGGTCTCGGTATCGACAACATAGCGGATTTCTACGAACCTTTTGTGGATGGTGATATGTGGACGGAATTGCGACTCATGCAAGAAGCCTGCCGATACTACAATCTAGATGAAATGGTCAAAATAGCTTCTACCAACGGAGCTAAAATACTGGGGTATAAATAGCTTGACTTTCTGGTCAAGCTATGATATACTGGAAGTCAGAAAGTTCTACTGCACAATGGCACGAGCCGCATCATTCTGATGTTTCAGTAGAGAACTCCAACCAAGGAGTTTATGCAAATTGAAGAAAATGAGACGACGCACCAGGATCAGGAGGAACTTATCCGTAGCGCTAAACCACACATCAAGGCGAGATTGTGGCGTGCGTGGGGAATCCTTTTGGGGTGGTTTACCTTTGCCGGCCTTGGGCTGGTTGGTTACTGCCTGGTGAAGACGATTCTTCAGGGGATGCGTTAACATCGGACATGGTTTCAAATAAGGCGCTCTTCTGGGGACAGGAGAGCGCCTAATTTTTTGTATTTTTACTGACTCTCTAAAAACTGGAATATTTTTTCGTTCGTTAGGACATTCTCGGCATGCATGCGAGCGCGTTCAGGGTCGGCATCTTTGTAGTGTTCCAAGATATGGTCGACTTCTTTGGCTATCTGCGCCTCCTCGGCGACTATTTTTTCAACTTTACCTATTTCATTCAAGATGAGGGCGAGTTTGGCTTTCTTTTCTGCTTCAGTTTTAAATTCAGTTCTCAAGTTTTCTTTCGTCTTACTCAAATGTTTTAAATAGTCCTCAAACTTGAGTCCCATATTGGTGATGTCAGACTCCATTCTGTATAAAATCTTATCAAGTTCGATTTCGATTAGAATCTGGGGCAAGTCCATCTCACTTGCCTCAATTATTTTCTCAATTATTTTCAATCGAGTCTTTTCTTTGTGCTGATTTTCTTTCTCCAGTTTTATATTTTCTTTTAATTTGGTTTTAAAATCTTCGACGTCAGTGAATGGCCCCAAAGCCTTCACGAATTCATCGTTAAACTCAGGTAGTTCTTGTGTTTCTTCATCGTGCTTGTGTTCCTCGCCATCCTTGTGCACATGTGGTTCGGTAACATGTTTTTTAGGCGCACGAGATTTCCTGATGTCCATGATGGTAGACTCTAAATCCTCCGCAGTGACGATAATATTTTTTTCAGCCTCAGTAATTTTTGAAATTATTTCTTTGCCTATCTTTTTATAATCCGGAAGTTTGATAGCTGGCAGCACGGCAGTTCTTATCTTAAATCCTAGAGGATTTTTACGAGCTAGTTTGGTGATAGATATTTCCGGTCGGCTGATGGCATCTATTTTTTCGCTGTTTGTTTCTCCTGCAAGTATTTTAGGATAATGTTCGCCGAGCGCGAGTTCTGCCATCTCTTCCAAGATGCGGATTTCTGGGATATTGGCCACTAAAATATTCTCGGGTATTTTACCCTTTCTAAATCCATCTATTTTGACATTGGCACCGAGCTTTTTTAAAGCAGTTGCATAATAGGCTTCAAAAGCCTCAGTCCCGAGTTCTCCTTCTATCTCCACTTCACTTTTTGGTAATTTCTTTACGGTTATTTTCATGGTTCAATATTATTCACCATGACCCTGAGTGTTAATTGAAGGGTCATAGGCTTTTAGTCTATATTTATTTACGTTTTTTGTCAAAAAAATACCACCTCGACATTTGTCGGGGAGGTATTTTTTAAGTTCTTTAATTTACTGTATTTACATCAACACCAACATCAGTTTCTGTTGTTCCAGACTCTTGGTCTAGGGCATCTAATGCGGCGGCATCTTGCTCGGTGAGAGTCTCTAATTGAGTTTGCGTATTCTGTAATTCTTCTTGAGCCTTTTTATTTGATAGCCAGATATATATTCCACCGACGACAAGAAGGATGATGATGACCACTAGTCCTACTAATGCTCCATTTGATTTTTGTTCTGGTTCCATTTTATTTTTTCTTAAAGTTTATAATGTTATTAAGTATTTATTCATCGTCCCCATCATCTTCTTTGTCAGTATCTGTGGCTGACTTTGTTTTTGCTTCAGCGTCTATTTTTACTTTAATTGCATCCTTTAGCGACTTGATAGCATCTCTCAAGGCTTTGTGAGCTTCCACGACTAGAGTCTGGGTGTCTTTGGTCAATGTCCTGAGAGCCCCCTTGATTTCCATCCCAAGTTCATTGGTTGAAGTAGAAAAGATAGCGCTAGCTGCTGCAATTTTTGTTTTCGCCTCTTCTAATTTTGTAGTAGCTGTGACTACGAAAGCTTTTGCACCTGTGACATCCACCCCTTTTGCTTCGAGTTTAGTTATTTGCGCGCTAACCCTATCTTTTAGGTTTGACATGCGGAGAACTGCTGCGTCAAATCTTTCTAAAGCTCTTTCTCGGCCAACTATTCTAGCTTCTTTCATTTTTGCCTTCGCTGCGTCTCTTTCTGTTTTTATATTCGCTTTGAGGGCATCTATCTTTGCCTTGGTCGCGGCTCGGATTGCGTCGTTTTCTAATTTCACTTCTTCTCGCGTGCCTCGAGATGTATTAGAATCCGTGGAGTCTTCAGCTCTCACAGCACTAGTACTTATAGTAAACGCCATCACCAAAACAACAAACAAACTTAAGTATTTTTTCATAAGTATTTTATAACTATTAAATTGATAATAAGACCTGAGTGTATTATATCAAAAAAGCTACCAAAAGTAATGCAACTATATTCAAGATCTTGATCATCGGGTTGATCGCAGGGCCGGCTGTGTCTTTATAAGGGTCGCCAACGGTATCTCCAGTAACTGCGGCCTTGTGGGCATCACTACCCTTGCCTCCATGATTGCCTTGTTCTATATGTTTCTTGGCATTATCCCATGCGCCTCCGCCGGAAGTCATAGAGATAGCCACAAAGAGTCCGGTAATAATAGAGCCGACGAGGAGTCCGCCTAGGACTATCAAGCCATTGTTTTTTCCGAAAATCAAGACGACGACGATCGGTGCTAACACTGGGATAAGCGCAGGCAGGATCATTTGTTTTATCGCTGCGCCGGTAATGATCGATACCGCTTTAGCGTAATCTGGCTTCCCAGTGCCATCCATGATTCCTTTTATTTCTCTAAATTGTCTCCTGATTTCTTCTACCACCTTGCCAGCAGTTTTTCCGACAGCTTCCATGCACAAGGCGCCGAAATAATATGGCAAGAGTCCGCCGAGGAAGAGTCCGACGATAACGTATGGGTTACTTAAATCAAAAGAAATGTGTTTTCCTGCTTTGACTATTTCTTCCGTGTAAGAAGCGAATAAGACTAGAGAGGCGAGTCCTGCCGAACCGATAGCATAACCTTTGGTCACTGCTTTGGTCGTGTTACCTACGGCATCCAGTGGGTCAGTCACATCGCGAACCTCTTTTGGCATTTCTGCCATTTCAGCGATACCTCCAGCATTGTCTGTGATAGGACCGTAGGCATCTATGGCCACGATAATTCCAGTCATTGAGAGCATAGACATAGCGGCTACAGCGATACCGTAAAGTCCGCCATAGTGATAACTGATTAGTATGCCGAGGACGATGGTGATGAGAGGCCAAGCGGTAGATTTCATGGAAATAGCTAAACCTTGGATAACATTTGTGCCATGACCAGAGACGGACGCTTCAGCGATTGATTTCACCGGGGCATATTTTGTGGAAGTAAAATATTCTGTGATTACCACTAGCGCTCCTGTCACTAGTAATCCCACGAGAGAACAAACAAACAAATCCATCACTTCGTATTTTCCATTACCGGCCATTAATATTTGAGTAATAGGGTAGAAAATGGCGGCCGCGATAACTCCCGAGGCAATCAGGCCTTTATATAGAGCTCCCATTATATTTTCAGACTCTTTTCCTTTGCCAAGTTTTACAAACCAAGTACCGATGATTGATGCAAAGATTGATCCGCCACCGAGAACCAGCGGATAGATAATTGCGTTTTCAAATCCTACAAAAAGAAGTGAACCTAAAAGCATTGTGGCGACAGATGTAACCGCGTATGTCTCAAAAAGATCTGCGGCCATACCAGCACAGTCTCCGACATTGTCTCCGACATTGTCCGCGATGACTCCGGGATTTCTAGGATCGTCTTCTGGAATTCCGGCTTCAAGTTTACCCACAAGGTCCGCGCCGACATCAGCTGCTTTGGTAAAAATTCCGCCCCCCAATCTCGCAAAAACAGATATGAGTGAGGCGCCGAATCCAAGTCCGACAAGGGCAGTGACGTTGTGAGTCATTGCGTAAAATAAAGTTACCCCGAGTAGGGCGAGACCAACCACCAAAAGTCCGGTGACTGCGCCGCCTTTGAACGCCAGAGAAAGCGCTTCCTTCATTCCGCTTCTCGCAGCTTCAGCTGTGCGAACATTTGCTCTGACTGATACATTCATACCGATGTAGCCAGCTAGGGCAGAGAAAATAGCCCCGACTAGGAATCCAAAAGCCATGACCCAGCCGAGTTTCGGTATAAAGCCGATGATAAAGAAAAGCGCCAAGGCTATGACACCGATAGTTTTATATTGTTTATTCAAATAAGCTTGAGCTCCCTCTTGGATCGCTTTAGCTATTTCCTGCATGCGGGCATTTCCAGCACTCTTTTTTAATATTGACTTAGCTAAAAATAAACCATAAACGATAGCGACGACTGAACTGATGATTGTAAACAATAAAAATTGATTCATCTTTTTGTTCCCCGCCCGAGCGGGGCAAGTTATTTATTAATAATTTATTCTTCTTTCTTCTTCACTTCTTCAGGGGCTGCCTTTTCTTTTGGTTCGACTAGAACATCACCTTTGATGTCTATTCTCCAACCAGTTAATTTAGCTGCCAGGCGCACATTTTGTCCACCCTTGCCGATAGCAAGCGAAAGCTGATCATTGGCTACTTCGATCACTGCCTTGTGTTCTTTTTCGTCGAGTTCAATGGAAAGAACTTTTGCTGGGGAGATGGAATTGGAAACGAAAACTTTTGGATCTTCGGCCCAAGGAATTATATCAATTTTTTCTCCGCCGAGCTCTTGGGTAATGGTGTTGACTCGAGTACCTTTTTGTCCGACGCATGAACCGACTGCGTCTATGTGCTCATCTTTGGAAACTACGGCTATTTTAGAACGAGCGCCAGCTTCTCGGGCAATAGATTTTATTTCCACAATGCCATTTTGAATTTCCGGCGCTTCTATGGCAAAAAGTTTCTCGATGAATTTTGGATGAGTGCGTGAGAGACGCAAGTTGATGCCTCTCGGTGTGTCTTCTACAGAATATAAATAAGCTCGGACACGCTGTCCTCTTTGGAAGAATTCTCCTGGGATCTGCTCTTCGCCAGGTAATATACCTGTCGCTCGGTTGAAATCAATATAAATATTTCCTCTTTCGACTTTTTGGACGATACCGCCGATGATTTCTCCCTCCTTGGTGCCATATTCATCAATGATGGATGTGCGTTCAGCCTCACGAATCTTTTGGATTATGACTTGTTTAGCTGTCTGGGCGGCGATACGGCCGTAATCGTCCTTTGCTTCAAGCGGAAAGACAACTTCATCGTTTAATTCCACGCCTTTCTTTATTTTTTTAGCATCTTCCAAGAGCATATGGTGCTCGGCATTAAAGTGTACCCGTTCATCACCCTCTGCATTGACCGAGTATTCACGCTCGTTTTCTTTAGTCTTTTTTTCTCCATCCATTATTGCAATGGTTTCATCTACTACGATTTTGATTTGGAAGAAATCGGTCTTACCGGTGTCCATGTCAAACTTGGCGCGGATGATTTGTCCTTTTTTGCCGTAATCTTTTTTGTAGGCGGCAGCCATGGCTTGCTCTATGGCATCCAGTATTTTTTCCTTTGGTATTTTTCGCTCTTCCTCTAGTTGTTCCAACGCCGATTTGAATGTTTTTAGATCTAACATAAATTTGTTTTTATTAAGTTTTTATAAAAAAAAGCCCTGTTGCACAGGACTCCTACATCCATAAATCTATCATAAGTTATGTTTAAATGCAAATGCTTGCCTAACTGTGGAAAAGTGCATTGTGGCTCTCAATAATAGGGGGTATAATACATACATGAAAAATTCTTTTTTTGGGCTTGTGTTTGCTTTAGTTCTCTTTTTCTCTTTTTCTCAGCCTGTTATAGTTTTTGCTGGAACTGCAGACAATATATCTGGTTTCGCTTGGTCTGATAACATTGGCTGGATTAGTTTTAATTCTACAAATGACCACGACGGGAATACTGCCGGTGCTCAACCATCGACCATTAATTATGGTGTGAATAAAAATGATAACGGTACGCTGACGGGTT
>JAZKJK010000011.1:11010-11468 GCA_040384365.1 Patescibacteria group bacterium | reverse complement strand
ACAGATTCCATCAAAGTTTTTGGAGAACTTCCCGGCATACGCAGAAATTCACGAACTTTAAAAAAGTGATGGAAGCAATCTGCTAGAGGATTCTGAACGGTGTGGGTCCCACTCGGTACTCCGAGAAGGGTCAAGCCGGAAGAATCCTCTAGCAGATTGCGGTGTAATACAAGTTCTAACGCATTTAGAAATTTCAGGGCTTTAGCACGGGTAGAATCTAGGATAATGATTTCATTGCCTTCGTCATCCTCTTCCTCAGCCTCGACTAGTAACTCTTTGATGAAATCAATTCTTTTCGGCAGAGACATCTTTATAAACTTCTCGGCGTCTATAATCTCTGTTTCTCCTTTTTCTCTAATTAAATAAAATCTAGAAACCAGAGTTTTGATAAGAGAATTCGCATCCGGCACAATCAGAAAAAAATGCGTATCTTGTATCGGCTCTTCAAACATTTTTAG
>JAZKJK010000011.1:0-11000 GCA_040384365.1 Patescibacteria group bacterium | reverse complement strand
TTTGAGCCTCCAAGAGAAAGCTATTGGCTGAAATTATAAATATTTTTTTAGCAGAGGTGAGTCCTTTTTCCGTGCTGTATGATTTTAAATTCCTGGCATCATCTATTTTAAAAGAATCTACGAATATCTGCACCAAGTCCCCATTGGCATTCGTATCTACCCCCAGACTCTCGATGAATTTGAGTAGCTCCGGCAGAGTCTCTTCACGCCCGCCTTCGATGAGATAGGCATGGTGCAAATTATTTTTATCTAAATGTTTTGAGATCATATATTGTTAGAAATAAATAGTTTTAAGTTTTTTATAAGGTCCTCGGTTCCCCGGGGCCCCGCACCCCGGCCAGACCATTCTAAAAAATTAAAACTATTTATTTCTTACTTAAAACCGTCTTCTTATACACATCCAAATGCTCCAGGGCGATGCCGGTACCCTTGACCACACAAAAGAGCGGGTCTTCCGCGAGAGTCGCCTTGACCCCCGTCTTACGATAAACCAAATCAGTCAGATTGCGCAGTTGGGATGAACCTCCGGTCATAATGATGCCTCGATCTATGATGTCAGAGGCCAGCTCTGGTGGAGTTTCTTGCAAAACATCCTTGATGGCCTTGATGATTTGTTTGAGTTCCCCATCGATAGCTTTGACTATTTCATTGGTTGAGACTTGAGCAGAACGAGGCAACCCCTGAATATAATCTCGTCCCTTGATCGTCACATGAAGCTCTTCTTCCAGTTGCACTGCTGCGCCGATTTTTATCTTTACTTCTTCGGCTGTCCTGTCTCCTATTGCGAGGTTAAAAGTTTTCTTGATGTAGTCCGCTATCGCTTGATCTATTTTATTTCCAGCGCATTTAACGGAAGTAGAAGACACTATTCCACCGAGAGATATCACCGCCACATCCGTAGTGCCTCCGCCTATGTCTACCACCATGTGCCCACGAGATTCGTAAATCGGAATTCCCGCGCCAATCGCCGCCAATATCGGCTCTTTGACTACATAGGCATTCTTGGCACCAGCTTTTATGGCTGCCTCTATCACCGCGCGTCTCTCTGTACTCGTCACCCCTGCTGGCACGGAGATCATCACATCCGGTTTGAAAAAGTTAAACTTGCCCATGGCTTTATTTATGAAATAACGAAGCATTGCCTCAGTCACGCGATAGTCTGCGATCACTCCGTCTTTCATTGGGCAATAAGTGATGATGGATTCTGGCGTCTTGCCAATCATGTCTTTCGCTTCAAAACCAATCGCTAAAATCTTGTTATCTTGTTCAGAAACTGCTACCACAGAAGGTTCGTTTAGAATAATGCCTTTTCCGGGAAGAAATACTAGAGTGTTGGCTGTTCCCAAATCTATGCCTAATTTTTTCGTAAAAATACCCATAGGGCTTATGTTATCACATTTATGCTAAAATGAAAGAATGAGTGATCAAGAAAAAGACGAGATAAAAGGCGACCTAAAAAATCCATTTGCGGGGTATCTGGCCAATTTGCAGAAGCATAAACAAGCTGTAAACCCAGTTCATGAGATTGTAAATTGCTATTACAAAATGAACGGCTGGGAGAAAATGCCGAAAACATTTTACACTGGCAGATATGCATATAATAAATTGGCAAAAGAGGCAAAAATGCTATATACCGCATGCAATGAAGTCCTAGACGACGCTATCTGGGCACTCGACAAAATGAAATATTTGGCAGAAAGAGGCGGCTTTGATTGGTCCATCATTACTTGCTTGAAACATAAGTTGAGTTGACAATTATATTTACATGGTTTACTATATTTCTAAATCAAACCAATAGTTCAAATTGTACAAAATTATGGCAACAAAAAATGATAGTGGAGGCGGAATTCTGGAAGAAATTCCGACCCGAAAATGCAAGATCGAGAAATCGGTCCTTCAGGAAAAACCAGAATGGTCTCGGATCGTGGATACGACCGACTATTCGACAGAACGTAGTCTACCACGAAGGAAACAAGGATGAGTCCTTGGTTCTTTCCTCCACCAGGAGAAGGGTCGGAGGCATCCTCCAAGCCCACAATCGAGCAAGTGGTCGCTGAGCAAGAAAGGGAGATAAAAGCCCGAGAAAACCGACTAGGCAAAGTCATTCGCAAAAGTTTCCCTGCGCCGCAGCCATACACACACCGTCATATCCCTACCGATTTCGATCAAAAGTAGGGAATCAGTTTAGCCCGCCCAACAGAGAAAGCTTTGCTTCCTCATGAGGCGGGTTTTCTTTTTGTATTAAGAAATAATCACCACAAACTCCCCTCTTTGTTTCTCAGTATTTTTATTGAAATATTCTAAAACTTCTACTGGCGTGCCAGTTTTAAATTCTTCATAGATTTTCGTCAGTTCTCGAGCGATACAAACCTTTTTATTTGGGCAAAATTTTATAAGAGATTCAAGAGTTTTTAAAATCCTGTGTGGAGATTCGTAGAACACCATCGTTCTCTCTGCGCTAGCTATTTCTTTAAATAATATTTCTCTCCCCTTTTTGTGTGGAAGAAATCCGAGGAAAGTAAATTCATGTGTCGGGAGCCCTGATGCCGAAAGCGCGGTGATGACGGCTGAAGGACCGGGGATTGGCACAACCTGAACACCCACCTCACCCCTTGCTTTCCCCTCTCCATTATTATGGAGAGGGGTTGGGGAGAGGTTGAATTTCTCTTTTATTTTAGAAACAAGCATGGCTCCGGGGTCTGATATTGTGGGCGTGCCAGCGTCCGAGACTAGTGCCAAATCTTTGCCCTCTTCTAATAATTCAAAAATTTTAGCGAATTTGTTGCTCTGTCTGGAGTCTTTTCCGACGATGTCGTCGGATGGATAACTCATCGTGGGTTTATTTATATTATATTTATCTAAAATTTTCTTGGTCTCGCGTGTGTCTTCGCATAATATCAAATCCACACTCTTTAGCGTCTCAATCGCTCGGAGCGTTATGTCCCCCATATTGCCTATCGGCGTCGCAACTATGTAGAATTTACTCATTTATTTTCTATACTTCTTCGTCCTCCACTTATCTGCTATTTTTACGCGAGTGAGGGAGCGCTCTAGTTCTGCTTCAAAATGTTCAAAGTCTACATGGTCTTTATTTTCCATTTGTTTCTTTAATTCCTCTGAACGAGCTTTTGCTTTTTCAATCGCGGTATCAGAAAGTTCTGACATGTGTTCAGCGAAATCCGCAAGCACAGCGACTTCTGTTCCTTCTTTCCCATTTTTCACTTCCACGAATCCGCCAACGACAGCCATAGGTACAGGTTCATTGTTAACTATTGCGACTACATCTCCTGAAGCTAGACCAGAAATAAGTGGGATATGTTCCGGCAAGATAGTTATCTCACCCTCTGTAGTAGGTATCGTGACTCTATCCACCAACTCTTCCAATACCAATCTTTCGGGTGTGACTATTTTTAATTTTAATTGTTTAGACATATATATTATTAAAAAAATGAAATAGTTCTTGAGAAAAGCCTTGCGCAGGCTGACGAGCCGAGCAGTTCGCTCCGCAAGCTTGCGGAGATAGATTGCTTTTCGAGAGAAGCTATTTAATTTTTTAAAGATCTACATCGCACCTCGCATATAAAACTCACTCTCTGCCTTGCTATCGTGTTTGCCTTCCAAGATTTCTTTGAATGAACGAATAGTTTCAGCAAGCGGAACATACTGCCCCTTGCTACCAGTAAACTGTTCAGCCACGAAGAATGGTTGAGAAAGGAACTTTTGAATCTTGCGCGCGCGAGAGACAAGCTCTTTGTCCGCTTCTGAGAGTTCTTCCATGCCGAGGATGGCAATGATATCTTGCAGATCTTTGTAGCGCTGGAGCACACGTTGGACTTCACGAGAAACATTGTAGTGTTCTGCGCCGACAATATTCGGGTCAAGAATTGTAGAAGAAGAGTCTAGTGGGTCAACCGCTGGATAAATACCAATCTCAGAAAGTGAACGATTGAGCACCACAGTAGAATCTAAGTGCGCAAAAGTATTCGCTGGAGCTGGGTCAGTCAAGTCGTCCGCAGGCACATAGACAGCTTGCACAGAAGTAACAGAACCTTTATCCGTAGAAGTAATTCTCTCCTGCATATTTCCCATCTCAGTTGATAGAGTCGGCTGATATCCCACCGCAGAAGGAATACGTCCGAGAAGCGCAGAAACTTCAGAACCAGCTTGAGTGAAGCGGAAAATGTTATCAATGAAGAAGAGCACATCTTTACCTTCAACGTCGCGGAAATATTCGGCCATTGTCAGTCCTGATAAAGCCACGCGCATACGAGCGCCCGGCGGTTCATTCATTTGTCCGAAGACCATGGCGACTTTTGGAAGCACTCCTGATTCTTTCATTTCATGATACAGGTCATTACCTTCACGAGTACGCTCACCGACACCGGCGAATACAGAATATCCTCCGTGATTTGATGCAATGTTGTGAATAAGCTCTTGAATGACGACAGTCTTGCCCACGCCCGCGCCTCCGAAGAGGCCAACCTTTCCGCCTTTCAAAACTGGACAGATAAGGTCGATGACTTTGATGCCGGTTTCCAATATTTCAACTTTCGTCGCTTGTTTTAAATATTCCGGTGCTTTGCGGTGTATCGGTAATTTTTTATCATTTGCTACAACTTTTCCATCATCAATAGCATCACCTAAAACATTAAAAATTCTTCCAAGAGTTGCAGAACCAACAGGTACAGAAATAGGCGCTCCGGTATTCGTGACTTCCATTCCGCGAGAAAGACCGTCAGTGGTATCCATGGCAATAGCTCTCACCACTCCACCACCTAAATGCTGTTCAGTCTCAAGAACTATTTTTTTGGTACCATTCGTCACTAATAGCGCTGTGTAAATATCTGGCAGATTCTCTGCACTACTACCGAAATCCACATCTACGACCGGACCGATTATTTTTTTGATTGTACCTTTTGTCATAATTATTTTTCTTTTACTTTATAAACTTTATAACTTTTTACTTTCAACTTACTGACGCCATTCCCGCACTGATCTCTGATATTTCTCTGGTAATGTTTGCTTGTCTGGCTTTGTTGAACATCAGTGTCAGGTCATCTATCATCTCTCCACTGGCATCACTGGCATTTTTCATGGCTACCATTCTGGACGACTGTTCGCTGGCATTTGATTCTAGCATCATCTGATATATCTGCATTCGGGTCAATTTCTCTGCGAGTGAACTGATTAATTTTACCCTATCGCCTTCAAATAAATAATCAGACCTCACCCCTGCGCCCCTCTCCTTATTAAGGAGAGGGGTTGGGGAGAGGTTCAACGATTCAATAAATTCTTTCAAATCTGCCTTGCTCACTGGCAAAATCTGCTTAATATTGGCTCTTTGTGTAATAGCAGAAATAAAATCAGTATAAGCCACTAACACTTTATCATATTTCAGAGCGCTGTATTCGTCTATCGCAAGTTTTGAAATAGGAATAATTTCGGACAAAGAAATCTTGTCGCTTAATTCTGTAAAGGAAGCGACGACATCTACTCCGAGCCTGCGCATTGCCACATCGCCTTTCTTGCCTATTGTGACTGCGCTCATATTCATTTCTTTTTTTAATAATGAGATAGTTTTCTTAATAACCTGCGCATTATAAGCTCCGCAAAGTCCACGGTTTGATGTAATGAGTATTATCAGCGTATTTTTTACTTCTTTTCTTTCACTAAAAAGTGGATGTTCAAGCTCTTCTACATTCTCTGAAATTGATTTCAAAATCTCCCAAGAATATTCCGCGTATAAACGCGAAGCCAAAGTAGAAGCCACCGCGCGCTTCATCTTTGAAGCCGCCACTAGCTCCATGGCCTTGGTGATCTTTTTCGTGTTCTTAACACTCTTTATTCTTCTTTTAATTTCTTTTGTCCCGGCCATAAATTATGCTGATTCTATTTTTGAAAACTCGTTTTAAAATCCTCAATCGCTTTTTTTAATTCTGCCTCGCCTTTTTCGGTCCACATTTTTGTATCGGTAATTTCTTTATAGAAAACTTTTGCGTTGCGCTCGCTGTATTCTATCAGTCCAGCTTCAAATTCTTTTATTCTCTCTACTGGCACATCATCCATAAAGCCTTTGGTCAAAGCATAGAACACGACGACTTGATGTTCAGTCTTTACCGGCGCATATTGGAGCTGTTTCAAGACTTCTACTGACCGCTTGCCTCTTTCTAGTTGCTTTTTAGTAGACTCATCAAGGTCAGAACCAAATTGAGAAAATGCTTCAAGCTCGCGGAACTGAGCAAGGTCAAGCTTCAAAGTGCCAGCGACTTTTTTCATAGCTTTTATTTGCGCCGAAGAACCAACACGAGACACAGAGGATCCCACATTGACCGCAGGACGAATACCTTTATAAAATAAATCGGTTTCCAAGAAAATCTGTCCGTCGGTGATGGAAATAACATTTGTCGGAATGTAGGCAGAAATATCTCCAGCTTGAGTTTCAATAATTGGAAATGCGGTTATAGATCCACCGCCATATTTCGCATTGCGACGACATGCGCGCTCTAAGAGACGAGAATGTAAATAAAAAACATCTCCCGGATACGCTTCACGGCCAGGTGGGCGTCGTAGAAGAAGAGAAATTTCACGATATGCCACAGCGTGCTTGGAAAGATCGTCGTAAATAATTAATACATCTTTACCTTTATCCATAAAATATTCCGCGATAGATACTCCAGCATATGGCGCAATATAAGACATCGCCGCCGCCTCGGATGCTCCAGCAGAAACTATAACTGTGTAATCCATAGCTCCGCCGGCCTCGAGACGTGCACCCAATTTTCGCAACTTAGAATCTTTTTGACCGATAGAGACATACACGCAGATCATGTTCTGACCTTTTTGATTCAAAATAGCGTCGATAGCGAGAGCGGTCTTGCCTGTCTGCCTATCACCGATAATTAGCTCACGCTGACCACGACCAACGGGAATAATAGCATCAATAGCTTTGATACCTGTAGCCACAGGCTGATCTACACTCTGACGAGTGACGACACCCGGAGCGACTTTCTCAATCGGATAAGTCTTGTCAGCCTTGATTGCGCCCTTGCCATCTATCGGCGCACCGATAGCGTTTACTACTCGGCCTAAAATATTGTCTGACACGGGTATTTCTAAAATTTTCCCCGTCGCTTTGACTTCATCCCCTTCTTTTATTTTTGAAAATTCACCAAGAACAATGACTCCGACAGCGTCTTCTTCGAGGTTGAGCGCCACGCCGACTTGCCCGCCAGCAAAAGTAACCATTTCAGAAGATTTAATATCAGAAAGTCCAGAAACTTTCGCGATACCGTCAAAAACTTCCATCACCTGACCCACTTTCTCAACTTTCAACTGGAGTGAAAAATTTTCTATTTCCTTTTTTAAATTTTCTACGATGTGGTTACTCATACTGACTTTGTTAAATGTTCTTGTAATTGTCCAATTTTATTTTTGATTGAAGTATCTATAATTTCGTCATTCACCTGTATTCTAAGTCCACCGATTAATTTTGAATCTATATTTTCTTGAAAAATAACTTCTTCAGCGGAATATCTTTTCTTAAGACCATGACTAATGTGTAGCTTGGTCTTGTGGTCGAGCTTTTCCACACTTGATACTCTGGCCACTACCCTACCCTCTGCTTTATTTATTATTTTACTCAAGCGGGAAAGTATATCAGAAGACTTTGACAATAGTCGCTTGCGGGATAAAAATTCTACTACTTTTATAGAAATTTTCACCTGCTCAGAATGACTCTTGTCTTTTGAGACAAGGTAAACTGCGCGAGCTATGTCATTGTTTGAAATTACCGTCATTTTTTTTATAAATTATTTAAATCTGTTTTACTGCTCATTAATTTCTCGGTAGCAAGTATCGCGAGAGAAGCAATTTCCTTTTTTGCTTCTTCTACCATTTTCGCTTTTTCAGATTGCAAAGCTTTCTTACCATTTTCAACTGCCCCTGCCACTTCGATTTTTCCCTGTTCCACCATTTTTGACTTTTCAGCTTGTCCTTCCTTTTTAGTTTCTTGAAAGATTTTACTTGCTTCAACGCGAGCTTTGGCAAGCATATCGGCATATTCTTCTTTGGTAGCTTTTAACATCGCATCGTTTGTCTTTGCATCATCTACACCCTTTTTTATCTTATCTGTTCGTTCTGTCATCAACTTGTTTAAGGGCTTCAAAGCGAAAAGGTACAGAACCACAAACACAACGGCAAAATTTATCGCCTGAGCGATGATGATCTTCCAGTCTATGTGAAATGTGGAAATAATTGATTCCATGGTTTTTTATAATAAATTTGAATATAGTTCTTGAGAAATGCCTTGCGCAGGAGATTAGAAAATAAAAGCAGTACTCTGATTATTATTTTCTTGATCGACGAGCAGTTCGCTAGTGAAGCTTCACTAGACAGATTGCATTTCGAGAGAAGCTATTTTAAATTTCTCCTACTTTATCGAAAATGCAATAACCAAAGCATAAATTGCGATAGCTTCAGCGAAGGCACAGGCTAGAAGCATCGGCACCAATATTTTATTTGTTGCTTCTGGATTGCGACCGATAGCTTCCATCGCCTTCGCACCGATCAAACCGATACCAATACCCGGACCAATAGCACCCAAACCGACAGCTAACGCTTTTGCAACTGTACTTAAATCTAATTCCATATAATTTTTTTACTTAATTTAACCCCGCGAACGGGGCAAGCTAATAATTTCGACTTAATAATAATTACGCACGAACTACATTCTCTAACTCCTCTATTTCTTTACCATGTTCGCCATGCTCTTCGTGATCCGTAGCTGAAATTGTGAAGTATACAACTAGAAGCATTGAAAAGATGAGGGCTTGAATCACTCCGACCAGTATTTCTAAAAACAAAAACGGCACTGGTAGAATATAAGCAAACAAAGCCGCCATTGACGCCAAGAGGACTTCTCCGGCAAAAACATTCCCGAAGAGTCGGAAAGACAGCGATGCAACTTTGGCAAATTCACCTACGAGCTCTAGCAACCCGACAAAGAACGTAATTGGGGCTACAATGATGACCGTTTTATCCTTTTTGATATTGGTAAACACCTGCCCCAACGCCTTTAGATTAACATATTTATTAAAAATTTTCCAGATACCGATTGAAAAAATACCGAACAAGTTTGCGCCGATGACCGCCATCACAGCGAGCGCAATGGTAGTATTCACATCCGCCGTGCCTCCACGGAGAAATGGAATAAAGGCAAGTCCGTGTTCCCCTTTCTCTAAAAGTCCTAAGCCCCCGATAGGCAAAAGCCCCAGCCAATTATTTATGAGTACAAAAAAGAATACTGAAATAGCAATCGGGAAAACTTTCATGGAAAGAGCTCGGCTATTCGTCACTTGATCGCACAGATCGAGCGCACCTTCTAAAATAATCTCAAAAATATTTTGCAGAGTATTTGGAACTTCACGCAACTTTTTCCGCAGAATTACAGCAATCGCAATAATTACAAAAACCGCTAGCCATCCAGATAGAAGCGCATTAGTAACAGTAAAATTCCCAATGTGAAAAATTGGCTCTGCAAAAAGAGTAGTTTCGTGACTGATTTCCACTATTTCTTCTGTTGTTGTATGTATATTTTCTGTCATATGTTTTATTTTTTTTTTTCTATTTCAGTCTTTTCTATATCTTTCATATATTTAGTAATCACTTTCACGATACCGAATATTGAAAATAAAAACGCAATACCAGTGAGTCCTAAAAATATCCAAGGGTCGGTGCCGTAATGACTATCTAATGCCTTGCCGATTATCAGCGCCAAAATTATAGGTACTACCACCCAAGTAGAAACTTGGCTGAAAATCTGTACCGCTGGCCTCCAATCTATTTTTTTCTTGTCTTCATTCATTAGCAAAAACAAAGCCGTCACGGCTTTATTCAATAATAATATAAAGGGAGTTGGGATGCAAATTAAATAAAAAAGCCCCGAAACACCAAATTGTGTAACGGGACCGCAGATATAATTAAAGAACAAAAAAAAGTTTTGAGAGAGGCCGTGTCCTCAACTCAGTTCAGATTTTAACGTGACAACGGCACGCTCCACCATCACATGGTTTGGGCGACTACTTCAGGCACAGTCGTCTCACCGTCCAGCACGGGAATGGCATTGATTTGGATGCCGGTTCGCCAAAAGAAAGCTTCTCGGGTTTTCGGTCCGAAACAGCCATCTTGGTCAACACCGAGCCGGGACTGAAGTTTCTTAACTCCTTTTGCCGTCTCATTGCCGAAATCACCGTCGGGAATGATTTTTGAGTTTTCATTGAGCGCAAGCAGCAACAACTGCAAAACCACCACTGCCGGACCCTTTGAACCTTGGAACAAGAACTCTGGGAACAATTTTTTCATAGAACGGTTCTCCTTGTGTACGTTTTGTTATTGTTTAGTTTACTGACACGGACACATTCATCTTTCAGATTACACAAAAAAATAGGTTTGTCAACTGTACCGTAATATCCCAATGGCTTGGAATCACCTAAGTGAGTTTAGAATGTAAAACAGGATTATAATGTATCAGAATTATGCCTTGTGACTACTCCCATAATCCTTCTATAAGTTTCTCTTTTTTCTCTCGAGTCCATTTTTTTATTTGTACTTCCCTTTTTCTTGCCTCTGACTTGTTGGGAAATTTTTGTGAAATATATACAAGAACAAAAGGTCCTTGATCTTTAGCCATTTGCGAACCCTTGCCTGAATTATGCAGAATTAACCTTTTGTCTGGATTAGGGGAAATGCCAGTATAGTAGTGTCCGAACTTACTTTTTGCTATGTATACATACCATTCCATAAAATTAGTTTATTTGGTTTACCCTGAGTGAAGCGCAAAGATGAAAGAAGGGCCCTTCGACTCACCTTTTTAAAATAAAAGGTTTGCTCAGGGTCCTTCGCTTCCTCTGCGCGGAATCGAAGGGTGAGTGTGGAAGGAATCGGACCTTCGACCTCTGTCTTATCAGGACAGCGTTCTACCACTGAACTACACACTCAATAGA
>JAZKJK010000010.1:18533-57688 GCA_040384365.1 Patescibacteria group bacterium | reverse complement strand
TCCTTTTGGTAGGGTTCAAATATCCTACACATTTTTCCGTTACAGACATGGCAAATACCAGTTTTTTTGTTCTTTAATTTTTTAATCGATCCACGCTTTGCTCTTCTCGGTGCTCTACAAGGAAGACAATAAAACTCATTGCGCTTCAACTTCACCTTCTTCTTTGAATCCTTATTCCGCAAAAATTTCTTCGCATCGTAGCCCATTATTAAAATAGGCTTCTTGCTTCCAGCGATGATTTTCAAGCCATTAGCGATCCAACGTAAGCAAGTTTTTTCATTCACACCCAACTCATTCGACAATTCTTTGATCGTATAGGTCATATGGCTATAAATTTTCTGATAATTAATTTTTGTCATGGCCGGTGGTAGGAGAGTTTCCCTCGTCCATTGATTTAATCTGCAAAGATTCCGACCCTAAAACTGCCCGATAAAGATTAACCAGGTTATTGGCACGAAAAGACGCCTCGACATCACTTAAAACAACACCGAAGCGTTTCTCGTACAACTTTTTATATTCCTCTATGGCTTCTTTTGGCAGCATAAATAACCCTACTTTTAGCTGTAGAGTTTATTTTTAAGAGCTTTTAAGTTATCGGCGAACGACCTCGCCTTTACTTTCAACCTATTCGCAAAATAATCGTTGGCTGTTTCTTCGATGCCAGCCTCTTTGCGAAATATAAACAGAGCTTTCTTTGGATTACCTTTTTCTATATCCAAAAGCTCAAAACCCGCACATAAAAGTGCAGTCGATACGCCAATGTCATAAGTAGTGAATACATGGGCTGGATCTCCAAGAGAACCTTTTTTACTTTTCATAGTAATTTTATAACGCTAATAGTAATGTAAGAGTTTCGAACTCTCACATTAAATTTTCGTATTTTGACAATGTTCTGCGTATTTCTGGTTATTTCTTGAAAAAGAAAAAACACCTTTTGAATCAAAGGTGCTTTTGGTATTCGGTTTTATATTTTTTCAGGAAAAGCCAGGTTATCCCCGCGTGTTGTTGAACCTCACACCTGAACCTCGTATTATTTCAATCAATGGCTTGCCATTATCTTCACTTGCGGGTATTTTCGCATACCTAACAAATCCATTGCTTGTATCAGTAAGATTGCTTTGTATAAACTTTCGCATTTCCTCTTCATTTTTACTTTTTGCTTTAGGAATACGGCTTTGTATTTCTTCACCAAGTTCCTTGTAAAAGATTTCTCCGCCATCGGGGAGTTTAGCAAACAGTGCGCAAAAGACCTGATAGTATTCTGCCGTTTTTGAAACATCCAAGTACCTTCCTTTATAATAAAAATCATCGTTCTTTTTTGTTATGTAAAGTTTGTTTGGGTCAGTGTTTTCATACTTATGATGCAAGACAATGTCTGTTTCTTGAATACTATTTTTGAAAAGATGGGTAACTTCATGTTTTATTGTTTGTTCCTTGTCAGATTTGAAAGCGCCATTAAACTGCTCTTTATATTTCGGTAACTCTTGTTTATTAAATGCTTTTGCTCTTTGTAATAAGTATTTTTTTAATGTGTCGATTTCTTTATCAATTACTTGAAAAAAGCTAGAAACAGCTGTGTCTGCAGTGTGTATCTCAGAGTTATTTTCAAATAAATCTTTATTTGCTATTTCTTCTCGTAAGTTAATAAGTGATGGCAAGATAATGTCATCCCAAGTAACATCTAAAAATTCAGCACTGGCGTACAAGCTCGTTATTGATTCAAAAATCTGTCCATAGGCATTACTGTCTTTAATTTCTGAGAAAGTTTTATCTGAGTGAATGATTTCAATCGTTCGTTTTCGCAGAATCTTGAAATAGTCATTCAAGTTATCAATACCAGCGGTAAGAAAAAATAAACCTGATCCGTAATATGCTTCCAGTATTCCTTGATAGTATGAATACATAACTTTTAATATGTATATTTTTTCATTTGTGGTTTTGCTTTGAAAGCCACACGCATTAAAATCTTTTATGATCTGCGCTTTATTTTTTAGGGCTTGAACCTCTGGACGAAAGTTGGCTGAAAATTCAGATAACAATAGATTCATACCAATCACCCCAGCTTTCTCTAGTAGCTCTTTTTCTGTAATATTTATCTCTTTTCCATCTGTCAGTAAATCAGTTTTTGCATACTCTACGAGAGTTACGATCATACTACCTACTGTTTTATCGTCTTCTTTTGCCCACACAGCACGCATCCGATTTGCTTTTGATGTACCCAGATAGTCGTATCCATTTTTCTCGCCATATACATCAATTCCAAACTCGTCTTTGAAAAATTGACCAAATGTCCTATCTGAAAAACTAAGGACATAACCGCCTTCCATCTTGAATAGTTTCTCTAGTATTTTTTTATCGGTTGCTTTCAAACTGCTCATAGTAATGGTAATTTAATGTTTAACAATAGGCAGTTTATCACATCCGACTATGAAAATTAAGTATTTTTTGCTAAACTAAAATGGTCTTAAAAGAGACACAAGATAGATACCTAAGGTCTGCATAAAAACAGATACGGTACAAATGAACCCCATCCCTGATACTGAACCCCGTGTTCAGCCACTCAGGGATGGGTCGTGTCAGGAAACTGATACGGAATCGCAAGATTCAGGTTGGCACGGGGTTCTGTGCTTTCCTATTAAGTTTTATTAGACAAACCCATCCCTGTTGTGTCTACAAATAAATTACAATTACACGAAAAAGGGCTTCTTGCTCGCATTTCTGAACTTGAGTTGGAAATTAAAAAACTCAAGGATAAGAAATATGGATTGATCTGGGAAGATAAACCCGAAGATGTTGTTTTGCAATGTCAGGAAAATATACCGATTCTCAGAGAAGTTAAGAATAGAAAAATTGTTTCTGATAATTTAGTCCCAAACAATTTTTTAATTGAGGGCGACAATTATCACTCTCTTTCTGTTTTGAACTATACACACAAGAATAAAGTGGATGTTATTTATATCGATCCTCCATACAACACTGGAAACGAAAGTTGGCGCTATAACAACAATTACATTGACGACAACGACAATTTTCGACACAGTAAGTGGATTTCAATGATGAAAAGTAGATTGGCGCTGGCAAAGAATCTACTTACAGATTCAGGTTTTTTGATTTGCGCGATAGATCATTATGAACTTTTTAGTTTGGGTTTATTGATGGATGAGATTTTTGGAGAGAATAATAGGATTGGTATTGTTGCGGTGGTACATAAAGCAGAGGGCAGAAATCAAGAAAAGTTTTTTGGTACAAGTCACGAGTATATGTTCTTTTATTCAAAAGATAAAAATCTCTCAAACTTTAATAAGATTGTGTTAGATGAAAACATACAAGCTACTTTTGACAAAAGTGATGAAGCTGGTCTCTATAGATTAAATAATTATCTTAGATCTGGAGGTGGGGATGATAATCTTAGGATAAATAAGCCGCATTTCTTTTATCCTATTTATGTAAGCAAAGATTTGAAGTTAATTAGTTTAGATAAAATACCTAAATCTGAAGAGATTTTACCTATAACAACTTCTGGACAAGAAAGAACTTGGAAAACCACTAGAGAAACATTTTTGGACAGATTAAATGACGGTCAGATTATTGTAGAGCGGGATCAAAATAATAAAATCCAAGTATATGAAAAATATAGGGAAAATCAGGTCATTAAAACTCATTGGATTGACCCTAAATATCACGCAATACACTATGGAACTAAAATTGTTGAAAATATTTTAGGGAGTAAGATGTTTGATTTTCCAAAATCTTTATATCTTGTTATGGATGCTCTAAAATTAACAGTAAGAAATAATGCCACAGTTTTAGATTTCTTTGCTGGTTCAGGTACAACAGGACACGCTGTTCTTGAATTAAATAAACAAGACGGTGGTAATCGTAAGTTTATTCTCTGCACAAACAATGAAAATAATATCTGTGAAGAAGTAACCTATGAGCGCATAAAAAGAGTTATTAAGGGATACAAAAATAAAAAAGGAGAAAAAGTCGATGGTCTTGGTGGCAATTTATCATATTACAAAACTGATTTAGTTAATGTAGATAAGTTACATAAAATTTCTGATGAGGCGAAAATTAAAGTCACTTATCAAGCAGGTGAAATGATTGCAGTGCGAGAAAATACTCTGGATGAAGTAGAAAAAAATGACTGGTGGCAGATTTTTGAAGGTAACAATAAAATAACCTCTATTTATTTCAAGGAAGATAAGGCAAAAATTAAAGAACTCATTTCTAAACTTGAGAAAGAAAAAACTCCTGCAATTCTTTATATTTTTGGTTGGGGTAAAAATGAGTACAAGAATGAATATGGTTCAAGTTTGATTCGTGTCGAGGACATTCCTGAACCAATACTCGAAGTTTATAAAGAAATAAATCGCCTATAATTTTATGCTTACACTAAAACCTTTTCAAGAAACAGCAATTTCACAACTCAAAGATAAGTTTTTGACATTATGGAAACTTGGGGATACAAATGTAAACCTGACTTTCAAATCACCAACTGGCTCCGGTAAAACGATAATGATGGCTCAGTTTTTAAGAGATATTGTTTCTGATCCCAGATTTTCTAGTGGTGATGTTGGTTTTATTTGGATAACAAACTCTGATTCTCTTGCAATGCAATCAAAAGAAAAACTCTTTTCTTATTATGGAGGAGCAAGTGAAAATCCTCTTGTTGATATGAATAATTTGAGAGACGGCAATCTACCTAAAAATGGAGTGTTTTTTATAAACTGGCAGAAACTTGTTTCAAAAGCAAAAGATAATAGAAAGCTCCGTACTGAGGGTGAAGCTAATACTACTTTTGATATGTACTTAGAAAACACACATCTTCTCAAGCGTGATGTTGTATTGATTATTGATGAGGAACATATTGCTTCCGATACAGTTCTTGCGAGTGATTTGATTAATAATATTATTAAACCAAGAATCATAATTGGTGTTTCTGCGACTCCCCAGACCAAAGGTATTACTGTTGATGTTGACCGAAAAGATGTTGTTAGAGAGGGTTTGATTAAAGAGAAAATTGTTTTTCAAACAGCCGAAGATTTAGACCAAAAAGCATACAAGAGTATGGATCAAGATGATATCCTTCTTACTCTCGCATTTCAAAAAAGAGTTGAGCTTGTAATGTATTACAAGAAGCTAAAGATCGATATTAACCCGCTTGTTTTAATTCAGCTTCCGAATGACGACAAAGCAAGCAAAGATACTGCGAATATGACCAAGCAGGATTTGGTCACAAACTTCCTAAAGTCAAAAGGTGTACTAGAACACGAAATAGCCATTTGGCTTTCTGAAGATAAGGTGAATCTTTCAGATGTTGAAGTGGGTAATTCACCAGTATCATTTTTACTTTTCAAACAAGCTGTCGCTACTGGTTGGGATTGCCCAAGAGCTAGTGTTCTTGTGATGTTTCGTGAAATTAAAAATCCGACATTTGCTATTCAAACAGCAGGGCGTATTTTGCGTATGCCACTTGGCACTCATTTCTCAATACCAGAACTTAATCTCGGTTATTTATATACAAACTATAAGCGCAATGAGGTACTTGTGGGCTATGCAAAATCTTCTGATCAGAACAGACCAGCAATAAATGGAAGTTATCGTAAGCAATTTGTTGACCCAATAGTGCTTGATTCTGTGTTTATGAGCCGTACTGATTATAATGACTTAGGAGATAGTTTCCAAGAAACTTTCAAAAAAGTAGCTAATGAGTATTTTGCTATTTCTGATAAAGATACTAAGACGGGTATTGTAAAAAAATTAGCCGAAAAGAAACTTGTCTTAGATAAAAGAGTAACAAATGGTTTGATCGTTGATGTTGAGATTGATGACTATGATAATTTCAAACAAGAACTTATTTATGAGGGAAGTAGCTACGAGCAAGAAATGTCACAACACGACTTAGAGAGATTATATAACCTTTTCTGTTTTAATAGCATTGCTAAGCAAATTGATGAGGATAAGAAGTTTGCACCTGAACGCTCTTGGGGTAAATTAAAAACCGCACTCAATGTATGGCTTCTTGGATTGCTTAAAGAACAGCGAATACAAATCTATCACATCATTGTGAATGACTTTCTGAAAGTTAATAGTGTTTTATCTAGTGTGATTGGTAAAGCACTGGCTAACTATCGCACTATTCGCGAACAGGAAGTAAATCATAAATCAGAGCGTTCAAAGCGAACTGAGGAAATTGAAATACCTAGACCAGCACTCTTCTACACTGACCAATATGAAGAAATGAAAGCAAAGAAAAGTGCGATGCAACCATTTTTTATTGAGAAAGAATATAATGGCAAAAAGAATGAAACAAACTTCATAAAATCTCTTGAAGAAAACGAAAGTGTGGTTTGGTGGTATAAAAATGGTGATTTAGGTAGTGAGTTTTTCTCTATTCCTTACCGTGACCTAACAAAGAATAAAGAAAGTTTGTTTTATCCCGATTGGATTATAAAAACCTCTAAGGGGTTCTATATCATAGATACCAAGGGTGGGGATACGGCAAAAGGGGCGAAGGAACGGGCAGAATCGCTCCAAGCGTGGCTCAAAAGCAAGAAAGGGTATTATGGCGGTATTGCAGTTCAAGATGGCTCAAACGGCTGGAAGATCAGCACTGATCCAAAGTATGAATACACAACAGCTCTAAAGGGTTGGAAGAATTTAGGAGACATTCTACAGTAGCATCGGGAATCAATAATTAGATCTAATTTTGTTTGACAGTTTGTAAACTTATGATAGTCTATCGAGAAAGCGGAGATTTTGGCTGAAAGCGGAAGTTTTGGCTTTGAATACAATGGAACAAAAATACCCTTACTACAGAGAGATACTCATAAATCAGATTCACGAAGATCACGATCAACCTCGACGTGATTTTGGTACAGATGGTGACGAAAATCGCTTACTTTTATCAATTAAGCAGCACGGCATACTTACCCCTATCAATGTCAGTGAAATTGAAAAAGATACCTTTTATAAAGCCTTAGACGGACATCGTAGATATAGGTGTGCTAACAAATTGAAGTATAAAACAATGTTTTGTGTTGTTTGGCCCAAAATGAGTAAGGGTGCATTTGAAACCTTGCGCTATGAAATGCAAAATAATCGTCGTCCTTGGCGACCTGTTGAGCGTTCAGAGGCATTAGCTCAAATCAAAGAGGCAATGAATTTTAGCAAGAACCGAGAGCTTGCAGATTATTTGCGTATTTCTGAAACAGTGGTGGCTAACTCACTTCAATTACGTAAACAGAAGATAGACTATTTAGGTGCTATGGAACGCTACGGTCTTTCCGAAAGTTATCAGACTGAATTTATTAGACTCAAACCAAAAATTCGCAAAATCAGAGAGTTTGAAGTTGGTAGTATTTTTAAAATTATTTTCCAGAAAATACAAAACAAAGTTATTAGAAACGCGAAAGATTTCAGGAAACTTGGAAGAATTTTCATGCGCGCCACTGCCAACGAAGCGGAAATTTATGAATTTCTTTCTAATCCTGATATGACTGTTGATGAACTTGATCAACGATCAGTTCAATCTGGATTTTCTTTGGTCATTGAACAGGCAATACAACATGTCGTTTCCAAACAAAAGAATGGTATTGCTTTCAGTTCTAAAGAAACAGATTTGCTTAAACAATTTTCATTATTACTTAATAAGATTCTTTAATGTTTTCTCTACTAAATTCTCTACAAGGCAAAAAAGCCGTTGCCTATTATCGTCACTCTGCTGAAGATAAACAAGAAAATTCTGTGCTCATACAGCGTGAGCATGCCCAAAAATTTGCCATAAAACATAACATAGAAATTATTCATGAAGAAGCTGACGAAGGTGTTAGTGGATTAATTGCGAATCGTCCTGGTTTCAAAAGATTGTTTAATGATTGGGTATATAACCTGCAAGCCCCACACATTGACTATGTTTTATTCTACGATATTTCTCGTTGGGGACGTTTTCAAGATCAAAATGAAGGAGCACATTATGCCTTTATGTGTAAAAAACACGGCAAGATTCTCGTCAATGTTTCTCGCGGTTTTCCCCAAGAAGGTCAGCAACTTACAACGAGCCTCATTGATTCTATTGATCGTTTTATGGCTGCCGAATATTCTAGAGTGCTTAGTGAAAAAGTCTGGTATGGTGCTATGAAGGTATCACGAGACGGATATTCTGCTGGTGGTACTGCGCCGTATGGGATGGCAAGATTGTTGCTCGATGAAAACAAAAATCCAATTGGTGTTTTGAAAAAAGGTCAGCATAAATTGATTTCTAATCAACGTGTAACTTTTACGCCACTCAACGACCAAACCACTGAAACAATTAGAGAAATATTTAACCTATTAGTGAACGATTGGCATAGCCCAAATGGTATTGCTGAAATTCTAAATGAAAAAGGCATACTTTCTGCCAACGGAGGTAAATGGAATAGAGGAAAAATTGTTCGTATTCTCACGAATGAAGCCTACGCTGGTACAAAAATCTATAACAAGACTTGGGGTAGACTAAAACAAGGCAAGAAACACAACCCTCGTGCTGATTGGGCTATTGCGCCAGATGCTTTTCCAGCAACTATAAGTAAGGATATTTTTTATAAAGCTCAAGAACATCTCTATTGGCTCATGCCATCTAAATGGAAAAAGGGAGTATATAAAATATCCAAGGCAAAACAGGTTGTTTTTAATGAGATTAAGCAACTTCTTTCCAAAAGAATCGGCTCTGAAGAGAATACCGACCTATTACTTAAAAATTTTCCAATTGTTTTCAGTGTAACTTTTTACAAAAGTTCCCTACCTCTTTGGTGTTTTGCAATCCCCGATAAGTTTCGACAACATGATTCTATTCTAGCTATCAGTATCGTTCTAGATAAGCGCGATTTATTAGATCAGTTGTTTATTTTGCCGACAGAAAAATTTAGTAGAAATAACTTTCTTCTTCTGGAAGAGAGTGACGACAGTTTAAATAATTACAAAATTGATAAAGCTGAGATTCAGAAAAAACTGTCAGTAATCATTGACCAATTTTTGATTGAAAGCGAAGAAAAAGTGGTAAGCTAATTTATAAAACTATTTAACGGCAACTAGTGCTAGTTACTAGGCTCTCCTTCAATCATTTTGATTATTCGATCAAGTTTTTGATTCTTTCCACGAGCAGAATTAAGTGCTGATTTAGGAAAGATTTTTACACATTCATCTTCATTAAAATTACCACCTGTGCAAAGTTTTTCAAAAAATTCCTTGCATTTCCCACTCCCTACTCCTTGCCACGGCTCGGTGGATTCAAGAATTTCAAGAAAAAAGGCTTCGAGGCACGGATGATTACCAATTAATTCTACACCTTCCTTTTCTGCCTGTAATTTCATTTCCTCAGTCCATTCTTTATCCGTATCAAGAAGTATAAATTCGAAATCTCGTTTTATCCCACGGCGATACCGTATGGCTCGATTAAGTATATAGCTCGGATCTCCGCCGCCAGCTGAGGCGGTCGCGACTGTCACTTTATCACGGCGACAATAATTTGAAACAAGCCAGCGTAAAAATATTTTTTCATCTTCACCTTCTCCATACGCAAGAACAGTGATTTTTCTTTTTCGGAGTGGTTGTTCATTGGTTTCGTCCATAGGGTTTTAGAATTTAGGTATTCCTCCATAAACACCGGCAAGGTATTTTGCATAATAATTATCATCAGGACGAACTCCCTCTATATCAGTTAATTTCCAAGCCTCACTGATATTCTTTTCATTTTTTTCAACAATGACAATCTGTGGCTTATCAAGCTCATTCAAAATTTGCACATTGTGTGTGCTAAAGAAAATTTGTGCATTTTTTGGGTTATGATTTTTAGATCTGAAAAGATTTATTATTTCAGGAACCATTAAAGGATGTAGATTATTATCTAGCTCGTCAAAAACCACCGTATCTCCTGTTTCCAATGCAGCCAGAATGTCCTTAAGTAGAACAAACAAATTTCTTGTTCCCCCTGATTCCTCAAATATGGTCAAGGCAGACTCCTGATCATTATCACTGTGTTTATGATGTGCCATAGGAATGTAGATAGGGGTGCTATCGGCCTTAAAAAACTTTTGTATTGAGACTTTTGAAATACCAAGATCGAAACGTTGCAAGATTTTCTCTGCCTTTTCCTTCATTTCTGGTTTATTTTGGAAAAACTCTGTTGCACTATAAATAGACTGAGAGTTACTTTTGTTCGGCGTATCAGCTTCATCAATATTCGATTGAATTTTAGAGAAATAATCAACGATTTTTACTGCGTATGGATTATTAATCTGCCTCGCAGCAGAAAGTACAGACGAGTTTTCTCGTACAATTTTATCGAAATCAGAAGGAACATCTAATTTACCAAAATTAGTCTCATATTCTTTAGTGCCTTCCTTGAATTGTCTGTCAAAAATAGCACTCCATTTTTTAGTTTCTTTGCTTTTTACTCTTAACCCCTCCTTAATAACACGCTCATTCGTTAATTCGAGTTTGTATTCGTATATCTCATCAACTATCTCAAAAATAATCTCAAAACTACTTACTTCTTTTTGATTACGAAACAGAAACGGCTTAAATCTTCGACTGATATTATCTTTAGGAGCTAAACCAGTGAAAGAATTTATTATAAACCACTTCAAAAATACCACACTCTTAAGCAGGTTTGTTTTTCCTGATGCATTTGCTCCAACAATTGTCATTATTTTACTGATACGCTCTCCGTATGCATCAGTAAAGTAAGAATCGGTATCCGGTGCGTTCTTATCGACAACAAAATCGATAGTAACTGTATCTTTGAAGGAGTAGAAGTTAGTAAATGATAGTTTATGGATCATAATTTTGATAATTAGTTCTTATTTGTCGACATTTTTATATTATCATAATACAGGCATAATGCAAGTTTTTTAACAAATTTTTGTTAAAAACTGCCTGTTTCTACTCAAAAAGGGAAATTTGACTACCTTTCTATGACGTATTCCAAGTCCTAACTATTACAAAATGATCCGCGTAAAGGCTCTTAATGGCGGTTCTGACGTGGTATAATTGGGCGCACAAAAATATACATGTTATAATATAAGCTCATTTCGATGAAAAAAGATGCAAATCAATTTTCAAAAGGATTCATCTCTAAAATAAATCTTGTTTATTTTGTAAAGTTAGTTTTGCTTTTCACAATCTATTATGTCACAGCAAAATTGGGACTGAAGTTTGATGCAGTAAGCGGTTTTGCCACACTTGTCTGGCCACCAACAGGTATCGCAATAGCCGGAATTTTATTTTTAGGATATAAATTCTGGCCAGCAATATTTATAGGGGCTTTTTTTGTAAATTTTAGCACCGGCGCGCCAGTTTTGGTAGCACTCGGAATCGGTCTGGGTAATATGCTAGAAGCAGTTATTGGCATTTTTTTAATACGAAAATTTGGTTTTACGGAAGAAAAGGAAGGACTTAAAAATACTTTGCTTTTCATTTTCTTTTGTGTGCTTATCAACACCATACTAGCTGCGACGATTGGGGTGACTAGTCTGTGGCTTGGCGGGATAGTATCTTATGCAACTTACACGAGCACTTGGCTCGCATGGTGGGTAGGCGATGCGCTCGGTGCACTCATTGTTGGTAATTTAATTATTAGTTTTGGGACAGGATTGTCTAAGCTTAATTTAGAATTAACAAAAATTACGGAAGAAGTTTTATTTTTTTGCATTCTAGTCATTTCAAATCTTTTCATATTTACGGATTTTCTTAGTATGAAAACAATCGGGCTAAATAATCCTATACTTGTTTACATAATATTCCCCCTTCTCATCTGGGCTTCACTGCGTTTTGGTAGATCCGGTGCCGCTTTGGCCGTATTTGTCACTTCTATTATATCTATCTGGGGAACTGTCCTGCGACAGGGTCCTTTTGGAATAGGAGAATTGAGCCATAATCTCCTTTTGTTGCAAGGATATATTGGGGTTATAGCTGGAACAAGTATGATACTGTCTGCAGTTATTGAAGAACGTTCAGAAACAGAGAGCGAATTAATTAATGAGAGAAATAAAGACGAGGCTATTCTGGAAAGTATTGGTGAAGGCGTCGTAGTCATTGATACAAATGGCATCATACTTATGATAAACCGTGCGGCGCAAATCATGCTCGGAGTCGAACCAAATAATGCTATAGGACACTATTATGGAAAGATTGTGCACATTGAGGATAAAAAAGGTGTCCCCTTACCAGTAGAAAAACGCCCTTTTACTTTGGCGCTATCTTCGAATAAAGTCATAACTGATAATTATTATTTTCGTCCCCATAATAACAAAAAGTTTCCTGTGACAATGAACACTGCACCGATTATTTTTGAACAAAAGGTGGTCGGCGTCATAGATGTCTTTCGAGACATCACACATGAAATAGAAGTCGACAAAGCAAAATCAGAATTCGTCTCACTCGCATCACATCAATTGCGCACACCGCTCACCACCATAAAATGGTATTCGCACGCACTTTTGGGGGAGGATGGAGAGAATCTTTCCCAAAAACAGTTGGAATATGTTCAAGAAATGTACCACAACAACGAGCGGATGATCGAATTAGTTAACTCATTGCTAAATGTTTCCCGCATTGAACTCGGAAGGTTTCTAATCAATCCAGTATCGATAGATGTCAGGGAAATCGCCAACGAAATCATCCATGACATGAAACCTTATGCAGAAAGTAAAAATATAACAATCCAAAAGCAGTATGATCCCAATATTCCGCCGGCGCTTGCCGACCCCAACTTGATGAAAATCATCTTGCAAAATTTACTCACTAACAGCATAAAATATTCGGAAAAACATACCGCAATTCATTTTCGTATTAAAAATAAAGACGAAGAAATTTTATTTATTATTTCTGATATGGGGTGCGGTATCTCAAAAGACCAGCAGGATAAAATATTTACAAAAATGTTCCGGACTGAAAATGCTCGTACGATAGATCCAGAAGGCAGCGGACTGGGTCTTTATATAGTAAAATCAATAGTAGAACAGTCTGGCGGCCGTATCTGGTTCACTTCAGAAGTAAACAAAGGTAGTACTTTTTACGTCGCCCTACCACTTAGAGGAATGAGAAAAAGAGGCCCTGGTTCTAGACTTATTTATAAGTAGGATGTAGAATTAAAGCGTATGGAAATACCTAAAGAAAAAAAGAAAATACTGATTGTTGAGGATGAGTTATCGATGTTGAAAATATTGGTTGACACTTTCAAAAAGGAGAATTTTTTGACTTTGGAAGCGCGAGATGGAGAAAGTGCATTTTCTAGAGCGCTTCTAGAAAAGCCAGATATAATACTTTTAGATATTTTATTGCCAAAGATAGATGGTCTTGCTGTTCTCAAGAAACTGCGAGCAGAAAATGAATATGGGAAAAGTGTTCCAGTAATTTTCTTGACCAACCTCAGTCCAGATAGAGAAGAAATAAACAAAGTAATAACTGAAAATAACCCAGCCTATTATCTGGTAAAAACCAATTGGAATATGGAAGATGTCGTGGAGAAAGTCCGCAAGTGTTTGTCTGGAGTTTAAATAAGTTATAAATATCTAGAAAGCCTCCAGTAAAAACTGCTCAAAGGCTGATTCAGCATCGAGGCCCTCCTTGCGAGCTTCGGGCAAAAGGTATGCCAGCCGTGAGACAGAATTCTTAAGTTCTATTGCTGAGAATTTACCAAAATTCTTCTTTATCAGCATATCTTTAATTTTCCAAAAGAGGACGCCAATGAGCTCTTCCATGACTACCCCCTTGTCCATGGCTTGGCGGAAATAAATCCAAAGGTTCAATTTGTCCTTGTTGCTAAATGCGTTCGCCACCAAGAAATTATCGAATTTCTCCTTTTTCTCCTTGGGTAGTTCAAAAATATTTATTACAGTCTGGGCCTTTTTAAAGGCATCCAGTATAGGCTTATTTAATTTACCTTCCAGAAATATAAAAGAATTAGCCGATTCCCCCATTAGGGTAAGCTTATCTAAAATAAAATCTCTCGTCTCCTCATGCTCCAGAATATTTTTGAACACCACTACCGATAAAGCAGAAAAAAGGCTCGAGCCAGAATAAAAGCTCTCTATTTGAGTCCGATCGAAATCATTTCGGCTGATAGAAAAAATCTCCTGATTTTTTGGAATGGATTTTATAAACTTCTCAAAAGAGATAAGTTTATTTTTAGCATCATCTCCACTAAATAGATAAATCATAAGTGGAGTCTAAAACTTAACCTTTTTCTTGTATTCTGCATAGGCACTGCCATATTTATCCGTCAGAATTTGGTCGTGTCTGCTGATAAATATAAATTTGAAAATGAAAAGGGAAATAACAGTAGATAAAATTACAAAAAAAGAACTAGTAATAATCCCGAACCCGAGTAGTAACAAAAATAGCCCCCACTGGGTCGGAATGCGAGTATAACAATATGGCCCGCGGCAAAAATGTTCGGCTTTAACATCTTGGACCTTTTTTAAATCCCGTCCGGTCTTTTGCGCCCAAATTATGAGGAGAGAAGCTACTACCAAAAAAGAGAACCCGATCGGCACCATTACAGAATTTGTAAAAATTTTAATCGGAAAAAGAAAATCTAGAGTTACCCCAATTAAAAATAAAATGAAATAAACACTGTATGAATGAGCCAATACATGGTGCAAGGTGACTTTAGGTGAGGGTTGATTATCTGTTTCCATATTTTTATTCTAGCATAAAATAACTTATTTTACTCTTATTTCACCTCCGCAAAATTGTCTCCCGAACCAGAGTGCACTTCGAGCGGAATGTCGGTTTGATAGCGTAAATAAGACCTGGTAAGCACGTCCTGCATGGCTTTTTTTATAATTTTATCAGCTTTATCTAAAATACTTTCTTCTATCTCATACACAAGTTCATCGTGTATTTGAAGTACCAAGTGAGCCTGCCCGAGCAAGCCGGCTTCTTTTAAATCTGCGTCTATGTACCTGATAGCGAGCTTGATGATGTCCGCAGTAGCTGTGCCTTGGATCGGCGCATTGATGGCGGTACGCTCAGCCATATTTTTCAAAAATGGAATTCTGGAATTTATATTTGGAAAATATCTGCGTCGACCAAATAAAGTTTCAGTATAAGAATTTTTTAGCGCCAATTTTTTCACTTCCTCCAAATAATCCCGCACCCCAGAGAATTGGTTGAAATAATTGTCATAAAATTTCTGCGCTTCTTCACGCGTGCCACCTAAATTCTTCCGAAGTGCCGTGACTCCCATGCCGTAAATAATACCGAAGTTTATTACTTTCGCCTGCCGACGCATTTCGTGATCTACTTTCTCAAGTGGCACGCCAAAAACAAAGGAGGCTACTCCGGAGTGAATGTCTTTCCCTTCGCGAAATATCTGGGTCATCTTTTTGTCGCCAGACATCATCGCCGCTACCCGCAACTCAATCTGGCTGTAATCAAAAGCGCAAAGTTTGGAACCCTTGGGAGCGATAAACCCATTTCTAATTCTCTTGCCGAGCTCGGTCTTGATGGGCAAATTTTGCAGGTTTGGGTCTTGGGAAGAAAATCTGCCTGTCGTCGAACCATTCTGTAAGAATTTCGCATGCAGACGATTGTCAGCGCCAGCCATATCTGGAATAACATCAATATAGGTGGAAAGTAGCTTTTGCAATTCCCGATAGGCTAATATTTCTGTGATTATCGGATTGGCTTCTTCAAGTTCTTCTAAGACTGAGACCTTGGTCGAGAAATTTCCACTCGCGCTTTTCTTTGCTGTTTTGGCGCCAGATTTTATTCCCATTTTTTCAAAAAGAACTTCCCCCATCTGTTTTGGAGAGTTGATGTTAAATTCCGTGCCAGCCATTTTATATATTTTGGCGGTAAGTTTATCTAATTCTTTATGATATTCTCTTCCTAAATTTTCAAAATATTTTTTATCTATCAAAATTCCATAGTCTTCCATATCTTTGACTATATGCATTATCGGTTTTTCTATCTCTCCGTATACTTTTTCTAGATTTTTCTCTTTTAACTCTTTAAAGATAGATTCATAAGCGGTTTGGAAAGAACTAGTCTGACCATAAAGTAAAATGTCATCCAGCTGCGGATTTGAGATCTCAGAATTAATGAGCCACAAGGCGATGCTCGCCTCTTGAAGCTTCACCGGGTCTATATTTTTAGAAGAAACACTCGAAAGAGTTTTCTCGGACTCACCGAGAAAATCCTCTGGCTTCGCCGAATTATTCCCGAAAAAGTTTTTTAAGCGCCCAAACAAGCTTCTAAATTCAAATTTAGCAAAAACTGCTTCCACTTTTTGCAAATCAGCATTTTCCCAGAAAGTTTTTTCCGGCAAAGTGAAGTTTATCGGCGCATCAGTCCTGATCTTGGCTAAAGTTTTGGAGAAAAGTGCTTCTTCTTCGTTGTTTTTTATTAATTCTATTATTCTAGGACTCATACCAGCTTCTTTGAAAGCCTTTTCTCCATCTTTGGCGGATATTTTTTTGTAAATTTCTTCAATCGTACCGAAAGTAGTAATCAAAGTAGTCGCAGTCTTTTCCCCGATACCTTTGATGCCGATAATGTTGTCCGAAGTATCGCCACGAAGTCCCTTGTAATCTGGCAGCAGCACGGGTTTGAATCCGAAACGCGCCACTACCGCGTCTTCATCATATAAAATTGTGTCATTGATTCCCTTCTTGAGCGTATAGACCTGCACTTTCTTGTCATCGATTAGTTGCATTGTATCCATATCACCAGATGCGATAATTATATGCACATTTTTATTCTTCCTAAATTGTTCACATATTGTTCCCAGCACATCATCGGCTTCAAAACCCACGGCATCGTATATCGGGACATTGAACGCTTCGAAAATCTGGCGCGAATTTTTCAACTGCATTATTAGAGCGTCGTCTGTTTTCGCTCGTCCGGCCTTGTAATTATCATACGCTTCATGCCTGAATGTTTTCCCTGGCAGATCATAACAAGCGACGATATAATCTGGCTTCAGGTCCGTCACAATCTTCATGAGCATAGATGCTAGACCATACAGAGCGCCCGTAGGCTCGCCTTTGGATGACAAAAACTCAGGCAAAGCATGGTAAGCGCGGTGAATTATGGCGTGAGCGTCTAGTAAAACTAGCGTTTTAGTATTCTGATTTTTCTCTTTGGGCATTATGTAAATAATATCATTTAATATACAATATATATAATGGCAATTTTTGATGAAGAAAAACAAAACAAGCAACTAGACGATCTACACAAAGAAGAAGAGGAACAGCTGGTGGCGACTCTCGCCGAGTCAAAATACGGCCTGCCTTATATCGATCTGTATCGCCTCGGTATAGACAATGAAGCCTTGCGAGCCATCTCACACGAAGATGCGATGCAGATGAAGGTCGCGCCTTTCAAACTTTTCGGAAAAAATATTTTCATCGCTGTCCGCTCGCCCTCAGACGATCTTTTCAAAACACTCAAGGATTCTATGGAGAGAATCAATCTGGTTCCTGCTTTTTATATGGCATCTGGAGCTAGTTTACAAAAAGTCTGGGATAGATACCAGGAACTTTCAATGGCAGAGGGCTCAAAAATAGGCGGGCTGGATATTTCTCCGCAAGTCTTACGAGACACGGTAAAAAATATTAACCACATGCAAGATATTGAGAAACTAGTACGCGAAGCCCTGGAAGGAAATAAAATTCACAAAATTTCTCGCCTGCTAGAGATAATTTTGGCTGGCGCGATAGCCATCAAAGCTTCCGACATCCACATAGAACCAGAGAAAGACCGTGGCCGACTACGACTGCGACTCGACGGCGTGCTACAAGACATAAATTTCTTCGGACTCGATATTTATCGCCTGCTCAACTCACGCATCAAACTCCTCTCTGGCATGAAACTTACTTCTAAAATAGCGCAAGACGGACGATTTAGTATCATGGAAGAAAAAGAGGAAATAAGTGTGCGTACTTCGCTCATCCCTGGCGCATACGGCGAATCAATTGTTATGCGTATCTTGGACCCAAAAGCCATTGCTGTAAAAATGGAAGAATTGGGAATAGAGCCATATCTTTTTTCTATTATTGAAACAGAAATCGCGAAACCAAATGGACTTATTTTAGTCACTGGTCCGACTGGTTCCGGAAAGACGACGACCCTGTACGCATTTCTGCAAAGAATTTACTCGCCAGAAATAAAAATAATAACCATTGAAGACCCGATCGAATATCATCTCGACGGCGTGACCCAGACTCAGACGAATGATAAAAAAGGCTACACTTTTGCCGAAGGTTTACGCTCAGGGCTCCGCCAAGACCCAGATGTGGTGATGGTCGGAGAAATACGCGACGGCGAAACAGCTGGAATTGCGATTCAAGCAGCTCTCACTGGACACATCGTCTTCTCCACCTTACACACCAACAATGCTGCCGGCGTCATACCCCGCTTGATAGACCTAGAAGTAAATCCAAAGATTATGGTCTCCGCTTTGTCGCTTTCTATTGCTCAACGTCTGGTTCGCAAGCTTTGCGAATCCTGCAAAAAAGAAAGTGCGCCGACAGAGGAAGAAAATGGGGTGATAAAATTGGTTTTGGAAAGTATTAAAGAGGAAGGCAAAGATCTTGCAAAATACAAAATAAATCCCGACGCGTCTTTCAAGCTTTTCGCCCCAGTTGGTTGCGACAAATGCAATAACATCGGCTACAAGGGACGCATAGGTATATTTGAAGCCATCAAAACAGATGAAGCGATCGAAAAAATAATCCCACAAAATCCCAGCGAGCATGAAATCAAAAAAGTGGCTCGCACCCAAGGCATCCTCTCAATGCGCCAAGACGGCATAGTCAAAATCTTGAATGGTGTCACCTCAATCGCAGAAGTTCAAAGCGTCGTGGATTTGAAAGAGGAGTAAAAAATATAGAAGGTAGACATGATCTTATCTGTGCTTGAAGTGTTCTATAAAAAAACCAATTTAGCATTAACACGCGACCGCTTGTTAATGCTATAATAGATGAATGAGATCCAAAGGACCGAGAATAGGAAATTTGAAAAAGAAGATGCTTTTACTTTTACTCGCTGGCCTTGCCTTGGGATTGACTAGATCGCCTAAAAAGCATTGGTGGATCTTAAAGCAAATTCCAAAAGAGTTGGCAAAGGAAAATCGTCAGGCTTTGCAAAGAGCAATTAACTCACTATATATTTCTCATTTGATAAAAGAAAAAAACAATGCGAACGGTAGCACTACCCTCATTTTAAATGAAAATGGAAAAAAGAAAGCTTTAAGATTTAATATTGAAAAAATGGAGATAAAGAAACCAGCAACATGGAATGGAAAATGGCACATAGTTATTTTTGATATCCCAGAAAAATTAAAAAAGTTGCGTGATTCTCTACGTTTACATTTTCAGGAAATGGGTCTCATTGAGCTTCAAAAATCGGTGTTAGTGTATCCTTATCCCTGCAACAAAGAAATAGAATTCATTTTGGAACTTTATAATGCAAGAAAATATGTGCGTTTTATCTTAGCTGAAGAAATAGATAACGAACTGCATCTGCTAAAGAAATTCAACTTGCTCTGAAAAGCAATAACAAGCGGTCGCGTGTTATTGCTAAATTAAGCAGACGTGTAGAGCATAGTGGATTTGAAAGAGAAATAGAATTCAAAAAAACTAGCCGAAAACTCTTCTAACCCTCGCATTTAGAAGTTCTTTTCTTTTCCTTAAAAAATCTTCTTCATCTTCCTTTTTTATCATTCCTCTTTCTAAAGCTTGTCTTGAATTAAAATGCGCTTCGAGATAATTTATAAAAGACTTTAGCCATTTTTCTTTCTCTTCTTTTGGATATTTATTTATTTCATCTCGCACAATTTTTCTGTAAGTTTCAAGATCACCAGCACCAGGAAAAACTAGACCTGTTATTGTCCACAGGGTGCCCAAATCTTCTATATTCTTAATACGTTCTGGAGTTAATTGATTAATGTCAGTCTTTAAAACTCCTTCAGTTTTAAAATTAGGCAAACCTTCTTTCTCTCTTTTAATATCGAATTCCTTTTGGGCATCGTGAAATTTTGCAAGAAAATCATATGTTATCATCCCCCTTGGTGAAGTCGTTGTAGAATCGTCACATATTTCTATAATATCAATGTCTGATCTCTTGTCTCCATTCTGTCTAGAATAACCTTTTAAGGTAGAACCTATAACTGCGATGCCTTTTAGCCGTGGCTCTTTTTCAGAAACATAATTGAAAAGTTCTCGAATATACGAGAGCTCCTCTGTGACTGGCTCACCTTCAATATTTTTCGGTTGAAATAATTTATGTCTCCACCAATCTTCCATAGAGGAAGTATACTAAGTTAGAATAGTAAGCGCCATTTTTATTCCACCTCCCCTTTAAATACAAACTCGGCTTCACCACGGAGAATTATTTCTCCTTGTTTGTTTTCTGACACATATAGGTTGCCACCGGGGAATTCTAGGGTGATTTCACCCATATTTTTATGGTCTTTTTTAAGAATGGCATACACGGCGCAGGCGCCAGTGCCACAAGCGAGAGTCGCCCCAGAACCACGCTCCCAGACTTTCACTTTGAAATTTCTATCTGAGATTTTTTCTACCAATTCCACATTTATTTTATTTGGAAAATGAGAATCATTTTCTATTTTTGGACCAATTTGCGAAATATTAATTTCAGAAATCTTTTTTACAAACCCCACCGCGTGCGGATTGCCCATAGACACAAAATCAAAAGATATATTTTCAAGAGAAAGAGAATTTTTTGGAAAATCAGAATTAGTAAAGATGGGGGCTCCCATATTTACCGAAAAACTGCTATCATTATTCACTATTACTTTTTTTATCCCAGCTCTGGTGTCAATGGCAACTTCTTTAGCGTTTGATTTTGTTTGTTCTAAGAAAAATTTGGCTAAACATCTGACCCCGTTCCCGCACATTTCGGCGACACTGCCATCCGCATTGTAATAATTCATAAAACAATCTGCTTGTGGTGAGCCTGTCGAATCCACCTTTTTAGAAGCTTCGAGCAGTATCAGTCCATCAGCGCCAATTCCAAAATGCCTATCGCATAAAAGTTTTATTTTTTGCTGGTTTTTAATGTCAAAACCGCCATCCCGATTGTCTATCAGAATAAAATCATTCCCGGCGCCGTGATATTTATAGAATTCTTTCATATTTATTTCATAATCCGAATTATACTAGCGAGGAGTCCCCCAGCCGTAACTTCAGCACCAGCACCCGGACCCTTGATGACGAGCGGAGTATCATTGTATCTCTTTGTTTTTATGGAAATAATATTATCACTGCCAGACATAGCAAAGAATGGATGAGTGCTATCGACTTCTTGCAAGGAGATACTAGCTTGGCCATTTTTTAGTTTACCAATATATCGCAAAACTTTATTATTTTTTTGAGCCTTTATTTTCCTCTCTTCAAAATCTTTATCAAATTTCGCGAGCGTTGTGAAAAATTCAGGAACAGATTTTGCGTTCATGCATTCTGCCGGTAATAATTGTTCTACCCTTACTTGCCTGAGCTCCATCGGTAGTCCTATCTCTCGCCCTAGAATAAGCATCTTGCGCCCAAAATCCATGCCATTCAAATCATTGCGCGGATCTGGCTCAGTGTACCCCTTCTTTTGAGCATCTTTCACAATATTGCTGAAAGTATTTTTATCTTTTCCGTTGGAAAAAGTATTAAATATGTAACTCAAAGTGCCGGAAAGGATAGCTTGTATTTCCAGAACCTCATCCCCGCTTTTTACCAGTCCTTGGACGCTATGAATGATGGGTAGCCCCGCGCCAACATTGGCTTCATAGATAAACGGCACATTATTTTTCTTGGATAATTCTTTTAATTTTTTATATGTTTTCAGCGCGCCAGAATTCGCCTTTTTATTCGGAGTAATTATGGCAATGCCGGCATTTAGGATGCTCGGATATAAAGCCACAATGCTTTCACTCGCGGTGCAATCGATAAATACGCTCCACTCTAAATTCATGGCAATCATCTGCCGCACAAAAACTTTTAAATCCACCGATTGGCCTTTTTTTAATTTTTGTTCCCAATTTTGTAATATATCGCCTTTGTTCGCAAAGAGCATGGAATCAATGTTAGCCAAACCGGCAATATGAATTGCCAATTTCTCTTGTTTTTTCTGTTCTTGTATTTGTCGCAGTAAAGTTGAACCTATAAGCCCCGTACCTACTAAAAATATATTTGTGTTTTTCATGATTTTTATGATTTTAAATTATCTTTTATACTTTTTAATGCTTTCTCTACTTCTTTTTTGTCGGCAAAGGCGCTCAAACGAACGTAGCCTTCGCCCTGCCGTCCAAAGCCTGAACCCGGGGTCACCACGACATGCGCTTCGGCTAGCAGCTTATCGAAAAACTCCCAAGAATTTAAATTTTTCGGCGTCTGCATCCAAACATACGGAGCATTTTCTCCGCCGAAAACTTTAAATCCAAGTTTGGAAAGACTTTGCTTGATTAGTTTTGCATTATTCATATAATACTCAATCAATTTCTTGCTTTCTTTTTGGCCGGCCGGAGATAGCGCCGCCAAAGCTCCTTCGGCAGATATATTTGAGGCGCCGTTGAACATGGTACTCTGACGCCTAGCCCAAAGACTATTGATTTTACCTCTTTGCGTATCTTCGACGACTAAATCCATCGGCACCACAGTCCAACCGAGACGCACCCCAGTAAATCCTGACCATTTTGAGAAACTATTTATTTCTATCGCGCATTTTTTCGCCCCCTCTATTTCGTATATGCTTTTTGGTAGTGTTCCATCCGAGATATATTCTACATAAGCAGCATCAAAAATAATCACGGCCTTATTTTGAATCGCATAATCTACAAAAGTTTTCAATTGTTCTCTACTAGCTACAGCGCCCGTCGGATTATTGGGATTGCAAATATAAATTATATCTACTTTTTCTTTTGGCGGGGTTGGAATGAAATTATTCAGAGCATTACATTCCATGTAGACCAAGCCCTGATATTTTCCATCCTTAAACTCCCCTGTTCTGCCAGCAATGACATTACTGTCTACATACACAGTGTACACTGGGTCAGCGACCGCCACAATATTTCCTGATCCAAAAATAGATTGAATATTTGCCGTATCTGATTTAGCTCCATCGCTGATGAAAATTTCTTCTAACTTTAGATCAACATTTCTTTTTTTATAAAAGTCCAACAACGCAATTCGTAGTCGCACATCACCCTGTGCATTTCCATAGCCTGTATAAGTCTTAACATTCGCAAGTTTTTTGACGGCCTGTTTTAAGCCTTTGATAACAGTTGAAGTTAAAGGTCGAGTCGTATCTCCGATACCAAGACGCATTATTTCCACATCCGGATTTTTTTCTAGAAAATCTTTCGTACGCTGCGCTATTTCCGCAAACAAATATGCGCCTTGCAATTTGTCGTAATTTTTATTAATGCTAGCCATTATTTTATTTTTATTTAACTAACTTTAATTCTTTCAAAACTTTTTCTACTTGAGCCCTATTCTTGTCCTCAATAAAAGTAAGTGGCAACCTCAGGCTTTCGGTAATTATTCCCATCATAGATAGTGCCGTCTTCACAGGGATAGGGTTGGACTCGACAAAGTTTACATTCATCAAGTCGAGGAGAGTGTAGTGTAATTTTTCCGCTTCTTTTATCTTGCCCGCTAAGGCCAAGTGAATCATATCGGAAAACATTTTTGGGACTTCGTTGCAGACGACAGAAATGCAACCTTTACCTCCGACAGCAATGAGTGGTAGTGCAATAGCATCATCGCCAGCTAGCACGACGAAATCTTTGGGTCCGTTTTTTGCCACCTCATTTATTATTTCCATCATTTGGTTCAAAGAGCCAGAAGCTTCTTTGACGGCAATGACTGCTGGCACCTCTCTTGCTATCCGCACGATGACTGCAGGGGCAACATTAGACCCAGTGCGACCTGGCACATTGTAAATAATTATCGGCAAGTCTACCGCCTTAGCAATCTCTTTGAAGTGCAGAACGAGGCCATTTGGAGTCGGTTTGTTGTAATAAGGAGTCATGTGCAGAAAACCATCTACTCCGGCCGACTGCGCTAATTTAGAAAAATGAACTGCTTTTTTAGTATCGTTTGACCCCGCTCCAGCAATTACTGGAACCTTTTTGGAAACTTTCTTAACTACGGTTTTTATAACAGTGACATACTCGTCATCATTTAAAGTAGCCGCTTCTCCAGTAGAACCGACGACGACAATAGCATCTACTCCCCCTTTCAACTGAAAATTAACTAATTTCTCTAACGCCGGCAAGTCTAAATCACCATTTTTCTTGAATGGGGTGACAATTGCCGGTATTGAACCAAAAAATTTTAGATTCATAATTTTATATTACATCATCAAAGGTATATATCCCTTTTTTATTTTTAATAAATTCCGCTGCCACAAGTGCTCCTTTGGCGTACCCGACTCTGCTATGTGATTGAATAGAGAGAGTTATGCTATCCGCATTACTGTCAAATACAACCTCGTGAAAACCGGGGTTCCTGCCAGCTCGAATAGAGGTAAACTTGAGCCCGTTGATCTTGCTCGCAATTTTCAAAGCCGTGCCGGAAGGACTGTCTAATTTTGCTTTATGGTGGATTTCTAATCCATAAACATCATACTCCGGAAATTTGGCAAGAAGTTTTCCAGTAAAATCTATCATCTTAAAAAAGATATTTACTCCCACCGAAAAATTCGGGCTATACAACAAACCAATTTTATTTTTCTCTACTATCTTTTTTACTTTATCCAATTCCTCATACCAGCCAGTGGTGCCGATAACTATATTTTTCCCGAGCTTGGCAACCGCCTCTACGTTTTTTAGCAACACATCTTTAGAGGTGAAATCTATGGCAATGTCGGCGGTGGCGATACCTTTCAGGTCTAAACTGTCTGTCACCTTTTTGTAACTAATTGAAACAACCTCAAAAATTTCTGAATTTACGCACAAAGCCTCAATCTCTTGGCCCATTTTGCCGTAACCTACGAGCGCTATTTTTATTTTACCTGTTTTGCTTGGCATTATATTTCAATTATACTACGCTTGCGATAAGTTTTTTAACCTGATCATACATCAAGTTGTTGCTCGCGATAATTCCCTCCGTTTTGTTATTTAAAACCCCGCCTTTAAAATCAGTAAATTTCCCGCCAGCTTCTTCGACGAGAAGTTTCCCAGCAAATTCTGGAAAGGTGTCTTTATTAAAAGAAATAGCCACATCTGCCCTACCGCAAGCCACATAAGCATAATGTACTCCTAAAGATCCTAGATTTCTCATCGTACTTTTATTTTTAGACATTCCTTCGATTATTTTTAAAGATTTTTCTCGATGTGCCTCTGTCATATACGGACCAATCATATAGATAGTATCTTGTGTACGATCAGAAACATGAACTGATTTATTATTTAAATAAGCGCCCTTCCCTTTTTCCGCAGTAAATAATTCTTTATTGGAAGGATCGTAGACGACGGCAAAAAGCACTTCACCTTTGTAGAGATGACTCAGCACCACTGAATAATGGGGCATGCCATGAATAAAATTTCTGGTGTTGCTAATAGGATCAATGATCCAAACATTTTCCTCTTCAATAAAAGTATCATGCAATTCTTCTGCATACACTGAATGTTTTCCCGAAAAAGCATTTATCATATTTGTAAGTTCAGTCTCTATCTCTATATCCTTTTCGGTTAGATATTGTTTACTTTTTCCGATATCAAGAGCGTGCCCAGAAAGCGGTGGCAGTGAGTCGCCGAGTTCAATTATTTTATTGATTATCTTTGGATACATTACACTTAGAGAGTAACAGAACTGGCACCGTTTATCAATACAAAATTAACCAAAGAAAAAAGCATTAATCTCTAAACAATCCTTTTGAAGCTGGGCTCCAAGAGTAACAAATTATTAGAGGATAGCACCAGTAAAAATAAATTTCTACCAGAACGTCCTATGCAAAGTCGTATAACCGATGGCTGATTGCTTAGAGATTAATGCCTTCATCGCAAAAACCTCTAAAACTATTTTACTATAAAGAAACTAAAGCAAATGCTATAATGTGTATAGCTATGTTGATACCATGTTGATAACCCTATTACTCTGAAAGTATAGCATAATATGAAACCAATGTCAAGCTCGAAAACAAACGAAAAAGACAATCAGAAGGCGGGAGATGTGATTCTCGACCAAACCCTGCGCCCTACCCGCTGGGATGAATATATCGGCCAAAAACACATAAAAGACAACGTCAAAATACTGTTGCGGGCGGCTGAAGAGCGCGGACACATCCCTGAACATGTCCTTTTTTATGGGCCGCCCGGACTAGGCAAGACTACGCTGGCACACTTGATCGCCAAGGAAACTGGCAGACAAATGAAGATAACTTCTGGCCCAGCCATAGAGAAAGTCGGCGACTTGGCTTCTATCCTGACAAACCTCGCCGCTGGCGACATCCTTTTCATAGATGAAATACATAGACTCAATAAAATGGTGGAGGAAATACTCTACCCCGCCATGGAGTCTGGGGTGCTAGACATCATCATCGGTAAAGGTCCCTCGGCACGCACCATTCAACTCGACCTCCCCCCCTTTACACTCATCGCCGCGACGACTCGAGTGGCCATGGTTTCCTCCCCGCTTCGCTCCCGATTCTCTGGTGGAGTTTTTAGATTGGAATTTTATTCCAATGAAGAAATAGCAAAAATAATTGAGAGATCAAGCAAACTTTTAGATATTGTGCTCGTTCCAGATGCATTAGAAGAAATTGCAAAGAGAAGTCGGTTCACTCCCCGCACCGCAAATTACTTTTTGAAAAGAGCCCGCGACTTTGCGCAAGTAAATAAGAAGGATAATAAAAAAAGTTTGGATAAAAAAATAGTAAAAGAGGCGCTAAATATGCTCGCAGTGGATGATATCGGACTAAACGCTTCTGATAGAAAATTTTTAGAAAAATTGATTGAAAAATTTAACGGCGGGCCAGTGGGACTCAAGACTATGGCCGCGGGGCTATCGGAAGAAGAGGCAACACTAGAGGAAGTGATAGAGCCATACTTGATACAGCTCGGACTACTCGAACGCACAGCTCGAGGAAGAGTTGCTACAAAGAAAGCATATGAGCATCTAGGGTTTCCATTTTCCTCTTGAGAAGGGAAAGATAGCATTAGTGAGCGACCGCTTGTTATTGCTAAATATACAAAAAGGCAAAAGAAAAAAGCCCTTAGGGTTCTTCTAGAAGAAAAGTCTTAAGGACTTTCGATACTTGGCTGGGGGCCTTTCGACCCCCAGCCAAGAAGATATGTTCATCTTTTCTGCTTTTCGGGGATCACGCCTTGTTGTCGGTGCCGACGTTCGCGACGATGGCCTTGCCAGCGACGCCCGTTTCGAGGGTGCCGGAGGCTTTGATGTGGCCGGTGTGGGCGCGCGGGGTATCCATGGTCAGGTCGATGTTCGCGGAGGTGACACCAATGGTGCCGATGGGAGGTTTCATTGTTTTGCCTTTTGGTTTGTTTTGTTTGTTTCTGTCTGATCAGTGATTCAAGCATCTTAGCCATAACGAAGAGACAAGGCTCCTCTGGTAGCACGACAGTGCAGTGGCTGATTCTTTTTTCAACGACCAAACATTACTTAATATGCTACTCCTACTAATAAAGGTAAGCAATGAAGTTATCCACAGCTTAGGAAAAATGCTAAAATTGTAAATATGACTAGAATTTTAGGCATAGACCCAGGATTTGAGAGATTGGGTATAGCCGTATTGGACCCCGTCGTTCGCGAACGACGGGGTGGAAAAAACCATCAGGTAATTTTCTCTGAATGTTTTAAAACATCGGCAAAATTAGAATTTGCACAGAGGCTGAACTTAATCGGCGAGGAAGTAAGAAAAATAATAAAAGAATATAAGCCAGAAATTCTAGCAATTGAAACTTTATTTTTAAATACCAACCAAAAGACGGTGATGCGAGTCGCCGAAGCGCGCGGCGTCGTAGTCTACGAAGCCGCGCGAGCTGGACTCAAAATATTTGAGGCTTCCCCGCCCCAGATCAAGATAGCTACAACAGGCTACGGCAGAGCTGACAAGGCACAAATAATGAAAATGGTTCGAATACTTGTGGAAATAGACGACTCTGTTAAATCAGATGACGAATTAGACGCCATAGCTATCGCTCTGACCGCTTTTGCACATTTGAGGAGTTAATATCTTATCTATTTATCCCTATCAGGATCTTCTTCATCCAATCCAAAATCAAGCATGTCTTCCGGTGCCTCTAGCGGTTCGCCAAGTTCATCGGCGTCAGCGCCTACCTTGAAACCATCTTCTACTTTTTCATCTTCATCGTAACTCATGTTTTTTAAAAAATTAAATTAAGCGACCCTGCTTATTTCCTACTTTGTACCAAAATCTAAAAAGCTTGGCAATAGAATATGTGGATAACTTTTGCCTTATTAGTTAAATTATTTTAAGGTAATCTTTACAAACCTTTTTTTGCCTATTTTGAGGGTTAGATTTTCTGTTATTTTTATATTTGGATCGGTTATATTTTGATTCTTCCCTAAATCGTGCACCCCATTACCTGAGACTAGCCTTCGCCATTCTCCTTTGGAAGTTAGAATTTTATTCTCCACTAAAACTTCACTCAACAGCTCCCCCGTTTTGGCTTTGACCTCTTGGATCTCGTCTGGAATTTCTTTTTTCTGGAAAGTGTTGATGAAATTTTGCTCAGCTTCATCAGCAGCATCAGCACCGCGACAAATTTTTACGATTTCATGAGCTAGTTTTGCTTTTTGATCTCGTGGTTTTTCCATGGCAAAATCTTTGAAATCAAGTTCGGTACAGATTTCAAAACCCACAGCAATCATATCGTCTGACCAACTCATGACTTTGCCAAACATATCATTTGCTGAGTCTCCCAAAGTTATCATATTGCCTTCGGTCTTTCCCATTTTTTTCCCGGTTGGATCCACTAAGAGTTTTGTGGTCAAAACAAACATTTCTTTATGTTTTTTCTTTTTCATCAAATCTCTTCCAGCCAGCATATTAAACATTTGGTCGTTGCCACCAATTTGTAAATCCACACCCATAGTTACCGCATCGTATGCTTGAAAAATAGGATACAGAAATTCGTGAACATAAACTTCCCGCCCAGCCTTAATTCTCTCCTGAAACATGTTTCGGGAGAGTAAGTTGGAAACTGTAAAATGCGAAGCTAATTCCAACATGTCTTCTGGCGTTAGTTTGTTGGTCCATTTGGCATTATGTGTGAAATTAATCTTCAAATTTTTTAAATGCAAAACTCTACTGATCTGTTTCTTGTATCCTTTGGCATTTTCTAAAACCTGCTTGTGAGTCAGCGGTTTTCGAGTGGTCTGTTTTTCTGTTGGATCTCCAATTTGCGCGGTAAAATCACCAATCAGAATAACAACTTCGTGACCAAGGTCTTGAAATTTCTTTAACTTTAGAAGTTGAACCAAATGACCAAGATGTAGGGTGGTGCCCGTAGGGTCAATGCCGTAGTACAGTTTTATTTTCTTGCCAGACGAAAGAATCTTTTCTAGTGTAGATTTGTCAGGAAATACATTTTCAACTCCACGAGTGAGGAGTTCATCTATTTTTTGTTTATCTACCATAAGCAAAGACTATCATAATTAGGATAAAATCTCAAAAATACATTACAAAATGAGAGGTTTTCTGCTATGATAAGTAGGTGAAAAAATTGATAAAAAATAGAAGATTTCAGAAAAATATGCTTCTCTTGGCCGCTGGTATTTTTGTTTTGGGAACTGGCTCAGTCATTGTTTGGCTTTCTTCTTTGAAAATTCCGGATTTTCACTCTTTTGAGGATAGAAAAATAACCAACTCCACCAAAATATATGACAAAACCGGAGAGGTTTTGCTGTATGACATCCACCGAGACACCAAAAGGACAGATATATCTGGAGATGCGATGGGGGTGAATATTAAAAATGCGACCGTGGCCATCGAAGATGCTGAATTCTATAATCACGGAGGAATAAGGTTTAGTTCTATTGTTCGCGCCATATTGGCAAATTTCTTTAGCACTGGCCGAACCCAGGGCGGATCGACCATTACCCAACAATTAGTAAAAAATACTCTCCTAACCTCAGAAAAGTCTTACACCAGAAAAATAAAGGAATGGGTGCTGGCAACTAAAATAGATAGCTCCATACCAAAAGATAAAATCTTGGAATATTATCTCAACGAAGCTCCGTATGGAGGAACTATTTATGGCATTGAGGAAGCTAGTAAGACTTATTTTGGCAAAGAGGCCATCAACCTGACCTTGACCGAAGCTGCCTATCTGGCAGCGATCCCGCAATCTCCGACGACCCTCTCGCCTTATGGCAAAAACAGGGATAAATTGGAAGCTAGAAAAAATCTAGTGCTCTCACGCATGTTGGAGCTCAAATTTATTTCGCAGGCAGATTACGACGAAGCAAAAAAGGCAGTGGTAACTTTTGTGCCCCAAGATACTGGCGGCATCAAAGCGCCACATTTTGTTTTCTATATCAAAAACTATCTAGAGCAAAAATATGGCAAGGAAATGGTGGAAAAGGGTGGCTTGAAAGTCACCACCACAATTGATTATGCACTGCAAGCCAAGGCCGAACAGATAGTCAAAGACGGCGCCCTGCAAAATGCAAAAGATTGGGACGGTAAAAATGCGAGTCTGGTAGCCATAGATCCAAAAACCGGACAAATATTGACGATGGTGGGTTCGCGAGATTATTTCGACAAAGAAATAGATGGGAATTTCAATGTGGTCACCGCAAGCCGACAACCAGGTTCATCCTTTAAGCCTTTCATATACGCCACAGCCTTCAACAAGGGCTTTACCCCAGAGACGGTACTGTTTGACCTACCTACCGAATTTCAGACGACCTGTGACCCTCTCGGCAAGGCCCTACTGGGACGCAATCAAGACGATTGTTATATGCCAGATAATTATGATGGCAAATTCCGTGGGCCAATGAGCCTGCGAGACGCCCTTGGACAATCCATAAACGTTATAGCGGTAAAGCTCTTTTATTTAGCTGGGTTACCTGATTCTCTAAAAACCGCTGAAGATATGGGTATAAGTACGCTGAGAGATAGCAACCACTATGGGCTCACTCTGGTTATCGGAGGTGGAGAAGTGTCCTTGCTCGATATGACTTCGGCTTATGGAGTTTTTGCGAATGATGGAATGAGAAATCCATACACTGGAATTTTGAAAGTGGAGGATTCGACTGGAAAAGTTTTAGAAGAATATATTCCAAACACCAGCGAAGTTCTGCCTAAAAATACCGCCCTAACTATTTCAGATATTTTAGGAGATGAGAAAGCGCGTATACCGACTTTTGGAGCGCGCTCGGCTCTCTATATACCCGGACGCGATGTAGCGGTAAAAACTGGAACCACAAACAGCAACCGAGACGCTTGGACCATCGGCTATACTTCGTCTATCGCCGTCGGTGTCTGGGCTGGTAATAATGATAATACCCCGATGAAAAAAGGTGGCGCCGCAGTAGCCGGACCTATTTGGAATAAATTTATAAACGAAGCACTAAAAAATTTACCAAATGAGAAATTTGAGAAACCAGATCTGACTCTTGACCCAATGACAGTAAAACCAGCGCTACGAGGATTTTGGCAAGGAAACGAAAATTTTTTTATAGATAAAATTTCTGGAAAATTGGCGACTGAAAACACGCCCAAGGAAACTATGCTGGAAAAAGTAATAACCAATGTACACTCGATTCTGTATTGGGTGGACAGGAAAGATATTCTAGGAGCCTCACCAGTAGATCCTGAGGGTGACTCGCAATTCAGCCATTGGGAGGTACCGGTACAAAATTGGTGGGCGCAAAATAGGACAAAATATCCTATAACTACTCTTAACGACAAGCCGACCATGACGGACAATGTCCACACTGATGCATCGAAGCCAAGGATTTCCATTATTGAACCCAATGCAAATACAGTTTATTTACCCAACCAAAAAATCAACCTAAGGTTTTCTAGTTTTGGATCTTACCCTGTTATCAAAACGGATGTTTTTATAAATGATGTCTATATGGCAACCACTCAATACCCTTTTACTTTTTCTTTCGTGCCTTCTGAATTAGAAAACTTGCAGGGAGATAACGAACTAAAAGTAGTGGCTTACGATAGTATTTACAACAAAAGCGAGACAAGCGTCACATTTAAAGTGAAACAGTAAAACTATCTATTCACTATCTATTCATGGGCATAATAAGATAAGTAAATGATGTATCTGACACAGGAGATATAACGAGCGGACTAGCAGCTCCAGAGAACTTTATAGACACACTATCAGTAGTGATTGATTGGAAGCAGTCTAGAAAATATTTATAGTTAAAACCAAGCTCGATATTTTCTCCAGTTAGAGCTGCATCCACATATGTTTTATTTTCTCCAATATCATTATTCATCGCTGACAGTTCAAAAATTTTCTCTTTGGGTGAAATTTTAAGATTTACTTGATTAAATTTGTTTGAAAAAATATTGGAAAGCTTGAGTGAATTTAATAAATCTTGTTTTAAGACTATGGCATTGGTACTCGATGTTTTAGGAATAATCTGACGATAGTCAGGGAAAATCCCATCAATCACTCGCGAGGTCAGATAAACATCATCGGAGGTAAAAGAAATTTGGTTCTTATTGAAAGAAACTTTTATGACGGATGGGGATTCTCCAAAAACTCTCAACATCTCGGGAATATTTTTAAATGGGATGAGTATCCCGGAAATTTCTGGTAATCCTTTAACTTTAATTTTCTTTTCAGCTAATCTAAAAGAGTCAGTGGAAACAAAGACTAGGGCGTCTTCTTTGGTGTGGATAAAAACACTCGAAATCTCGGGTTTTATATCTGAAACCGAGGAACTATAGTAAACTGATTTTATGCCATCCAATAATTTCTTTGATTCTATTTCAAAATCCATCCCGGAGACTTTCGGTATTGTTGGAAAATCTTCGTGCGGTTGGCCTTTTAGTTTTATTTTACTTTTTTTTGTCTGGATAAATATGTTGCCGTCTACACTTTCTATTAAAACATTTTCGTTTTGGATGATATTAGAAAATATTCCCCCTAAAACACTACCCGAAATAGCCACAACACCCTCTTTTTCTATTTTGGCTGGAATTTCAACTTCAATCCCAAGGCTTAGGTTTGTAGATCTTAGTTTTAAAGATTTTCCAGATGCAATCAGAAGGATGGAGTTCAAAACTGGCAAAGTAAGATTCTTACCAGTGATCCTCTCCACTTGAGAAATTTTATTTTTTATTTCTTCTGTTTTGCATTCTAGTTTCATATGTTTATATCTTTTATATTTAAATTATTAATACTATTAGATGTGTTGATAAGTGTATAACTCTTTTTTTCTTATATGATATAAAGTTCGTTCTAATTTTTTATTTTTAATTTAAGTCTAATAACTTTTAATTACTTTTACTTATTTGAACATAATTCTGATTTGTTCCAATTCTTGCAAAAGTTGTGGGTCAGTTTTCAGATCGTTTTTAATCTTTAAACAAGAGTGAATTACGGTCGTGTGATCTTTCCCACCAAGTTTTTGTCCAATCAGGGGGTATGACACATTGAAGTCTTCACGGAGTAAGTACATCACCACTTGCCTCACCTTCACGATTTCCTTTTTTCTGGTCTTTTCGTAAACCGAAGATTCTTCTAGTTTATAGTGATCGCTGACTATTTTTACAATGTCTTTTATAGCCATATTTTTCTTTGGTTTCATATTGTTTTTTAATAGATTTTTTACTTCAACCAGTGTTAGAGGCTTATTTTTCAAGCGATATTGGCAAATGATGATATTTAGGCTTCCCTCCAGCTCGCGGATGTTGCCATCTACCGAAGAAGCAATGTACTCCACTATTTCTTGATCTAAATCGAGATTAAGCTCTTGTAGCTTTACTTTTAGAATAGCTAGGCGAGATTCGTATTCTGGCTGAGAAATATCCACAATCATTCCGGCGGCAAAGCGTGATTTTAGACGATCGGCTAGTTCCGGAATGTAATTTGGGTGTTTATCAGAGGAAAAAATTATTTGTTTGTTGTTTTGGTGAAAAGTATTGAAGGTGTGAAAGAGTTCTTCCTGAATTTTTTCCATTTTACCAATAAATTGGATGTCATCTATGATCAGCAAGTCATATTTTCGGTATTTTTCTTTAAAAGAGTTGCCTTTGTTGTTTTGGAGTGAACTCACAAAGTCAGTGGCAAACTTTTCTAGAGTTATATAGTGTACTTTTTTGTCTGGATACTTTTCTTTGATCATATTGCCCACACCCTGGATCAAATGAGTCTTGCCGAGTCCGGTGCTGCCATAGATGAAAAAGGGATTGTAGAGTGTGCCTGGGCTTTTTATGATTGCCTGGGAGGCAGCATAAGCCAGTTCATTAAAAGTTCCCACGATAAAGGAATTAAAGTGGTAGCGTGGGTTTAAATTGTCGTCTGGATTGATATAAAGATCTTTTAGTGGCAATTCCTTGTTTATGTTTGTCTCAGTTGTTGCGAGCATCTCCCCGCTCTCAGGTTCTTTGGTGTTCTCTAGCTTGGCAATAATGTATTCTACCGCCCGCATGCTCTCATAGGCGTCAGCAATGGTCTTGGTTATGAGTTTGTGGTATTTATTTATGAGCCAGTCTCGGACAAACTCGTTTGGAACCCCAATATAGATAATGCCCGTATCTTCTCTTACAATCGATGTATTTTTGAACCAGGTGCTGAAATTTGCTTTCGACATACCAGTCTCTATTTCAGCCAGACAATTCTTCCAAAGTTGTTTCGTATTCATTAGGTTAAATATTATACTATTTACCAAACCTTGCATACTTGTGGAAAGTTATTAACCATGTTGATAAACTGTGCAAAACTTTTAGAGCCGTTCCCAATTTGATTTATTGTATATAATGTTATAGTATATTAAGCATATGTCATTTACATACAAACCTAAAAAAAGAAAAAGAGCGAGAAGCCATGGATTTCTAGTCAGATCTAGGCTAAAGACCGGCAAGCGTGTCATCAAAAGGAGACGCCAAAAGGGTAGAAAAAAACTCAGTGTTTAAGTTTTAGTTTCAAAATGTTGTCTAAAAAGAATAGAGCCAGCACTAAAGAAGTGAAGATAATCTTTAAAGAAGGTAGATCTTTGGGTTTACTCAATTTATCTTTCAGGTATATTAAAAACAACACTAAAGAAGTAAAGATTTCCTTTATTGCACCTAAAAACATAGCAAAATTGGCTGTTAAAAGAAATTTCTTACGAAGGCGTGGATATTCTGCTCTAGCGAAACATATAGGGATATCCCCTCTCGGGATTACCGGAGCGTTTGTTTTTAAAAAATATCAAGATGATATTTCAGTACTTGAAAATGAAATTAAAAACATACTCAGTAAAATTAATTAATTTATACCAAAGACGTATATCTCCTTTTTTAAAACGGAGCTGCGTGTTCTATCCGTCTTGTTCAGAATACACAAAACAAGCTATCGAAAAGTATGGCACCTTAAAAGGATTTTATTTGGGGTTTCGGCGGATTCTGCGTTGTCACCCGTGGCAGAAAAACCACATTGACCCCGTACTCTAAGTTTCATAAGTGTAAGTATTTTTTCAGGTCCTCGGTTCCCCGGGTCCCTCCCCCGGCCAGACCATTCAAAAATACTTACACTTACTCAACTTCTCTTTTTCTAGCGTTTTTCTATATTTTCATATAGAATGGGGCTATGATTCATGACATTTGGAACGCCTTATTATACAAACCACTTATCAACGCACTAGCAGCCCTGGTTGCCATCATTCCCGGCGGAGACATCGGTATAGCCGTTATTTTGCTGACTATTTTAGTTAAATTACTCCTCTTCCCTTTCTCTCAGCGATCTATTAAAAATCAGGCGGCGATGACCATTCTTGCTCCCGAATTAGAAAAGATAAAGAAAAGTGGAGTCAGTAAAGAAGAGCAAGCGCGTCTTACGTTTGAGCTCTACAAAAAACACAAAACCAATCCATTTTCTGGCTGTCTTTTGATTTTGATTCAAATACCCATCATTTTTGCGTTGTACTACGTTTTCTTTAAAGGTCTAAATTTTGATAGCGGGCTACTCTATTCTTTTGTGCATGTTCCAGAAAAAATAAACATGATTTTCCTAGGACTCATTGATCTTTCTGCAAAGAGTTTACTTCTAGCTGTTTTGGCGGGCATATCTCAATATCTCCAAGCGTATTATATGCCCAAGCCGAACATGTCTAGCTCTGGAGTAGGTTCTTTTGGAGATAGTTTTAATAAAAGTATGCAGATGCAGATGAAATATGTCTTCCCCTTCCTCGTTGCTTGGATTGCATACAGTATTTCTGGCGCAGTGGCTCTATACTGGATTACTAGCAACCTTTTCGCTGTGGGTCAGCAGATATATGTAAAGAAAACAGAAAAAAAGGTGCTAGATAAAGAAGTGGAAGTTTTGATAAAAGAAGTAAAGTAAATTTATGGATAAGCAGAAGATACAAAATTTAATAAAAGATTTGATTGAAAAAACAGGAGTTGTGGTGACCACGATTACTGTCACCGAAGATGGTCCAAACAATACCTGGTTCTCAGTGGAGGTGAATGAGCCACATTTCTTTATAGGACGCGATGGTGAGGCGCTACATTCCTTAAATCATCTTGTGCGTCGAATAGTGGAATCCGAGAACCTCACCCCTCCCCCTCTCCTTGCTAAGGAGAGGGATGGGGAGAGGTCTATTTTAGTTGATATTAATGGTTTTCAGAAAAAGCGCATAGAAAATATTCGCGCTGTGGCTCATATGATGGGCGAACGAGCTAGATATTTTAAATCAAGTATCGAAATTGATCCAATGTCAGCTTTTGAACGCAGGATTGTTCACGAGTTTTTATCTAGCGCTACTGACTTAAAAACTGAGTCAGTCGGTATGGGTCCTGCTCGTAGGGTGGTAATTAAATACGTAGGGGGGATATAATTTATCTCTTTGTTATGCCTCACCCCCGTCCCCTCTCCACTAGCTAGTGGAGAGGGGTGCCGAAGGCGGGGTGAGGGTTTATTTTAGACCCAGCTTCCAAAGAAAAGAATCTTTTTTGTTTACAAAAAATAAATAATTCCCACCTTCATCTAGAGCAAGTTTGATGCCATCAACATCCTCTCCCCCAATAGCTTCGGCCGGATCGACAACCAGCGTCGCATTTCCAGTCTTAATATCTATTTTCCAAATTTGATCATTAAAAAACATTTCTCCTTGATACCAAGTATCTGGATATTCTCCTGCCGTAATTGATTTTGGCACTGCACAGTACACCACATCGCTCACCCGACCCCAAACACATTTTTCCGGCAGAGTTTTAATTACCAATATGTCAGAGTTTCTAGTGTCGGTATGGTAAATGCTCAGCGATAAATTGTTGTCACCATAAAGCACCAATTTGCCACTTGGAGCTGCTAGAGTGGTTAACCCATTTATGCCACCCAAAACTTTGCCCAGATTTTTACCCGCAGAGTCAAACATGTACATATAGCCTAGGGCTCTGGCGGAAGGTTTAGTTGTGAGAGTAATCGTGTTACTGCTCCCCCATTGTGAGAGCCATTCTGTAAATGGGGAATTGAAAATTTGAACTTTTTTATTATTTGAGAAGTTTAAAGTTGTGCCGATGATACTGTCTCCCAAGTCATTTCCGTTATCAAACAAGTAAAATATTTTCAAAGTGTCTGGTGACAAGCTTATGTCTCTGACATTGTTTGGTAGAAAAGATCCTTTGACTTCATTATCGCCAGTGTTGTCGCCACCCAATAATTCTTTCGGGAGGGTTCCGACAAAAGTTTCTATCGTTTTGTCGTCTGTCTTTAAGTATCGCATAACCACAGACTCTCCACGATTGCCGAAATACGCTTCGTATACTTTTGGTATTATGGTTGTAGAAAATTTTCTCTCCTCTATTTTATCCGCAAAAGTTTGATAAATATTTCCAGTCACTCTGTCTACATAACGCAAAGCCGGCATAAATTCGGTTGGTGGTGGGGTGGGTTTGGTGGTTTTTGTTACCACTGGTGTGGTGGTAGTCGTTCCGGTGGCTTCGGGTGTTGATGTAATGACTGGCACTTCCTTTAATCTTTCTTTTAAAAATACTGCAAATCCAGCTATGGGCATACTTGAGACCTTCATCAATTTAGCCGTGGATGCTTCTGTACCCACCGGAGGCACATATCCGGAGACATCGACTGGTGGAGTCACAGCCGGTGGCACTGGTTTTGTCCCAAAAGGATTGAATTGTGAGAAAAAGTTTGTACCTGGAGTTGTGTCTTCCGCTGGCGTTGTTCCCTTGCGGAAAGATAAAAATACCAAGATAGATATTGTTGTGATGACCAGAACTATAATTAAAAGTATGAAATTTCTTTTTTGCATAGATTGTTTATGGCGCGGCCGCTTTCCAAGTTATTACATTTTTTAGTTTATAACAATCTGCCGAGGAAATTCCCGTTATAGTTTTTCTGTCATTTAAGTCAACTGTGCCATCAGCTTTAGTAGCGTAATAATCACAACTTCCTAATGGGCCAGTTTGCATAACTGTTCCAGTGGTCCAAACTTCATCCTCGTTTATACAATCCTGCTCTGTGGTAATTTCAGGGTGATTGCTACAGGTTCCAGCTGGTTGATTAACTGGTATTTCAACAGCTGCATTGGGTGGATTTATGTCAGATTTAAGCAAGTCTGGGTTTATGGTGAAAAGGAGGGCATAAGCTCCCAAAGCTATTAGAAGTCCTAAAATTGCATGCTCAATTTTTTCTTTCCCAGATTCTTTGGTGTGAGCAAGCTCACTTGTCATATACTCTATGCCTCCCATCACAATCATTACCACAGATAAGACAGCGCAAAGACCTATGAATAGCTCTATTATCAGGTTCAAGTACGCACCTAGCCCATTCGTGGTGTTTACATCTGTAATTGACTTACCATCAGTACCAGGTAGTGGGGCCAGAAGATGGTAATTTGAGTTTGTTGAAGGTGCTCCTGTCGTAGAAGTTCCTCCTGTACTCGGAGTAGTTGTTCCAACTAGTGATACTGATGCCCATGTTCCTCTAGGACGAGCTTTGCACATTTCTTCGGTATCGGTTGGAATTGTAA
>JAZKJK010000010.1:0-18523 GCA_040384365.1 Patescibacteria group bacterium | reverse complement strand
TGTGGTATAAACGCAGGTTGTCCATAATACTGGAGATGTTGTCCCCGTTCTTCCTCTGCATGCGGCTTCAGTTTCTATATTTGTTCCCCTTTGGGTGCTACTGCTTCTTCCAGCAATGTAAGTATACTGACAAGTGCCTTGTGGAGCCGTTAGAGCATTCACTTCAATGATTGGAGCAAATAGCCCAATTGTTACACTAAGTATTAAAATATATTTAATGTATTTCATTTTTTAAAATTCTAAATTTAGTTCCTTTGTCGTCGTTTGAAAAATTTTGTCTTGATTGTTAATCTCTAGTCGTAGCTTGGATGTTCCGGAAACTCCATTTTGCACCTGCAGTGGCATTAAATTTTTTCGATAGCTTGTCAGGGTTACTCGGCTGTCATTGATGAACCAATTCCACACGAGCGCCGGACTCATTATTTGTTTTGGTGAAATAAAATAAGGCACGGCCTCGATCGTCTCACTTCCCTCTACCCTATGTCCATCGGTGAGACTTTTCTCCCAGATTGTGCCCAGGGCACTGTCTTTTTTGTAAAATAATATTTTTGGTTGCATCATGCCTATGTCGATACTGGCTTGGGATGAGGACTTCTGGTCTATAGTTCCTGCCGTGACCGATATATTGTTTGAATCTTCTAAATAGTCATTTGTAAAAACAAAGAAATTTTTCCCATATCCGGAACCATCCACGTTGTTAGTATAATCCTTTTTCCAATAGTAAGTCATATTTTCCGGCGAAACATTAACTCCACCACTTCTTATTTCCGGCATGGCTACTACCTTTACCTCGCTGTCAGGGGTGGGCATTGCCTTGCCCTTGTAAAAAGGTGGAACATAAGAGTCATCGGCTTGCCACAGCAGAACCATGACCGAAGGCCGTATCGATATCTTTGTCTGTATTGGGCCATCTGGCAGATTTATGGTTGCCACCACGCTAGCCTCTCCTCCTGCAGCTGGTGCTGTGGTGGAAAATGACTTTTTGCCAATCCCAGATGAGACAGTCTTGCCATTCAGGGACCAAGATATGAGCACACTATCTAAATTGTAAGCATAACTCTTTAAGGTAATGTTTGTGTTTTCGTGTGGGGCCGGATTCGGAGGTACGATATCTATCAAAATGCTGTCAGTTGGGGCGGCAGAGCTTCCTATTGGAAAACTTGCACATATCAAGACTATAACAAAAAGTAGTGACCTCAAGTTCATGTATAGATTGTAACACGCTCAAGTTGTAAAGTAAAAAGTTCTTAAAGTAAAATGTTTTTTAATTCTACTTTATGAACTTTATAACTTTCTACTACTTCATGCCCTAGTTTCTGTCTGCACCGCTTCTTGTTCCTGCTTGGCTTTTCTGTTAGAAAGTATTTGTGAGGGGTCACTGGTTATGATCTGGTCTTCGGTGTATGAAGCAATGATTTTGATGGCAACATGTTTTAACCCTGCAAAGAATATGCCCTCCCCTACGCCAGACTCCAAGAGTAAATATTTCTCTTCGTCGGTCAGATTAAATGTCTTTTGGAGTATATCAATAGTGCTTGGAGATTGTTTTAGGAGAAGTTGAATTGAAGAGTTGGTGATGATCGGGACACCGTATGTGGATTTCATAAAGTCTGCTGCGTCTTGGGTGATGGTAGATAGCCCCAAATAATATTTTCTGCCTCTTTTGGCAATGGAGTACAAGAAAGATGCCGTATCCTCAGACTTCATCATCCACCAAGCTTCGTCGACAACCAGCAAACGCTTCTTGAGATTCTTGCGGATGGCGTTCCAGATGAAATGCATGATGATATACATGGCGACAGGTTTGAGCTCGTCTTCCATATCTCGCACTGAAAAGACAACAAACTTTTTGTTTATGTCTACGTTACTTGGTCTATTCAAAAATGTTGCCCAAGAACCTCGTGTGTATTTTGCCAGACGCTGGACCACGGAATCACTGCCCTCCATTCCCGTCAAAACCATTTCAAAATCTGATAGAAGCGGGGGCTCGATGTTTGAGAAATCTGATTCTGGGGTGATGTCTTTGATGGCATAAGTTTCTGAAATAGCTCTATCCACCATCGAATCTTCCTCTGGGGTGAGTCCACCCAACATTAGACGAAAGAGTCCGACTAGGTTGATGATGTTTGATCGCAAGACGTCTTCGGCTGTTTCATCCTCGCGTGGTATCGGCAAATCAAAAGGGTTCATGTGATGGTCTGAGGACAGAGAGATATTAAAATATCGTCCACCGATAGCTTCTGCCAAGAATTCATATTCTTTTTCTGGGTCGATCACGATGACATCAATGTCAAACATTAGCGATCTTAGGATTTCTAATTTTGTGGCGTAAGATTTACCAGAACCCGACTTGGCGAAAGTGACTGAATTGTAATTTTCTAGAGAAAATCTATCAAAAATTACCAAACTCGAATTATGTCTGTTTATGCCGTAGAGAATTCCTTTGTCAGAAGTCAAATCGAAAGATATGAAAGGAAAGACGCTCGAAAGTGGTTCCGAATTCAACTTTTGGTGGATATTTAACAAGTCACTGTTTATTGGGATAACGCTCTTAAAACCGTCTTCTTGCTGGAAAAGCGCTGGTTTGATGTATATGAGTTTTGACTCCAACATAGATTTTATTTCACTTTCTGTCTTGAATAGTTCCAACTCACTGTCCGCATAGATGGTAATGTAAATACCCACATCAAACATTTTCTCTTGAGCTTGGATCAGATTATCGCGCAATCCCTCAAGGTCTTGGTAGGCGGTGTCGAGCATTGGATCACGTACCATGCCCTTGCCCTCGCGCGCATTTATTTGGCTCTGAACTTCGGCTACCTTTTTTTGAAATTGTCGCAGTATCAGGGAAGTATCTATTGGATGAACGAAAATTGAGATATCAAAAACTTTGTCTAAATTAATTATCGGGGAGAACCAATTGTCCGTTAAAAATCTAGGATAAGAAATTATGAAAAATGTGCGAGCAATCTTGTCGCCTAGGTTTATGGACTTTGATTCTATTTTGAGGGCTGAAGGCGCGATGACGTCTTGGAGTTCTAGGCTGGCTGACTCGTAGATTTGTTCTGGTAGTACCGAAAGTATGGAGGCGCGCGCTTGCGGCGAGGAGGTATTTTCACCACCCAATTGCGCATCTTTCTTTTTAAATAATTTATCAAAAATTCCCATAATATTAGTAGTTTAAAGTTGTAAAGTTCATAAAGTTATAAAGCTGAATTAATTTGTGTTGCATTGTATTTACTTGATAAACTTTCTACTTTATAACTTTTTACTTGAAGATTAAGCTTCTAGCTTAATCTTCCCTTCCACTTCCCCTGGATTGAAAACTTTATAAAATACTTCTACGACTTCCTCTGTTCCCAATTGCGCTGATTTTATTCCACAGCGTGCTAGTCCTTGCTGGATGACGCCGACTCTCTCTTCCAATTGAGACCTCTTTTCTTCGAAGTCTTCCTGCTTTGCCATATTTGCTTCTTCCTTAGTCTTCTTACCGAAAAATTTTTTTAATATGCTAGCATCTGATTTCAAAACAGTGTGAGTATAAGGCACTACCACGAAAAAGCTTTTGGTCATTATACTAACTGAATCGGTGAAATTCCTAATAAATTCTATATATTCTTTTGTCTGCAACTTTAGGAGGGGCTCGCTCTGCACTTTCATCCTGTTTTCTAGAAGCAAAAGATAGGGGCGGATATCTAGTCTCCTGCTCTGGACTGATATTTGGATGGCAAAGTCTAGGGTGTTCAGGAAACTTTGGAATTGGAGAATGGTCGCCTTTTGTTCTTCACTCGATTTCAAGGATAGATTCACCGAGTTGGCGAGTACAATCGCTCGCAACCCGCCGTCTTTGAGCACGATGACTCCATCACGGACTTCCTTGATCGGTACGAACTCTTGAGTTGCTTTTGCGTTTAGGGGCATTTTGTATTTACTTTATGAACTTTATAACTTTCTACTTTATAACTTATTTTGGTGTTTATTTAAATCTAACACATCCAGACTCCAAGCGAGGTCTCGCAACTTATTTCCCCCGAGTCTGGCTACATCTCTACTGACCACGACTCCATCACTCAGTGATTTGTTTTTATCCTCAGTTTTGACCTTGGTTCGTCTTTTCCAGATGTAGAGTTTGCTTTGTAAAAGATAACCAAATCCAGCCTCCAGCATATTGATAAAAGGTTTATTGTTTGGTCGATAACGAGCGAGGGCTATCGAGAGTCCGGCTACTGCTAAAATGGGTATAGCTCCCCAGAAGAGTCCTAATAGTTTATATAGTATAAAACACAAACCTGCTCCACCAGCCAAGTATACGAATTCCTTGAACGTAAATGGTCCAAATATCTTGTCTTCTATTTCTAAAAATTGTGGTACTTTGAATTGCATTTTATTCTGGGATTTCTCTATAGGGGTCTATTTTTGTCGTATTAGTTTTACTAATATTACCCAAGGTATGTTCAGTTTTTGTTGATGGAATTTGTACGGATCCAGATAATTTTTGGGCTATGAGTGGATGCACCTCTCCAATAAGCTCTAATTTTTCAGGCACGATTTCAGTGCTGGTTTTGTTTGGAGTAGTTGGATTATTTTTTGGCTGAGGTTCAGGAGTTTGATTGGTGGTTTGAGTACTTGTGTCTTTTGTAAATACTTTCCTTCTCTCTGTATTTTTTATAAGTTCTTCCCTTATTTTCTTGAAAATCTTTTCATTTATGTCGTCCACCAATTTCTTTGTTTTTTCTAGGGGTAGCTGAATGTCTTTTTCTATGGCGTTTTCCAATTCATCTGGATGAATAGCGCCAACAACCAAATCAGTAACATCTCTTTCGAGAATACCTATTTGTTCAACATTAAGATTGTGCTCTTTGGCGATACTATAAAGTGTTGCTTGATAGTTTAATTCAGTAATTATTTTCTGTGTTTCTGCTGGCAATTTCTTAAAACGTTCATCGAATTTTTGCTCTATTTCTGACCCCTCACCCATTTCTGAGTTTTTATTTTTTTCAAATGCTTCCACTAATTGCGGGCGGATATTTTTTAGAATAGCTTCCTCTATTTCCATGAATATTTTATCTGCAGAATCCCTAGATAAACTTAAGCCGTTGGTCAAAACTTCTTCATATTCAACCAAATCAACAATACCGAGCAAGACCAAGGTGGTTTCGGTACCCAATGTTTCTATCTGTCCATTGTCTAGACCATATTTCTGGCTGATTGTTTTAAGGGTTTCTAGCCAGGTCATACTGGAAAATGCTTCCTGGGCTTTTGGCGGAAGCTTTGAGTAATACAGTGCTATTTTTTCTTGTAATTCTTTTTGGTCCATAAATTATTTTTTAATGATGTCCTCCTTTGCCATCTTCTTTTTTGGTTTCACCTACATGAGATAGGTCAACATCAATTTTTATATCTTTCAATGCATCAGTAATTGTATTTCCCAAATCTTTAAAGAAATTTCCTTGTCCTTCACCGTAATTTACTCCTGCTGTCTTAAATCCACCACGCATTCCCATCGCTACAGCAGCCATCAAGCCAATAGTAAGTTTATTAAAGCCAGTACTTTGTTCCTTGGCTATAAGATTGGCGATGTTTCTAACATCGTAGCTTCCGGTTACAGTAGATTGGACTGCACTACTAATTATACCTTGTTTGACTCGAGCTTCTTGTATTATGTGATCATCGGAATATGTGTTATGGGCTTGAACACGAGGATTTACTACAGCATCTATTGTTCCTTGCTCTGTTGGAGATAAGTCTTTCCATTTTCTGTTTTGTAATGGAGCTGCCAAGCCTGGTACATGTCCTCGTGTTCCTGCTGCAGCGAGAGTATTTCCAGAGTTTTCTCTAACTATTCTATCCCTCTCCATATTTCTTCTTGCAAGGTCTCTTTGTCCTCCATTCAAATCTTCCCATTTTTTGCCTGGGACAACAACTGCTGCTGCTTCGTTGAGATCGTGTCTTGCATGAGCCGCCTCTTCAATACTGTGTTGATCTTGATTTAATCTTCTACCCACTCCTTGCTGTACTCGGTCTATGCTCCACCCTCCTATGTTCATTTGTTCTATGTTTCCCTTAATTTGATCCTTGCGTTCTCTCCAAATTTCTTTTCTTGCTTGCGTCCTTTCTACTATAGTTGAAGCGGGATTAGCTATAGTTGCCTGGTGGGCTACTATTCTACCAGCGCTTCCTATCATTCTGTTGGCTGCTGTATCTCCAGTTGACGCTCCCTTCATGAATGAACCAACAGCAGTTCTTCCCACATAAGCCCCACTCAAAGCAGCGCCACCGACAGCGAGTCCGGCTGCTAATTTTATTCCACTTGTCACCACCTCTCCTATTTCTCCTGAAGCCTTCTTGGCATATTCTGTTGCTTTTTTAAGGAGGGCCAAAATTATAAACGCGGCTATTGAAATGAGCACAATTGTTTCCAAAAGCCATTGTTGTCCTAGTGTTCTGGTGGGTGAAAGCAAATCTTTAGTTATGTCTGCCTCTATTATTTTAAAAATGAGCCACAGGAAGAACATAAAAATTGGAGCCATGAATGCTATCTCAAAAAGTTTTTTCACCCATTCATCCCATCCGATATATTTCCTTTTTGCCAATATTGGCAAGGTTGAAGACATAAAAGCAAAAGGAGAAAAAATAATTAATATCCAAAGTTCAATTATTCTGGACAAAAAAGCTACCCCTGCTGTAAAAAAAGTATATATAGCATAATACATAATAATACCTCCCGGTATTAGTATGCTCATCAGCAAGGACGGGGGTATTTCGCTGGAGTTAACCCAGGCAAGAAAAGCTCCAACACCTGCTCCAGCCACTGCCCCAATAGCCGCCCCTGGTCCAAGCCAAGCAGTTAGAGCTGCTCCAGCCACTGCCCCACCAGCCGCAGAAGCTCCCGTTCCCACAGATACTAAAGTAAAACCTGAGCGACTTTTTGCTTGTTCAAAAAACTCTGCTCCAATTAGTCTTGTAATGTCAAAGCCTTGAACCAATCTCTGGGTTATACCTTTCTCTTGGACACTTTTGTTTTTTAAAGATACTAGATCTGCTGGACTATCTCCTTGAGGCGCGCTTATTTTGTTGTAAAAAACGAGTGCCAAGATGTTTGACGAGTCAATTACTACTTTTGTAAAGAACATAGAAAAGTTTATAAGAAGCGCCATAACTATCACCTGAACTATCACTTTCTTAGTCTCATGACCCATTCCCAAGATTGTCTGTATAGCGACATAAAGTAAAACAAGTATGAAAAAAATATTGGAAAAATCACGTACAACTACCCAGGCTTGGTCAATGAACCCAACTTTATATGTAGCACTGTCTAAAGAAAGAGCGACAACGATATCGAAAAGTTTTCCGGCTAAGGAAAGTAAAAATGCTGGTATTGTCTGGAAAAGAAAATAAAATAATTGCGCTAAACAGCCACCAACACTTCCGCTTGTTATAGTTGAGCAATGATGATTAAGAGCATTTTCAAATGGTGTCGCATCTGCAGCATTCACCTGCATTATCGGTGTAAAGAGTCCGACTAGAATGATCAGTATTAAGCAGTACGGAATTATTTTATAAATCTTTTTTTTCATTTTACTTTACAAACTTTTACAACTTTTCACTTTATCGCTACCTCACTCTCTCCGAACTTAATTCACTGTGATGCTGACTGGGAATGTTTGCGGATGCGCTATTGACGAATCTTTCACCAAAACTGAAGTTGTACCCCTACTTAATCCTGTAACCCTGAGGGTATTACCAACAATTGTTGCTGAAGATATTGTCGCACTTTCTGGGGTTTGTATGACACTATAAGGTGCTGTACCTCCAGAAATGCTCGCAACAGCAGTTCTTAGCTGATTAAAACTACCTGATCTATTGACTGAAAGACTGTGTGGGCTGACTATCAGTGGGTTAGCGATTGTAATAGCTACTGTGGCTGTCTTTGGCGATGGAGATGAATCTCTGAACATGATCGAAGCTTCGCCCTGTTTTCTTCCTGTGACTGTAATAATGTCGCCCAGAATTGTTGCCGTCGCCACATCTGAATTATTAGCGACTATTATTAGATAAGGTTTGTTGCCACCCGATATTGTCGTATAAGATGTTTGACCAGTATAAGTGAAGACATCTTGTTGGGATAGGATTAAGACTGAGGGATCAATTATGGTGACGCCAATAGTAACATTCTTTGGAGGAGTGGATGAATCTTGCACTGTGGCTGAAGTAGTTCCAGGGGCGATACCAGTCAGTATCAAGTTTGTGCCGGAAATTATTGCTAGTGCGATTGCCTCATTTGGACCTGTCTGAATACTATAATTTCCTTCACCACCAGAAATACTAGTGACGAAAGGATTATTGATATTTGTCGAAACATTTGGCGGGACGGCTACCAATGCGCCGATGGCGTTCACGGTGATGGTGATGGTGACAGTCTTGGAAGGAGTGGATGAGTCAAAGACCGTGGCTGAAGTAGTCCCAGATGCTACACCTATGACCGTGATTTTAGGACCAGAAGATCCAGCATTGGAAACTGTCGCAGTTGCTATTGCTTTACTCGTTTGCGTTTGTGGAATCATATTATAAGGTCCTGTGCCGCCGGATATGGTTGTGCTCGTTCCCTGTCCTACATCTACCGAAACATTTTGTGGAATATTTAAAGCTCCAACAGGGGCGCCGTTGTTAATGCTTGCACCACTGCTCAGACTTTGACCGTTATAAGTCCAGTTGTCGTCGCTTCCAGATCCGGGACTTATTGTATCTGAAAGTGCATTCAAGCCTTTATCTAGAAAGTGATTTATTAGTGCATCAAAAATAGCAGCTAAGCTGTTGCCCAGCGCTCCATCAAGCGCTGTCGTGAGGAATGGTATGCTGAGCGCAGTAGAGATTTGATTTGCTGCCACAGAGCCAGGAGTCGTGGATACCAAACCACCCGGGCAAGTATTTGTTGATGCCCACGCAGCTCTTTCTACTGCAACATCTGCATTATAGTCAGCGTTATAATTATCTATTTCCCGTTGGGATGTTGCAGTATACTCTGGAGCGTTATATGGTATTTTAGATTTAAAACTTGGTTTCACGAATTCATTAGTGCCGTTGTTGTATGAGAGATTTGATGGACAAGTTTGTGGAGACAAGAATCCCATTCCTTGTTGTAGAAGGTTCTGCACTTTCTGCGCTGGTGCTACCAATGTACCCTCCAACCTGCTCGCTAGATTCTGCTGGATTATTCCTTGGAATCCAAGATAATTATTTTGTGGGTACTGGGTGTTGATTAGGAATCCATTCCATCCGCCATAGTTGAAATCATTTCTATATTTTATGAGCAGGTCGGGATCATTTATGACTTTGCTCAATGTGTATTGTGAATTCTCTGCAAGTTGGCTTTTGTAACTACTGATGACATTGAGCGCAGTCTGTGGGCCAAAAGGAAATCTGAAAGTGTCATAACCGATCATATCTACAATGCTTCTGACCTGAGATTTGGCTATATCTCTAAAAAAGGATTCTGGATTTTCTAAGAAAAGTGGGGCTCCATGGAAATCAGAGTTTATCCAATTTATGGTGGCTTGGGTCATTTTCGCCAAGAGTTGTTTGGCGGCTACTTTCAGAAGTTGTTTTCCTAATTCTATCATTGCACTTTTTAGGATTGAACCTGTTTGGACTATTGTTGAGGCTGTTCCCGATTGAGTAAAAATTGAGGTTATGGTATTGAATACGGCATTCACAGCATCTGTTACTGTTATTTGAGCGCTAACTTTTTTAGGCGTAGAAAATAAAACAGTAGGCAACATTATTGAAATTAGGAGAAGAGCAGAGATTATTTTTTTCGTTTTATTATTTAACAGCATTTTGTTATTTATTATACGTTTTTTGTTCTAATTACTCAATTTCTGCTGGATTCCATCACGTAGATCGCCAGAACTTACCTCCAATGCCCCTGCATTCTTTATGTATTGGCTAATAGCACCGAAAGCAATGATCGGGTCAGCGTCAAAAAGTTTTATATCCTGCAAATTTTCCAATAATCTTTCTAATGAATTTATAAAATTCAGATGCAAAGTTGAGAGGGACTGTGGTACTGTCATTTTCAATGTTTCCCCTATTACTTTATTTGTTTGGGCTATGATTGGATCAAGTTTTAACAATGCTTTTAAGTCAACATTGTTTTCATCAGCCATGAACTTTTGCAAAACATCATACACAGTGTAATCCACTGTGTATATCTTTTGAACACTAATAAAAGCATCTTTGTAGTTTGTAATAACTGTCGCATCTTCGTTCGCTGATATTTTCAAATCAGACAGTAAGAAAACTTTTCTAATGACAGGATTTTGGATTTTCTCGGCCAATGTGGCAGCCAGTGAATCTATAGTGGCTTGATCCATCGCCCCATTTTGATTCGCTGTAGCTATTATCGCAAAAAGTTCCCTAGAAAATTCATCTGTTTGAGTTAAGCTTTCTGCAATTGATTCCTTTTGCTTCGTACGGGAAACGGATTCACCCTGAGCCGATAATTTTTCTATGGCGACGCTATCCGAAACTCCCGGAGTTGTTTCTTTTTTGGTCGGATCGAGTCCATACAAGTTTTCCTGCCAGTTTGGTATGCCGTCGCTATCAGTATCTTTGTTTACTAGATCTTCTAATGTGACATTGTCATAAGTTAGGCCGTTTTCTTGGTTGGCGGATTGGTAAAGTTCTTTATTTTTGAATAAGGAAGTTGTTTTTAGGAGAAAAAGTGCAACGAGAAAAAATATCGCAAAGACGATCCAAAGAGTCCTTTTGTGTTTTAACCAAATCTTTTTAATTATGCCCTAATTGTACCATTCTTTAGATAATGAAATCCAGTCTGCAAGTGTTAAATTCTCTGCTCTTTTGTTTCCCAAAAATGTCAAAGTGTCTCTTTGACATATGTTTTTGAGATTCGATGCGAGTTTTTTTCTTTTATGGGCGAATCCTGTTTTCACTATTTCCCAAAATCTTTCCTCTCCTCCTTTCTGAGGAGGAGTGTCCTTTAGGGCGAGGTGGTTTTTTCTTGAATCACCACCCCCTACCCCCTCCTCCACAAGGAGGGGAGTAAAATTCTTTCGAGAAATATTTTTTATCGCAATTATTGCTGAGTTTACCTTTGGCGCCGGCGAAAAGTATCTCTTATCAACCTTGGCAACCATTTTGGGCTGGCCATAAGCTTTGACGGAGATGGATAAAATGCTTTCTTTGCCATCGCGAGCGAGTATTCTGGTCGCGACTTCGTGTTGGACCATCAGTACCATCATCTCTGGCTGATTTTTCTCTGTCAAAAATTTTTTCAAAATCGCGCCGGTGATATTGTAAGGAATGTTTGCGATGACTTTATAACTTTTCACTTTATAACTTTCAACTTTAAATTCCAGTATGTCACCATGTACTAGTACAAAAGAGCGGGCTTTTATTTGCTCTGCAAATTTTTCTCGTAGCATTTCAAAAAGTTCACGATCTTTTTCTACAGCGATGACGAGCTTTGCACGCTCCAGCAATTTCTCCGTCAGGGCTCCTTTGCCCGGCCCTATTTCTAGAATTACATCATCAGATTTTATTTCTCCCGCGTCAATAATCTGTCGCAAAGCGATTTCCGATTTTAAGAAATTCTGCCCAAGTGATTTTTTAGCTCTGTGCATTTTCATAATTTTTTTCGCTAGAGCCTAAGCCCTTTTTATATATAAAGAATATTAATTCTTTGCTCCGACGTCGCTCGGACATTACTAATATAAATCATATTAGCATGCTCCTCGCTAGTCGAGATAAATCGTTTTTATACCCCCCTTCTCCCCCTCTTTTTCTAATAAATCTTTCGGGATATCTGAAATAAATTCAGACGGAGTATTTATCTGACGCGATCCAAATATTGTACGAAAATTCGCAAAAGATAAAAATAATTTACTGCGCGCGCGAGTGATGGCTACGTAAAACAGCCGGCGTTCTTCTTCACTATCCATGCTAGCGTCTTCATTATGTCTTTGGTGTGGAAAAAGTCCATTTTCTAAACCTGTGACGAAAACATATTTAAATTCCAGTCCTTTGGCGGCATGCACCGTCATGAGTTTGACTGCGTTTATTTTCTCTTTCTTTTCCTGATTAATTATGAGCGAATCTTGATCTGAGGCCAGCGACGCATCCTCTAAAAGCTTTTCTACACCTCTGGCATTTTCTTGCGCATTTGCCAAATTGTCATATTTGAGAGCTAGTGTCGCAAGCTCTCTGATGTTTTCCAATCTCTCCATATCTTCTTCGCTACCACTACTCAATTCTGCCTCTATACCGGTCTTTTTTACAACAAATTTGATCACTTCAGATGTTTTTGTGCTGTGTATTTTTTCTTTGATCTCTTCTAGCGTTTCATAAAAATTATTAATCTTGATTCTCATCTTTGCTGGCAGACTTTCAGTCTCACCGGCAAAAATTTTGACCAAGGTGACTTTACCGATGCCCCGTACGGGGAAATTTATTATTCTTTTTATATCGGACAGACTGTCTCTATTTAGCGCGGCGCGTAAATACGCCAAAGTATCTTTTATTTCTTTTCTCTCAAAGAATTTAACACCTAAAACTTGGTATGGAATGTTGTACCTTAGCATCGCTTCTTCTAGCGCGCGCGACTGGAAATTGGCTCGGTAGAGTATGGCTATGTCGGACAGTGTCACAGATTCTGCTTTCGCGGGGTCGCTGTCTCCGCGTGCTCGCGGAGCGCTGCCTCTCGGCTCGTCAGCCTGCGAGACACCCCGTGAAAGTAAATCTGTTCCCCTGTCCCATATCTCCAGAATTTTTGTCGCGACAAAATCGGCTTCATCATTTTCTTCCAAGGCTTCATACAGGCCGATCTTCTCCCCTGTTTCATTTTTAGTAAACAGATTTTTATCCGGCCGATATTTGTTTTTCTTTATCACCACATTCGCTGCCTCTAGAATATTTTTTGTAGACCGATAATTTTCCTCGAGCAAAACTATCTTTGCATCCGGATAATCTTTCTCAAAGCTTAAAATATTTTTGAGATTGGCTCCGCGCCAAGAATAAATATTTTGATCGGCATCTCCGACTACGCAGATATTTTTATTATTTTCCGCCAGCATTTTAGACATCAGATATTGGACCTCATTGGTGTCCTGATACTCGTCTATGTGCACATATTCCCATTTCTCTTGATACATTTTTCTGATTTCAGCGTTGTCCTTCAATAGTTTTGTAGCTTTCAAGAGCAAGTCATCAAAATCCAGCGAATTCTCTTTCATCTTTTGTTTTTCATATAAATTCCAAACTTGGGCTACTATTTTTGAGAGAGTATTTGTCCCACTAGCTTCCCGCTCTGTATAATCCGCTAAATGTGTAAATTTCCCTTTTTCTCTGCTGATGATGTTCTTTATTTTTTTAGGATCGTATTGTTTTGGATCTATGCCGAGCTCTTTTAATATTTCTTTTACAAAACGAGTGCTTTCACCCTCGTCGAGGATGGTGAAGTGTTTTGTGAGTCCAAGTATTCTGGCATTTTCTTTTATAATATAGACTCCCAAAGAGTGAAAAGTGCTGACAAACGGAACTTTTTCTTGTCCCCTTACATTTTTTTCAATCTCGCCAATAATTCTTTCCCGCATTTCTTTGGCAGCCTTATTCGTGAAAGTCACAGCCAAAATTCTCTCAGGGGCCACGCCCTCTTTTATCAGATTCACTATTCTGTGGGTTATGGTCTTGGTTTTTCCCGCGCCCGCACCCGCGATAATGAGCAGTGGTCCATTCATATGAACGGCCGCCTCTCTTTGTTCTTTATTTAGTCCGCTTAGGTGTTCAGTGTCGGTAATCACACTTGAAATATAGCACAAACTTTTACTTCTTTTTTATTTTAATTCCACTTCTTCTAGTTTTCCCATTTCGGCTGCTTTTTGTAAAGCGCGTTCCATGTATTTTTCGATACTTTCCGGTCTACCTTTTACTGCGCCACTCTGAGGTTTTAATCCAGTTTGTTCTTTTAGTTCTTCAAGATAAACCCACAAAGTTTTCAGATCTTTTTTTACTTTACTTTCTGGCTTACTCATCAATTCATAAGCCCCTTTGTCTTTTATACTCCTCCAAGACTTCAATGTATCATTAGGAAATATTTTCTCTATATTATTTTCATATACTTCTTCTATTTCCTCTACCATTTTATTCGAAATTTTTGCAGAATTTTCTGTCGGTGCTTCAGCCTTTATTTTTGTGGGTGTATCCATTGATACATTATCAATATTTGGTTCTTGATATTGGTTGACTCTACCAGCCGTCGCGCTGACTCCCCTTTTTTCCATTCCGGCATTTATTCTTGCTATTTCAGCTGCTTGCTCTGCTCGCCTCTGGGCCAAACGCAGAGGTAGAGCACGGTTGTGCTCAATGTCTGCATCATCTTTTACCACATTTACTACCTTTGTTTTTTCTATTTTTTCTTCCAATTCACGCCTTATCTGTGTCTCTCTTGCTCGATCACTTGCCTTTGTCTCTTCAGACATAGTGGGTTTAAGAAGTTCAGGGTCAACTTCTGGTTCTATGGCTTTCTGTATAGGTTTTTCTTGTGTCTTGTCTTCTGTAAATTTTTTAGCCCCAACTCTTTCTTCTGTGGCAACTTTTTCTGCATGGCTTCCCTCCTTGCTACCTACATATTTTCCTGCTGGACTTGCACTACCTATCGCAATTCCAGTTGCCAACGCCAACGATTTCCAGTTTTTCTCGACAAAGCCCGGTTTTTCCTGCACAGATTCTCTTCCTTCTTTTTCAATTGCCTTAAAGTCTTTTTCGGCTTGAGCTATTTCTGCTCTAAGTTGCTTGTCTTCTATGTCTCTTGCCCTGTTTCTTTTCTCTGCTGCACTGATAGCCGCAAGTATTTCTTCCTTATTCTTGATTTTTGGTATCTCTGGTGTTTCCATAAAATTTATAAATTAAATTTTTCTATTTGGACATTTTTACCCTCATAATTTCTATATCTAATTCAAGCATCTCTTTTTTTAATTGCGATCGTTTGATAAACCTTATTTTTGAAGTTTTCTCGAATTTTGATCTCAATAAAGATAATCTAGACTCAAGGTCTGATATGACATCTGGCTCACTAGGGTTCTCATTCTTTACTTCTGGTTCCGTTTCAGTAGGCCGTTTCCCGATTTTTGGAAACTCTGCAAGAAAAGCCTCCCTTGTAATTTTATTTTGAGCTAGGTTTATAGATAAATTGTCCAATGTTTTAAAAATTTTTTCATGATCCTCTACACCTTTTTTGCTTGAATCAAAAATCTCTCTTGCTCGCCTCGCACCCTCTTTAAGTTCTACCTCCCTTTCATTCATTGATTGCAAGGCCACTTCAGTAGCTTTTCTCCTATCTACCTCTCTTTCTATTTTTCCAAACTCTGCAAGCAAGTCTGCGATAAGTTGCATATCTTTTTCTCTTGCAATTCTATTTTCCTCAAGTTTGCTCTCTGCATTTTGTATTCTAATTTCTATTGGTTTTACTACATCGTCCTCTATTACTGAAATAGACGACATACCCCTTTTTTTTAGTTTTTCTATGGCTTCATCTCTATTAGGTGCACTAAATCTTCCTGCGATCCCTCCACCAAATTGTTTAGCCGTATAACTAAACAATTTTTCTTCCGGTGTGGGCTTTGATTCAGGCACAGGTTCTGTTTTTGGCACATTTTTTACTTCAGGCGGTGTGCCACTTCCCGTTTTTTTAGCTGGTTCTTGTGACTTAGATTCTGCTTCAGGCTTTTCCATCCGAAAACCCTCTCCCTCTTTTAGGTCTACAAAAACAGGTGGTTTCTTACTTTCCGGCTTGAAATGTAATCCCCCTTTAGAAGTTTTTCCTGCAGGTTTAAAGTAGTGTGAATCTCCTTTCTTTTCCATAATTGATTACATTATATAGTTTTTAATTTTTTCAGCCTAATTTTTATCTAAAAGTTCATAAATTATGCATTTTTTCACCTGTATTGTCAATTTTTAGCCCCTAAATAGTTTTCCACACGCAATTCACCTTTGATTGACTTTTGACCCTTTTTCGGGTATTCTGAGGGTGTAGTTCTGAAGTAGAGGCATGGTACGAGTTGGCCGAATTCTAGAGAAGATAGTAACCGTCGTGAGAACCTTTGTTTACAGTACAATTTCGGTCGTCCTGTGATTCTACCCTTATTTTAAAGGGCTAGAAAGGAAATCTTGCGATATTTTAGTTTGTTTTATAAAACCACTATTTAAAATATTCAGCTATATTCTGACCTTTTCCATATTGTTTGGGACGCTTTTTGGGCCTTCTAGGGTGGAAGCCGGGTTCTTTTCTTCTCTTTTTGGTGATTCAGCTCTCGCAAAGACCAATAGTGCTACTGTGACACCTCCCGAGCCTAGCAGCATATTTCAAGATAATAATGTCAGTGCGCTTCAAGCTAATGATGGTCATCAGGTCAAAGACACCAAAAATGGCAATAAAGACAATAAAGTCAACACAGATATAGATGTGAATATAGTCGCTGATAATTCCCTCCTGGCGGCAACTGGTCCACTCGGAGTATCTGATGGTGCAGACCCGGTAGATCCTGAGTCTCTGGAAACGAGTGTTTATGTGGTCCACAAAGGCGATACTATCACCCAAATAGCTCAAATGTTCAATGTTTCGGTGAATACCATTCTGGCCGCTAATGATATGAAGAAGTCCGACAAGCTTGCAGAAGGCGATGTCCTCTTCATTTTACCGGTTTCTGGCCTGGAGCACACTGTTACCAAGGGGCAGACCTTGCAAACTGTTGCCAAACTTTACAAAGTAGACGTAAGTGAGATTGCTCTCTATAACGACCTCGCATCTGATGCTAAACTCGCAGTTGGAGACGTGCTTTTAGTTCCTGGTGGCGAAATGAGTGACGAAGGAGGCGACAAACCTGCGGCCAACTTGGGCTCAGCCGTTTCTAGAGATCTAAATTATTATGCCTTACATCCGCTTCAAAATCTTATTGGCTATTTTTTAAATCCAGTTCCCACAGGACACAAGACTCAGGGTCTGCATGGTCCAGGGCATCGTGGTATTGATATTGGCGCACCTACAGGTACACCAATATATGCATCCGCATCCGGAAAAGTTTTAATAGTCAAAACAGGTTGTAAAGTTGGTCAATCACGCTGTGGGGGTGGTTACGGAAATATGGCTATAATACAGCATATAAATGGCACAAAGACTCTCTATGCACACATGTCTAAACTTGGAACTCAAACTGGCAAGCAAGTCGCTCAGGGAGCGATTATTGGTTATGTTGGCTCTACTGGTCGCTCTACTGGCCCACACATCCACTTCGAAGTTTTCAATGCTAAAAATCCAGGTTCTGACTGGAGTTGGGCACGCTAAACTTCCGCTAAATTAATTGTTTCTTTTCTATTTAGACTGACTCTTTTTTGTGCGGGATAGGCGAATCGAACGCCTGCCTACAGTTTGGAAAACTGCAGTTCTACCACTAAACTAATCCCGCAAACATATAACTAATTACAAATAACTGGTCGGGCTGCTGGGAGTCGAACCCAGCCTAAATGCTCCCAAAGCACTTGTACAACCGATATACTACAGCCCGCTCTTATTTAAAAGCTTTTCCACTATATCATAAAATAATATCACTGACTACTTTTATTTTTGCGTTCTTGTCTTTTAAACTCAAAAAGACAACCAACAAATCTACCTGCCATTCTTTCTCATCTATGTTTTTAGATAAAATATAAGTTTGGATCACTCGTGCCAGTCTCTGTAATTTCCGTGGATGCATATTATCTTCAGGCCTGTATTGGTCTAGTGTTTCACGATTAACACCGACCAACGTTTCACGTGCAACAGATTTAACCTCAATAAAGTAAAGTTTAGAAGATTTTTCAGCCACGATGTCTATTTCACCCCACTTTTTAGTGTAATTCCGATCTAATATTGAAAAACCATGTTTCACGAGAAACTTTACAGCCATATTTTCACCAATTTCTCCTATTTTTTGTTTTTCTGAGGTAAATACTTTAGGCATTTGAGCGTTTCACGAATAACACTTATAAATAGGTTTCACGTGAAACATTATATCAAATATCATGTCTTTTATCAAAATATCCTTATTTTTCAACATATTTCTATAAAAATGCTTCTAAAAGACATACATTCACTTTGTCCTTTATGAACATTACCAACATAGTTATCCACATTCTCCCTAGAATCCTTATGAATTAATATTTTTGTAAAGGACACCAAATTTTTTGTGCGGCCAGAGAGAATCGAACTCTCGTCTCATCCTTGGCAAGGACGTGTTCTACCACTAAACCATGACCGCAAATTTTTTATTTTTTAAAAATTAATTTAAAAATGTGATTTGATTATAATCTTTTATATAAACTAAAGCAATTACAAAATCATCTTATAAAATAAGCATTATTTGCCAATGTATTTTAAATAGTGTAAAATATCTTTATTATTAAATAATTTTGCACCCATAGTGAAATGGATATCACAACAGTCTTCGGAACTGTCGTTGGGGGTTCGAATCCC
>JAZKJK010000009.1:22065-43950 GCA_040384365.1 Patescibacteria group bacterium | reverse complement strand
CACCCTCAAGCGCGTAGATACCCTCTGGGAAAATATTTGGATTTTAGGCCACCTTATCATCGTCGGCACTTTTATCATCTTGATTCACGCTAGAAAAGGTGAGCAGGGGGATGAAAGAAACCCCTCCAAAGAACATTTTTGGTATGTAAACATATTGCAGTTTTTCTTTGGAGGGATTCTCTCTACTTATTTAGTTTTTTATTTTCGCAGCGCCGACATATTCGCGACTTGGCCCTTCATTGTGCTCCTGGTGCTGGCTTTTATCGCCAATGAATCTTTCAAGAAGCATTATATTCGTCTGAGTTTTCAAATAAGTTTATTTTATCTCTCGATATATTCATTCGTTATTTTTTTAGTGCCAGTGGTCATACACAAAATCAACACTTGGACTTTTTTATTATCAGGATTGGTCAGCCTCGTGACCATCGCCTTGTTTATTAAAATTCTGTTCTTTTTTATTAAGGATAAATTTACTGAGAGTCGGAGATTGGTCAGTTCTCTAATCTGGGGAATTTTTATTATAATCAACGTCCTGTATTTTACGAACCTCATCCCGCCCATCCCGCTCTCGCTGAAGGATGCAGGGATGTACCACTCTATGAGAAAAAATGCTGATGGGAATTATGTGGTGACTTATGAAGATTACGGTTGGCGCGGATATTTAAAATTTTATCCAGATTTTAAACAAGTGCCGGGAATGTCGGTCTATGCCTTTAGTGCCATTTTTTCTCCGAAAAATCTCAATACCACCATCTTGCATGAATGGCAACATTATGACGAGGTGGAGAAGCAGTGGACCACAGAGAGTGTCATCAGCTTGCCAGTAGTCGGCGGCAGAGATCAAGGCTTCCGAACATATTCCGTACGTTCGAATCTAGTAGCTGGAAAATGGCGAGTGAACATTAAAACGGAACGGAAGCAGACTATCGGCCACATACGATTCAATCTTATACCAGTCGAGACTGGGACAGCACTGAAGATCAAGGAAATATAAAGTTCTTAGCTTGAGATTTCTTTGATGACTCGCTTGAGTCCTTGGTCGTCATAGAGAATTGTTTTCAAGTTCGGGTATTTTTTGTAGTCTAAATCTTCAAAATGTTTGGCTTTATCGTCAATGAACAAGACTTTTTCATTCTTATATTTTTCGCATATTTTTTCTACTGCTTCTTTTTTATCACCCTGAACTACAATAATTTCAGAGAAGAGGGAATCGAGACCGGATTTTTTAATTTTATCTCTCTGAAATTCTTCATTTCCATGCGTTACGATGTAGCAATTCTCTCTACCTAATTTTTTTACTATATCCAGCAACTCTTTGTTTATAAAATTCGTACTCTCATTTAATATTTCTTCGTACAGACTTTCTCTAATAGAAAAATGGGTCAGTAATTCTCTCAACCAAAATTTATTTGTTCTAACTTCTTTATAATATTCTTCAACTACCTTGCGTGGCGTGCCAGCTTTCTCTAAAGACGCATACATATGCTCTTTAAACTGTTTGGTATTTTTAAACAAAACATCGTCAAAATCAAAAATGAATTTCATATTATTTTCCTGATACACTCCGCCAATTTATCTGAATCGTGACGGATGAACCCTCTTGTTGCCTTCATTTGCTCATCATACTGGGGTTTAAATACAACAGGATTTATAAGTTTGGCGCGAATTACTCGTTCATCATTTAAATCATCTTCAACAAAAACTTTCTTACCTTCTTCTGATTCATACAATTTTATTTGCTCAGGACTTGGTTTTTCGTTATTAACTAAAATAAAGTCAATTTTTTTACCTAGATATGTTTCAATGTTTTCTACATAATTGCTTACTTTCCATCCCTCTGTGTGTTCAATCTTATTTGTAAGATTAACGGGGAAAATTATCTTTGCTTTACTCTTTTTTACGGCCTCAACGAAACCTTTCACTATAAAATTTGGGACAATAGAACAATAGTAATTTCCTGGACCCAGAATGATTATATCAGCATCAAGTAAAGCTTTTTTTGCATGCTCATTCAAAGAAATATCTTTTTTATAGAATATTTTATCTAGACCGTATGTCTGTATGGCGGCATCATTTTGAATCTTATCTTCACCTTCTATTAATTTACCATTCAAGAGGAGCATAGATAGTGTAGCCGAATCATTAGTAATCGGTATGACTTCCCCTTTTATTTTTAATATTTCCGAAGCCACCTCGACACCTTTAGCAAAATTTCCAGTTACCTTTTCTAGGGCTGCCAGAAAAATATTGCCAAAATTGTGCCCAGCTAGGCCGCCATTTTCAAACCGATAATTCATCAATTTGCGGACCACGTCACTATGTTCTGAAAGGGCGACCAAGCATTGCCTGACATCTCCGGGAGGCAATACTCCGAGTTCATCGCGCAACACCCCAGTAGACCCACCATCGTCCGCCATTGAAACGAGTGCCGTTAGAGAAATATCTGGAATATTTTTAAGCCCAGATAGAACTGTATAGCTTCCGGTGCCTCCGCCGACAGTGACTATGTTCTTCACTTTAAGTTTCATTCATCAATATTAGCCTAAATTTGAACTTTTTGCTACACTAAAACCCATGTGTGGCATTGTCGGATACATAGGAGGTAGGGAAGCTTGGCCTATTTTAGTTAAAGGATTGGAACGACTGGAATATCGTGGCTATGATTCTGCGGGCATTGCTTTACTCGATAAAGCAAATTTTTCTGTCTTCAAAAAGAAAGGCAGGGTTGCCGAACTGTCTAAATTTGTAAAAAACAAGAATAGTAACGAAATTTCTGGTGGTGTGGGCATCGCGCATACACGTTGGGCTACGCATGGTGTACCCTCAGATAGAAATGCGCACCCGCATTTATCCAACAGAGGGGATATTGTGATAGTTCACAACGGCGTCATTGAAAATTATCTTTCTATAAAAAAAATATTAATCAGTAAGGGATACAAGTTCAAAAGTGACACGGATACAGAAGTTTTAGCGAATTTAATTGAAGATATTAAAAAACATGCTAAAGTTTCTATCGATGAAGCTGTGCGTCTGGCGCTCGGTCAAGTAACGGGCGCTTATGCTATTTTAGTTTTATCCAAAGACGAACCCGGTACGATGGTGGTGGCCAAAATGGGCAGTCCTGCCGTCATCGGTATCGGGAAAAATGAATATTTTATAGCTTCGGATGCGACTCCAATCGTCGAACATACAAAAAAAGTGGTCTATTTAGAAGACGGGGAAATAGCGGTGATAAAAAATAACAAAAAAAATAGCAAACTTTCTTTTAAAATACAAACAATCAAGAACAAAGTAGCAAAGAATCCGTACATCCACACCTTGAAAACAAAAATTGATGAATTAGAGAAGGGAGGCTTCCCACATTTTATGTTGAAAGAAATTTTTGAACAACCGGAATCTTTGCGTAATACTATGCGAGGCCGAATCGTGTTGGATAAAGGTAATGTTAAATTTGGTGGACTAGAAAAATTTACAAAAGAATTGAAAAATTTACAACGCCTGACAATCACAGGGATGGGTACAGCCCGCTTTGCTGGATTAATTAGTGAATATGTATTTGAAGAGTTGGCGAATATTCCGACAAAAGTAGAATACGGTTCTGAGTTCGCTTATCGTAATATTGCAGAGCCTCAGAATACTGGACTGATTGCCGTTTCTCAATCTGGGGAGACTGCTGATACATTGAATGCGATTAGAAAAGCGAAGGAGAACAAAATGCTGACGCTGGGAGTGGTAAATGTCATCGGTTCAAGTATTGCCAGAGTTGTAGATGCGGGAATCTATAACAATGTCGGACCAGAAACAGCAGTGGCTTCGACCAAAGCTTCGACATCACAAGTCCTCTTACTTACAATGTTTGCTCTCTATTTAGGTAGAATGCGGGGCTTATCGAAATCCAAGAGTCAAGAAATATTAAAGGAGATGCAGAAACTTCCAAACTTAGTAGAAAAGATTCTTAAAAATGCAAAAGTTATAGAAAAGTTAGCAAAGAAATATAAAAAAACAGACAGCTTCTTTTTCCTAGGACGCAAATATAACGCTGGCACAGCGATGGAAGGTGCGCTCAAAATGAAAGAGTGTTCTTATATTCATGCTGAAGGATGCAACTCCGCAGAACTTAAACACGGTCCTATTTCGCTCATAAATAAAGATCTACCTTCACTCGTCATCGCCCCCGTCGACAGTATGTATGAAAAGAGCAAGACTCACATTCAAGAAATAAAAGCACGTGGAGGTAAGGTTATTGCTTTGACCACAGAAGGTAATACGGAACTAAAAGGTATCGCTGATGATGTAATATATATTCCTGAAACTTTAGAGATGCTGACTCCGATTTTAGCTTTTGTGCCGATGCAACTTTTAGCGTATTATATAGCAGTAGAGCGTGGCAACGATGTTGACAAGCCACGCAATTTAGCAAAATCTGTAACAGTGGAGTAGAAATATGGCAGAGAAAAAAAATCTAATTAAGGCTTTAACATTAGATATTCAAAAAGATGGCTGGGGCAAAAGCCGTGGTTTTGTCATGCGTGATGTACCGACGCCATTTCTAGATGAAAAGAATAAGCCTGAAGATGCTACTTGTGTAATATTAAAGGTTCGTTATGCAGGAGTATGTGGTTCTGATCGTGGACTCTGGTATCGAACTGCTTTTAAAGATTTAGTTCACGACTCTTTACAGAAAGAAAATAAAACTATGCGGATAACTGGACATGAGTTTGTTGGTGAAATCATGGAAGCTGGGTCAATGGTTAAAAGTCTTTATTATGATGGAGACCCAAACAATAAAGCAAAAATAGAAGTGGGCAGCCTGGTTTCTGGAGACTCTCATGTCACTTGCGGACGTTGTTATCAATGCAGGATTGGTGAATCAAATGTTTGCCTAAATGAAGCGATCCTCGGGATTTCAATTGATGGGATTTTTGCCGAGTATGTAAAAATTCCTGCCAAAAATCTATGGGCAGTAGATGAGAGTCGCCTCCGCCCTGAGATTGCGGCTATTTACGATCCCTTCGGTAATGCAGTTCATGCGACAACAAAGGTAGACTTTCGTGGACAACGCGTAGCAATATTTGGTTGTGGCCCTATAGGACTTTTTTCTATTTTACTAGCGCGCAATTTTGGAGCAGCGAAAATAATTGCAGTAGACGTGTCGGCAGAAAATCTAAAGATGGCAAAAGAATTGGGCGCGCACGAAATCATTCTCATTCCAAAAATTAAAAAACAGAATGATTGGGAGAGTGATCCTTCAGTTATTGAACAAATTATGAAACTCACCTACGGCAAGGGAGTCGATATATCTATGGAAATGGCTGGAGCTTTTTCTTCTGTGAATAACGCAATTGACAGCACTCGTCGAGGCGGGGATGTTATATTTTTTGGAATTAAAGATGGCGACCTCACCATACCGAAATTCTCTAGAGTGATTATGCGAGGTCTCACTATCCACAACATTATTGGACGCGAAATATTTCGTACATGGCAGATAGCTCAGCGAATCCTCAATGACAAAACTAACGGCATCCAAGATGCAATTTGGAATGTAATTCTTAAAAAAGGTAAGGGGACGATACTATCATTTAAAGATTTTACAGCAGAGGGGTTTGAAAAAGCAATGAACGAAAACCCAAAAATTATATTTAAAATTAATGGTTAAAAATTATGGAGATAAATTCTAGTAAAGAGAATAAAAGTTACGCTATTAAAGTCACCGCCAAAGAAAATGACGCAGTGCTTGGTTCGACCTATCTATATATTATGTTTAATGATTTACACGAGGAGCCTTTTGGTTTTTTAGAGAATGTCTTTGTGGTGGAAGAGAGTCGCGGAAAGGGTGTAGGTACGAAGTTAGTTGAGTCGGCAATCGAAGAAGCAAAAAAACAAAATTGTTATAAAATAATATGCACAAGTCGTCATGGAAAAGCTGAACTACATGCATGGTATGAGAAGTTGGGCTTCAAAGATCACGGTAAAGAATTTAGAATAGATTTATAAAAATATGTATACAAAAAAACTTACAGAAAGTATCGACAAAGAATTAGAAAGCCTAAAGCAAGCGGGAAAATTTAAAATTGAGAGAGAGTTAGAAGGCGCACAAGGGCCGGAGGTTGAAATAAATGGTAAAAAAGTCTTGATGTTTGCATCGAATAACTATTTGGGTTTAGCGAATCACCCTGAAATTGTAAAAGCGGGCAAAGAAGCGATAGATAAATACGGTTTCGGGCTTTCTTCTGTAAGATTTATTTCTGGTACCGAAACAATACATAAAATTTTAGAAAAAAAGTTGGCAAAATTTCTGGGTACAGAAGATGCAATTTTGTATTCTACAAATTTTATGGCTAATCTGGGATTTTTTGCGACTATAACTAACGAAGCGTTAGGAAGCACGGAGCATGTAGACGCTATATATAGCGATGAACTTAATCATGCCAGCATTATAGACGCTTTTAAACTTTGTAAAAAAGAAAACGTGGTAAAAAGAATTTATACCCATGGTGACATTTCTATGCTCGAAAAAATGTTAGCAGAGGATAAATACAAAAACTACCGTTTTAGAATAATTGTCACTGATGGAGTCTTTTCTATGGAAGGTTATTTAGCTCAATTACCGAAAATCTTGGAACTTTCCAAGAAATATGAAGCACTGCTCTTCGTGGATGATGCGCATGCTGTAGGAGTGCTTGGAAAAACTGGGGCAGGTACTCCAGAACATTTTGATCTCCATGGCCAAGTTGATATTCTTTCTGGCACATTTGGCAAAGCGCTTGGCGGAGCAGTGGGGGGATATGTTGCTGGTAAAAAGGAAATTATAGAGCTACTCCGTCAAAAATCCCGCACATATCTTTTCTCAAACTCTGTGCCCCCTTCGGTGGTGATAGCTTCGATAAAAGCTCTTGATTTGCTAAAAAATAAACCCGAACTTCTGACAAGAGTCCAAGAGAACTCAGAATATTTTAGAAATGGAATTAAAAAATTAGGTTTCAATGTTTTAGATGGCGATCACCCGATAGTACCGGTAATGCTTGGTGATGCTAGTAAAACTCAAGAAATGAGCGGAAGACTTTTAGAAAAGGGGTTGTTTGTGGTGGGTCTATGGTTTCCTGTGGTGCCAGAAGGTACTGCCCGACTTCGCTTCCAGATTTCTGCCGCTCACACACGAGAGCAAATCAATAAGGCGCTTGAGATAATGCAAGAAGTTGGCAAAGAAATGAAAATACTATAAGATACCAATATGATTTCAAGGATATATGTGATGCCGAAAAAGGGAGGAACGAAGGCAGATTCTTATCTTATTGATTCTAAATTGTCACCAAAAGAGCTAGAAAAGCTCGCCATTGCGCTCACTAACCCGATCTTAGAGGAATATTTTATAAATGAATCTCCACAAGTGGGGAGTTTTGCTTATGCGATTGAGATTGGGTATCTGCCAGGAGTTACCGACAATGTCAGCAATACAGTCAAAGAGATAGCCAGAGATTTATTGCATTTGAAAAATAATTCGGAATTTGAAGTTTATACTTCTAAAATTTTCTTTATAAAATCTTCTAAACTGACACATGCCGAAAAGTTAGCTTCTACTCTACACAATCCACTCATAGAGAGAGCTTTCATTGCGCAAGTAAAATCTGGAAAAATAAACTTTCCCAATAAAGTCCAGAAAGTAATTTTAAAAGAAAACACTCCTGTTTTATCTGTTCGCCTAGAAATTTCTGACGAAGAGCTCATAAAAATAGGCAGAGAGGGAATAGTGGATGAAAAAGGTAGCCCTCGAGGGCCCTTGGCGCTCGATTTATCTTCTATGCAAGCTATCCGAGAATATTTTGCTAAATTAAAGAGAAATCCGACTGATATAGAACTCGAGTCGCTCGCGCAGACTTGGTCTGAACATTGTAAACACACTATTTTTGCTAATCCGATAGATGACATTAAAGATGGTTTGTATAAAACTTATATAAAAGGAGTGACAAATCTGATCCGCAAACAAAAAGGCAAAGATGATTTCTGTGTTTCCGTTTTTTCCGACAATGCCGGTGGAATAATTTTCGATAAAGATTATTTAATCACTCATAAAGTAGAGACGCACAACAGCCCTTCGGCCTTAGATCCGTTTGGTGGAGCAGTGACAGGAATCGGAGGAGTAAACAGAGACGCGATTGGCTTTGGATTGGGTGCAAAACCAATAGCAAATACGTATGGATTTTGTTTTGGTGAACCCGAAGATCAAAGAACTCTTTTCCGAGATAAAGATTTGACACAAAAAATGCTTTCGTCAAAGAGAATCATGGATGGAGTCATCAAGGGCATAAATGTGGGTGGAAACACCTCGGGTATTCCTACAATTTCCGGATTTATAAAATTTGATGACAGATACAGAGGAAAACCTTTAGTTTTTGCTGGAACGGTAGGCCTAATACCTAGAAAAATTGGCGGAAAGTTTTCACATGAAAAACATGCACAGGCAGGCGACTACGTCGTTATGGTAGGAGGAAGAGTGGGGCTAGATGGTATTCATGGAGCAACATTTTCTTCGGTCAAAATAGATTCGACTTCGCCCGCGACAGCCGTACAGATAGGCGATCCAATAACTCAAAAGAAATTAAGTGACGCGATAATTAAGGAAGCACGCGGTATGAACTTATACAATAGCATCACAGACAATGGCGCAGGTGGTCTCTCTTCTTCAGTGGGAGAGATGGCAAAGGAATGCGGGGGAGTAAAGGTATATTTAGAAAAAGTTCCAGTAAAATATCACGGGCTTCAGCCTTGGGAGATTTGGATTTCAGAATCACAAGAGCGAATGACTTTGTCTGTTCCGAAAAGCAAATGGAAAATATTTCAGAAATTAATGGAGAGTCGTGGAGTAGAAGCCACAGCGATAGGGGAATTCACAAATTCAGGAAAAGTCGTCGTGCAATATAAAGGGAAGAAGATTGTAGATTTAGATATGGAGTTTTTGCATAATGGATTGCCAAAAAATAATCTAAAGACCGAGCCGTACCCAATCACCACCCCCGAACCCCTCCTCCATAAGGAGGGGAGGAGAAATTATACCCAAGCTTTAGAAAATTTACTCGGCAGTAAAAACATCAGCGGATTTTCTTTCATCTCCGAGCAATATGATCACGAAGTTCAAGCCTCATCTGTGTTAAAACCTCTCTCGGGTCAGGGTCGCATAAATACCGACGCGCAAGTTTTTCGTCCAGTTCTGCATTCAAATCAAGGAGTTGTCTTGTCATCTGCGACATATCCTTCATACGGGGACATCAGCACCTACCACATGGCCGCTTGCGCGCTAGACACTGCAGTTAGAAATATAGTAGCTTCAGGCGGAACACTTTCACACCTCGCGATACTGGACAATTTCTGTTGGTGCTCATCGAACGATCCGAAACGCCTAGGGCAGCTCGTGGAGGCCGTAAAAGCCTGCTACGACTATGCCGTAGGGTACAAAACCCCATTTATCTCTGGTAAAGATAGTATGTTTAATGATTTCAAGGGCTATGACGAGAAAGGTAACCCAATAGAAATCTCTATCCCGCCGACACTCCTCATCTCGGCTATCAGCGTGATGCCTGACCTTTATAAAACTGTCTCGCCAGAATTTAAAAATAGCGGTGACATAATTTATTTATTAGGGGAGACGCATGATGAACTTGGCGCAAGTGAATATTATAAGATGCTAGGCTCTGTCGGAGACAATGTGCCAAAAGTTAATTTAGAAAGAAATCTCAAGACTTATCTTGCCTTAGAAAAAGCTATTCAAAAAGAACTTTTAGCTTCTTCAATTTCTTTGACTTCCGGAGGGCTTGGAATTGCTCTCGCTAAAGCATCTATCGGCGGAAATGTTGGATGCAAAATAGATATAAGCCAGATAGCGCCTAAGGCGCTATCTGTAGAAGCTAAACTTTTCTCCGAAAGCCAAGGTAGAATTTTAGTATCTGTATCGCCCAAAAATACAGCGCAATTTGAGAAAATAATGGAGAATATCGCTTGTATAAAATTGGGAAAGGTAGAAAAAGATGGAAAAGTAATAATTTCAAATGGAAAAAATAAAGTGGTTGAAACAAATGTAAAAAAACTGCATGACATTTACCATAAATTTTCTCATTCACAAAAATGAAAACAGAAACAAAAAATTGTCAGAATTGTAAAAAAGACTTCCTGATAGAAGCTGATGATTTTTCTTTCTATGAAAAAATGAAAGTGCCACCACCGACCTTTTGTCCAGATTGCAGATTCCAAAGAAGATTAATTTTCAGAAACAATCGGGTTTTTTATAAACGTGAATGCGTGCTATGTAAGAAATCTCTAATCTCTGTATATAGTAAAGACAGACCATACACAGTATATTGCCGTGATTGTTGGCTTTCAGATAAATGGGATCCAATAAACTATGGTAGTGATTACGATTTTTCTATACCATTTTTTAATCAATTCCAAGCTCTTCAATCAAAAGTACCACGAGCCAATTTATACCAAACAAATTTTATAAAAAGTGAATATTGTAATTACGGTTCAGATTTTAAAGAATGTTACTTATCGTTTGGTGGTTGGAATAATGAAAGAATGAGTTTCGAAAATCAGGTATTCGACTCTCACGATTCTCTAGATGTTGCTTTTTCTTCAAAAATTGAATTTAGTTATGAAGTTTTTGAATCTGCATTATTAAACAAAGTATTCTTCAGTCGGTACTCAAAAGATTGTATCGAAAGTCGCTATCTTGTCGACTGTAGAAATTGCATGTACTGTTTCGGCTGTGTCGGATTAGTGAATAAGAAATACCACATATTTAATCAGGCCCATTCAAAAGAAGATTACGAGAAATTCATAGAAGAAAATTCTGGAAGTTATCAAAAACATATTGAAAATCTAGGGAAAGTTAAGAAATTAGAATTATCTATACCTCATCGTTACGCTCGTGTTTATAAATCAATAAATTCCGACGGAGATGATTTATCAGAGGCGAGAAACACCCATCTATCTTTTAGCTCTGACCAAATTGAAGATTCAAAATTTGTATTTTTCTACCGTAATGGTTCCAAAGATTGCTACGACGGATCTTTTCTTGGTTTTGGAGCAGAACTAACATATGAAAATGCTCATGGCTTTGGAAGCCATAATACTGCTTTTGGGACTAGAAATTATAATAATCAGAATGCATTTTACAACGAGGAATGTCATGAATGTAAGGACATTTTTGGTTGTGAAGGTTTACGAAAAAAGAAATATTGTATTCTAAATAAACAATACACCAAAGAAGAATATGAGAAACTTTTGCCAAAAATTATAAAACACATGGGTGATATGCCTTATATTGATGCAAAAGGGATTATTTATAAATATGGAGAATTTTTCCCATCAGAACTTTCGCCTTTTGCTTACAATGAAACAATAGCGCAGGAATATTTTTCTTTATCTAAGGCGGAGGCCATGAAACAGGGTTATCACTGGCAAGACAATGAACCAAGAAATTATAAGATAGATATAGAAAATAAAGATATTCCAGATAATATAGACGAAGTCGGGGATGATATAGTAAGTAAAGTAATCGCCTGTGGACATAGTGGTGAGTGTAAAGATCAATGCACCGAGGCTTTTAAAATAATTCCTGAAGAATTTAAGTTTTACAAGAGAATGAACTTGCCTCTGCCGAGATTGTGTCCAAATTGCCGACATTATGAGCGAATAAATCAAAGGAATCCATTGAAACTTTGGAAAAGGGCCTGCATGTGCGACAAGAGTAGTCATTTTCATGGAGATGATAAGTGTGTGGTAGAATTCAAAACAAGTTATGCACCAGATCGACCAGAGATAATTTACTGCGAAAAATGTTACCAGCAAGAAATATATTAAAAAATATAGGATTACCCAACTCTACCGGTCGGAAAAGTTAGGTAATTAAAGAAATCATGAAAAAACCAAAAATTATAATAATGTCTGGATATGGGCTCAACTGCGAAGAAGAAACGAAGTTCGCTTTTGAGTCAGCGGGAGGAAGCGCTGATATTGTGCATATCAATGATTTGATAGCCAACCCCAAAATGCTTTCAAAATATCAGATTTTGGCTTTCCCGGGAGGTTTTTCTTATGGCGACGACACAGGTAGTGGAAAAGCTTATGCAAATAAATTTAAAAATCATCTAGCCAAAGAGCTTACGGAATTTTTATCTCAGGATGCTCTGGTTTTAGGCATCTGTAATGGATTTCAAATTATTACTAACTTAGGAATCCTGCCCGGCGCTTTGGCTCACAACAAAAATGGAATGTATATTGATCGTTGGGTGGATCTGGAAGTGGGTGGGATAAGTCCATGGCTCAAGGGAATTAAAAAAATATCACTTCCGATAGCGCATGGAGAAGGACATTACACCATTTCTAAAAAAGAATATGAAAATATGAAGAAAAATAAGCAGATCGCTTTCACTTATACAAAAGGAGACATTTGTAAATTCCAAAATCTTGAAGAAAACCCAAACGGTTCAGACTTTGGCATTGCGGGCGTTTTAGCATATAATGGGAGAGTTCTAGGGATGATGCCTCATCCAGAAAGAGGAATGTTTTCACACCAGAGTCCGTTGTGGCAGATGAATAAAAAAGGTTCAAAAGAGGGCGCAGGGTTACAGATTTTTAAAAACGCAGTTAAATACTTTAAATAAATGGAAGAACTAAAAGAAAAATGTGGAATCGTAGGAATATACGGTAAAAATTTACCTATTTCTAGGTTGGCTTTCTTTGGATTGTTTGCCCTACAACACAGAGGACAGGAGGCATCGGGAATAACTACTAGCGACGGGAAAAAACTTCACACCCACAAGGGCGCGGGACTTGTGGCTCAAGTTTATAAAGAAAAAGACATAGAAGATTTGAAGGGATATCTAGGTATTGGACATAATAGATATTCTACTTCTGGTGGCGGAGCATTAGATCACGCTCAGCCAATATTAAATAGTCATGTGGCCAAAGATGCTACTTTTGCGCTAGCCCATAATGGCAATCTGCCGAGTGTCACATCGCTGGAGAAATTCTTGGCTTCAAAAAAAGCTTTACAGAAGAATCGTATGGATTCCGAACTCATCACTGACGCCATTGATTTTTATATTAAAGGAGGTAGCTCTATAGAAGCTGCGGTCAAGAAAGTTTTCCCTTTGATTACTGGTTCATTCTCACTGGTGATGATGGATAAAGATAATCTGGTGGCTGTACGAGACTCGTATGGTATGCGTCCGCTATCGTTGGGTAAAATAGACAAGGGCTATATCGTCGCATCAGAAACCTGCGCCTTAAAAACCATCGGAGCGACTTTTGTCAGAGAAATAGAGCCGGGGGAAATGATTATAATAAATGAAAAGGGAGTAAAGAGCGTAAAATTAGCAAAGCCAACTCCAAAGCACGACATCTTTGAATATGTTTATTTCGCGAGACAAGACAGCATTTTAAATGGGAAATTAATATATGAGGTCAGAAAAAACTTTGGAAAAGAGCTCGCTCGTGAGCGTAAACTAAAAGTTGATTTTATAGTGCCTGTACCTGATACAGCCATGCCTGTCGCTATCGGATATAGCCAAGAATCTGGTATCCCGATGGAGATGGCGTTGGTCAAAAACCGCTATGTGCACAGGACTTTCATTGAACCAGACAAGAAGTCACGCCGAAATAGCGTCGCGCTCAAACTCATCCCCCTGCCGCAAATTTTAAAGGGTAAAAAAGTAGCGATAGTGGACGATTCAATAGTCAGAGGAAATACATGTAAAAGATTAGTGGAAACAATTTTTAAATCAGGAGCCAAAGAAGTCCATCTCATAATATCTTCTCCGCCAGTAAAATTCCCTGATTTTTATGGTATGGATACTCCAAACCAGAACGAACTAATTGCCGCTCATAAAAGCATAGAAGAAATCCGCGAATTTCTCGGAGCTACATCGCTACAATATCTTTCGCTTGATGGGTTGATAAAGTCTATCGGTCTGCCAGAGGGGCACCTTTCCACTTCATGCTTTTCAGGGGTATATCCGATTGATTTAAAAGAACGCAAAGATGAGGTAAATTACGATGTCCCAAATAAGTAACAAGAAAAAACCAAAGCTTGCGGTATTGATATCTAGCGCGGGCACTGGCTCAAATCTGCAAGCGATAATAGACGGGATTATATCTCACAGAATTAATGCCGAGATCTGCGCAGTGATTGCGGATAAACCCGATGCACCAGCCTTAGAACGGGCGCGAAATAATAATTTAAAAATAGAAATCTGCGAGACGAAAGAAGCCCTGCTCTCATTACTAGAAAAGCTCAATCCAGACTACGTCTGCCTCGCTGGCTGGAAGCAAATTATTTTAGATGAAGTCATCTTGGCATTCCCAGATAGAATTTTGAATTTACACCCTGGATTAATTCCAGAAATAGTCGACGCAAGCGATGCAAATAATACCAGTGAGAGAAATCTTGACGGCACAGTGGCGCTCTGGAATAAAGGTATGTTTATGAATAAAGCCATTCAAAATTTCTTAGACAAGAAAGTTACCTACGCTGGTTCTAGCATCCATTTCTTAACCTTAAATTTTGATTTTGGACCAGTACTGGGGAGAACTTTCGAGAAAATAGAGTCCGGCGACACAGTGGAATCTTTGTATCCAAGGCTAAAGAAAAAAGAAAACGAACTCTATGTCGAAGTTTTAGAAAAAATTACCAAAGATGCATAAAGAGAAACAAAAAATATTAATCATCGGTAGTGGAGGTAGGGAACATGCTATCGGCTGGAAAGTCTCGCAGTCAGATCGTGTTGGAGAGATATTTTTTGCTTCCGGAAATGCCGGCACGGCAAGCCTCGGAAAAAATCTAGATATTTCCGCTACCGATATTCCTAAACTTATAGAATTTGCTAAAAAAGAAAAGATCGATTTAACCCTGGCGCTTCCAGATGATCCACTTGCCCTCGGCATAGTAGATGCATTCAAGGCGGAAAATTTACGCATCTGGGGCCCGACAAAGGCGGCGAGCGAACTCGAATGGTCAAAGGCATACGCCAAAGACTTCATGAAAAGGCAGGGTATACCTACGGCAAAATACCAAGTCTTTACTGATTATGAACAAGCTAAAATATATGTAGACAAGGGGTCGCTACCGGTCGTCATCAAAGCGAGCGGACTCGCGCTCGGCAAGGGCGTCACAGTCGCGCAAACAAAGGAAGAAGCTGTAAAAACACTTGAGCAGATTTTAATAAATAAAATTTTCGGTAATGCTGGCAACGAAGTGGTCATAGAGGAGTACCTAGAAGGCACCGAAATATCAATCCACGCCATCTCAGATGGAACATCTTGGCAGATTTTTCCAGCATCGCAAGATCACAAGCGAATATTTGACGGCAATGTGGGGCCGAATACTGGCGGGATGGGCACCATAGCGCCGCTGCCATTTGTGGATAGCACTGTGCTCGCACGCATTGAAAAAGAAATAATTGGACCAGCCATTTTGGGAATGAAAAAAGAGGGAAGACCATTCGTCGGAATACTCTATCCGGGAATAATGCTCACCAAAGACGGTCCAAAAGTATTTGAATTTAATGCGCGATTTGGCGACCCAGAGACACAGACATATATGAGGCTACTTGATACTGATCTGCTTGATATTGTGGATGCGAGTATTGATGGAAGAATTGCGGATTTGAAAATAAAATGGAAAGAAAATACTTACGCCTGTAATATTGCAATAGCTTCTGGAGGATATCCAGGAAGTTATCAGAAGGGGAAAATGATTTCAGGTATGGAAGAAGCACAAGCACAACCCGACATTATCGTATTCCACGCTGGCACAAAAATTGCTAGGCAAGACCTAGCAATTATAACAAATGGGGGAAGAGTCCTCGGAATTTCAGCTACTGGAAATACTTTAGAAGAAACGATACAAAAAGCTTACAAAGCTATCGAAAAAATTTCATTCGAAGGAATGCAGTATAGAAAAGATATTGGAAAAAGTGCATTAAAAATAAATAAAATTTAATTTCTTAATACATCATATATGATAATCTAAGGAAAAAGGAAAGGGCCACGAGAGTAAACTCAAGTGGCCCAATTTGATTTTTGCATTGATATTTTTTAAAGTGCCGACACGAAACGTTCCGGCAAATGCTTTACGCCCACCTCACCAGTTGCAAGGACTGCGCACCGATGAATGACATTCCGCAACTCGCGTATATTGCCGGGCCACTCATAACGGCTGAGCAGAGCCAGAACATCTTCCGAGAATTCCGGTAGCTTTTGCAAAGCTTGCCCGAAGTGTTGAATGAGAAACGGAATTTCTTCCGCACGCTCCCGAAGCGGGGGTATGGGCAGTTCGAGCACATTCAAGCGAAAGAAAAGATCGGAGCGAAACCTTTTCTGTACCACCAACTCATCCAATTTCTGGTTGGTGGCGGCAATCACTCGTATGTCCACGAAGCGATACTCCAGACCACCCACCGGACGAACCCTCCGCTCTTCGAGCATATGCAGGAGCTTGGACTGCATATGGAAAGGTAGCTCCGCAATCTCATCGAGGAAAAGCGTGCCCCCGTTGGCGAACTCACAGAGCCCCATTTTTGTTTCTATGGCTCCCGTAAATGCTCCTTTCAGGTGGCCGAAGAGCTCGCTCTCAATGACGTGCTCGCTCAGACCCGTGCAGTCAACGGTGACGAATCTTTGTGCGCGCCGTTCGCTCGCGTTGTGGATTTCGCGGGCAACGATTCCTTTGCCTGTGCCCGTCTCTCCCGTCAGAAGGACGGTCTCTTTTGTCGGAGCAATCTGCTTGATGAGTTCCACAAGATGCAACATCTTTGGACTGTGTGCGATAAACCCTTCCCCCAACTGCTGTAGCACGATGATGCCAGTAGGGTTTCCGAGAGATGCGACTAAAGTATTCTTTGAAGGAAACTTTGCAACAAACTCTTGGAGTGAAAGAGCTTGATATTCTCTCTTTTTGCGCATAAAACACTGATAACAGCCGTGGCATAGTTTGTGCTTTTTACCCTGTATTGGGTTGAGGTTGCACCTTACACACATTTCAGTATGTGTAAGTATTGTGAATTTTTTTTCCATAGTGTTTACACTTTCTTACATAAGCGCTCAAGGCGCAGGTTGTTGTGTGGTTAGTTAAACTTCATTTATCAAAGGACCGCTCTAACGTAAGGATTGTAAATCATCTAAATAAGAAGTCAAAAAAACTATTTATCCCAATTGAAAAAGTCTTTGCGGTCTTGGCCGGTGCCGACGGCGATGATTTTGACATTTAGATCAGCGAGTTTCGCTTTTATATATTTTAAATAGGAAGAAAGCTCTTTAGAAACTTTCTTTTTGTCTTTGACTCTATGATTCGCATCACCCCAACCCGCGATATCTTCAGTAATCACACCTGTGACTTCGCTCAAATAAAGTGGAAATTCTTTTAAAGGCTTTGCGCCACTTTTGTACCCCGTGACAACTTTTATTTTATCACTCAAGCAAATATCAGCCTTGTTTATAAAAATTTTATTTACTCCTGAGAGGCCGATAGCGTAGCGCAAAGCAAATAAATCTAGCCATCCGCACATGCGAGGTCGTCCGGTCGTCGCTCCGAATTCATTACCCGCCTTTTGGAAAAGTTTCTCTAATGCTTCATCCGCCATTCTGGCAGGGAAGTTCCCACCACCCACTTTGGTCGTATAAGCTTTAATGACGCCGTAAATATCTCGTAGATATGTATGAGGCACACCGAGACCGAGGCAGACATTTGCGGGTAGGGTATTAGAGCTCGTCACATTCGGATAATCACCAAAATCAACATCTAGCATCACAGCTTGCGCGCCTTCCGCTAAAATATTTTTCCCTGCGTTTAATCTCGCTTGAATCAGAGCTGACAAATTACAAATCTGTAATTTCTTTATCTCTTTTACCGCATCGTTCCATTTTTCTTTTGCTTCTTTTATTTTTCCTATTTTTTCTGCATCAATTTCAAAACCATATTTGTCTTTATACATATTCAAAAAGTTCGTGTGAAATTCTGTGAGTGTTGTCTCTTTTTGCTCAAAATCTGCAGACAATATGTCGCCAATGAGGAGCGCCCTTCTAAATCTAACATCACTATACGCCGGTCCGATGCCCCGAGAAGTCGTGCCTATCTTGCCCCCTTGATTACTTCTCTTATATTCATCAGCTTGGTCTAGAAATGGATGTAAATATGAGACCAACTTCGCGCGATTAGAAATATACAGACGATTCTTGATATCAAATCCGAGCTTTTTTAGTTCGTTTATTTCTTTGATTAAAGATACAGCATCCACGACGACGCCGTTACCAATATATAACTCAATATTTTTTTGGAGACATCCAGAGGGGACTATGTGTCCAATGAAAGTCATATCTCCGAGCTTGAGAGTATGCCCCGCATTTGCTCCTCCTTGGAAACGCGCCACTGCCGAATACACTCCGTGAGAGAGCAACTCATCTATATTCTTGCCCTTGCCTTCATCTCCCCATTGTAGACCCACAACAGTGTCAATGAAGCCTCGTTTTAGGTTAGTTTTTTTCATGGGTTAATTTCCCAGACTATAATTTGGTGGTTCTTTGGTAATGATCACATCGTGCGGATGACTTTCTTGTATGCCCGAGTGAGTGATTCGGACAAATTTTGCTTTCTTTTGAAGAGCTTCAATATCTTTCGCTCCGCAATATCCCATCCCAGCCCGCAACCCGCCGACGAGCTGATATATCACTTCCACCAGTCCGCCCTTGAAAGAAACTCTACCGACAATTCCTTCAGGCACAAGTTTCTTGATGTCGTCTTCCATATCTTGGAAATATCTATCCTTAGAACCTTGATTCATCGCTTCAATAGAACCCATGCCGCGATAAGTTTTATATTTTCTAGCGTCTAAAATTATCGTTTCCCCTGGAGATTCTTCCACACCAGCGAAAAGGGAACCAGCCATGATAGCACTCGCTCCTGCGGCGATAGCCTTGCCGATATCTCCAGTGTATCTGATGCCTCCATCAGCGATGACGGGCACGCCCGAGCCCTTGATCGCCTCGGCTACTTCATAGACAGCGGAGAATTGAGGGAAACCAACTCCAGCAATCACTCGTGTAGTGCAGATTGACCCTGGACCAATGCCTACTTTTACGGCATCTGCTCCAGCTTTGACTAGATCTAATGCCGCTTCAGCTGTCGCAATATTTCCGACGATTACTTCTAATTTTGGAAAGGCTTTTTTAATTTTCTTTAGCATTTCAAGCACTCCTTTGGAATGCCCATGCGCGGTATCAATCACCACTGCGTCCACGCCATTTTCAGTCAGCGCCGTTACTCGCTCTAACGTATCAGCCGTCACCCCCACTGCCGCGCCCACTCGCAATCGTCCCAAACTATCTCGAGAAGACTTCGGACGAGATTTTACTTTCATTATATCTTTGTAAGTGATGAGTCCGATGAGTTTGTTTTGCTTATCCACAAGAGGCAACTTTTCCACTTTATATTTTGTCAGAATTTTCTCCGCTTCTTTTAAATTGGTGCCAATACTGCCAGTTATCAAATTCTTCTTGGTCATAATCCCGCCGACAGGCACATCGATATCTTTCTGAAATCGTAAATCACGATTGGTGAGAATTCCCACGAGTCGCATATTTTTATCCACAATCGGTATCCCGCCAATTTTATTTTCCTGCATGATTTTTAGAGCTTCTTTAACCAATGCACTTTCAGAGAGGGTGATAGGGTCGTGGATCATTCCGGACTCAGAGCGTTTTACTTTGCGTACTTGCTTGGCCTGTTCCTCAATAGTCATATTCTTGTGTAGAATCCCGATGCCACCTTCTTGCGCCATAGCTATGGCCATAGATGATTCCGTGACCGTGTCCATGGCCGCAGAAATTATCGGCACACTTAGTTTTATGCCCTTAGTTAATCTAGAAGTTATATCCACATCGCGAGGTAAAACCTCTGAGTATTGAGGCACGAGCAAGACATCGTCATAGGTCAACCCTTCTTGAAAATTCTCTCTTTCTTTTGTTCTCGCTTTGGAAGCCATAAATATATTTTTTATATTAACATAAAACTAAAATTTTTAAAAATCGGTAAAAGGAAAGGGCCGCCGAGTAAACTCTGGCGGCCCGATTTTGTTTTTACTCTAACAGGCCGGTGGCTAGCCGCCGCCGTTGCCCTGTTGGTGGCGCTGTTGCCGTTGCGCCATGAACTCAGCGAGACGAGCATCCTCCGAGATGCTCACAGGAATGAAAGAAATGCCGCTGGTGTCGTTGAGGGTGGCGATCGTTTTGAGCGCCGTGATGAGTCCCTGCCGTTCACCTTCGTGGATGGCCATGGCTTCCGCCCTCTTGGCAGCGGCGGTTTGCCGGTACGCCTTGAACTCGGCGTCCAACCCTTTCACCCTGGACACTTCCGCCGCAAGTGCCGCGTTCGCCTGTTTGAGATCTCCAATGATCTTGGTTTGGTCGATCATGGTTTGCTCCATGGCTTGGGTGGTCTTCTCCAACACCTCGTTCTGCCGTCTGAGGGCTGCTACTGTGTTTATTTTTTTCACCGTGTTCCTTGTGTTTTGGTTCCGAAACAACAAAATAGAATTCGCCCACACAGGCAATCTCGATTTCAATTATTTAAAGAACCATGTTTTGTTAACTCAATATAATTATTATCATAAAATAATGCATTTGTCAACAAGGACGCAAAAGTATAGCCCTGCTTTTCTTATGGCTAGTTTTCATATATCATAGCTCTATGAATGGTATTCAAATACTTATAGTAGATTATGGCTCGCAATATACCTTGGTTATCGGCCGAACCTTGCGAGAACTCGGTGTGCGGAGCGTCATCCTACCACCTTCGAAGGTAGACCTGTGGCTCAAAGAGAACAAGAACAATAATCTGAAAGCTGTCGTCCTCTCTGGCAGTAATTGGAGTGTGCACGGCAAGGGGGCGCCAGAGCTTCCGCAGTCGCTAGATATTACCCAGAAAGGTAGGAAAAAATATTTAATCCTGGGTGTTTGTTATGGCATGCAACTCCTCGCGCACAAACTCGGGGGCAAAGTAGAGAGACCACTAGAGCATCGCGAATACGGACCAGCTGTCGTAACACCTGACATTACGCACCCACTCTTTTCTAAAATATCTAAAAAGACAGAAGTCTGGGCGAGTCATGGCGATACAGTTACGAAATTGCCGAAAGGTTTTACTGCCATCGCCACATCTCAAGGCGTCGCCGCTATGAGCAACAAAAATAATACCATCCTCGGCATCCAATTTCATCCGGAGGTCGTAGATACCAAAGAAGGTAAAAAAATATTGCAAAACTTTTTAACACTTGCCGATTGCAAAAAAGATTGGGACCCGATCAACCTAGTTCACGAAATCCAGCAAGAAGTCCTAGACATAGTGAATAAGAGCGTCAGTAAAAATAAGCAAGAAAAATCAAATATCGTTTTAGGTTTTTCCGGTGGAGTAGATTCTACGACTTTGGCAGCCATCCTGGCCCCAGTATTAGGGGAGAGGCTGGTATGTGTAGCCATAGATACTGGCGGAATTCGCGCAGGTGAACTTGAGGAAATAAAAATAAATGCCAGGAGTGCCGGAGTAAAAAATCTTGTAGTCATTCCTGCTTCTGCAGAATTTATCAAAAATATCGGCACAACAATTGACGGCGAAGAAAAACGCGCGAAATTCCGTTATATTTATAAAAAAATATTTGAAGAGCAAATAGCAAAACATAATGCCGGCTTCATAGTGCAAGGAACCTTAGCGACAGACATCATCGAGAGCGGTAAAATGGGGGAGTCGGCGATGATCAAGACTCATCACAACGTCGGCCTAGATTGGGAGGTAGATGACTTGCATCCATTTAGGAATTTATTTAAATACGAAGTCCGCGAACT
>JAZKJK010000009.1:0-22055 GCA_040384365.1 Patescibacteria group bacterium | reverse complement strand
TGGGGCGAGCACTCAAGCTCCCTCCGGCGGTATATGAACGCAATCCTTTCCCCGGACCAGGGCTGTATCTGCGAGTCGTCGGCACGCCAGTCTCAAAAGAAAATATTGAGTTGGTGCGGGAAGCCGATAAAACTGTTTCTGAAATTCTTAAAAAACACAAAATCCAAAAAGATATTTCCCAACTCATCGTCGCCCTCCTCGGCATCAATTCCGTAGGCGTCAAAGGTGACGAACGCGTCTATGGCCACTCTCTCGCCGTTCGCGCCGTGCAGACGGTAGACTTCATGACCGCCAAAGGATTTTATTTTCCGCAAGAAGTCGTGGATGAGATAACTAGCGCTCTGACAAAACACAAAGACATCGTTCGTGTATTTTTTGATATGACTCCTAAACCTCCCGCAACAACTGAGTTTGAGTAATACATAGCAATCAAGGTGTATGGTATAATAGATGGGTTAGCTATTCAGATTCTTGACAAAAGAAAGTACAACTCCAACCCTTGACCCAAAAAAATAAATGAAAATCATCTCTTTGATCAGTATGATAGTGTTAGTTCTAGCCCCAGTCATCATGTTGGTGGCGGGTGGCAGAGAATTCTTCAAGAACGGAGTGAGGGCTTTGGGATGTATTTTCATCCTGACCTCGGTGGCAATTTTGGTGGGTTATGGAATCATAATCTACAAAATCTACTAAGCTCTAATCTCGTTTCCACGAAAGCCGGTTCACCTCGAGTGTACTGGCTTTCTTTAATTTTCATCTTTTACAAAAACTTGACAAAAGAGCGTACAGGAGTAATATAACGAGGTTATTTGTTCTTTACAATTGATGTGAATTTTGGTGGCAGGCAAGGGGATTGAACTCAATTTCGAGCCTTTGCCTGCCATCAAAATGTCTCCATTGTGGGGGCGTTTGTGTTGGTGAAAACAAAAACAACAACAAACAAAATACAATGAAAACAGTTCCCACATTTAGCTCCCTCACCCCGTGCCCGTTGACCGGTGCACTTCACCTCCCGCGCCTCTGGCTCAAGCTCTCCTTGGAAGACGCCGACCAACTTGCCGAAGGCTACCCTGGTATGGGTCCGGGCTATGATGCGATGACCTGCGCCGCGCTCGGCCTCGACCCAGAAGAAGTCAAAGGATTCGTCGCCACCCTCAGGCCGACCTATCCGCAATTCGTCAAATGGGTCCAGGATCACGCCAAGACGCAGTTGACGAAGGATGCCCTCTATCGCCACAATATCGCCATCACCGCCTACTGCCATGACGAAAAGACCCGCCAATCGATCCTCGCCGCGAACGGCCTGCCCGATAACGGCAGTGTGAATCCTGGCGCCGGCGATCTGAACATCCTCGACGATCTGCTCGAAGTACATACGTCGTTGAATCCCACTCCAGTCAAACGTGCGGAATGCACCGACGCCATCAGCTCCCGTGTCAGACCGGTGACCCCCAACAAAGTCAAGCCGGCGGTTGATGAGCAGCAAGACCAGCTCGAACCCGCTGGAAAACACGGGGACTGTTAATACACAGCCCGCAAAATGTTAGTAATCACCGAAGCCCGACGATTTATCGTTGGGCTTCACTTTTTTTATTTGAGTAATAAAAAAATTATGTTAATATTGGAGTAAATTAATGAACGGAGTGAATATAATTTAACCTACCCTGTTAAATAATTTTCCTAAAGAAAAATTGTCCAGTAGGACATTTAATAGGGTGAAGATTTTAATACTCTTTTCATTCGTTTAAAATCAATCATGAATAAAAAAATAAATTCAGCGCTTATTTCAGTTTTTAATAAAGATGGACTTGAGACGATCATCGAGCTCCTACACAAACACAATGTAAAAATCATTTCCACTGGCGGAACGGCGGAATTTATTCGTAAACTCAAAGTCCCCGTGACTGAGGTAGAGAGTATCACAAACTATCCAGCTTTATTTGGTGGCAGAGTCAAGACCCTCCAACCGCAAATTTTCGGCGGTATTTTAAATCGTAGAGACAACAAAGAAGACCAGAAAGAAAAAACTCAGCACAAAATAGCTGACATAGATTTAGTGATAGTCGACCTGTATCCATTCGAAGAGACGCTCGCGAGCGGGGGAAGTGCAGAAGAGATTATTGAAAAAATAGATATAGGTGGGATATCTCTTATCCGCGCAGCGGCAAAGAATTTCAATGATGTCGTCGTGATTCCTTCAAAACATCAGTACGCAGAACTTGCCAGTATATTGGAAAAAAATAATGAGACAACTTTAGAAGAACGCAAAAAGTTTGCCGGCGAAGGCTTTGAGGTAACCAGCACTTACGACAGCGCTATCCGTGGATACTTTCAGGGTAAACCCCTGCGCTATGGAGAGAATCCGCACCAAAAAGCAGAATTTGTGGGAGACCTGGGAGAGAGTTTCACCCAACTGCACGGCAAAGAACTTTCATACAATAATTTAATAGACACTGAGGCCGCCATCATGACTGTGTCGGATTTTACAAACCCAGCTTTCGCTATTATCAAACACATGAATGCCTGCGGACTGGCAGAGAGGGGTGCCACCTCCGCACAAGGCTCCGGCGAGCCAAAGGAAGGGAGTTTATTTGAAGCATACAAGGCGGCCTACAATGCCGATCCACTTTCAGCTTTTGGAGGAATTTTAGCGGCTAATAGAATAATAGAGAAGGACATCGCCGCGCTCATCAAAGAACAAAAGCTTTTTATCGAAGTCATCATCGCCCCAGACTTTTCTAAAGATGCGCTTGCCATATTGATGGAGAAAAAAGATTGCCGAATTTTGAGGTGGAAGAGTCCATCGCTCCCAACAAAACAAATGCGAACTTGTTTTACCGGAATCTTGTCGCAAGACAGAGACATTCATGTAGAAAGTGAGAAAGATTTGAAAATTGTGACCAAGAGAGAGCCGACAGAAAAAGAGAAAGGGGACTTACTGATGGCATCAATAGCGACGAAACATTTGAAGTCGAATTCTGTCGCCCTAGTAAAAGACGGCACACTACTAGCTATGGGTTGCGGGCAGACTTCGCGCATTGACGCGCTAAAACAAGCGATAGATAAGGCAGGGAAATTTGGATTTTCTTTGGAGGGCGCAGTACTTTCTTCTGAAGCATTTTTCCCATTTCCTGATTGCGTGGAACTGGCTGCTCAAGTGGGCGTGAGCGCTGTGATCCATCCCGGAGGTTCAAAGAACGATCAAGCCTCTATCGATATGGCTGATAAATATAACGTGGCCATGGTCACGACTGGATTTAGACATTTTAAGCATTAATTTTTTCTATTTGTTTGCATTGACTGTTTCAAAATAATTTGGTATTTTTATATTGGCTTCGTTCTTTGAATATGTCTTTCTTTGAATAGAAGCCAGAAAAAAACCTATGGACCAACACCAACTAACTTCAGCGCATCTGATGACTGATGGCGTACCGTTGAACCACGACGGGACACAGGCCGATCAGACACAACCTTACACTCACGCAGGCCCCTTGACGGACGGGGAGGGAAAAAAATTCTTCATCCCGCCCGGAAAAGAATTCCAAGCAGGTTAAATTTTCGGTTTCAGTTTTCAGTGGCATCACTTTCAAGCTTCTTCAAGTCCAGATCCTCCTCGGCTGGTACACCATGGCTTGAATTGGTCAACAAGTGAGAATAAATGAACTCTTCTTCAGTCCCTCTGGGTGAGCGAACAAAAAGAGTCTTGTAGTCATTCTCATTGTGGTGCCACTGTTTCTTCTTCCCTGACCTTAAATCGGGGAAACTACCGGCGAAAGCGCACCTTGTTGTGGCTCCGCCGGTTTTTTATTTTGGTTTTACTTATAAAAAAAATGTTGTAGTATTACTTTAGATACACTACTTTGATAAAATAATAACATTGACTAACAATCCGAGCGTAGAAATCTGGGTACCTTTTAGGTATCTGGATCACTACGCTCGTAACTGGGGTAATGGGTTAGAAAAAACAAAAAACATGTGAAGATATTATGAACAAAAGATTCAAATTCGTGCTGGCTTGTCTCGCCCTTATAACCCTCAATGTAGTAGTACTGCTGGTGGCACTAACCAACAGAATGGGGAAAGAAATGGCGAAAGAAAGCCAACAAACAGAAGGCAGCCAGAGCGACCTCTCTGAGGATTCTCTGCTCGCTCAGATCGAGCCCAACCTGGTCAAAGACCATGTTCGATACGCAAAAGCATACCTGCGAGTTCTGGAAATCTACAAGGAGAGACATTTCCGTTCTTGGCTGGTGCCGACGGAGTACACTTACGAGAAAAACCTCGGCCCTGTCGCAAAAGCGCTTACAGATGCAGTCACGACCAACGACCAAGTGTTAGCGCAAAAAGCAGTAACAGAAATACAAAGAGCCCTCGTAAAATACGGAGTAAAACTGCGAGGATTATCTAAGGGAGATTCCGCAGCAAGGAAGAATACAGGTCGCTTACCGCTCAGAGAATGTACTGCAAAAGATGAGGCGACTCTAAGCGAACTGAAGAGCACCTTCGCCTCAAGCTTGAGGATATTCAAGCTAAACAGTACTATCGAGACAGCCGAACAAGCATTCATCGACGGCTGGATCGAAATAAGCGCCCTAGGCCTGATCGGACCAGATTATATTGGGAAGTACGATGAAAAAGGTCGCAAGGAAGTCCGACACATCAAAACCGAGCTTTATGTATTGCAAACGGAGCTCGTAAGTTTAGGCCTCAACCTAAAAGGGGACGAATATGAACGCGTGAAGAACCAATCGGCACGGATTCGCCGTAAAACCGAGGAGTTGGGAACACTCCTTGCAAGATTCTAAGCCCCGCTCGTTGTTCCAGAGCATAGTTGGGAAACTAATCAATTCTCGAAAAGAGCCTTTACACCCTGTACTGGCTTTTTTTATTTCTTTTAACTTGTGTCCTTTTGAAAAAATGATAAGATACAAATATGAAAACCAACATCGAGGTGGGCATAGTTATGGGCTCAGATTCTGATTTACCAATATTTGCCGAAGCTGGAACAATCTTAGAAGAATTCGGAGTAGGCTATGAGATAACTGTAGCCTCTGCTCATCGGGCGCCGAATATAGTCCACAAATATGCAAATAGTCTAAAAGATAGAGGAATCAAAGTCGTCATCGCTGGCGCAGGTGGAGCGGCTCATTTGGCGGGAGTAGTCGCATCTCTCACCACTCTGCCAGTCATCGGTGTCCCAACTAAAGCCAAAAGTTTAGATGGACTCGACTCATTACTTTCCACGGCCCAGATGCCACCCGGAGTACCCGTCGCTACCGTCGGAATAAATGCGGGGAAAAATGCCGGAATTTTAGCAATACAAATACTCGCAACCAGTGACAAAGATTTAGAAAATAAATTAATTGCATATAAAACTAAGATGGAAGAAGATACTAAGACAAAAGGTGAGAAACTTTCAAAAATAGGATTTAAGAAATATCTAGACAATAAATAAAATGCAAAAATTGTCGTATAAAACCTCAGGAGTTGATATCGACATTGCGAACGCCACTAAAAGCGAAATGGCGAAAAGTTTAAATAGTGATGATGCTCGCGTGCTCAACAAGGCCGGCGCTTTTGCGACTTTGTTCGACGGATCTTTTCCAGAATATAAAGAACCGGTTTTAGTATTCAAGACAGAAGAACCCGGCTCTAAGCAAAAATTAGCCTTAGAACACAATAGTATTGAGACTATTTGTTACGACCTGATCAACCACCTGATCAATGATGCTATCGTGATGGGAGCAAAGCCTCTTTCTGTCCAAGATTGCATCGTATGTGGAAAAATGGATAAAGAAGTAATCCTAAAAATGGTCTCAGCTTTTTCTCGGGCATGTAAAGAGAATGGCTGTGTCTTGACTGGAGGTGAAACTTCCGAACAACCGAGCGTAATAGAAGCTGGAACTTATATCCTCACTGCGAGCATAGTCGGGGTGGTGGAAAAAGAAAAAATCATAGACGGCTCCAAAATAAAAGAAGGGGATGTAGTGCTGGCTATCGCTTCGAGTGGTATACATACAAATGGTTTCTCTCTGGTTAAAAAAATAATGGAGCAAAATCCTAAAATTTTAAAAGAAAATATTGATGGGCAAACTTTTATAAAAAATATTTTAACCCCACATTTTTGTTATTATAATTCTTTAAAAGATTTGTTTAGTAGTCCCGAATTAGTGGGATTGGCTCATATCACCGGCGGTGGCATCAAAGAAAATTTAAATAGAATTTTACCACCGGATTTAGACGCCCTAATAGATATAAGTAAGATACAAATCTTAAATATTTTCAAAACACTCAAAAAATTTGGCGATTTAGAAGATAATGATATGATAAGGACATTTAATCTCGGTGTGGGAATGACTGCAGTAGTAAGAGAAAATTTTGCCGATGAAGTAAAAAAACATCTTCAAAAATTCGGCATAAATAGCTATGAAATAGGAAAAATTACAAAAGGCAACCAGCAAGTTAATGTAGAAGGGAAGTTGAATTGGTAATTTATAAATCTATGAATATTTTAGAAGAAACAAATTTCAAAAATCTAGGGAAAAAATATGTAGGTAAAGTGAGAGATGTTTACAACCAAGATGATAAAGTCATTTTGATTTCCTCAGACCGATATTCGGCTTTTGACCGCAACTTGGCACTAATACCGTCCAAAGGCCAAGTGCTGACACAAGTCAGCCGTTTCTGGTTTGAGCAGACAAAAGATATCATCCCAAACCATGTCATAGCCTTCCCAGATCCAAATGTCGTCGTGGGCAAGAAATGCAAAGTCATACCTATCGAGATGGTGGTGCGAGGATACATCACAGGCATCACGGGCACGAGCCTGTGGACGCTGTACCAAAAAGGAGAGCGCAACTTTGGCGATTTCACTTTACCAGATGGAATGAAAAAGAATCAAAAGTTAGATAATCCGGTTTTGACTCCGACGACCAAATCAGACGAGCATGATAGGCCTCTCACCACCGCAGATATTTTGCGAGAAAAAATCGTGCCAGAAGATTTGTGGAAGCAATTAGCAGATACAGCCATCAAATTATTCAAGCGCGGGCAAGAAGTCGCCCTAAAGCATGGATTGATTCTCGTAGACACTAAATATGAATTTGGACTAAATGACAAAGGAGAATTGACGCTAGTAGACGAAATACACACCCCTGATTCTTCTAGATACTGGCAGGCAAAAACATACGAAGAGCGCATCGCTAAGGGTTTAGAACCAGAGAATTTTGATAAAGAATTCTTGCGTCTCTGGTTTAAAGATCATTGCGACCCATACAAAGACAAAATCGTCCCCGAAGCGCCGAAAGAATTGATTGAAGAATTATCCAAGAGGTACATCCAAATCTACGAGCAAATCACCGGCGCGTCATTTAAAATTGAGTCGGGAGATATTGAAAAAAGGATAGAAAATAATTTAAAAAAATACGTACTGTAAATATATAGGCTTAGTCTAGATAGCATGTAGTCAAAACTCAAACTTCAAATTAGTGACAAACCTAGCGATAGCAGAATTTGTCACTTCTAGCTGTTTTTATTTCTTAAATTTGTAGTCTTTCGCGAGCTTGAAAGTCTTCATGCAATCAAAAAGTTTTATGTGTTTTAAATAGCTGATAAATTCTTCTGGCAGGGGAGATGGACCAACCCAAACACTTCGTTGGATCATAATGTAATCAAACTTTTTCAAGTGAAATCTAAACCATTCTCTTTCTGCCTTACGAACTTCTGGAATATCGAAAATAATTAAAAGATTTCTAGTATTATCTTTCTTACTGAAAGGGGACTTGAAAAGTTGCAACTTGGCTTTTCTTCGCGCCATATATTTTTCCCCATTTTTGGTCAATACCACAGAAGAACCTTGAAATGTTATGTATTTTTTCTTTTCAAGACGAGCAAGTGCTACATTTATAGAGTTCCTTTTATAACTTTTGAAAACGGGTAGACCAAAGATGTTAGCCGACACACCCTTATACCTAAATTGGGGCGTCTGAAACAATTCAAGTAAATCATGTTGGATACTCATATCCCTATTATATCTTAAAACAACACATAGTGACAAGTCTAGCTATCGCAAAAAGTGTCATTTGAATTTTGATGAATTCTAACTATACAATATATCATTTTATGATAAGATAAATTTATGGACAAAAAAAGGCTTTTTCTTTGGTCTCTATATGATTTCGCAAATTCCATAGTTTTTATTAATTTCGTCTTATATTTTGCCCAATGGATTGTAGTTGACGGTGGGCTTTCTGATTTCTGGTACAATGCCATCTTTGCCATAGCTACAGTATTGTTGTTTTTAAGCGCTCCAATCTTAGCAACCTTTACAGATAGGCATGGTGGAAGAAAATTTTTCTTAAACATTTCAACTGTCGGGACTTTTGTAAGTTATGGACTAGCTGCATTACTAGCAGGCCTTGGTCAACCTAATATTTTCTTAATCGCTGTATTGTTTTTATTGGGACAATATTTTTACCAATTGTCCTTTGTTTTCTATAATCCAATGATTGAAGAAATTGCGGATACGAGCCATCGAGCGCGAGCTTCTGGAATTGGTCAATTTTCTAATGCGCTTGGTCAAGTTGTAGGTCTATTGATTACACTACCGCTTGCTGACTCTCGACTGGCACCACTCATGCCTTCGGTAATTATTTTCTTTATTCTAGCCCTACCGATGATGATTTTTTATAAAGAATCTAAACAAAGGGATCAAAATATAAGTATTAAAACTATAAAAAATGAAACCATAATTTTCAAAAATAAATTTATCTCTTTTCTCTCCATATCACTAGCCACACCCATGCTCTTATCTTTTTTCTTTCTTAGCGATGCTGCAGTTACAGTAAGTAATAATTATTCGATTTACATGGAAAGAGTATTTAGTGTTCCAGATAAAACCAAGTCAATATTGCTAATGGCAATACTCCTCATGTCGGCCATTGGTGGCATTTTAGCTGGATGGGTCGGGGACAAAATAGGCATTTTGAAAACATACAAGTTGGTTCTCATTGGTTGGATTATCGCCTTACCAGCCACCGCGTTGGCTTCGAATTTTACTGTTTTTATAATTATTACCATTATTTTCGGTCTTCTGGTTGGCTCTATGTCTTCGACGTCTCGCGCTTACATGAGCACATTACTTTCGAGCGAAGACATGGGTTATGGTTTTTCCTTTTACACAATTTTTGAACGTTTCGCGACCTTTTTTGGTCCTTTAACTTGGGGAGGTATTATCTGGTATTTGGGAACTACTCCATCTTCTTACAAGATTGCTATGGCAACAATGGCTATATTTGTTATTATAGGCTTTGTGATCCTAGGTCGTTGGAAACGCTTAACAATTTTAAATAGATAGAGCAAATTTATGAACCCAATGACAAATAATAGCATAAACCCATTAGACGGAAGATATTTTGAAAAGACTCGCGCGCTCACGCCGTATTTTTCTGAGCAAGCGTTGATGAAATATCGCGTGATGATGGAAGCGGAGTATTTGATTGCACTTTCGACGCTAGGAAAAACAGCTCTGCGGAAATTCACGCCAGCTGAAATAAAAATAATCAAAAGCCTTTATGAAAAGTTTGACGACACTTCCTATGCGGAAATAAAAAAGATAGAAGAGACGACCAATCACGACGTCAAAGCAGTGGAATATTTTTTGAAAGAAAAACTTTCAAAGACATCTCTCAAAGATAGTATTGAATGGTTGCATTTTGCTATCACTTCAGAAGATACCAACAATATCGCCTATGCCTTGATACTGTCTGACTCTCTAGAGCAGGTGATGATACCGGAAATTTCAAAAATAATTACTGAATTAAATAATCTCGCCAAGAAACATAAAGATCTGCCAATGCTCGCTCGCACTCACGGCCAGTCCGCTAGCCCGACGACTTTTGGGAAAGAAATGAAAGTCTTTACCACTCGTTTAGAAAAAAAGCTGGCAGCTTTGAAGGCAATAAAAATAGAGGCAAAATTAAATGGCGCTACGGGTAATTACAATGCTCACATCGCCGCATATGAAGAAATAGATTGGATAAAGTTTAGTGAAAAATTCATTGCGGGTCTAGGGCTAGAAGCCAACCTGATCACCACTCAAATAGAATGCCACGATAGTTACGTCGCCATATTTGACACCATCAAGCAAATAAATACGATTCTTTTGGATTTCAATCAGGATATGTGGAGATACATATCTGATGGCTGGGTAGGACAAATACCAAAAGCGGGGGAAACGGGTTCATCTACGATGCCCCACAAAATAAATCCAATTGATTTTGAAAATAGCGAAGGAAACCTCGGCCTGGCCAATGCGCTTTTTGAATTCTTTGCCCGCAAACTCCCAATCTCTAGACTACAACGCGACCTTTCAGACTCGACAGTGGAGCGCGCCTTCGGCACGGCTTTTGGACATTCGTATTTGGCTTATCTGATGTTGCTTAAAGGTCTGGGAAAAATAAAAGTAAACGAAATAAAAATAAAAGAAGATCTGCTGGCTCATCCAGAAGTAGTCACCGAAGCTATTCAGACCATCCTGCGACGTGAAGGCGCAGCCATGCCTTATGAAAAATTAAAAGACTTGACGCGTGGTAAAGTGGTCACCCTCGATGCTATTCATAAATTCATTGAAACCCTAGACGTGAGCGACAAAATAAAAAAAGAACTTCTAAAAATCACTCCAGAGAATTATGTAGGACTAGCGTCAAAGATTGCTTCAATAGACAACTAATTTTTCGTGTGATATAATAAAAAAAATCTATAGTATGTTGCTATAGAAATAATAGGTGCTGTGCACCAAAAAAATGGAGAGTTCTATGACAAAACTAAGTAGCGACCCAAATCCCGACAAAGGTAAGGTCACAACTACGGAAACAAAAAAGATGCCAGCTAAGGCTCTTTCAGAACCAACGCCAATTTGCGAGAATTGTGGCCACGCCTCAGTCCGCCACGGAGTCTGTTACAAGTGTCTTAATTGTGGAAACTCACTTGGATGCAATTGATTGGTGAATGGTGTGCTGTTCATTTCACGGAATCGCACACTTTAAAAATCTCGTGAATATCAAGACCATTAGAAAGATTAAGCTTCCTAGTGGTCTTTCTAATTTATGGTGAAGCGTGTAATATAGAGGGATGCTACTTAGAATTTTAGGCTCTGTGATACTGCTTTGTTCAGTCCTTTTTATGCCCATTTGGGCGTCTATTATCCTCGCCCTCCTCGGCATGGCATATTTTTCGTTTTTCTTAGAAGCTCCATTTCTATTTTTATTATCGGACTTACTTTACGGGGTGCAGGAAGCGAAATTCTCTGATATGATTTTTGTGTCTTTTGTTTCTGCCATCATCTGCATTATAATTTTAGAGTTGTTAAAAAGAAAATTAAGATTAGATAAATAAAAAAACTAGAAAATGACTTTCGGAAGATTTAGAAAAAATAAAATAAGGGACACTTTTGTCGAACCAGACGAGATTTTTCTCGATTCAAAAAACTTACAGAATTTTGATCGCCAACAATTTGAAGGCCGCATCGAAAAGACTATTTCCAAAAAAACTATTACTTTTCTCGGCTCGGCTTTTTTGTTGATAGTTTTAATATTTGGAGTCCGTCTCATAAATCTGCAGGCCCAAAATGGAGAGGCTTACCGTAAAAGAAGCGAGAACAATACTTTACAGAGAGTAAATATTTTTACTGAAAGGGGAATAATATATGACCGAAACAAAAAGGAGCTCGCGTGGAACAAAAAAGCTGTAGGGGCAACGGAAGATCCATCGCTCTTATACACTCGCGCCTATATGACGCCAGGATTTTCTCACGTGCTCGGCTATGTCAGTTATCCCGCCAAGGACTCGCGAGGGAACTATTGGCAAACTGATTTTATCGGCAAAGACGGATTAGAAAAACAATATCAAGACAAGATAAAGGGTGAAAATGGATCAAAAATAATAGAAACCAATGCGCAAGGCGCAATCCATTCTGAAAATATTATAAATTCTCCCGAAAAAGGCGAAGACTTACTGACGAGCATTGATTCGAGAGTCCAAGCGGAATTATTTGCTCTAATCAAGAATCTATCGGAGAGTAATAATTTTAGCGGCGGCGCAGGCATCATCATGGATGCGCATAACGGGGAAATCATAGCCTCCACTAGCTATCCGGAATACGACTCGGAAATTCTATCTTTGGGTAAAGACACTGCAAAGATCAAAGGCTATCTCACCGACAAGACCAAACCCTTTATGGATAAAACGGTTTCGGGACTGTATACTCCGGGTTCAATCGTCAAACCATTTTTTGCTTTGGGTGCACTGGCTGAGGGGGTGATCGACCAATATAAAGAAATTCTCTCCACTGGTTCCATTTCTATTCCCAACCCCTATTTTCCAGACCAAAAAACAGTATTCAAAGATTGGCGAGTAAATGGTTGGACCAATATGGCGGAAGCCTTGGCCGTATCTTCTGATGTTTATTTCTATGCCATTGGCGGAGGATTCGAGGGACAAAAAGGCCTAGGTATAGCCAATATTGAAAAATATGCCAAACTTTTTGGCTTTGGAGAAAAAACTGGGGTAGATTTGCCGGATGAGAACTCCGGCACCATCCCGAGTCCAGAATGGAAATTAGCAAATTTCAACGGAGATCCATGGCGAATAGGAAACACATACCACACTGCCATCGGACAATACGGATTCCAAGTGACTCCGATAGAGATGGCGCGGGCAGTCGGAGCTATTGCAAATTATGGTAAACTACTAACCCCACATTTTATTTTAGGTGATACTAAAAAAGAAAAAGAATATTTGGTGATAGATTTACCGAAAGAATATTTTGATGTTGTGCACGAGGGTATGAGACAGGCCGTGACCTCTGGTACAGCCACCTCACTCAATGTGCCATATGTCGAAGTCGCAGTGAAGACTGGTACCGCCCAACTCGGAGTCGCCAAAAATAAAGTAAACTCTTGGGTAATGGGCTTCTTGCCGTATGAAAATCCAAAATACGCTTTCACTATTATGATGGAAGCTGGTCCGACGACCAATAGCGTCAACGCGTCGACAGTCATGCGAGGACTACTCGACTGGATGTCTATAAATACTCCAGAATACTTCAAATAACGAATACAAATAGGCCATATTTGCATTTTACCTGTTCATGAAATACAATATAGTATATGAACAAAGCACGAATACTTTTGTTTTTGGGCATTTGGGTGGCAGTCCTACCATACTTGGGCTTTCCATCTTTCTGGAAAAATATTTTAGCAACTCTATCTGGGCTCGGGTTTGTTTATATAGGTTATGTGATTTACCAAGAATCTCGAAAGAGTGGAGAGAAGGCAGGGAAAACATTTGATAATTTCTCAGAAAATAAATTCGGTAATTACGATTCGGAACAGAAAGAGAACCTAAAATCATAGACATCATCATGCAAACTTTTTTAAAAACAAGACATATCATTGCTGTCGTTTTCTTGGTCGCTTTATTTTTTATAGCTGGCGTGTATGTTGGGGATCAGAATCGCCCTGAGATAGATAAAGTTTTAGGTATCTCAAACAAAGAGACAGAAGTTGCCACAACTGCTGACTTTGCTCTTTTCTGGAAAGTCTGGAATACAATCAACGAAAAATATCCGACAGCAGATAAAATAACTGACCAAGAGAAAGTCTATGGGGCTATTTCAGGCCTAATGGGTTCATTAAACGACCCCTATAGCGTATTTTTTAGCCCAGCTGAGGCCAAGTCATTTGAAGAGGTAATCACTGGCAATTTCATCGGGGTTGGCATGGAAGTAGATATAAAAAATAAAGTACTGACCGTCATCGCTCCGATCAAAGATGCTCCCGCTTATAAAGCAGATGTGAGGTCTGGTGATAAAATTCTAAAGATTGATACGACGGTAACATCTGGGCTGAGTATGGGGGAAGCAATAAGATTAATAAGAGGGGAGAAGGGCACCGCAGTCACGCTCACCATCTCTCGTGAAGGAAAAAAAGAGCCGATAGAAATAAAAATAGTTAGAGATATTGTCAATATCCCGACTTTGGATACAGAACTCCGACCAGATAGTATTTTTGTAATAAAACTCTACAGTTTTTCAGCCAATTCGGCCACCCTCTTCCGTGATGCAATGAAGAAATTTACCGAATCAAATACTGATAAATTATTACTCGACTTGCGAGGTAATCCAGGCGGATATTTAGATTCAGCTGTGAGCATCTCAAGTTGGTTCCTGCCGAGTGAAAAGATTATCGTGACTGAAGACTACGGCAATAATCAAGAGCCGACGGTATTTAGGAGTAAGGGCTACGACATATTTAACGATAAGTTGAAATTTGTCATATTGATAGATAAGGGGTCGGCTTCAGCATCAGAAATCGTCGCTGGTGTAATGCAAGACCATGGAAAAGCAAAGCTTGTAGGTAGTCAGAGCTATGGCAAGGGTTCCGTGCAGGAAGCAATAAAAATAACTCCGGATACTCTTTTGAAAATTACTGTAGCTAGATGGCTCACCCCAAACGGAACTTCTATCGGAGCGAAAGGCTTGACTCCAGACTATCCAGTGGCGATTACTCAAAAAGACCTAGACAATAAGAAAGACCCGCAATTGGATAAAGCAGTGGAATTACTAAATAATTGGAAATAAGAATAAAGAATAAATATGAAAGTCATTTTTTTACAAGATGTGCCGAGGGTGGGTAGGAAATATGATGTGAAAGAAGTAAACGATGGCTACGCTATGAATTTTTTGTTGCCTAGAAAATTAGCGACTATGGCTACGCTAAAAGCTGTCGCCGAACTGGAATTAAAAAAGAAAGAGATTGTCATCGAAAGACAAGTCCAAGAAGACCTCTTGATGAAGAATCTAACAGCGATCAAGGATAAAATCATCACCTTGAAGGGCAAGGCCAACGAACAAGGACACCTTTTTTCGGCAATTCATAAGAAAGAAATAGTGGAAGCGCTCAAAGAACAAAGTCATGCGAACATTGGTGAAGAATTTATTATCTTAGAAAAACCAATCAAGGAAACGGGGGGATTTGAAATCCGAATCTCCATCCAAGGCAAAAATTCCTCATTCAAACTTTTAGTGGAAGGAATATAAAAAAAATCCCCAGAAGGGGATTTTTAGTTTACGCTAACCATTTTCTTTACGACGGTCTTGCCGTTAAAAGAAGTCTTGCGTCTAGAGCCAAATTTTACTGTGCCGCTTTTAAGGGCGAAGAGGGTATGATCCTTGCCTAATCCGACGTTGTTACCAGCCAAAACGTTTGTACCGCGCTGACGGACGATAATAGAGCCTTCTTGGGCCTTTTCTCCATCATAAAGCTTCACACCTAGGTACTGTGGATTTGAATCTCTTAAGTTTTTTGCCGTTCCGCCGGCTTTTCTATGTGCCATATTGTTTTTATGCTAATATTTAAGGTAAGTTGAGTATAAACAATTCTATGGAAAAAATCAAGCAATTTGTAGATAGTGAACAGGGGAAGGATGTTTTGATAGTTATTATTCTGATATTGGTGGGTTTAGGCTCATTTGAGCTGGGTAGACTATCTAATCAAAGCAACTCATCAGGTATAAAGATAGAGTATGGAGACGAGCTCAAGAATCAGCCGGCAAATGTGATTTCAGCCACAAACAATCCAAATTCTAGCGGTAAAAATTTTTTCGCTTCCAATCGGGGAACAAAATATTATTCCATCGGATGTTCAGCCGGTAAAACTATTAAACAAGAAAACAGAATCTATTTTGCGACAGGGGAAGAGGCCCAAAAGGCAGGCTACGAGCTTTCCAGCTCTTGTCAGTGAGCTTAGGTGCATGTCGCACAATATATGTTGGTAACCAACACTCAGGCTTGTACTTTGAGAGAGCTAAAGGAAAGCAAGAAATGCATCTGCTGCGATGAAAGGTGGTATTACTTTATCTATTCTTCCAGTAAGTAAAATTTGTGACGCTTTTTTTCAAATCTGATCTTGAAGTTTTCAAATATATCTTTTTGTCCCAAAAGACCACCCGTCATCATATTTTTCAAAAAGATTACTTCAGTTTCTAGTCCCCTATCAAAGCCATCAACCTTTAGGGTAATCTTGGCCTTAAATCCTTGGGCTGTAGACTTGTCTGCCGTGCCAACTTTTATTTTTGGACATTTAGACTCATCAATACCTAGTATTTGTGCAAAGTCCGCATTGATTAATGTGCTATCAGTTCCTGAATCAATTAGAGAAAAACAATTCGTAAAGTTTTTTCCATTTTCCAACCTTACACCTATCATAGGACGATACACTACACCTTGAAACAAAAGGCTGAACTCGCCACTGTAATCATAATCCTTCCAAGTCACGTTAGTTAAAAAGCAAATGATGCATCGTGAGGTAAAACTTTCATAAAGAGAGCATCTTTGTTTTCTATTTTATTTCTAAGTTCAACCAAACTAGTAGCTGATCCCAAAACTTTTTCCCTGCTAGGTGATAGCGCAACCCATTTATTTGGGTAAGGTTTCAAGATTTTAGTAAAATCTGAATTCTTTTTCATACGCCCATTATAACATATTTGTAAAATTCTTGCATACCCCCATTCTTCATGGAGTAGGTTTTGCCTACTTACCCCAATACTCGCAGAATCCATCTTGAGTCAGTATAGCACCCTACTTCACACTATTAAACAGATCTTTGAACCAATTCAGAGCTTGATTGAACCAACTTATTATCTCAGGCCAAGTCAGATGAAAATACTCCAAGATTCCAGAAATAGTCAAGCCAAAATATTTCATCAAGAGAAGCGCAACAACTACTACGATTATTAATTTTATAAAACCACCTTCCCTGTTTTTTATATGATTTATCATAATCTTAAAATTTTACCACAAACCATGGACACATGCTATTCCCCAGGTCTATTACTTAATATAGATGTGTTTATCTTATAAGGAGGCAAATAATATAGCGCATCCAAGTAAGCGTTCACCGCAGCGACTGGCAATCTATAGATACGTCCACCACAAGCAGCAGAGGGCTTGGATTCCATTTTAACCGCCTGTGATGCGTATAGCGAGATGTGCAGGTGTGGGCCGGTAGTATGACCAGTATTGCCAGTATACCCTACTACCTGACCTCTTTTCACCTTCTGACCTTCAGAAGCTTTGATGAGTGAAAGGTGCCCAAAAGTGCTAGACAAGCCGTTGCTATATTTAATAAAAACAAATTTTCCAAAAGATGCTCCACGACAAGTTAAATCCGTATCCCCCACACCTTCGACTGCACCATCGGCCATAGCCATGACCGGAGTGCCGACTGAAGCGCGAAAATCCACGCCGGAATGTGACCCGGAAGCATACAGCCGTTTTGAATCCACAGTCTTGCCGAAAAGCTGCGTCACGAAGATTTTCTCTAGGGGCCAGCTCAGAACTCCAGAAGACGGTAATTTCGATGGATCGAGAATGAATTGCAACTTGGCTTCATAGTCACGCAATTCTTTTTCAAAAGCGTCCCTCTGCGCTATACGATCTGTGAGCAGTTTTTGATAATTGGCTTCGTTGTTTTTTGTTTGCTTTAATAAAAGATTTTTTTCATTTGTATTTTGCACAATTATTTTTTGCTGGTCAGCCAGTCTGGATTTAAGAGCTACTAGTTCATTTTTAGCATCGACTGTGGTTTTCCTAGTGTCCTCTAGATCGCCCTTGAGCTGTCTCAATTGCAATATGTCTTCTCTGATGCTTTCACGCACAGTTACTATATTGTCTAGGTCATTCCATAGGGTGGTAAAATCACTTTTAGATAATAATGTACCCACAATACTGGTCCCCTCATATTCATCGGTATTTTTTATACCGAGCGCAATAGATTCTTTATTATTTTCTATACTATCCTCTTTGTCATTGATATCCGAACTCAGGCCTTCTATGGTGAGATTGGTTTTATCAATTTTCTTCTGCGTCACCGCTATGTCAGTCGTCAGTTTTTTTCTAGTTAAGTCTAACTCTTGAATGGATTTATTCAAGGAACTTTTTTGTTGACCCAAGGTGTCGAGCTGTGCTTGAAAAGCGGCAATTTCTTTTTCTAAATTTTCTATATCAGTGTTCTTTTGACTTATCTGATTTTTAAGATCAGAAGCAGTTTGGCTATAGGAAAAAGCTACGGGCAGTAACACCAACAAAATCAGTGGAAATATGGCCTTAAATAGCTTTTTGTAGGCGGGATAAAGTTTCATTTTTTCCTATAATAGAGGCTATAATAAATGGGTCGGGAGATTTATCGGCCCCAGAGAGGGCATAGCGGATCGGATGCAAGAGCTCTCCCCTGCTCTCAAGACTTTCGGCAATTAAAATCAGGCAGTTCTTTACATTTTCCATAGTGAAATCATTTTCACTTATAGTTTCCAGTTCTTTGCTGGCAAATTTTAAATTGCTGGAAATTTTTTCCGGAGTTGTTTTTTTATAAATAAGTTTTTCTTTATTTATCTCTGGAGCCTTAAAAAAGAACCCCAACTCCCCTGCCATCGCCATTGTTTTCACATCGCTCCATTTTGAAATACGTTCAAAGATAATAGGAACTAGTTTCGGATTCTTCATATTCTCTGGAAGCCACTCCAAAATATTTTTTTCTATTTCTACCTTTGGCAGTAATTTCATATGCTCCTTGTTAAACCAATCTAGTTTTTGTTCGTTAAAAATAGCTGGACTTTTTTGCACCCGCGATAAATCAAAGGCTTTGATTAATTCATCATGCGTATAAACTTCCTTTTCTCCGCCCGGATTCCAACCCACAAATGCCACCCCGTTTAAAATAGCTTCGGGTAGAAATCCGAGCTTTTTGTATTCGGCGACAGCCAGAGCGCCCCTCCTTTTGGAAAGCTTGAGTTTGTCTGCCCCGAGCACGAGTGGCAAATGCGCATATATTGGAGTCGGCGCGCCGATAGCCCCTTGGATTAAAATTTGGCGGGGGGTATTCGAAGTGTGATCTTCGCCACGAATGATATGGGTGACCCCAGCCTCAAAATCATCCACCACCACAGCGAGATGAAACAGGGGTTCATTTATGTTTTTAGCAATAATAAAATCGCCCAAGTCGGTTGTATTCATTTTTACTTCTCCTTTTATTTCATCTTGAAAAGCCACATCGATATTTGGATTCTTGAACCGCACTAATTCCTTGATGACCCCAGTACCGTCTTTGGCTTCTTCTTTAGAGATGTAAGCGCTCCCCTCTTTGATCATTTTTTCTAAGTAAAATTTATGCTTGTCTACATGTTCTGACTGCCGGTAGAATTTATCATAAGAAACCCCGAGCCATTTCAAAGATTCTAGTATGTTATCTTCGTATTCTTTTTTAGAGCGTGCCTTGTCTGTGTCTTCAATCCGAAGTACAAAAGCGCCCTTATTTTTCTTCGCAAAAAGGTAGGCAAAAATAGCCGTCCGATAAGTCCCCAAATGTAAAAGTCCCGTCGGCGATGGCGCAAATCTGGTTACAATTTTGTCTGACATTCTTTAATGATAGCACAAAATACAACCCCATTTCATCCCCACACCATGGGGAAATTATAAGACCACTATTCCCCCAATAAGTGTTTGGTTCTGGTGAGATACTCTTGAGCGTTCTTTATGCGTTCAAAACTTTTCACTTTATGAGCATAAGGAAATTTCATGTAGGCACAAAGTAAAATTGAGGCATGTAGGGCTTTTTCATTAAAAGGCTCGCCTCCAAAATACCCTTTGATTAGTTGTTCACTAGCCCCCGACATTCCACCATCACTAGCGATAGTTATAAACATACTTCGCCCTAAATCAATGTAACCATTATTAAATCTCGGACGCGGATCAAAAACTGTCAGAGGATTTGTGGCAAAAATATTCGCCCTTCCAAAATCATCATGACAGTAACTGCTTTTCTTATTTTTCTTAACGTGTTCAGTTAGAATTTCAAGCGCGAGAGCTAAAGATCCATGCTCATCGCCAAGAAGTTTATTTTCCTTAACATATTTAATCTGTTTCTGAACGTCATTTCCTGAAAGCCATTCACCAAACTGTGAATATTGTGGTTTACCATCCACAACGCGCCCATATCCCTCCGTTTCTGGCGCATGCATCTTGCGAAGAATTTTCCCTAATTCAACATATACTTCCCTCCTTATGGTTTCTCCTTTCCCGTAAGTTTCATTCAAGGGTTTTGCATCAATGTACTCCATCAAAGTATATTCATGGCCGTTTATCATGCCATCCTCAATTACATGCGGAACTTTGACTCCAGCATTTCCCCATACTTTCAAAAACTGAGCTTCACCAATAGCATGAGAAATACTTAAAGGAATTTTCAGAACCAACTTTTCATCTGGGGTTTCTATGATGCTGATTAGCGACGAAACTCCTTTGTGGGCAAAGGAGACTTTAATTTCTTTGTCTTTAAACCTGGGATGATTCGAAATAAAATCCTTAACGTGAGACACAAGATTTATTCTCCTCTCGTTAAATTTTCTATCCACTTCATGCTCAGACAATTTTGGTTCGTTACGGAAATTAATTTTAGAAGGAGGAAAATCCATTTTATTTCTCGTGATTTAAAGCTTGTCTTCAAATATTAAGTCCATTTGAGCTTGGTCGTAATATTTGCCATCTACTTTAACCTCTTTTCTCCCTATACCACATTGTACAAAGCCAAGCTTCTCGTACATTTTTTTCGCAGCTTCATTATCAACACGAACACTGAGTCTAACTCTGGTAATTTTTGGATTTTGATGTAAATCATCTAATACTTTTCTCAACAACTTTTCACCTAATCCGCTTCTACGAAATTCTGGATCAGTAAAAACTGAAGAAATCATGGCACAATGTTCTACGTGCTGTGGAACAAACAACATATACACCGCCAAGCTGGCAGTTTTATTGTCAATTTTTGCTACGTAAGCTCGATAATTAGGGTCTGATAATTGCTTTCTCATTTCGGCCTCTGATTTTTTCTCTTCCCGCTCGTATGATTCTCCAAAAGCTGTGGGGTCTGTTCGGAAAGCTTTCAATCTTATTGCCCTATATTCTTGCCATTGTTCTGGCCCAAGAATATCTATGTCAGGTTCTGTTTTTATTTTTTCTGATTTATTTAATTCCATTTTATTTCTCATGACTCAAAGCGATATCCACGAGCGCGCGGGCGATTTTTGTGGCAGCGTCGGGCTTGGCAAAAGCTTTAGCATTTTGCGCCATTAGTTTATAACCATCTTTGTCCCCTAATATTCTATCAATCTCTGAGCTCAAAATGTTCGCAGTCATATTCATCTCTTCCACGACACTGCAAGCTCCCGCTCGAGCGTAATTAAAAGCATTCTTTTTCTGATGATCCATATTTGTATTTGTTATCGGTATCAAAATAGATGGCACACCCCAAGCAGCTATTTCAAATAACATTGAGCCAGCTCGAGAAATGACAATCGTGGCGACTCCTCCCGCCATTCGCAAAGCCAAGGGGTTGAGAAATGGCATAGATGTGTATCTTAATTTATTCTCATTATCACCCAGCACCACATCGGCTCTGTCTTTAACCATTTGAAAATTGTTGACCCCAGTCTGATGAATAATCTGATAATCATTAACGAGTCTAGGTAACGCATCCAAGACCGTGTTATTTATGAGCTCCGCCCCCTGCGAACCTCCCAAGACCAAGATCACAGGTACATCGCCTTCTAGTTTGAAATATTCCAGCGCCTCATTCCTGTTGGCTGGATTTGCTATCTCTGTCCTGATCGGCTGACCAGTCAAAGCCACTTTTTTTTGAGGAAAATACTCCGCCGCCTCCAGAAAAGACACAGCAATTTTTCTAGCAAAATGTCCCGCCCATTTATTAGCCCGGCCCGGAGCCGAATCGGATTCATGAATCACCACAGGAATACGTAAAATTCTGGCGGCAAAGACAGTGGGGAAAGAAGCGTATCCCCCCTTGCTAAAGACAGCGTCTGGATAAATTGAAAACATTTTAAAAATTCCGCTGATCATTCCAAAAAAGGTTTTGAAAATATCTGAGAAATTTTTCAGGGAGAAATAAGTACGCATCTTGCCGGTCTTGACCTCTTCATACAAGAGC
>JAZKJK010000008.1:59898-63498 GCA_040384365.1 Patescibacteria group bacterium | reverse complement strand
AAAATACAAAGTAGTAACCCAGATGGGCAACCAGGGTAGCAGCGGTGATGATACAAGGATGATTGAAGCATGGGTACAATCAGGCTTGATCGGTGATGTACATACAGTACATGTTTGGACAAACCGGCCAACCTGGCCACAGGGAATTCCGAGGCCTACCGGTAAGTTTGATGTTCCGAAAGAACTGGATTGGGATCTTTGGCTTGGTACTGCTCCGGTAAGAGATTTTAATCCCATTTATGTGCCTGCCACCTGGCGGGGATGGGTTGATTTTGGAACTGGCTCATTAGGCGATATGGGTTGCCATTTTATTGATGTGCCCTACAGGGCATTAAAATTAGGTTACCCGGTTTCGGTTGAATGCAGTGTTACTTCAGTTTATACCGGCTTTTTTCAGGAAGCCTTTTATACAGACAGTTATCCTCCTTCATCCAAAACGCATATTTATCCGGCTTATTAAAAACAAATAACATGCCCTCATCCTCCTCTAACCCAGTTCGTCCTGAAAGTCCTAGCTCTTGATCCGCAATAGTAGTAGCCAAGTCAACTTTGACATCCCTGCCGGCAATTTTTACATACCTAATATCTTCGGGTTTGAGACTTTGAGGAGCCCGAATCACAAGAAAAGACACTACGGCTAGCATCATAATAACTATAAGAAAAGGGATGTAATTTTTATTTTTCATTTTATATATTATTCATCTTGCCTAAGCCTTGCTTCGGCAGGATGTACTCTTTTAAAAAATCTTCCTTAAACTCAAAAAATTTATCGTCCAAGATAGATTGCCTTATTTTTTTCACTAAATTTACGATGAAGTAAAGATTGTGTATCGAGGCCAGCGTCCCTCCGAGCATTTCTTTACCGTGAAAAAGGTGGGCAATGTAAGCTCGGGTGTAGTGCTTGCAAGAATAGCACCCGCAACCATTTTCAATCGGAGAGAAATCATTCCGGAATTGCCTATTCATTATTATAATCCTACCACTTCTTGTGTACAAGGTGCCATTTCGCCCGAGCCTAGTCGGCGCGACGCAGTCAAAGAGATCCACGCCATTTTCTATGCCCATAAATAAATCTTCTGGTTCGCCAATGCCTAGGAGGTGGCGCGGTTTTTCTTCTGGCAATATGGCGTTGACCCATTTGACTGCGGTAGACATGTCTTCTTTGGCAAAACTCCCGCCAATGCCATAGCCATCAAAATCCAAACTCGCTAAAAAAGTGGCGGATTCTTTGCGAAGATTTTCATCCCGCCCACCTTGCACAATGCCAAAGATAAAAGGCGAGCATTTGTCTTTTTGGGGTGTCTCGCAGGCCGACGAGCCGAGAGGCAGCGCTCCGCGAGCACGCGGAGACAGCGACCCCACAAAAGACAAATGCTCGCCTTTTAGTTTATTATGTTCCGCCAAACTCCTCTCGGCCCATCGGTGTGTTCGTTCTAGGGCTTCGGCTTGATATCGCAAATCCTCCGTAGGCGAAGTACATTCATCAAAAGCAAAAATTATGTCCGCACCCAAGTTATGTTGAATTTGAATGGATTTTTCAGGAGTGATGTAATGGATAGAACCATCTAAATGCGACTTGAAAGAGACTCCGTCTTGACCTATTTTTGCTAATCTCGGAGCATCAGAATCATCAAAACGCTCTGGAATCATCAAGGATGGATCGGTAACTTTAGTGATTTTGGAAATATCTTTGCCGTAAGCTGCTCCCAAAGAAAAAACCTGAAAACCGCCGGAATCCGTCATCAGTGGTCCATGCCAATTCATAAATTTATGCAAACCCCCAGCCTCTGCTACTAATTCATCACCCGGCTGTAAATATAAATGATATGTATTCGCCAAGACAACTTCTGCCCCCAACTCTTTGACTTGGGTGACTTCGAGAGATTTGACAGTGCCCTTGGTACCAACGGGTACGAAGGCCGGAGTTAAAATATCTCCGTGAGCAGTTTTTAAAATCCCAGCCCGACCTAGACTATTTTTTAATTTTTTCTCAATTTTAAAATGCATTTTTTTGCAAATGGGTTCTTCACGTGTTTATTGAGACTATACACTATCTCCTAACATTACCAAACTCAACAGCTGGCGGAGTGAAAGTGGTTGTATAACGGGCCACACCCTTAGTGATTCGATAATCATCTAAATATCCAGTGATATAGTTACCACCGAAAGCTCCGTCGACACCTATGGCAGGCCTAGATGCCGCCGTCACATAAGAATTAGTATCAGTATAGGTAGAACCTTCTTGAACACCATCCAAAAATAATTTAGTGCTACCATTGTAGCGCGACACGGCGACATGATACCAGACGTTTTGCGTCAGACTGGTAGTTCCGGTTATTTTAACGGCCCCAGCTGTAAAATAAATTAACTTTTCGCTTGTGCTTTTATAGATTCTTGGCATTACAGCCGAAAAGGAGTCTCTGCCATCGTAATAATTTTGCTCAACTCCAGTTCCGCCAGTCAATCTCACCCAAGATTCAATTGTAAAATCCGCTGTGCCATAAGTAAAATCTGTACCACCGTCTAAGTACAAGCCGTGACCTCCGGCCATAAGTCCGCTAGCTGTAGCAAATTTATATAAAGCCGTTGATAGCGTGCTGGTGCCAAGATAGCTAGTAACCGTATGTGCACTCGAACTAGAATCAGTAAAAGTCGTGGAGCCATTGGCGCCGTTCATGTGCAAAAGTAGGACGACACTGTTGTAATATGGGTCGAGATTTTTTACTACTAATCCCGAGCCCATTTTGTAGAGCCTTAAAATTTCCGCAGTACTCACAGCGCGATTAAAAATCCTCACATCATCAATCGCACCAGGATAGGGTACGCCACCAGCATCGCGGGAACCGACCGAGACATTGACATTGGTTAAGATCGAAGACGGCACACTGTTTGTACCAGTCGCAGTGCTGTTTTCTGTGCCATCCACATATATTTTGACACTAGTAGCGACACCGAGACCATCGTTGACAAATCCAACATGATGCCACTTGCCATCCTTGACTACAGTCGTTCCATAACGCCGTCTAAGATTAGCCCCAGAATTAAAATCAACGGCTATCTGACCTGTACCTGTGGAACCCTGACTGCCTGCCCCATTATCAACAAATATATACCAGCCCGTATAAGTACCAGAATTTTGAGCTTTAGCAACAACAAAAGAATCGCTGGAGGCTGTGGTTTTAACCCAAGCAAATACTGAAAATGCAGTCGTTTTTTCAAAGTCAAAAGTCGATTCATTGCTCATTTGAATCCAATCATTCGTTCCATCAAAGGTCAGCGCCTGACCGATCCTGCCCGCAACTGGATTAGTAGACTGCACCATGCTAGTGAGAGTGCCTGTATTACTATTGCCGGAACTATCCAGAGCTGTCCCAGCGGTGGAAGAAGTCCAAGGAGTTTTCTTGCCATCAAATGTCCAATGTCCGACGAGGCCGGTGGAGAGCAAGTCGGTGGAGGAGGAGACACTTATTTTGCTTATGTTGCCTATATTGTACAGTCTTTTTATTTCAGCAGCTGAAAGCACCCTGTCGTAGACTCGGTGGTCGTCAATCGTACCATTGAAATAAAGTGGTGAGGAGCCAAGATCTCCCCTACGACCAA
>JAZKJK010000008.1:42303-59888 GCA_040384365.1 Patescibacteria group bacterium | reverse complement strand
ACTTGAGACGGCAAGTGAACCTAGGGTGCCTACTGTCTGAGTATCACTATAGGTAGGCTCTATCACTCCATCTACATAAAGTTTAATACCTGTCGAAGCGTTTGAAGTGCCGGAATAGGTAGCGACGACATGATGCCAAACTCCGTTTGCGATTGCCGTGCTACCTATACGATAAATATAGATTGTCTGGCTAGTTTGCATTTGCATATAGACATTGCCACTCAGACTGCACCAAAAATATCCTTTCCCGACAGTTGAATCATACTTACCACTGATACAGGTATTGATGCCACTTTGGGTAGTCTTTATCCATGCTGATACGCTGAAGGTAGAAGCGGCAGTAAAAGTTAGATTGGAAGGCACCCCCGCACTAATATAATCCGTAGAGCCATCAAAGGTCAGCGCCTGACCGATCCTGCCCGCAACTGGATTAGTAGACTGCACCATGCTAGTGAGAGTGCCTGTATTACTATTACCTGAACTATCTAGGGTAGTGCCCGCAGTAGAAGAAGTCCAAGGAGTTTTTTTGCCATCAAATGTCCAATGTCCGACGAGACCAGTGGAGAGCAAGTCGGTGGAGCTAGAGGAATTCACGAGAGACGCAGAAACTGAAGACACCCCAAAAGTGCTCCAGATAAGGGCGGAGATGGCGAGTATGGTAGGCCATGATTGTATGTAGGATTTTTTTTTCATCATTGATTATTACGATGCAGGCTCAGCTCCGGCGGTTTCAGTAGAAGTCTCAGTCGCTGGTTCTGTGGGAGCATCGGGAGCGCTGGATTCTGGTGTTGGCTCGGGAGTTACTTCTGGGGTTGGTTCCGGAGTTGTCTCTGGAACTACTTCAGGAGCAGGTTCAGCTCCGACATCTTCAGAGGGAGGAGTTTCCTCCGCTGACTCGGCGCCTGCGTCGGGAGTGCTAGATTCTGGGGTTGGTTCAGGTGCAGGTTCAGGAGTTGGTTCGGGTTCTGGCGCAGGAGTGTTAGATGAAGCATTTACCCCAGCACCAAGAAGCAAAGCATCGAGTTGGGTTTTGGTAATACAAGTCTTGGCGCCAGTGTCATCAAAGAGGCAAAGAGTTTTTGGATTTTCCAGCGCGGCAATTCGAGCCTCATAGCCGTCTATTTTTAGATTAAGTTCTTGTGTGGCTTTTATATTTATTGAGATCAGGCCGGGAACATCAATACTTCTAGCATTGCCATTTACATCATAACCATCTCCGAGCTGTAGACTGACTGCCTGAAGTTCATCTGCGACAAAACCCCACCTCAATCTATCAGCATCGTTGTATTTAAATGAAACAGGGTTTAGGGCCATTATGGTGTCAATGCCAGAGATACTTAATGTTTCTATAGAATTTTTCTGATCCCGAGCAGAAACGGTACAAGTCAGAGCATTGTTCTTGGTCATCTCGAATGTCGAAGTGTTGTAACATATAGATCCAGGTGTACCTGTCGCATCAGTGAGAGTCGTATCTAGTCCAACTGTTCCTACCACCGTCAGTTTATATCCAGGGGTCGTTGTGCCGATACCGACTTCGCCGGCGCTATCAATAGTAACTCGTTCAGTCAACACACTAGGAGCGGCATCAGTTCCTGTCCAGAAAGATAATTGCCCAGGCACTCTACTGTCAGCAATCGTACCGCTACTTATCGCTTTGATGGCAGCTCCCGTAATATATCCTGCTGCTCCTCCATAACCCGTAAAGTTAATAGCGCCTAATGCATCCGCAGTGGTGATAACCGTAGGAGAAGCTCCTGTACCCCTAGCTTTTCTAAAGTTTAAATCAAAACTATCGGACGAAGCATTGGCTTGAGTAAGATATGTCTGCCCCAGATCTACGGTATCAGAGGATACATGTAAAAGTCCCGCTGGGGTTACTGCGCCTATGCCAAACAATCCAGCAGAAGTGAGCCGGAGTCGCTCAGTCGGCACTGTGTCCGTAGTCACATCTCTAGTGCCCCAAACCAAATCGCCTTTGCCATTACCACTACCGCTCATATTTTGATAACCAAAAAACGCGGCGGCATTCGTGGCGGCATTGGAAGAATCTCCTGAATAACCAAAAGTCATCTGGCTTATCTCATTCAAAGTTGTTGAGTTGTAAATATTTAAAGCTGAGTTAGCTAATTTTCCAACCGAGCCGGTTGTGAAAATATCACCCGGGAGGGTAATATCGGAAATTTCTATAACAGATCTAGGATACGATGTCCCGACACCCACACTCCCACCCAAGAAAGCCGCCGCATAGTTTGTGGTTGCCCCAGTCTGGGCATTTACAGTCAAACCATAAGATTTCGTAGCCGTAGAAACTGCTCCAGCTTGAATCAAAAGTGCGTGAGTGTTGGTGATAGTGGCATTGGTGCTCTTGATCGGCGCTCCAGCAATGCCGACAGTGGCCGCATCAGTAATAGTACTTGCTCCGACGAATGAATAAGTCGGTTGAGTAATTAAAACTTCTCGCTGAGTTGTCAGCGCTCCTGTTGCCCATTGTCTGCCAGCTGTAGTGAGAGTCAAAGACGGAATTTCTGTGGATAAGGTCTGGTTGGTATTAACTGCGCCTGTGTAGACTATACCTTTCAATACACCAGTGGCAGCGACGGTTTGAGTGATGGCAAGAGTTCCAGTAGGTGTAGTGGTACCGATACCGACGCCACGAGTGTCCACTGCGCCAGCGCCGTCAGACAGACCATAGATGGTCAGCATCGCATTACCATCCAAGTAGGCAGTATAACTCTCCACTGTGTTGTCAGATGAGGTAGTAGTCACTGGCATATCCATCCAAGAAACTATGCCGGCGTCAGTATCAAAACTCATTGTGCCCGTGGTCAAATTGTCTATCGTCGTGGTGCCAGTAGACGCGTCATGATATACCGCGCCCCCATTGACACTAAGACTGCCGGAATCATTTAAAATCATCTGCGCCACACTGCTAGAATCTCTAGCGACAAGGATAGCCGCTAGTTTGTCTACTGCAGTATCGTTCGCATTGTTTGCAAATGCTGTGTCCACTGTTAGACTGGTATTAGAAGCTATCGCAGTGACAGTTCTCGTCTCCCCAGTTACGGTAATTCGATCGCCGACCACTAATTCAGTGGTAAATAAAGTACTCACGCCGGTAACTGTAGTGGATAGTGCTGGATCAATACTTCCCGTCAACACAGAAGTCGCCGTACCTGTAAATCTACCTGAACCAGCAACATCTAATAGAACAAGCGGTGCTGTCGTCCCGATACCGACATTACCCCCAGCAAAAATAGCAGCGTAGTTTGTGTCTGCACCAGTTGGAGACTCTACATAAAGACCATATTGAGTAGAAGTGCCGTCTGTATCAAAAGTACCATTGGCAATATATAAACCATAACCAACAGCTGTGCCACCAGCTGCTACGTCGAGAATTGGTTTTGAATAAAGACCATATAGATTTGTGGTACCCCCAGTACTTTCTGCCCCGGCAGATGGTTGTGAGCGAATTCCATAAACATTTCTTGTGCCAGTAGTCATGATACCTGTCACAGATGTAGCTACATCAATACCATAAAGGGTGTCAGCTGTAGTGGAAGAAGAAGTGACGGTCAAATATTCGCCGTAGCCTGTTTTGGCAGCGTTGCCTGTGAGAGTAAGGGTATTAGATAATCCATAAACAGTGTTTCCTAAGGCAGTACCATCTGTAGTGGTAAGATTAATACTTTGAAAGTTATCTGCGCTAGATGTGGGAGTATGAGTGATGTTTAGATCTATAGCTTCATTAGTAGAACCATCTGCTGGAGCGTGGGTAGTAGTTATATCTAAAGTTTCTCCTGTGGTAAGAGTGGTAGAAAGTATGCCTGCAATGTTGGTGGTGGTAGCGGTGGAATCAATATCAAAAAGAGCGTCGGGACTAGTATCGCCGATACCGACGCTACCATTTCCTAAAATTTGCATCCTTGTAGCTAGAGCAGGATTAAATGATTCTGAGTATGTTTGAAACACAAAACCCGTTTGACCAGATGCTTCGGCATAAGCAGCTATCACTGGCCTAGTACCAACTCCAGACCATGCACTCGGAGCAAAAGTAATCCCAGCTACTTCGCCAACTGCACCAGAATTTGCATTTATAATCGAAATACCAGTTGCAAATGTCGGAGAAGTGGCAAACACTAAAGAGCCTGTACCTGTTTCATCAGTCACAGCAGAAATAAGATTTGCGCTAGATGGAGTCGCGAGAAAAGTTGCAACTCCAGTACCTAAACCACTGACTCCTGTACTAATAGGCAATCCTGTGGCATTAGTTAAAGTTGCTGATGTAGGAGTTCCAAGTATTGGCGTCACAAAGGTCGGTGAAGTCGCCAACGCCACCACCGTACCACTACCCGTCGTTGTCATTTCTCCTAGCGTTCCAGCATTATTATATAAGACATTACCGCCTGAGCCACTCGTGATGGTTGTAGTGCCAACAGTTAATCCAGAGCTAACAGTCGCCCAAGTCAAGACTCCACTTCCGTTTGTTTGTAAATATTGACTAGTGTCGCCGTCAGTAGTTGGCAAAGTATAATCCGTATCAGCTGCTAAAGCTGGGACAGTGAAAGTAGCATTGTTAGTACCATCATCAGTATCTTCATTTATTGCTATAAATCCTCCAGAGGTAGCACCATTTCCAATTGTGAGATTATGTGTTGGCGAAGTTGTCCCAATACCGACATAGCCTGTACTTGTATCAACATACAATTGGCTAGTATTAACCGCAAAGTCTCCAGTAGTGGAAAGAGTCACATTTAAATTACTTCCAGCTGCTGGTGTAATGCCGACAGCTCCAGTGCTAATGAGGGAGGGAGTGGAAACAGAAGTGGAAGAGAGAAGCTTGGTGGCAGAGAGAGTATCAGTGGCAAAAGTCAGATCAGCGTCATCAACTAAAATTCCGGATGCTCCTGCAAAAACTACGCGGGTAGCAGTCAGGGCTGAGTCTGTGATGTTTCCTCCAGAGAGAGTGGTGTAAGTCGCGGCTCCGAGAACAGGTGTTGTAAGGGTTGGCGAAGTCGCAAAGACGGCCAGACCGCTACCTGTCTCATTAGTCAGTGAAGTCGATAATTGCGCGGATGTGATGGAATCAGTGGTCGGACCATAGGGCGCTACCACATCACAGTTTGTATCTGTAGGCAGACATGTCGGATTCAATGTTTCTCCTGGAGTGTAATAAGAAGTAGGTGGCGTCGCAAAAACTGCTTTGCCAAAAAAAGCGACGAGAACAAATGTCGTGAATAGAACGATTGCTTTTTTGGTTTTAAATAAATTATGAATCATTTAAGATTTTATTTTTGAATCTTGGCCACCAGAATTCCCAAAAGTCTCTTGACGCTATTTTGCGCCTCGGCTTCTGTCTTGCTAGAGGTAAATTTTTGCCATTCTGCCATGACTTCTTCGTCCTTCAAGTCACGCACCGCATTTTCCAGAGAAAGTCTGGTCTCAAAATCAACTTCTTTGTCAGCTTGCAAAACTTTCTTGATAAAGAGCGCCGTAAAGTTTGTGATTTTCTCATTCAGCTCAACCTTGGTCGCGACAGATTTTATGGCTTTTAATTCCTTGGCATAACTAAAATAATTAAAGGCAAAAAACACATTGCCGACAATGAGTGCTAATACTATCACCTCTGTAAACGTTTTTTTATTTTCCATCACTTTTATTTTGAAACTTTAATAATTTATTTCGTAGACTATTACTATATAAATTATACACTAATAATAAAAATACAACAATCAAAAGAATGGTTTGCCAGTCTAGGTCTCCAAGCCAGCCATGGCCTCCATTCAACTCTATATTTTGATGGATACCGGAACCTGAAGTAACTAGAAAAATTGGGCCTTGATAGGCCTCATAGCCCGGAGCTTCTACTCGTAGGTAATACGAGCCTTCGGGCACGAGGAAAGAATATGTGCCTCTTACGTCGGTAATTTGCGGATTGTCTTGGCTGTACTCTTTGGCCGGCCATAATTCGTATGTCTTGGTGAAAATATTCAAAGAGTAGAGGGTGACGACAGCAGATGGTATACGAGTCTCCTTGCCGCCATTCTTTTCAAAGACATAACCTTCTGGATCGATAACAGCGATCATCCGCATCTGACGAGTTCCTAGCACTGGGTCTATATAGTCAATCAAAGTGATGACTTCATATTCCCCCGGCACGACCGGCGAGACGACATCCGCGATATATATGCCGTCGTGGTCAGAGTCGGTGTATTCAAATGAAGAAAGCACGAATTTATTTTCTACTGAAACGGGTTCAGGATTTTTTTCAACTAAGTCCGCCATGGAAAAGAGAGCGGAAGCCGAAAGAGATGAGCGTAAAATTTCGCTTTGCGTAATTCTAGGTGTCGCTGATTTAAATACAAAGTAACCGGTCACGCTCCTAGCCTTACCTATCGGTTTGACTACCAGCCTCATGGTCTTACCGGGGAGAGTGGATATTTTTTGCGCCACTTCCCCCTTGTCACCGATAGATAGAGCGACATCGAGATCAACCAATTCGCCGCCCGCTCGCGCGAAGACGAACTCGGCTGGTAGATTTTTCTTTTGAGTCGAAGAAAACTTGGAGAGAGGTAATCCTTGAATCAGGGCGATCTTGCCCACACCTATATTGGTGCCTATATTCTGATCTATATTAGAAAGTCCGGGAATGTCTAGGTCCACATTGTTCAAGTTGTTTATATCAGCCAGTCTCTCGGCTCCGACATTTTTGAGAGTGTTGGTGAGTTCGGAAAGTCCCGGGAGATTGAGACTCACTCCGCTCAACTTGCTCAAGTCTGTCATTCTCTTTATATCTACGCTTTCTAGAGTTTTTTTAAGTTCCGGGAATTTACTGGCTAGCACTCGAACCTCATATGGCAATGGCGCAAATACGAAAGCATTGATGGCTCGCACGGGCAATAGATTCCAGAGAGTGGTGAATGCAAAAGGCGCGATCTTGGGGACCTCGACAACTATTGGTGGCGGCGGAGTTCCATTAACGAAATCTATAATTTTATCTATTATACTTACTGCCGGATTTGTGGTGGGAGGGGGTGTAATTTCTGGAAGCAGTGGACGAGGTCTGGACCCACTAGAGCCTCCACTGCTACTTCGCGCACTTGCCGGCCTCCAGTCGGTCTTTACTTTGAAGTCTGCCGAAGAACAAGAGTCCACTAGGCCGGAGCAATTAAAATTAATGTCGCTACTGTCGGAGTCTAGTGTCGCGTAACCCGAAAAAGCACCACTAGAATTTATAGTGACTCCAGTAAAATTAATCCAACCAAGATTGGAGCTCCAGGCGTAGCCTGAAAGCACTCCCGTGCCATCGTTTAGAACTCCGGAAGTAGTGGGATTTAAATTAATCCAACCAAATTGCGAACTCCAGGCTTTTCCGGTTATAGCGGTATCTGTCACACTCACACTGCAATTGTCGCAACCAAAATTTATCCAACCGATATTTTCTCCCCAAGCGTATTTATAAGTTGTATCAATTGTGCCATTCGTCTCCGAAGCTAGGGCTGAATTCGTGGTAGAAAAAATAAAAAAAGCAACAGTAAAAAAGCTCAAAAGCGATAATCCTTTTATTAACATCCTAAAAGCGTTTTTGTGTGACATTTTTTCGTTAGGACTCTTGTTATTATAACAAAAACGCCTTTATGATAAAAGGAAAATAGGGGATAACTTTAAAGTGTGGCATTACTTTGCTGAGATATCCACCTCCACAAACTTGAGCTCCTGCACATTTACCGGACTCACCAGTAACGCCTTCACAAATGGGTCGCGTGGGTCGGAGATTACCGTCTCGACAATTCCGACAACATAATTATTTATGCCGGGCAAGACCGCTTGATCCCCTTTTGCCAATTTGAAATCTCTCGGTAGAATCATTTCAAAATTTCCACCGCCTCGGCCAACAATTTGCATAAAAACATTTTTATCACCCACCACAACTTGAGTTTTCTCTCCGCTGTTTGAAAATAAAATAACTTTCGCAGAATTCGGATAAATTTCCGCGATACGTCCGATAGGCACATTGCCTAGTGCGAAAACCATTTCCCCCGTTTTCAGGCCTTTTTGCAAACCAGCGTCAATGGTCAGGCTGTCATATAAACTTTGGCTGGGTTTTGATAATATAGATGCCAAGACCATGGGAATTTTTTCATTCTTTCGTCCTAAAATTTCTTTCAAACTGATATTCTCAGCTAGGAGAGAATTGTAATTTGCCATTCTGGCTTCATCTTCGAGTAGTTTGGATTGCAAATTTTGATTCTCTATATAAAGAGAATTTTTAGAGGCAAAAAATGAGCCGACACTTCCGAATTTACCGCCAACATAATTGCCAAAAACTAAAACGGGGCTAAAAATTGTATGACTGACAAGGGCGAGGCCTTTCCAAATACTTATACGAAAATAAAATAAGGTGAGACAGACAAAAAAAGATGCAAGCAAATAAAGTAATTTTTTTTGCTTTATTTTTTTATCTAGGAGGTAACTCATCTTGATTTCCAATCAAAACTTCTTTATAAAATGGAATATCGTCCAAGATTACTCCTGTCCCTCGAGCCACTGCGGACAGAGGATCTTCGGCCACATACACTGGGATTTTTAGAACGCGTTGCAAAAGCTGATCCAGCCCATGAATGAGTGCCCCTCCGCCAGAAATAGTAATGCCTCGATGCATAATGTCTGACAAAATTTCCGGTGGTGTCGTCTCTAGCATATCTTTTACGCCATCGACTAATTCTTTGATTGAAGCTGAAAACGCATCACGGATATCGGCATCTGTCACCACCACCGCCCGAGGTAGCCCAGTCAAAATATCACGGCCATGAACTTCGGTTTCCATATATTCTCCAGCAAGAACTGAGCCAATAGAAATCTTGATCATCTCCGCAGTCCGCTCACCGATCAAGATCTTGAATTCATCACGCATATAAGTGATGATATCATTATCCAGTCTATCGCCCGCTATCTTTAAATTTCTAGACTTCACCACCCCGCCCAAGGAAATCACGGCGATGTCTGTCGTCCCGCCACCGATATCTATAATCATAGAACCAACTGGATCTTTGATTGGCAACCTGATACCAATCGCCGCCGCCATCGGCTCTTCTACTAGGAAAACTTCTCTCGCTCCAGCAGAGCGCGCGGCGTCATAGACGGCCCGCGTCTCGACATTGGTCGTGCCAGTCGGCACACCGACCAAGACTCTCGGTCGCGCTAATTTTTTAGATATTTTATCGGCTTTGTTTATGAGATATGAAAGCATTTCTTCAGTGACTTCAAAGTCAGAGATAACCCCATCGACCAGCGGACGGACGGCCCTAATGTGCCCCGGGGTGCGTCCGAGCATTTCTTTGGCTTTGGTGCCGACAGCCAAAATTTGATTCGTCTTGATATTGACTGCTACTACCGAAGGCTCATTGATGACGATGCCGTGACCCTTTAAATAAACTAGGGTATTAGAAGTACCTAAATCAATGCCGATATCATTACTAATTAATTTGTAAATTTTATCCAACATAAAAAATCTTTAATAAATCATTTAGAGAAATAACTTTACCTTTTTCTTCTACGCGCTTTTTCACTTCTATGCCCCCTTCTTTGATACTGCGGACAGATACTACCGCCCGATATGGAATCCCGAGTAGATCCGAATCAGCAAATTTCTCTCCGGCGGACACACCACCGCGATCGTCAAATAAAACTTCAATATTATTTTTCAATAAAGTCTCGTAAATTTTTGTAGCTTCTTTTTTGACAGCCTCATCTTCCCCCAAGAGAAGCAGATGTATACTAAATGGCGCGACAGACTCGGGCCAGATGATACCCTTATCATCAGACAAAACCTCCACGACTGTGCCCAAAAGACGACCCAAGCCTATACCATAACAACCCATTAAAACATCGTGCTTTTTTTCTTTTTCGTCGGTAAATGACAGATCGAACGGTTGAGAGTATTTTGTTTTGAGATCAAAAATATTACCAACTTCGATGGATTTTCGTTCCACCAACTTTTCCTTGACTAACCCAAGCTGGGCCAGAACTTCATCCTTGAGAACTTCTTTATTGACAGCCACGCCACTCGCTTCGTCGACATAAATAGTGTCTTCACCCACTCCGGTAATAGTCTGAAATTCATGAGAATATTTAGAAAAGGTGCCGCCCGAGGCAAAAGTCAAATAAGTCAAATGACCAATGCCGACTCTCTGAAAAATACTCTTGTAAACGCCCTTCATTTTATCATAAAATTCTTCAAAATCTTCAGCCGATGTGTGAAAGGAATACATATCTTTCATCACAAATTCCCTGCCTCGCAACATTCCAGATTTCGCGCGAAGTTCCATTCTAAATTTATTTTGAATCTGATAAATATACAAGGGGAAATCTTTGTGGGAAGAAACATAATTTTTCAAAATAGGCACTATGATTTCTTCATGGGTCGGACCGAGGGCAACCTCTCTCTCGGAAGAATCTTTCACTTTATACAAATCATCCATCGCTTCCCAGCGACCAGTTTTTTCCCAATTTTCTTTTGGCTGAAAAGACGACATCAAGACTTCTTGTCCGCCGACTTTGTTCATTTCTTCTCTAATTATATTTTCAATCTTATTTAGTACTCGTAACCCCAGTGGTAGATAGCTATAAACTCCGGCCATTTCTTTGTGCACAAAACCTCCGCGAATAAGTAGCTCAGCATTCCGAGAGACTTCGTCGGCTGGACTCTCTTTTTTGGTTTTAGTAAAAAGTATGCTTTGTCTCATTCGCTCATCTTAACTGAAAATTTGCAAAAATACAATCTTTCTGATATATTAGCTCCATGCAAAAAGCAGACTTAAAGAAGGGAGATACTGATACATTAATCGAAAAAATGTTCCGAGCTGGAGCGCATTATGGCTATTCTAAAACCAGAAGGCACCCTAGTGTCTCAAAGTACATATATGCCACAAAAAATAAAGGCGACATCATAGACCTTGAAAAGACTAGCGTAATGTTAGAAGGGGCTACCGAATTCGTAAAAAGTCTAGCCGTGCAGGGCAAAACTGTGCTCTTTGTCGGCACCAAACCCGAAGCCAAAGAAGTCACGAAAAGTGTAGCGGAATCTTTGAATATGCCTTATGTGACTGAACGCTGGATCGGAGGCACACTTTCAAACTTCACAGAAATCAAAAAGAGAATCACTGAGCTGGAAAATTATCAAAAAGACAGCAAGGACGGAGGACTCGATAAATATACCAAAAAAGAAAGAGTGGTCTTGGCCAAGAAAATGGAAAAACTCGCCCGATATTACACTGGACTACTGGGCTTGAAGAAAGCTCCTGATGCGCTGTTTGTCGTAGATGCCAGAGCCGAACACATCGCCGCAACTGAAGCTAAAAACAGAGACATCCCTGTCATTTCTTTGGTCAACTCTGATTCAAACATCAAAGGCATCGATTACCCTATCGTCGGCAATGACTCCAGCATCCCTTCAATAAAGTTTTTCGCTGTACACCTTTCTAATGCTTACAAGGCCAGCCAGAACTCTGTACCAGCCAAGGAAGTCTAAAAAATAAAATATGTCGTCACAAATAACAACTGAGTTAGTTAAGGAACTTAGAGATGCTACTGGCATTTCTGTAATGCAATGTAAGCGTGCCCTAGAGGAAGCTGAGGGCAACATGAAAAAGGCCTTGGCGATACTAAAGAAAACTAGTTCCGATATCGCCCTCAAAAAAGTAAGTCGCGAGGTCAAAGACGGCGCAGTGGTTATTAAAACAAAAGACGGAAAAGCTATTCTGCTGTCTCTCTTATGTGAGACTGATTTCGTTTCTCGAAATGATGATTTCACGACATTACTTTCTGGATTGGGAGACAAGGCCATCTCACTCGGAGCGGAAGGAATGAAGAAAGAGGCAAAAGATATGATAGACCCAATAATCCAAAAAACTGGAGAAAATATTCAGTTGGGTGATGTGTACGAAGTAGCTGGTGATGTGCTGGGAGGCTATGTGCACAACAATAAATCCGGCGTGATCGTGAGTTTAGAGGGTGGAAACACAGAACTTGCAAAGGACATTGCGATGCATATTACTGCTATGAAGCCAGAATACATCACCGAAGCGGAGGTAACTGCTGAGACACGAAAAACCATGACAGAAATCTTTGAGAAAGAAATTGCGAGTGTTGATAAGCCAGCAGACATAAAGAAAAAAATGCTTGAAGGAAAGATCAGCACCTATTTCAAGGAAAAGATACTCCTCAATCAAGCCTTCATCAAAAATCCGCAAGACTCTGTCGGTAGCCTCCTCGAAAAATCTAAGGCGAAGATAAAGGAAGTGCGACGCTATTCAATCTAACCAATGTCTACCATTCTTTTAATTTTATTTTTTATATCACTCTCCGGCATCATTTTTATGATTGGGAGAAAATTACTATTGATAAAAAATGGTGGAATCTTGATTGAGGAGAAAATCGCATTCGAAATTCCACACTTGGAAAAGGTCAAGAATCTAACTATTGCCAACATAAAGAAATATGAACATATTTTATTAGAGAAAATACTTCGATTATATGTTTTATCTTCCACCTTCTTGAAAACTAAATACCAAGAAATAAAAATAGAAGTAAAAAATAGAATTAAGGCTAGACACATAAATGGAGAAAAGAAGGAAATTTCCAAATTTCTAAAAATTGTGGGAGATTATAAACACAAGATCAGAGAGATCAAACACAAGATCAAGAAAGAGGAGAATTTGTAAGAAATAAAGTCAAAAAATGAGCCGGCACGAGGGATCGAACCCCGGACATCTTCTTTACAAAAGAAGTGCTCTACCAACTGAGCTATGCCGGCTTACTACCCTTTACAATAGCATATATTTTCCTAAAATCAAAATACTATTAAAAAAATAAATTGGTTTTGCACCCTGTAGACCACCATATACCTATTGGTTGTGGTATACTTGAAGAATGAAAAACTTAAGATTTTGTGCTGGATGTGGAACTAAACTTTTGACTAGACACAGAATAAAATTCTGCTCAAATCAATGCCAGTGTGATTTAGAGTATCGAACAAATGTTGATTTATGGAAGAAAGGAAAACAAAGTGGTGGAGTTGGAATAACTGCAAGAAATTTGGCAGCTTGGCTTAGAAAATATTTAATTGAAAAATATAACAACAAATGCTCCGTTTGTGAATGGAATAAAAAACATCCATTAACGGATGTGGTACCGCTTGAAGTGGACCACATAGACGGAAATGCTGAAAATAATTTAGAAGGTAATTTGAGATTACTGTGTCCGAATTGTCATGCACTAACACCTTATTATAAAAACATGAACAAAGGAAAAGGTAGAAAATGGAGAATGAAAAAATACATAAAAAATTAATAACTTTCCTCTCATTCCTCCTTTGCCGAAGTCCTTTGCCGAAGCCTTGCTTTGGCAGTCTGTTATTGTTGAATCTTGAAAGAATCTTTGATGATGACTTCCAGCTCCTCCATAGAATGAAAGCCAGTCAGCACATCGTCCCCCACCACGAGCGCCGGCAGCTCTGTGTCTTTTATTTTATAAATTTGCAGCATGGATCTTATGGCCGAAAGATCGGTACTGTAGTCAAAAGAATACACGCGTAGCTGTTGGTATTTATTATGAAGATCAGTGAGGATCTGACCTTCCTTTTCACACAAACTGCAGTTTTCGGTCGTGGTGTAAAAATAAAGAATAAAGGCAGACTTCACTCCGCAACGCTCGGAAATCTTTTTGGCTAAAAGATAATCTTTGATTTGGAGCAATGAATAATATTTTCTAAGATAAGACACCTCTTCGGTTGCACCCAGATTTTTCTGACTCCATTCCAACTTATTACCCAACTCCCCGAGCTCAGGAGAATACACGGAATCGGAAATATTCTTGCAAGATAGTTCGGAAAGTAAAGAGAATTGGGTTTCCGAAGATAGAATGTCGATGGAAATTTTATCTTGAATGGATTTCAATTGATCTATTTTTTTATTACCAAAATAGTTACTCAAATAAATAGCGGTCACAAAAAGACCAGAGGTAATTAGAAACACAATTAGATATTTTTTCCAGTCAAAGTTATTATTCATAGTTTTTTATCTCCAATTTGGACGCCTTTGTATAATAGTATTAAAAACCGCTTTTAAAAGCCAAAATGGTGCAATCAAACCATATACTGGAAAGAAATATAGCACGTCGAATGAAAAGAGGTTTTTTTCTCTGTTCATTTTTCGACCAAACATTATTGAAAAAATAACTAAAAAATATATGAAAACAATCAGAAAAAAGAAAAATTTCTCATTTATAAAAAACAGGTCAAAATTGGGAAGACGCCAGACAAAGTGCCAGTCTAGCGCATGCCAAGCTGAAATTTTAGAATATAATAAATTCCCCAGACTATAGACAATCCGTCCGAAAAGGTAGCCGACAGATAAAATGGAAATAAGACCCATTGGCAAAGTAAAAACGGCGAAATTTCCATATTTTTTCCTAAACAACAAATTTCGGTAATCAATCGTATTATTTATAAAACCATAAATCCAACGTAGCCTCTGCCTGTAGAGCTTTCTAATTGTAGCTGGGGTATCCGTATAGACGTAGGCATCGTTGCAATGCTCTATCTTGTAATAATTTTTCTGCATCCTGTATGCAATTTCCATATCTTCGGTATTGTGACCATAGCGATAACCCCCCAAATCATCGAAAACTTTCTTTCGAAAAATAGTCATTGGTCCCGGAGTAACGTTGATAGCTCCCAAAAAGCAAAGCATTTTTTTAAGGTAAGTACCCATATTGTATTCGGCTTTCTGGGCACTTTGAATCATATTCTTTGGATTATTTACCCCCACAGAAGGAGCGACCGCCATGATGCTTTTATCCTTCTCGAAATAACTCATGATGCGAATGAGAGACTCTGGATCGACAAAAGAATCCGCATCCAGTCCACCAAAAAAATCAGTCTCGGTGTGCTTCAGGGCCAAATTTAGCGCAGTATATTTCCCACCATTTTCTTTATGAAAAACTTTAATATTCGGGTAGTTGGAAAATTTTTGAATAATTTCCCAGGTATTATCAGTCGACCCGTCATCGATCAGAAGTATTTTTAGTTTATCTTGAGGATAGTTTAGATTAAGTAGCGAAGACACCGTGGCCTCAATTGTTTTACCTTCATTCCAAGCAGGCACAGCGATAGTGACGGACGGATAAAAATCTAGTTTAATTTTGCCATTCCGGATGATTATTTTTTTTCTATTCTCGAGAAAAGTTACGAAAAAAAACACCTGCACATATACAGACAAAAAGACTAAAACATAAAATATCATGTTTGAAATTGAAGCCATAACTTCCGCTCATCGTAACATTTTTGGGGTCATATGTCTATCGGCGGAGATGGACAAAAAAAGCCCCACAAAAGGGGCTTTTTTTGAAAAATAAGAGAAAATACAGAACTACACTCCCTTATTCATATCAGCACCAGAAGTACATGCACCTGCGCACGTCTTGCATCTGCAACCAAAAATCTTGATGATAGCGGCCACACCGACAAGAACATAGACGATAGCCTCAACTACTGGCCAAGAGCCGAGAAGTTTGTTGACAACATTCCAAGCATCTAGACTATTACCCAACAACATTCCGACCCCTACGAGACCCCAGTTGATTCCGCCGATGATTAGTAGAATTTTACCAATCTTGGCTATAGTACACTTCCCACCACCACAATTTGCATCACACATATTATCTTTAATAAATTATTAATAAATGTTCTGTCCGAACGACTATTCGAACAATAATTTCAATACCGTCAATTATACTACTTTTTAAAAACAATGCTATACTAGGCAGAGAGTGAGGAGTGGAGAAGTTTACTTTTCCACTCCGAGCGAGCGAACCTAGTATATTGTATCAAGTTATACAATACAGATATTAACATTTAATATAATCAACCAATGGAAGAAAATAAAGGTATTATGGGCAATAACAACAACGCAAACAAAAATCAGGCTCAAATAGCCGGAGCGATAATAATAGCGGGAGTTATGATAGCGGGAGCAATATTGCTAAAGGGAAACGGCATGATGGGAACGAACATACCCTCAAGCACACCAATTTCTAAAATGGTTGGTCTGAATGTGAAAGCTTTTAATACTTGTCTGACTGACGGAAAATTTAAAGATAAAGTGCAAATGGACATTGATGACGGCATTAGGGCTGGCGTAAGTGGTACTCCTTCATCTTTTATAATAAAAAATAATAAGGTTGTGGATGTCATAGGAGGTGCTCAACCATTTGAAAAAGTTATGCAACAAATTGCAGATGCATTGAAAAATAACCAGACTCCAATGAACAAAGAAATCAGACCAGTTTCAGTCGACGACCATATTCTGGGAACTTTAGACGCTAAAATAATTATAGTAGAATACTCAGATCTTGAGTGTCCATTTTGTAAAGTATTCCATAACACCATGCATCAAGTAGTAGAAAAAAGTAATGGTGATGTCGCCTGGGTCTATAGACATTATCCTATCCCCCAGCTTCACGCCAAAGCCTTCCACGAAGCTGAAGCTACGGAATGCGCATGGGAACAAAAAGGAAACGAGGGTTTCTGGAAATACATGGATAAACTTTTTGAGATCACCACATCAAACGACAGTCTGGATGCATCAAGACTTTAAGAAATTGCCTTAAAATAAAAACCAGTACATTTTCTCCTTTCGGTATGTACTGATTTTTTGGCTCGACAAAAAACTTTTCGTCCACCCACACCATAAGAACTTTAAAATTTTTCAAATATTCTCTGCACACATCCTAAATACATAAATAAAAAGGAAATTTAACCAATTACCACAATAGACACGACCGTGGTTATTGTGGTATGATTTAAATATGCGATTAATCGACCAAGAATCAAATTCTGGAAAAATCATTCGAGCTTTGGGTATAGGAGTAGGTATATCTGTAGCTCTAGCTAACAGAAGAACAAGTTATAGAATGACAAAAATACTAGTCCAAGAAATATTTGGCCTAAATAAGCAACCGAAAAATTATTCTAGATATTTTTCTAAATTAAGAAAACAAAAGCTAATATCGATCAAAGAAATTGATGATGTTCATACTATATTTTTGACAGACAAGGGCAAAGAAATTTTCTTGAGATTTAATTATGAAAACTTGAAAATAAAGCAAGCAAAGATATGGGACAGAAATTTTAGAATGATTGTTTTTGACATCCCCGAAACCAAAAGATCCGCGCGCGATTCACTTCGAGATAAAATGAAAGAGTTAGGTTTAGTAAAATTTAATGATAGCGTCTGGATATATCCCTATCCTTGTCAAAAGGAGATAGATTTTATTGCTAATTATTGGAAGATTGGAAAATACGTACACTTTGCCTTAGTAAAAAATATAACTAATAGAGATTCCTTGGAGAAATATTTTAATTTATAATATTTTCCAATCTTATACGAATTATGTATTACCATAATAGACACGACCGTGTCTATTATGGAATTATATTATATTACGGAGTAACACATTTTATAAGCGCTCGGACATTATGAAAATAAATTTTCATACGCTCCTCACTAATCGTGCAAGATATACTCGAG
>JAZKJK010000008.1:39542-42293 GCA_040384365.1 Patescibacteria group bacterium | reverse complement strand
CTAATCGAAATAGTTCTTCAGCCTTGAAATTTTGTCATTCTGGCGAAGTTTTTCGTGAACTTTGGCTTCGATTTGACGAATACGCTCGCGAGTCACCCCAAATTCCTCCCCCACCCTCTCCAAGGTATGCTGAATACCATCAAGTAATCCATAACGCATTTCTAGAATTTTGCGTTCTTTGGGATTGAGTTCGCTCAAAACTTCACGAATTTGGTCAGAAAGAATCCTTCGTGAAGATTCTTGATCTGGGCGTAAAATCTTATCATCTGGAATAAAGTTCTCGAGAGTTGATTTCTCATCATCATCCCCGACTGGCTGTTCGAGAGAGACAGTCTCTTGGGAAATATTTTCAATCACGTGGATTTTCTCCACAGGAATACCCATCTCGGTCGCAATCTCTTCCGCGAGTGGTTCTCTGCCCAAGTCTTGAGAGAGGCGGCGATGGGTTTGTTTATATTTCGAAATAGTCTCCACCATGTGCACTGGGATGCGGATAGTACGAGATTGGTCAGCCAGGGCGCGGGTGATGGATTGACGAATCCACCATGTCGCATAAGTAGAAAATTTATATCCCTTGGTCCAATCGAATTTTTCAACCGCCTTAAATAGACCCAGGTTTCCTTCTTGAATGAGGTCGAGCAAAGTCAGATTCGCTGATCTTCCTACATATTTTTTAGCAATAGAAACAACTAGACGCAAGTTAGCGCGGGCGAGCAAATTCTTGGCTTCCAAGTCCCCTTTCTCAATTCGTTTCGCTAAATCTTTTTCATCACTCGCATGAATCAACGGATATTGTCCTATCTCTTTCAAATACATTTGAATAGAATCATGCATCGTAGACTTATTCAAATCTTTGTCAGTCAGATCGGTGTTGAGATTGAGCAGATTGCCACCTTCGAGGACGTCAATACCCGCAACGGCGAATTTCTCGTAAAGTTCATCTAAAAACAGAATATTATTTTCAATGTCGGGAAAAGTTTTTAATATCTCATCATAAGTGATGAATCCCCTTTTGCGTCCTTTTTCTATAAGCTCGCTTGAAATGCGCGCCAGATTCCCAGCTTTCTTTTCAGAAGAAGAAAGTTTAACTATTTTCTTTTTTAAAACTTTTTTTACCTTTACTTTTTTTGGTTTTTTAACTTTATTTTTCTTAACCTTTTTGTTTATTTTCTTTATTTTTTTTGTTTTTTTCATATATTTTTTATTACCGACTATTTTTAATTTCTTCTTTTCTTTTATTTATGTCATTTATCTTTTTTAAAATTTCTATCTCTTCTTTTTTATCTTTGGTATTCTTGAGGTTGACCATCTCGGTGGCAAGTTCTTCATTTAAATATTCTTCTTCGATAGAAAGTAACATCTCGGCGACATCTTTTTGTAAATTTTGGCTACCCCCATAAAATGCTTCAGCTTCATAAATCAAATCTTCCTTGATATCTTTATATAATTCTTTGACCTTGGCAAGTTTGGTAAAGATTGGCTCTGTGTCTATGATTTTATCCTTCTTGTCCTTCAAGCCTTCCTGCCAAAACGCTATACCTAAAAGTCTGCGCTCGATCGGATCCTTCCGGAATTTTTTCTCCACATTCACCATGGCGATCTCCGTCTCTTCTTTTTCGTGCTTCAATTCAGATTCAACTTTCTTTAAATCTTCTCTCAGGGCCGTCTCAGTGATGCCTGATTTATTGCTAATAAGCGTTATAAAATGGGCTTTTTCTATTGAACTTTCTAAATCATTCAGAAATGGTAGCAGGCGCTCTCGGATGAGAATGCCAGCTTTCCGGCCGTCGCCCCGAGCATCTTTCAAAATTCGATCCAGCATAAACTGAATGAAGTGGGTGGAATTTCTGATAACTTCGCGCCAAGCATCCTTGCCCTCTTTTTGGATAGTATCCGCCGGATCGACGCCTTCTTTCATAGCAGCCACTTTCACATCCATGCCTAGAGACAGTGCAATTTTTGCAAAACGATTGGCCGCATTTACCCCCGCCTTGTCGGCATCATAGGCCAGCACAATATTTTTTGACAATCTGCACACCAGGCCTAGATTATTTATAATATTTTCTTTAGAGATAGTTTTATCTGTCATCGCCGTGCCAGAAGATGCTACCGTATTTTTGAAACCCGCCTGATGAGATAAGACGAGGTCCATCTGACCCTCGACCAAGATAGAAAAATTATTCTTGCGAATGGAGTCTTTGGCTTTGTCTATGCCAAAGAGTACAGAAGATTTATTGAAGATTGGGGTCTCGGGACTGTTTAAATATTTTGCCGATTTACCATCATCAACCAAGATTCTACCCGAGAAAGCAATGATTCGCCCACTCGAATCCGAAATCGGGAACACCACTCGCCCCCGGAACCTATCATACATGGCCTTCGCCGCATCTTCCGGCTTCTTGGCTAATCCAGCCAGTTCTATCTCTCTATCCGCAAAACCATTGGACTTTAAATAATCATAGAGTTTGCGCCAGTCGAGAATAGCATAGCCAATTCTAAAATCTTTAATAGTTTTTTCTTCTAATCCACGAGATTTTAAATATTCTTGTGCTTCCTTACTACTCCCCAGATTATTTTCAAAGAACTTTGTAGCTTCCTCCATTATCTCGTACAGTTTTTCTTTCTCACTCTTAGTCTCTTGTGCTTCTTGGGTATAAGTTTCTAGGACAACACCTGCTTTATCTGCCAAAAGTTTTAGCGCCCCCTTGAAATCAAGCCCCTCAAATTCTTCTACGAAAGTAAATATGTCTC
>JAZKJK010000008.1:30333-39532 GCA_040384365.1 Patescibacteria group bacterium | reverse complement strand
CAATAGTAACTCCCCCTGTCGGGTGAGACGAAAAAGCTTGGTGTCTTTTCGTTATGAAACGGACACCTACCCTTCCAGGAGGCGCCAGCCTTGTCCAATTTCATATAGGATGAAATCAGGGTGAGTATGTCTATTCTTTGTTTTATTTGATCAACAGATGAGGACATAATTTTTATTGATCACTTTCTAATTTACCTAACCAAAAAACTATTCCCCTACTTTTGTCTTGCTTTTAGCTTTGAACCCAGTACCAGCTGGAATAAGTCGTCCAATTATAACATTCTCTTTGAGTCCTCGGAGATTGTCCACTCCGCCTTTGATGGCATTCTCAATCAAGACACGATTTGTATTTTGGAATGACGCCGCCGATAGCCAGCTCTTGGTACGTAGGGATACTTCAGTAATTCCAAGTACCACTGTTTCTGCCTTAGCTTCTTTGGCTTCCTTAGTGAGCTCAGCAACTCGCATATTCTCTTCGATGAAAGCGGTATTTTCCACGATATCACCGATAGAGAAATTGGTTTCACCGGCATCTTTTATCTTGCGGCGTGAGAACATCTGACGAATAATTATTTCCGTATGCTTTCTAGAAATAGAAGCACTCTGAAGTTCGTAAACTTTATTTATTTCTCGGATGATATACTCTTCGACTAACTCCTTGCCGCCAAATTTGAATATTTCAGCGATATCAGCGGATCCGTCGGTCAAAAGATCCCCCTTCTTTACTTTATCACCAGATTTGACTGTCGGTGTTCTACGAAATGCCACCAGATATTCTATCTCATTGGCTTTACCATCAAGTTTTGTGTCAGAAAGCACTTTAATTATTTTCTCTTTACCATCTTTGGCTACTATTGAGAGCACTTCGCCGTCTGTCTCAGAAACAATCGCCGGATTTTTTGGAATTCTTCTCTCAAATATTTCTTCAACGCGTGGCAGACCTGTGGTAATGTCAGTACCCGCGACACCTCCAGCATGGAATGTACGGAGAGTTAGCTGAGTACCCGGCTCACCGATAGCTTGTGCTGCGATGATTCCCACTGCCTCACCCAAATCCACCAAGTGATTCCTTCCCAAATCAAGACCGTAACACATCTGACAAAGACCATGTACAGTACGACAAGTGAGTGGTGAGCGAACGAAAACTTCCGTAAAACCAGCTCCTTCGATATTGTAGGCTTCCTCTTTGGTGACCAAGAATCCTCTCTTGTAAATCACTTTGTCGTTTTTATCTTTTAGATCCCCAGCTAGAATTCTACCGCGAATATTTTTGGAAAGTGGAATTTCAATTCCGGAAATATTTTCTCTTGAGACCAACTTGCCTTCTTTTGTGCCACAATCTTCTTCGGTGATTACGACGTCTTGCGCCACATCCACCAATCTGCGAGTCAAGTATCCAGCTTTAGCCGTGTTGAGCGCTGTATCTGAAGCACCCTTACGAGCTCCGTGGGTAATGACGAAGTATTCGATCGGAGAAAGACCTTCTTGGTAACAAGGAATTATAGGAAATTCCAAAGTCTTACCTTGGTTGTTTTGAATAAGTCCGATCATACCTGTCATCTGCATCAGACTCGACATAGTACCGCGAGCCTTGGAGGTGAATAAGTCATATGTGGAACTCTTTTTATCGATAGTTTTTGGCAGAACTTTTTCTAAATCTTTCTTTGTGTGTGTCCAAACTTCAATAATTTTCTGATATTTTTCCTCTTCAGACAAGAGACCTTCACGCCATTGTGAGATAATCTCTTCTTCTAATTTTTTGCCCTGAGCAATTATCTTTGGCTTCTCTGGTGAGACGGAGACGTTGTCGAGTCCCCAAGTAGTTCCAGAAATTGTTGAATACTTGAAGCCAAAAGCTTTTATTTTATCCAAAATACTAGGGGTTTTTTCTACACCTGAATGAACTATCAACTCGTCTAAGAGGGCTGAAAGTCTATCTTGAGTCATTTCGTCACCCACATAAGGGAAATCATCTGGCAAAATACTGTTGAAAAGAAGTTTTCCAGCAGAAGTCTCGAAAATTCCTCCATCGTATTTTTTGTATTTTACTTTTTCAGGATCAGCTAGGACTTTCACCTTGGCGCGCAGAGAAATAATTCCATAATCATACGCGGCAATAGCAGTGTTAGGGCGTGAAAAATATTTTCCTTCACCTTTTTCTCCATCGACTGATTTCGTCATCCAATAACTTCCAAGCACCATGTCCATACGAGGGTGAACGATAGGATCTCCGTTTTGAGGCTTGAGCAAATTCTTGTTTGCAGCCATCAATTCTTTGGCTTCCCACTGTGCTTCTTCAAGTAGAGGAACATAGACAGCCATTTGGTCTCCGTCGAAGTCAGCGTTGAAGGCCTGACACACGAGCGGGTGCACTTGGATGGCATTGCCTTCAATCAAAATCGGATTAAAAGCTTGAATACCAAGTCGGTGCAAAGTCGGCGCGCGGTTCAAGAGAACATATTTTCCAGCAATGACTTCTTCGAGCATCGCCCAGACATCCGGAGTGCGTTCTTCGATGAGCTTGTTCGCTCCGCGAATATTAAATGCCAACTCTGCTTGCAGAATTTTAGAAATGACGAACGGTCGGAAAAGTTCTAGTGCCATGTGCTTTGGCAGACCGCATTGATTGAGCTTGAGCTCCGGACCAACCACGATAACTGAACGGCCTGAATAGTCCACACGCTTACCGAGCAAATTTTGGCGGAAAAGACCTTGTTTAGATTTCAAATTGTCAGAAAGAGATTTGAGTGGACGCTTTTGTGACTGACTCATCGCCGCAGAATCATTTTGCTTGGCGATAGAGTTATCTATGAGCGCATCCACAGCTTCCTGAATAATTCTTTTTTCATTTCGCAAGATGACATCCGGAGCATTTATTTCTTTCAGTTTCTTCAGACGATTGTTTCTGTTGATAACGCGACGATACAGATCGTTCAAGTCAGAAGTCGCATGTCTACCTCCATCAAGGGCCACCATCGGACGAAGAACTGGTGGAATCACTGGGATAACGGTCAAGAACATCCATTCCGGTCGAATTCCAGCATAAGTCATCGCGCGAATTAGGGAAAGTCTCTTTTGTAATTTCTCTTTTTCAGCCACGCTCGCCTTTTCTATCATCTTTTCAGTGTGAGCTTTTAATTTAGCCAAATCAAGATTCTTGAAAATAGAATAGATGGCTTCTGCGCCGATATTCGCTTCAAAACAAGTGCCGTATTTTAGAGAGTAATGATGGAAAGAAATCTCATTTAGAACTTTGCCTTCATAAATTTCTCCGATTTCTTTTTTGGTGACAGAAAGCAAATTTTTCAATTTCTCTCGAGTGTCGTCATCCGCGGCATTTTTTAATTTAGCTTTGTACTCTTTATCTAGTCCAGAAATAACATTGGCTTTTTCCTCTTCGTGAACTTTGGTGATAATATAACCAGCAAAATATATGACCTTTTCAAGATCAGAAACAGAAATATTCAAGAGAATACTCATTCGGGAAGGCACGCCGCGCAAAAACCAGATGTGCGAAACGGGAGTCGAAAGCTCGATGTGGCCCATGCGCTCACGTCGAACTATGGAGCGAGTAACTTCGACTCCACATTTCTCACAAATAATATCTTTGTAGCGAATGCGGCGATATTTTCCACAATAACATTCGTAATCTTTTTCCGGTCCGAATATTTTTTCATCAAAGAGTCCTCCACGCTCAGATCGGCCAGTACGATAATTTATCGTTTCGGGCTTGGTCACCTCTCCAAAAGACCATTCTTTTATCTGCTCCGGAGACGCAAGCCTAAGCGCAATTCGATCAAATTCAGTTGTGTTTAATGTTTTCATATTTTTGATTTATTGTTATCTTATTTGTCTCCGGTTTTCTTTAGATCGACATCCATAGCGAGACCTCGCAGATAATTGAGAAGCACATTGAATGATGCAGGAGAATTTGGCGGTCTAATCGTCTCATTTTTGATAATAGAATCAAATGTTGCAGATCGACCAAGTATGTCATCAGATTTTATAGTAAGCATTTCACGCAGTGTATAAGCAGCACCATAACCCTCGAGTGCCCAGACTTCCATTTCTCCGAATCTTTGTCCTCCACCTTGAGCCTTTCCTCCCAAAGGTTGCTGAGTAATGAGTGAGTAGGGCCCGATTGAACGCATATGAATCTTGTCTTCCACCATGTGGTGCAGTTTCAACATATACATATAACCGACAGCGACGTCTTGTTCGAAGGCTTCGCCAGTGCGTCCGTCAAAGAGTTTCAATTTACCATTTTCTGGCAATCCCGCTTTGACTAATTCCTGTTTTATTTCTTCATGTTTCGCGCCCAAGAACGGTGGGACAATAGCCTGATATCCGAGACTGTTCGCCGCCATACCGAGATGCATTTCTAAAATTTGTCCCAAGTTCATACGAGAAGGGACGCCGAGTGGTGAGAGGATGACATCGACTGGAGTACCATCCGCCATATAGGGCATATCTTCTTCTGGCATTATTCTAGAAATAACTCCTTTGTTGCCATGTCGTCCAGAAAGTTTGTCGCCGACTGAAATATTTCTGATTTGGGCAACTTCTATAACTATTTTCTTGATGATTCCGGCTTCCAGCGTATGACCCAAGTCACGAGAGAAAATCTTGACCCCAATGATGCGTCCGCGCTTACCGTGTTCTACTCGGAGTGAGGTATCTTTAACGTCACGAGCTTTTTCGGCAAAGATAGAGCGGAGCAATCTCTCTTCTGGAGTAAGTTCTGTCTCGCCTTTTGGAGTAATTTTACCCACCAAGATATCGTTTTCTCTAACTTCCGCGCCGATACGGACAATTCCGTCTTCATCTAGATCTTTAAGCTTAAGTTCTCCGACGTTTGGAATGTCGCGAGTAGTAATCTCGGGCCCGAGCTTGGTATCACGAACCACACAGGTAAATTCTTCCACATAAATAGAGGTAAATTTACTTTGCTTGACCAAACGCTCCGAGACGATGATGGCGTCTTCATAAGTCGAACCAGACCAAGACAGAAAGGCCACGAAAATATTTTGTCCGATGGAAATCTGTCCGCCGACAGTACTACTAGTATCCGCTAGCACTTCGCCTTTTTTAACTTTATCACCGACGTTGACTAGAGGACGCTGATGGAAAACAGCAAAGTTGTTATTCCTCATAAAGTTTACGAGGTTATAAGTTTTTTCTGAATTTTTTCCTTTCTTGTCTGATTTACCTTCAACAACTATTTTCTTTGCATCCAAATAAGACACCACGCCTTCCTCTTCTGCAATAATTAATCTACCTGAATCTCGAGAAGCTAATTCTTCCATACCAGTCGCAACTAGTGGAGCTTCCGGAAGCACACATGGCACAGCTTGTTTCTGCATGTTACTTCCCATGAGCGCGCGGTTCGCATTATTGTGTTCTAAGAATGGAACCATCGAAGTCGCAATAGAGAAAGCCTGGTTTGGCGCAACATCGATAAAATCCACCTCATCACGAGAAATTGCTCCCGGCTCTGTCTTGACTCTCGCCTCTACTTTTTCTTCTGTGATTTTGCCACTCTCATCATAAGGAGTTGCAGCATGCGCAATGTTGTATTTCTCTTCCTCGAGCGCGTTCAAATAAACCACCTCGAAAGTTAGTTTACCTTTTTTGACCTTGATGTAAGGAGTCTCAATAATTCCAAAGTCATTTATTTTGGCATAAGTAGAAAGGTGCAAGATAAGTCCAATGTTTGGACCTTCAGGAGTGTGAATCGGACAAACTCGGCCATAGTGAGAAGGATGCACGTCACGAACTTCGAGTCCTGCGCGCTCACGAGTGAGTCCACCGGGTCCAAGCGCTGAGAGAGTGCGCAAATGTTCTATTTCGTAAAGCACATTTTCTTGCGCCATAAATTGCGAGAGTTGGTTGGTAGTGAAAAATTCTTTGATGCGAGCTTGGAGTGGTCTTTGGTTGATGATGGCGATCGGCATCGCAGTATCAACGTCAATGATAGACATGCGGTCTTGAATGTTTCTCTTGATTTGCATCATACCGGTGCGAACTTTCTGTTGCAGTATTTCACCAACAAATCGCACGCGTCTCTGACCCAAGTGATCTATGTCATCACTCTTTGAATCAGAAGTATTGTTCAACAGGATGATATTCATAATCACTGTCACTAGATCCTCTTTAGAGATAGTTCGACGAGCTAGCGCGACTTCATCCATAGGTTTAGCAAAGCGCTGATTGAATCTGAAACGACCGACAGGAGAAAGGTCATAACGCTCTGCAGTAAATAGCGAATTGATGAACTCTTTAGCATTGTCAGCTGTCGCCATATCACCATCTCGGAGACGCTTGTAAATCTCGATGTATGAATCATTCACACTCTTGACGCCATCTTTGGCCAAACAATTTTTTATAGTTTCTTCAGAAGCCACATTGCCAGAAAATGCTTTAATGATGGCCTCATTACTCTCGTAACCCATAGCTCGTAGGAGAGCCGTCGCAGGGAATTTTCTCTTTTTGTCTATTCTTATGTATATAGCTCCGTCAGCCTCCGACTCTATCTCAATCCAGACTCCGCGGGCTGGGATAATCTTAGCGCCAAAATATCTATTACCCTTGCTCTCAGATTCAGTAAAGAAAACTCCGAAACTTCTCGCGAGTTGTGGCACGATGACGCGCTCTACACCGTTAATGATAAAAGTTCCGTGAGGAGTCATCAAAGGAAATTCTGACATGAAGATCTCCTGCTCCTTGACTGTGCCTAAAATTTTATTCGTCAATTTTACTCGCGCCTTCAAGAGCCCTTGGTAAGAGAGTTTGTTTATTTTAGAATTATTTTCGTCAGTCTTTGATTCACCGAGAGAGAAAGAGGTGAATTCCAGCTGAAACTTTTTTCCAGAGTAATCGATAATCGGAGAAAATTCTTTAAAAACTTCCCCAATACCCTGCTCCACCAACCATTTAAAACTTTTTACTTGCGCCTCTATTAAATTTGGAAACTCTACAAGAGGTTTCTTGTATCTGCTAAAATACTTCTTCGGACGCTTTGCAATTGTGTGCATAGTTATTTTTTCTCAAATAAGCAAAAATAAACGAAAGAAAAACAGACGAAAAATGCTTTTCTTTAGCTTCTTTAAATTTATTAGAGACGATTAAGTTAGAAAACCCTAGTAATATATAGCCCTTATAACACTAAGATTCCATCCAGTACTCAATCAGTGAATCTAGAGTAGCCTACTCTATTTTCGTTTTTTTGTCAACCATTTTTGTGTATAAATAAAAAATCGCCAAAACGATCTTTTGAAAGTCTTAGCGATTCTGATTGGTGGCCGAGGGAAGGATAGAACTTCCCTCGGCTAGTGAACTTGAGGCCATTACCAGTGTGCCCCCATGATGTCGGACTTGGCACTTTTGGGTAGAGACTTGGGACAATTTTTTGCGTGACACATGGGACTTAGACGCCCGCAATCCTTGCAGGAGATGTCTCCCTCCTTGGGATCTCGAGCATCGTAGCCCCGCCGCAGCAACCTTTTTGGTATCCAGTTCGACGGCACGGTTAGCTTTCTACCAATATATTTTGGCATATTTCCTTATGTTGCAACAACACAGCTCTCTCCAGCAAACATGATGTAAAGAGCAATTGTTTAGTTTTTTTAACTTTAAACCCAGAGAGGCTTACTTGTCAATATAATTTTGTCTCTTCTTCCACTCATCTATTTTAGCGTGATTGCCCGAAAGCAAAACTTTTGGAACTTTATAGTTTTTATTTTTATATTTTAAAACTTCCGGACGAGTGTAAACTTCACTACTTGAGACTCGTTCTTCTTCTAAAGATTCATACTTACCCAAAACTCCCGGAATTTGACGAGAAATGGAATCGATCAAGACCATAGCTGGAAGTTCGCCACCAGTCAGCACATAATCCCCTATTGAGATCTCTTCGGCTTGTAATATTTTCTGGACTCTAGCATCTATGCCTTCGTATCGGCCGGAAATTAAAATAATGTCGGTATATTTTTTAGCTGAGGCTTTGGCATACGCTGTATCAAACTTCTTGCCACTAGTAGAAAATAAAATTATCTTGGTTTTTCGCTTATCTCTTATTTTTATTTTAGAAAAAGCCTTGAGAAATAGTTCTGGTCGCAAAACCATCCCTGGGCCGCCGCCATATGGTCGTCCATCTACTCGCTCTTTGGGCTTGCAGAAATCCATGGGATTGTAAAACTTCACAGAAATCTTTTTATCCTTAATCGCCCGCCCGAGAATAGACTCTTTGAGATAAGAATCAAACATCTCTGGAAAAATTGTGATTACATGGAAAGTCATCACTGATATACTCTGATAAATTACTGATCAACACTGATAAAATTCACTCGACGTCTAATGTCTACTTTTTTTGGACCAAAATTAATCAAAAATCCTAAAGGCAATTTTGTTGATTTAAGATAATGAAGCAACTGAACTTCACAATCTTTTGGCATGAAATCTATAGCTTTAAGTTCTAGAACTATTTCTCCATTAACTATAAAATCTGGACGATAGACCCCTATATTCTCATTTTCATAACTTATAGTCAAAGATTTTTCTCTTTCAAATTTTATGCCGGATTTCTCGAATTCTATAGCGAGAGCCTTTTGATAAATTCCCTCTTTGTGCCCACCGCCCAAAATATTATGCACATTGAAACAAGCACCTCTGATCTTATATGATAAATCTTCGTGCAAAAAAATTTCCACCTTATTCATAGCTTAATTTTAGCATTATCAGTGCCATCAGTCTTTATCGGTGTTGATCAGTAGAAAAAAGCTCCTTACGGAGCTTTTTTCACTAAATACCTTTCAAATCTTCCATTGCTTCATCCACTGTCTTTAGTGAACTTGGAGCTTTCCCGAGGCCACTACCTGTGTTGTTACCAGTAGGACTGATATGACTCTCCGGTCGAGTGCCACCTTCTGGTTCGTTTATTTTCAAATTCACCCGAGCATTATTTTTCATACCAATGATTCGCAAGAGGGTGCGAATAGCTTTAGCGGTGTTGCCCATTCTGCCGATAATCTTACCCATGTCGGCAGGATTTACAGTCAGAGAGATGAGTACACCCATTTCATCGACAGTCCTATCAATCTTTACATCGTTCGGGTTATCAACCAGAGCCTTAACTACATATTCCAGAAATACCTTGTCAGCGTCTTGCATATATTTTTTTAATAAATTTACTAACCTTAAT
>JAZKJK010000008.1:17569-30323 GCA_040384365.1 Patescibacteria group bacterium | reverse complement strand
TTAAGAAATTATTAATCTTTCTAATCGTGCAGTGTTCCGACGTAACTGCTTCTCAAGTATACAGGATTATTTTTTCACCTTCAAGTCTTTCTTCTTTTGAGTTGGTTTTTTCATAGGCAGAACATTGACTTTCTTACCCTCTATAATTTTGCCATGTACCAAGAAATTGTGCATGGTGTCTGAGAGCTTCGCCCCCTTGCCCATCCAATATTTTATTCGGTCATCAGCAAAACTTGTCCTCTTGGCCTTGTCTCCTACCTTTGGATTGTAAGTACCGAGGATTTCTAAAAACCTACCACTCTTGGTGCTGTTCTTGGAATCAGTCAGAACTACGCGAAACGCCGGATCGTTCTTTCTGCCTATTCTCTGAAGTCTTATTTTTAACATTTAATGAGTCTAACACAAATTATAAAAAAGGCAAACTTACTTTTAAAAATAGAAAAGGTGTCGATGGCCACCTTTTCAGGTCACACACCGGCACCTTTATTTTTTACGAACCATCGAGTGCAGTGTGAGGAAGGTTTACGGTCGATCGTAGGGCGAATAGCCTCGAAAAAGGCCAGGGTCGCCGTAAAACGCCGAAACCTCTGCTGGCGTTTTTGGACCAATCAACTTTCCAAACGAGGACGGAGTCCTGACTCCATCCTTATCCGTGCTTCGGGAGAATGTACATCCCCCCGAACCCACCACCAACACCGCGACCAACACCGCGATTAGGTTTTTTTTCATGTTTCCTTTGTTCTTGTAAGCAAGCCTTTAAGGCCACCTAAAGGACCACTTACATTTGTTTCTTAAAGCAAATCATATTTAAAACCTAGTGTCAACCAGTATTTGTTTATAAAATAACAATGCGCCGATCGGGAGGTCCCAACGCGGCGCATTATGTTGATTGTTTATTCAGCAAACTTATTTAGGAGTTGCTATTCTCCTTGGTGCTTCAGTAACGCCGACCACCTCCGTTGTAGGGGGTGACTTGGCCGCCGGTGGTGTTCACACCTCCGTCGTAACCGTATCCTCCGCCACCATAAGGGGTGACGTATCCAGCGGTGGTGTTGACACCATCGCCGGTAGCAAAAGGATTAAAGAGTGGACGTCTTGCCCTTTCTCCTTTCTGCCTTCCGCGAACAATCTTCGCTGCCAGCATCCCCCCAGACACTTCATGGTCTTCCTGATGAAGCCAGGCCTTGCCTTTACCCGAACCGCTCGCAGAGAAGCAAGTCGGGCAGTTTGTGGATTGGACTGGCGCATTTGTACCGACAGACCTTGGGCGATTAACATCCCCAAATGTCTTGACTGATGCCACCGCCCCGGCCCCTTCGCCGGAATACTCACGACCAGACCTGGTCGTCGTTTCATACTCAGCCCGAGAATCCGGGCGAGTAAGCCGCTCCACCAAGAGGTGCTCCGTATCCGCGTGGCGCATTTCTGGCGAAACACACCCAGTGAACATGAACACCATCATAACTGCCGCGATTAAGCCCACGGCAAAGGCTGTCTTTTTTGTCTTCATAACTATTTTGTCGATTTGCAGGACGTTTATGGTTTATACTGACTTCAAATGAAGTATAGCATATTTTGACCCTATTGTCAATGACCATTTTATGCTATATTTGTAGGGTGAAAGATACGAAAAACAATAAACTAGAAGGCATTATATCCATCTCCGCCAAAGGCACAGGCTATGTCGCCGTCGGGGGCAAGAAGGATAAACAAGATCCGGAAATTGATGCAAAGCATTTAAATACGGCTATGCATGGAGATACGGTAGAAATTCTGCTACACCCTAAAACTAAAAATAGACAGACAGCAGAAGTATCTAAAATAATCACCCGAGCCAAAATGCGTTTTGCTGGAGTTCTGGAACAAGAAGGCAGTATGTTTTTCTTGAAGCCAGATGATACTAGAATGTATACAGATATTTTGATTCCAGAAAAAATGTTAGCTGGCGCGAAAGTTGGACAAAAAGTTTTCGTAGAAATAACTTCTTGGACAGATGGGCGCAAGGCACCAGAGGGAAAAGTTATAAAAATATTAGGCCGACCGGGAGATAATAATGTAGAAATGCATTCCATTGCCATAGAAAAAGGTTTTGATTCGGAATTACCTAAAAAAGTTTACGAAGAGGCCGAAAAAATAAAGCACGAGGGAATCAAAGAGTCTGATTGCGCCGGACGCCGAGACTTTAGAGAAGTTCTGACCTTCACCATTGACCCTAGCGACGCCAAAGATTTCGATGATGCAATTTCTTTTAAAGAAATAAATAAAGATGAGGTTGAAGTGGGCATCCACATCGCCGACGTATCACATTATGTAAAAATTGGTAGTGGCCTAGACGAGGAGGCTCGCGAGCGAGGCACTTCGGTGTATTTAGTAGACAGAACCATCCCGATGTTACCAGAAATATTATCAAATGATTTATGCAGTTTGGTGCCAAACAAAGACAGGCTCACCATGAGCGCAGTTTTTGTCATAGATAAAAATGCCAAAGTTAAAAGTGAATGGTATGGACGCACCGTCATCCATTCGCAAAAGAGATTCACTTATGAAGACGCGGAAATATCTATCAAGAAAGCTGGGGCGCCACTCCATAAAGAACTATCTACCTTGAATAATTTAGCAAAGCTCCTGACCGAAGAACGCTTTCGAAACGGAGCCATCTCGCTTGACCAAGAAGAAGTAAAATTCGTGTTAGATGCCGAGGGCGTGCCAATCAAAGTCATCAAAAAAGAACGCGGTGATTCAAACAGATTGATTGAAGAATTCATGCTCCTCGCCAATAGAAAAGTGGCTGAAATACTTTCTCCCAAGAAGACTAACCACAAAGATGGGACGGGCAAGAGCGGGAAAGAGGACAGCATCTCCCTATACCGTGTACATGATCTTCCAAGTAAAGAAAAAATGGTGGACTTGGCATTCTTCTTGCGAAGTCTGGGATACAAGATCTCTCTCGTGGGCGGCATCATCCCGACGCATGAAATAAACAAATTACTAAAAAGTTTGTCTGATAAAAACCAAAAAGGTGGTGTGAAAAGTACGATGAGTGATGCGGTCCACCGAGCCGTGATCAGGTCTATGGCCAAAGCTATTTATTCCACCGAAAATATCGGCCACTATGGTCTGGCCTTTAAACATTATACTCACTTCACCTCCCCCATCAGACGCTATCCAGATATTATAATCCACCGACTGCTCAATGATTACCTCACCAAGAAAAAAGTCGGGAAAGATAAATTACTGGCATACGAGAAAATTGCCAGAATTTCTTCTGAACAAGAAAAACGCGCTTCGGATGCGGAACGCGCTTCTATCAAATATAAACAGGTGGAATACATGAGCAAACGCTTGGGAGAAGCTTTTGAAGGAGTGATTAGCGGGATGACAGAATGGGGCATGTATGTGGAAGAAATCGGAACAAAATGCGAGGGACTAGTGCGAGTGCGAGATATGGCTGATGATTTTTATGTTTTCAATGAGAAAAAACTAGAACTAGTCGGACAAAAAAAGAAAAAGAAGTACCGCCTCGGCGACCGAATCAAGATAAAAGTGAAGGGGGTGGACTTGGAAAAGAAGGCTATAGACTACAGCTTAATCTAAGTATGCGAAAAAAAGTAAAACTAACAATCTGGATGATATTCCCTATAATTATTGGTATCTTTCTGGCGTCATCTCTATCTACTGTTTTCAGTAGTATTAATTACCAGAAAATATTCCAATCAGGAACGCACACAGCTACAGTGCTGGAATCAATATCAGCACCAAAAGCGCAATATTTTTATTTCAATAAAGACACAAACGGGACGCCTAAAATATCGGCAAAAGCATTCTTGGTGGGAGATTTAAATACAGGTGAAGTCATCCTCTCAAAAAACCAAGACCTGAGGTTCCCCATCGCTTCCATCTCGAAACTAATGACCGCACTCGTCACCAAAGAGATTGCGACTTTGGATGAGACAGCGCAAGTGTCAAAAACAGCACTGGCCACCAATGGCACAAATGGTGAGCTCAGACTAGGACAAAAAATAAAAACAGCAGATCTGCTATATCCACTACTTTTGGAATCGAGCAACGATGCAGCGGAAGTCCTAGCGTCACATTTCGGACGAGATAGTTTTATCGCCAAAATGAATCAACAGGCAGAGAAACTAAAGATGTCAGCGACATCGTATGCGGATCCGAGTGGACTCTCGCAAAATAATCAATCCACTGTTTCTGATTTATTTAAGTTCACGGGATATTTGACACAACAAGCGCCGGATATAATTCAAATCACCAACAAACGCAGTTTCAGTAACAAAAAACAATCTTGGTCAAATATTAGTCAGTTCCTAGGTAAAGACGGCTACTTTGGAGGCAAATCTGGATACACTGCCCCAGCCAAAGAAACCGTCGTATCACTTTTCAATCTACCCCTTGGACAGACAGGTCTACGCCCTATTGCCATCACTCTACTCCAAAGCTCAGACCGACACAAAGATGTCGAAACTATTTTAAAATATTTAAAGAAAAATATATATTACGGCGGTATCGCTGATGCAAACCGGAACTGGGTAGAAGAGAAAGTAGGCATGCCCGATATTAAAGAGCCGAGTTTTGTAACACTCGCTTTTGGTGGCGACATCATGCTCGACCGCGGAGTCAGGGCCTCCGTCGTCAAGAATTTCAACAATGATTACTCAGCGCTTTTTGAAAAGTTGAAAATTATAAAAGATGCAGATATATTTTTTGCAAATTTGGAGGGTACAGCCTCTGACAAAGGTGCCGACCTGCACAACCTGTATTCTTTCCGCATGGACCCTGGCACCATCCCAGCCATGCGAGGCGCGGGCATAGACGTCTTGTCAGTTGCCAACAATCACATCGGAGACTGGGGCCGCCTTTCTTACATTGACACCCTCGCGCGCCTAAAAGAAAATGAGATACTCTATGCTGGCGGTGGAAATAATAAAACAGAAGCCGAGACACCGACGATCATTGAAAAATACGGAATGAAAATTGGATTCTTGGGGTTCTCTGATGTTGGGCCAGCGCATATGGCTGCAGATGTGGAGAAAGCAGGACAACTTCTCGCCAGCGATCCTCGTTTCGATGAAATAATAAAAAATGCTAGCGCTCAAGTCGATTATCTTATAGTTTCTTTTCACTTTGGCGAAGAATACAAGACTAAACATAACGCCAGACAAGAATATTTAGCACATAAAGCCATAGATGCGGGGGCGAAAATAATCATCGGCTCGCATCCCCATGTCATCCAAGATACAGAAACTTATGAAGATGGATTTATCGCTTACTCGCTCGGCAACTTTATCTTTGACCAATCGTGGAGTAAACCAACCATGCAAGGTATGCTGCTCGAAATTAAAATAAATAGAGACGGCTCGATGACTATGAAGAAAAATGCCACTCAATTAAATTCAGTCTTTCAGTTAAATAAAATAATAAAGGGTAAAGAGGAGAAAGTGGTGTTCAAATAAAAAGACAGGGAATCATTTCTGATCCCCTGCTGTGCAGGCGTTAGTCGGGTTGCGGACATATTATCATCCGTGATCTTCCCGCAGACGCCTTCCTGTTTGCTGCTGATTCGGCGAGCTGTCGAATCATAATCTCATCAACCCACGTGGGCTTGACTTTGAAGACGTCTGGCCATTTACAACCTTCAGCCATTTGAACGTCCTCTCCGATTATGGGTTCGTCTAGTCCCAAATCATTGGTCGGTCTTCCCATACGGAAACACCTCCTTTCGGATACCATTTTAACATATAATCATCGAAAGTAAATGACGAAAAATTAAAAAAATCTATATTAATTCACCTCTCCCTACCCTCTCCTTGTTAAGGAGAGGGGGATAATTCACTTATAATTTTTTCTACGACGCCATCAATATTCGTATTTATTTCATCGTTCCAAAAACGTAAAACTTTTATTTCCAAAACTGAAAGATAATCTGTACGTTCCCAGTCATATTCTTTATTATCAAGATGTTGAGAACCGTCAATCTCAATAGCCAACTTTTTTGTTGGACAATAAAAATCTAAAACATACGGTCCGACTGAATATTGTCTTTTAAATTTATAACCTAGTTGTTTTCTACGCAACTGAGCCCAAAGTATTAATTCTTGGGGAGTTTGATTTCTCCTAAGCAAAAGTCTTTTTACTAAATGTTTAGACTTATTATAAATAATTGTCATATTGGTGTTAGATTTTTATTCCCCCTCTCCTTTACAAGGAGAGGGCTGGGGAGAGGTAAATTCCCCGAGGTTCCTACTTCGCAATAGCTTGAGCTTCGTCGAATTTTACAGAGAGAAGCTTGGAGGCGCCGTTGGATCCTACAGTGACGCCATAGAGCACGCCAGCGCGGGACATAGTCTCGCGATTGTGGGTGACGACGATAAGCTGAGAATGCTTGGAAAGTTTCTCCAACATATCGCCATATTTGCGTGAATTAGCTTCATCTAGAGCCGCATCTGTCTCGTCTAGCACAAGGAAAGGCGGTGGGTTCACTTGCGACATAGCAAAAAGGAGCGCGATAGATGTGAGCGAGCGTTCGCCGCCAGAGAGCGCGTGAAGCTCTTTGACCTTTTTATGTGGCAGAGAAACATTTATCTCTATTCCCTTGTCAAAAACAATCTGCTCTTCTACAAATTCATCGTACTCTTTTTCCGCCTCTTCGGCGGATCGCCGTTGAGGCGATTTCTTCTTACTCTCTAGAACAATATTGAGCGAACCAGTACCACCACCAAACATCAGCGAGAAGAATTCCTGAAACTCCACATTTATTTTTTTGACGCCTTCTTTGAATTCTATATCAATTTTTTCTTTGAGATCATCTATTAGTTTCTTTAGTGACTCTACGCTTTTAGTCAAATCTTCCATCTCTTTCGCCAAGAATTCATCCCGCGAGGAGACTTCTTTGAATTCTTTCATCACTTCCACGCCGTTACCCATACCAGCATCTTCTAATTTTATTTTTATGCGTTCAATTTTTCTCTTTTGTTCTTCTTGAGTATGTGATTCCACTTTCTCTTCTACTTTATGATGTTTGTAAGACAATATTTCTTGCCCGATGAGCGCCACACCTTCTTTTATTTCATTTTCAAATGATTCTGTTCTAGCTTTTAGACTCGCTTCTTTTATATTTACGAGTCCTAGCGCGGAAGTTAATTCCCCGTGCCTCATTTTGAACTTAAATTTTTCTTTTTCTAAATCACGCAGAGCCTCCATCTCGCTATTTATCGTTTCTTTTAAGGTTTCTATTGAATGCAGAAGTTTCTTCTCTTCCTCTCCTTGTTTTTGCATTTCAGCAAGAGTAACAGCTTGCGAATTTTTCAATTCCGCTAGCTCTGTCTCATTATGCTGTCCGTTTTCTATCTGCTCTTTGCCTATCTCGCCTATTTCTTTTCCACAGGTCGGACATCGGCCCAAAAGACTTGTGAGTTTAACCCTGTTTTGTTTAGCTTCTATCATTCCCTCAATACGACCCAGCTTGCGCTCCATTTCTGACTTTATCCCGCGAATTTCATTTAGTTTCTGCTCAAAGGTTCTTAATTCTTCTATTTTTTGATTTCCTTTTGCTCCATCAGCATCTTCTGTCAGAGAGATTTTACCAGCAACACTTGTAAGTTCAGTTTTTAATTTACTTTTTTCATCAGATAAAACACTTTTCTCATTTTCTAAATAAATACTTTCCCGACTTAAATATTCTTTGTATAAAACAGCCAGATCGGCCTGCATCTCTTTTACTTTCTCAAATTTCTCCACTTGTTTTTTCAAGAAATTCAAGTGCGGAGCATTCTCTCTGCGGAGAAGCGTCACTTCTTTCATATTATCCTCTGTTCGTTCTAGCTTTCGAGTACTATCTTTTATTTTGTATTGATAAATCTTGAGTCCGAGCGCGTCTTCTACCATCTCGCGTCTGTCTTGTGGGTTAGCATTTAAAATTCTGTCCGCTTCGCCTTGAGAGATGATGTGGTGTCCAGAGGAACCGATGTTCACTGACGCCAAAAGATTGTGAATATCTTTCAAGCGCACTTCAGAGCCATTCAAAATATATTTATTTAATCCGTCCGAATATACTTCACGAGAAATGCTGATGGTTTCGTAATTTAAATTTATATTCTCTCCTTCGCTATTTGAAAGTTTGAAAACTTTATCGGAATTATTGAAATAGATTGAGACTGATGCTTTAGAACCTTTAGATAAAGTCTTTGAGCCCTTGAAAATGAGGTCCAGCCCAGACTTTCCGCGCATTGATTTGATAGACTGCTCGCCCAAGACATAGCGGATAGCCTCCACTACGTTTGATTTACCAGATCCGTTCGGCCCCACGACACAAGTCACAGGACTCTCGAATTCCAAAGTAGTTTTTTGGGAAAAGGATTTAAATCCGTTTAATTCTAGGGTTTTTAACCGCATGTCGTCTATTCTACCATACTAATCCAGCCAATTCTTGGCCTTCAGTGCGGACTCGGCGGCCTTTTGTTCGGCTTCCTGTTTTGATTGACCCTTACCTTCTCCTATTAAATTAGAGCCGAAATAAATACCCACCGTAAAATGTTTGTCGTGATCGGGACCAGACTCAGAGAGAACTTTGTAAGCGGGAGTCACATTCACAAATTCTTGCGCCTTTTCTTGAACCAAAGATTTGGCATCACGCCACAGCTTCTTGGAAACTATTTCTTCAGTCTTTGGCAGGAGATATTTGTGGATAAACTTACCCACCGCCTCGATGCCCTGATCTAAATACACAGCTCCGATGTATGCCTCGAAGGTATTGGCTAGGATATAAGACCTGGCTTTACCTTTATCTTTGGTTTCACCTTTTGACAAAAGCAGGTACTCATTCATGCCTATGGTGGTAGCAATTTCAGAAATAATTACAGCATTCACCAAAGCTGATCGAAGTGCAGTCAGCTCACCTTCGGTGTAACTAGGATATTTTTTATACAAAAAGTCGGTGACGACGAGCTCGAGCACCGCATCACCTAAAAATTCTAGACGTTCATTGTGCGATAGATTGGTGGCTGGATTTTCATTTATATAAGAACGATGGATGAAGGCCTGTTGCAACAAGCTCTTGTCCTTAAAAATTATTTTTGTTTTTTTCTCAAAATTTGAAAATTGAATCATGGGATTTATTTTTTAGTAATAATTTCAACTGCCTTGGCAATCAGCGGAATAATGTCGTTATAAATGCGTAGCTCCGGCACCGTCGCCATCTCAAACCAGCGAGCCGAATCCAGCCCTCCGGACTTTTCCAGCTCTAATTCTTTATACTCGCTAAAAGCCAAAAAGTAAACTACCTTTTTTAAACTTTTACCCTTTTGCGGATGCGTCGCCACATATTCATTGGTGCCAAGTTTTTCTTCTATTTTTATATCGAGTCCGATTTCTTTCTTGATGGCTTTCAGAGTGCCCACCTCAATATCTTCCCCCGCCTCGACTTTGCCTTTAGATAAAGTCCAGTAGCCAAAAACGTCATGCACCATACCAAACAAAATCACGCCATCTTTTTTTGTATAAACCAGTGCTCCACCCAGATGCTCTACCGGCAAACTAGCTAAGTCTACAGGCTCTTTCGGCCCCTTGAGGTCTACATCATTCCTCTTTGGCTCGGAGGCTTTCTTGTGTTCTTTTTCTGGTTCACCTATCTCTTTATACACAGCTCCGAGGACACCATTTACAAATTTACCAGAATTCTCTCCACCAAAAGTTTTGGCCAGCTCTATGGCTTCATTGATAGCCACCTTGGGAGGCACTTGTGACCTATCACCAAAAAGAAGTTCAGTTAGTCCTATTCTCAAAATATTTCTATCCACCACAGAGATCTTATCTATTGGCCAATCCGGCGCCGCCTTTTCTATTATCTCATCAATCATGACCCGCTTCTTTAGAATCTGGTCAATTAAAGACAGCACGAAAACATCGTCCTCGTGCCCAGGGGCAAATTCTTTTAAATTTCTATTGAGCGCCGCTTTGATTTCATCATCAGCAGAATTGCCCATCTTTTTTTCAGCGGGCAAGAAATCCCATTCGAAAAGGGTCTGCAACACTATTGATCTTGAAAGGTGCCTATTTGCCATTTATTTAGGCGTTAGGCTTTAGGTTCTAGGTTTCAGCATTTCTTTGCTAGAGCCTAGGGCCTAGGGCCTAATCGCTACTTACTTGCCTCCGCCTTCTTTGCCTTTGCTTTCTTTTGCTTCTTTTCCGTCTTTTTAACTAAGTCGATTACTTTCTTGCCTCGATAAAATCCGCATGCTGAGCAAACTGTGTGGCGTCTTTTCAAAGCGTTACAGTTTTCACACTTGGTAAAGCTCGTACTCTCCAAAGCGTGGTGAGAACGTCTGTTTCCTGTATGCGATTTTGTGCTTCTCATTCGTACTACCATAATGGACATATACTAGCACATTTGAAGTAAAAAGCAATTTTGAAAAAAAGTTAAATATGTTATGATACGAACCATGGGAAAAGGAGAAGATAAGAATGACAGATTGAGCAATATGCGGCATACCTTGGCGCACCTCTTGGCGGCTTCAGTCGGGGAAATATATAAATTTGATAAAATCAAACTCACCCTGGGTCCGGCCATAGAAAATGGCTTTTATTACGATATTGATTTTTGTGGCGAAAAAGTAACCGACGCAGATTTGAAAAAAATTGAAAATGTGATGAAGAAACGACTTCCAAAATGGACAGAATGGGAGCACAAGGAAATAAACCAGGATGAAGCGCTAAAATTCTTCAAAAACGAATACAAGGCGAAGTTGATAAATGAGATTGCGGAACGCGGAGAAAAAATCACTACTTATACTTGCGGAGGATTTACGGATCTATGCCGTGGCGGACATTTAGAAAATCCTAGCGTTGAAATCTCTCCTGATAGTTTCAAACTAGACCGTATCGCCGGAGCCTATTGGCGCGGAGATGCGAAAAATAAAATGCTCACGCGCATTTATGGATTGGCGTTTAATACGAAAGAAGAATTGGACGCGTATGTAACACAACAGAGAGAAGCAGAAAAAAGAGATCACAAGAAATTGGGCAAAGAGTTAGATTTATTTACTTTCTCCGAACTCGTCGGTGCCGGTCTTCCCCTCTTTACTCCAAAAGGCACAGTCGTTAGAGATTTGTTGGATAGTTTTGTCTGGGAACTTCGCAAAGCGGCCGGATATGAGAGAGTAGATATTCCACATATAACCAAAAAAGAGCTTTACGAAAAATCAGGGCACTGGGACAAATTCAAGGATGATCTATTTAAAATAAACACTCGTGAAGGGCATGTACTAGCAATGAAGCCCATGAATTGTCCGCATCACAGCCAGATTTATAACAGGCGTCAATGGAGTTATAAAGAACTTCCCCAGAGATATGCTTCTACAACCAAAGTTTATCGTGATGAACAAACCGGAGAATTAGGTGGAATTTCTAGAGTGCGTTCTATCACCCAAGATGATGCGCATGTATTCTGTAGATTAAGTCAGTCAGGCCATGAAATGGGAAAAATTTATACCATTATAAAAACTTTCTACGGCGCTTTTGGTTTTATTTTACAACCTCGCCTTTCTCTACATGATCCGAAAAATATGGAGAAATACTTGGGCACCGAAGAGGTCTGGAAAAATTCCGAACAAGCTCTGCGAAAAATAGTGGAAAATAATGGCGAGACGGCGATCGAGGCTGTGGGTGAAGCCGCTTTTTATGGGCCAAAAATAGATTTCATGGCTAAAGACGCTATCGGCCGAGAACACCAAGTGGCTACTATTCAGCTGGATATGAATATGCCTGAGAGATTTGATCTGTATTGTATCAACGAAAAAGGCGTGCAAGAACGCATAGTGATGATCCATGCAGCTATCATGGGTTCAATCGAAAGATTTATGGCAGTCCTTATTGAACATACATCTGGTGCCTTCCCTCTTTGGCTTTCGCCAGTGCAAGTGAAAGTCATCCCAGTACGAGAGAATCACAACGCAGAAGCCAAAAAAGTTTTTGAAATACTAAAAGAAAACAACATCCGCGCCGAATTTGATGATAAAGATGAAAACCTCGGCACAAAAGTTCGTGATGCAAAAAATAACAAAATCTCCTACTGGATTGTCATTGGGGACAAAGAAATGGAGGCTGGGAAGGTTACCCTCGAGTCTCGCGACACTGGACCGCTCGGGCAAATGTCAAAAGAAGAACTCTTGAAAAAACTTTTGGAAGAAATTAAGAATAAGAAATAAAATTATGGATGACAGATTCAAACCCAAAAAAGAACAAAACAGTAAACCAAAAGAGTCTAATTCTTACAAGGAAAATGTTAGAAAATTAGTTGCACCATTTATAAAAGTCTCTGACGCCTTAGAAGCATGGACTATGGCAGATACCGTGGCTGGTTTATTAGATGATGATGAAGAAACTGTCCTTGATATATTTCACATGGGTTACTTAGATGCTACTGTAGGATACTTAGAAATGATAAAGGAAACACGTGAGGCAATGAAAAAAGGAAAAATTTCTAAAGATGCACCATGGTATGAAACACTAGAAAAAAAGATGTTGACTTTGGAACTATTCTCTGCAAGTATCAGTTATGAAATAACTCTAAAGCCAGAAGAGACCAAAGATCCTAAATATTTAATTTTAAAAAAAATTCTAAAAGAAATCAAAGAGGGAATATCTAGCAAGCAAGATGGTGGTTCTGATAAAAAGTAATCTAGATATCAATCTCCGCTTTGAATTTCTTATTTTCTTAATCTATCATATATGATATACTAAG
>JAZKJK010000008.1:0-17520 GCA_040384365.1 Patescibacteria group bacterium | reverse complement strand
ATATATCATCAAAAAAACTAAAGAAAGAGCATTTGCAGCAACTTTACAACGAATTTGGTACAGCATTGGAGAAATCAGCCAGGAAGTCTTGGATAAAATTTTTCTTAAATGATTTTCTAACCCGCACAGAAAAGATAATGCTTGCAAAAAGATTTGCAGTTATTTATCTTTTATCAAAAGAAATTCCTGCTTCTTATATCTCAGAAGCTCTATGTATGAGCCCAGCAACTATTTCTAGAATGTCTGTGAAATATGAAACCGGAAGATACTCTTCTCTCCTGAGAACAACAAAAAATGATAGCCTTTGGGGAATTTTAGAGAAAATCTTAAAAGCAAGACTGCCTCCACGCACTGGACGAGGTAGATGGAAATTCCTGTATAAATAGTATTTTTACAAAAAGCTCTTTTCCTTAACTTATCATATATGATATATTAAGAAACCTAAAGAATAATTGAAAATCATTTTGAAAAACTACTTAGTTTCCTTTTCAAGAATCTCCAAAAGATTCTTCATCGCCTTGCCGCGATGCGAGATTTCTTTTCTTTCTTCTGGAGTTAAATCCAGCATAACTTTATCCATACCGTCGAGCTGAACAAATAATTCAAAATCTCTACCTTGGTGATTGTTGTGCGTCGGTGCAATAATTGTACCTTGAAAGGTGCCTTCAGCTATCACCACATCCCCTTCTCCACGGCAAAGCCCGAGGCGACAAGTGGCGCTTATTTTTGAACCCGCAAACTTCTTGCCCATTTCTTCTGGAGTAAAATATTTCCACATATCTTTCATGTAGGGACCTGGGAAACCGTTCAAGGCTTCCATATTTACGGAAACATCGTCCACTAAAACTGGACATTTGAAAATCTCATACGCTCTTTTTAATTTGTGTTTGATTATATCGTCCGGATCACCTTGAATTTCATGTTCATGCCATTCCTTTTTCTCACAATCGAAATATTCGCTTAATTTTAAAGCTAGATCTTGAAATTTAAACGAACTCCCTGTGACAATAAAAAGTTTTGGTTTCATTAAAATAAATCTAGATATCTATCTCAGCTAATTTTGCATTAGACTGGATGAAAGATTTACGAGGAGGGACTTCTGAGCCCATTAGGATATCAAAAATTTTATTCGCTTCTTCAGCATCATCTATATTTACCTTTTTTAATACGCGGTTTGCTGGATCCATGGTCGTCTCCCAGAGCTCTTCCGGATTCATTTCTCCGAGACCTTTAAAGCGTTGGACGTGGACTTTGTTTGATTTTTTTGCTGTTTCTTCTTCCTTTCCCTCGCCTTCGCTCGGGATTTCGGCTTCTTCTGAAGCCTCAACTTCCTGAATCTCACTCACATCAGCGCCTTTGCCGACGATTTTAATTCTCTCTTCATCAGTATAAGCATAAGATATTTCTTTGCCCTTTTTTATTTTATAAAGCGGTGGTTGAGCAATATAAATATATCCAGCGTCGATGACTTGTCTAAAATATCTGTAGAAAAGTGTCAGGAGGAGTGTGCGAATGTGTGAACCGTCCACATCGGCATCAGTCGCAATGATTATTTTATGATAACGCATCTTTGTGAGGTCAAAAGTATCTCCGATAGATGTGCCCATAGCGATGACGAGTGACTTCACTTCTTTGGAAGCGAGCATTTTGTCTATGCGCGCGCGTTCAACGTTCAATATCTTTCCGCGCAGTGGAAGTATGGCTTGAGTGCGACGGTCTCTACCTTGTTTTGCCGAACCTCCTGCGGAATCTCCCTCCACCAAGAACAATTCTGATTCCGAAGCATCTTTGGTCTGACAATCTGCCAGTTTACCCGGCAATGTCATGCCTTCTAGCGCACCTTTTCGTAGTATTGAATCCTTCGCTGCTTTCGCAGCTTTGCGAGCCTTGAGAGCTAAAATAGACTTATTTATTATAGACTTTGCCTCATCAGGATTTTCTTCTAGGAAATTATTGAATGCCTCGCCGAAGACTGTCGCTGTGGCACCTTGCGCTTCCATACTTCCTAATTTTGCTTTGGTCTGACCTTCAAATTGAATCTCGCGAAGTTTGACAGAAATGGCTACGGTCAAACCCTCCAAAACATCTTCGCCGGTAAATCCGCCTTCAGACTCTTTCATCATTTCATTTTTCTTGCAGTAAGTATTGAGAGTTCTCGTCAGCGCCGTCTTGAAACCAGTCACATGCGTACCGCCTTCAGGTGTGTTGATGTTGTTAGCAAAAGGAATGATACGGTCACTAATGTCATCTACATATTGCAGAGCTATCTCTACGCCGACGCCATCTAATTCTTTTTCAACATAAAAAATATTGCTCTGGATCGGCTTTTGGAATTTGTTGTAATATTTTATGAGAGAGATGAGTCCACCTTCAAAATAAAAAGATACAGAAGGTAGTTCGAGGCCAAGATCTCTAAAATAAAAAACATCTTCGTCACTTAGACCTTTCTTGTCTTGTAATTCTTTTGCACCTCGCGCATCAATGATTAAAATCTTCAAACCTTTTACTAGATACGCTTGCTGACGAATATGGTTTACTACTGTATTCCAATCAAATTTAATATCTTTGAAAATCTCCACATCAGGTTCAAAAGTGACAATCGTGCCATGAAGTTTTGAACTGCCTGTTTTTTTTACCGCAGACTTTTTCTTGCCTTGTGAATACTCCTGCATATATGTACCACCATCTCTATGCACTTCTACTTTACAGAAAATTGAAAGAGCGTTCACAACAGATGCTCCAACTCCGTGCAGACCCCCGGAAACTTTGTATCCTTCCCCGCCAAATTTTCCTCCAGCATGCAACGTAGTCATGACCGTTTCAAGAGCAGAAACTTTGGTTTTCTTATGAGTATCTACTGGAATACCTCGGCCGTTGTCAGCTACGCGAACACGATTGCCTGGAAGCAAAACCACTTCAATATCATTACAAAAACCGCCCATGGCTTCGTCGCGTGAGTTGTCAAAAATTTCCCATATTAAATGATGAAGCCCTTCCGGGCCTGTGGTACCGATATACATGCCTGGACGGCGTCGTACGGGCTCCAGACCCTCTAAAACCGATATATCCGAAGCGTCATAATGATGTCCATTGCCCTTCTTTTTATCCTCTTCTTTTACCATAAATATACCTCCATTATAGCAAATTTATATAGTATTTGCTAGTGATTTATTAGGATAAAAATAGCAGTATAAAAACAAAAAACCCCGAAACTTTAATCAGTCCGAGGTTGAGCCATATAAGTGACTCGCTCAGTGGATAGACCACTATTTTTTCTTCTGCTTGAGATCATTTACTAGATCAAGCAGGGTTGCTTCTTCAACATGGAACCAACGCTTAATTCCAGCTTCATCTTCAAACATAAGAACGTACGGTTTTAAAAACCTAGGAAAAACATCTCGTGAATAAGCCCATCCAACGATAGTCCAACCTTTTTGGTCAAACATGTTCCCAATAGTCTCACAATCTGTATCGCGACTACGTACACTGTCCTCTGTCAAAAACTTAGCAGAACTCAAGTGGGGCACCAATTTTTTAGCTTCATCTGGTGTGAGCATTCTCACTCATCAATATCATACTAATGACATTTTGTCTACAGAGGCAGAGGGTAATCCTTTGTAACTCTATAAAAAAGATAAAAGCCAGCGTTTCCTTTTGGGAAAGAGGCTGGCAGTTATTTGCGAAGAGCGATCAGGGCTCTCCTCCTGGCTCGGATTACGCCGAGCGCGTTTACTATGATCCGAAGTTTTTCGGGAATGATCCAAGCACCAACAGATCTTCGAGGAACAAGCACATCACTTTGAGCGCCATTTTCATACGAAGATCTTCGGCATGTCCGTTCACCTCAGCGTAGAAACGATAGCACCACTTTCCTTGTGACACGGAATGAATCGCAGTCATGTTGATCCCCAGAAGCCCGAAAGGCAATAGAGACAACAGAAGAGACCCAGGCATGTTTCGGATTTGGAAGATAATCACACTCTTATCATTTCCAGTAGGTGTAACCCTTTGCTTTGGACCGAACACGAGGAATCGTGTCTCATTGTCCTTTAATGTCTGGACGTTACGTTCAAGAATTGGTAACACATATTCATCTGCAGCAAATCCTGACCCGATTGCCCCCACTTTCTTTTCCGGATGCTCTGCCACAAACTTTGCTGCAGCTGAAGTGCTAGTAGGAAGACTTTCGACTTTAACTCCCCAGCGCTTGATACTTTCACCACACTGGCCGATCGCCTGCGGATGGGAATAGATTACTTCCAATTCATTGATTGGGTAAAAACCCATAAGACAATGATGAACAGGTAACTCCACTTGGCCAATAACACTCAAAGAGTAATCAACTGATTGTTTCGCTAAATACCCAAGCACGTCAACCACATCTCCGAAGGTGCTGTTTTCCACTGGGATAACAGCAATTGCATTTTCACTTTCTGCCATTTGCAAAATGCTCACGTTGGTGGGCGCAAAACATATCTCCCCATATCCAAACCACCTCTGCACAATCTTTGCCACTTCGTGTCCATAAGACCCCTTAGGTCCAAGAGCAATAATTTTTGCTTTTTTCATAGATTTCCTTATTCTGTTTTTAACTGACAGTTTTGGTTTGTTTCTTTGTTTGCAGATGAATCATCTGTTGTTTGCAAGATTCACCAATGATGTTGTAAAGAAGAGTACGAGCGAATTCGGGATTGATGCCCTGTTCAGTCGCCCACTTAGCAATCCGATGCAACCGAGCCCTTTCTGCAGAAGCACGAAAGATTGGTTCGCCTGTTTCTTTTTTTGCGTCAGCCACTTGTCGAGACAAGCGAAGACGCCTTGCCATCAAGTTGACCAACTGCCAGTCAAGACGTGCGAGTTTTTGTCCGAGCTTTTCGAGCTTTGGATTTGTTTTGGTCTTCATAAGTTTTATTCTACTGTCAACGAACGTTAGTGTTGTATTTTCTCTCCGAAAGAAAACACCAGCCTTTAGAGGGCTGGTGTTTGAGTTGTAATTTTTGTTTAAGAGATTTTTTTTACAGCGCAAATATCAGCCTTCTAAATTGAGGGCTGAAAAAGAAAACATTACTAATTTGCACTATATTTTTGCTCACATTTAAATAATAGCATACACAAAAATTAAAAGCCAGAACCCCTTTCGGATGTAGCTGGCTTTTTTGAGAGTGATCAGGATCTCGCCTGTTGCTCAGTGAACGCCGAGCGCGTAGGTCATATCACGTAGTCGATCGTAGAGTTGGAGAAACGAAGCGCGGGACGATTCTGACCACATATATCTCCTAGACCGTTCCAGCCCAACACGACTTCACAAACTCCATTCATGGCATTTTGTCTCTCGTAAAGATAAGGAACAAACGGAAAACCGTTTCGACTTTCCAAAACCGATCCCCAAAGAAAAATTTCTTTCCCTTTGAAGAGATGCCGGAAAACCTCCAAACCTTTTGCTTGAATAGCGAGTCCATCCTGCAGATTGAGACACTGTGCAATTCCATATGTCTCTAATAGGTAGGCATGGACATGCTTGCACAGAAACGCACCAGAGATTTGCTTGGGATGAAACCAAAGCGAAACCTCTGACAAGTCGTACTGTGTTGGGCCGACATGACTTCGATCAATTTTACCAAGCCTCTTGATACATTCAGGATAGATCGGCTCAATTGAGCGATCTATTTCTATGATGAAATCAAGCGGTGGATCAGAAGTTTGAATTTCGTTAGACATAATATTTTCCTTTTCATATTAAGTGCTCAGCTATTTGTATGGCGTTTTGTGCAGCGCCTTTCCAAATATTGTCACCAGAACACCAAAGTGCTATACCATTTTCAACACTCTGGTCTTTACGAATACGACCGACCAATACGTCGAATTTTTTCGAGGCATTGATCGGCATAGGATATACCCCATCTCTGGGACGATCCACAAGCTGTACGCCTGGAGATTCTGCCAAGATCTCACGAGCCATATTTGGACTCATTGGTTTTTCGAACTCAACATTGATTGCTATGCTATGCCCATTAAAAACAGGCACCCGAACACAGGTATTAGAGATACGAATTCCTGGGTCACCAAGTATCTTATGTGTTTCTTGCCGCATTTTAATCTCTTCAGTGCTCTCCCCAGAATCACCACCAAATGAACCAACAGCAGGGATAACATTGAATGCGATCTGATGTGGATATACTTCAGGATTCACTTTGTGACCCTTTACGTAATCTCGTACCTGACTATCAAGCTCCTTGACTGCATTCGTGCCAGTCCCAGAGACAGCTTGATATGTGCTTGCAATTATTCTCCGGACTCTGGCAACTCGATGAAGAGGTGCAATCGCCATCAAAGATATGATGGTGCTACAATTCGGATTGGCTATGAATCCCTGATGATTTTTTAGTGCTGGAGCATTAATTTCTGGAATGACTAATGGAACTCTTGCATCCATTCTGAAATCATCCCCGTTATCAATCACCAAGCATCCTCTCTTCACGGCTTCCCATCCAAAAACTTGAGAAGCCCCTTTAGATCCTTCAGTGCCAGCAAAGAAAGCAATGTCCATACCATCGAACGACCGAGGTGTGACTGCTTTTACCTTGTAATGAGCCTCGAAAATTTTCTCCATTCTCTCAGAGCGACCAAATATATCCAACGAACTAAACGGAAACTTTCTTTTTAATAGCAGCCGGATAATTTCTGTTCCAACTGCTCCGACTCCAACGACACAAACCTTTTTCATAATATTTTCCCTTGTATTTAGTTTTCGATGATCAATTCCACACCTCGAACAATTCGAGGCTGGTGGATATGTTTTAGAAATCTATAAACGCATTCAGCAACCTCAAATATTTGTTGACCCAGGTCAACTTAGTGGTTGTTTTATTAAATTTTAATTTTTGATTATTCATGTTTTATAGATAAAAAGAAAACCAGCCTTTATGGGGCTGGTTCTTGTTTTGTAAGTTTGCGTTTGGGGGATTTTTACAGAGCAAATACCAGCCTTATAAAGGATGTCTTGGTAGTAACTTTCTTAACTACTGAAAGATGTATGTTTGCTGGTATATTTTCACTCATATCTTGATAATAGCATTTATTCAGTCGACACAAACCAGTGGGTGTGTAAAACTTTTACCTCACCTGCCAACCTTCATTCTCCTTTATTTTATTAGTTATTTTATCCATGATTTGATTAACTTCCGCATCAGTCAGAGTCCTTTCATAAGACTGAAAAATTAGTCTGAAAGCATATGAAGTTTTGCCATCTTTTTTAAATTCATCAAAAAGTTCTGGACCTTTTATAACCATATCCCCCGCATTGTCCTTTATAACTTTCAGAACTTTATTACTTTCAACTCCTTCCGGCACCCACACCGCCACATCGCGCGCAATAAAAGGAAACAGGGACCACATATGGAAGGCCGAGCCTGTGTGCTTTTCTGAAGGTCTGGCCGGGGTGCGGGGCCCCGGAGAACCGAGGACCTGAAGAAAAGCATCAGGCGAGGCTGACTTTGTATATTCATCTAAAGAAATTTCTGTAATATTTTTCTTATCTCCGAAACAAATATTTATTTGTTCTTTATCTTTTTTAAATACAGTTCCAATTTCAAAAACTTTTACTTTTTCAATTCCCAAGAATGGAGAATTTATTTGGTTGAGTTTCAGGCTTTCTTTTAACCCATCAGTTAAATTCGTCCTCAAAAACTTTTTGTCAGAAGCGCTTTGCATTACCTCAACTTCCCCCTTATTACAAAAAGCATAGGTCATAACTTCACTATACCCATCAGCAAGTAATTTATTTCTCGCCCAATTTATTTTGGCATAAGTCTCATTTACTTTTGGTTTAAAATTTATTTTAGGAATATCGCCTTTGACTTTGTCGTATCCCAAGATTCTGACTACTTCTTCGGCCATATCTTCTTCAGTCACGAGGTCGAGACGCATAGGAGGCACAACGATTTCAAATTGCCCGCCTTTCTCTGTGTAAGTAAAATTATATCTCTTTAAAATATCTTCTATGTCTTCGCTTGAAACTTTCAAACCTAAAATTCTTGAAATTCTATCAGCCGAAAAAGAAAGTTTTCTTTCCTTCTGTTTATCCGGATAAGTATCTACAATATCTTCAAAAACTGCTTCCGGACACATCTCTAATATGAGAGCAGAAAGTTCCCGCATGGCATACGGCGCTAGCTCTGGTGACAAATCATTCTCAAAACGCTTTCGCGCATCGGTAGAAATATTTAGAGCTTGACCCGTCTTTCTCGCAAATACTGGATCAAAATTATCAGCCTCAAGAATGAGGTCAGCTGTAGAAGCTTTGATTTCAGCATGCTTGCCACCCTTTATGCCAGTATCTAAAATATTTCCCTTTTCGTCGCATATTGCAATCATGCCTTCCTTTAGTTCTTTTTCTTCCCCAGTCAGTAAAACTACTTTTTCTCCATTTTTTGCATCCCTAATATTTAGTTTTGAACCTTCTACTTTTTTCAAATCAAAAGCATGAGTTGGTTGCCCACAGTCAAACATGACGATATTTGTCGCATCTACAATGTTGTTTATAGAACGCTGCCCAATTGAAGCAAGGTGATCAATAACCCACTGTGGTGAAGGAACAACTTTTATATTCCTAACGATTCTACCCACGTGTCGGCGGTCTTTCTTTGTATTTATTTCTATTTTTAATTTCGTTGGTTGTGATGCTGGAATTTTATATTTAGGTGTAGGATCAACATATTTTATATTTAGGAGTGAAGCGAGCTCGCGAGCCACACCTTGATGAGAAAGCAAGTCATGCGCACGGTTTGGTAAAATTTTTATATCAAAAATCGTGTCGTCACCTTTTTTTTCCACAGTCTCTACTTCAGCTACGTGATAAGTAAAAATATCAGCGAGCTTCTCTGCGTCTGGTGCCTCCGGTATATACCATTTGAGCCAATTGTAAGAAATTTTCATAAAGTATTAGAGTTGATTTAGTCGCAGGTCTCCTTGATAAAAAAGTCTGACGTCGGGAATGCCCCATTTAATCATAGCAATACGGTCGAGTCCCCCACCGAAACAAAAACCTTGAACTTTTTTAGGATCAAGGCCCATATTTTCTATAACCTTTGGATTCGTCATACCACCCCCCATCATCTCGAGCCATTTACCCTTGAACTTGGCAAAGACTTCTATCGACGGTTCAGTAAAAGGGAAAAAGCTGGGACGAAATTCAATCTCTATGTCATCACCAAGCATCTTTTTATAAAAATTAGTTAGGATGCCTTTCATATTTGCGAGGGTTACTCCGTCTTCTATCGTACCCAACATTGATCCATCTATTTGGAAAAATTGCATTTCGTGTGTAGCATCTGTAGCCTCATTTCTAAAAACTTTTCCAACTGAAATAAAAGCTGAAGGCATCCGGCCAGCCTTTGCGGCTTGCTCAGTCGCCCACGCTGTCACACCTGTCGTATGAGTCCTGAGCACCTTTTCTTTTTGCCCCTTAATCCAGAAAGTATCCTGCATGTCACGCGCTGGATGGTCTTTGGCAACATTTAAAACATCAAAATTGTACCATTCAGTTTCAAGTTCCGGCCCGATCGCAATCTCAAAACCCATATCCGCAAAAGCTTGATAGGCCTGATTGGCTAGTATAGAAAGCGGATGTTCGGTGCCTTTATTCATTTAGTTAATATAACAAAAAGGGAACAAAAAATCTATCTAACTCCGGAGAGCATCTTTGGCTTCTTGTAGTTCTTCTTGTATTGATTTTCGTGTTTCTGACGATTTTTACGAAAAATAAATTGATTTAATTTCTTCGGTAACTTTTCACTGAGCATACACAAGCCCGAGCAATAGCCCCTCAATCTGCTCGCACAATTCAAACAGCATATAAATAAAACATGGCAAAGTATATTTTTACAATGGATGTATTCATCACATTTTATTTTTTCACATACTTGGCAATCAGAAATTATTTCATCCCCTATTCTCTCGCCCAGCCTCTCATCAAAGACGAAATTCTTGCCGAGAAATTTATTTTTTAGGCCCAGCTCTTTGACCTGGCGAGCGTAATCAATAATGCCTCCTTTGATATGCTTTACATTTTTAAAACCATTGTGCTTCATCCAAGCAGAGGCTTTCTCGCAACGAATGCCACCAGTGCAATACAACAGCACTTCTTCGTCCTTTTTATCGCGAAACATATCGTGCACTTTGACGAGCTGTTCCCGGAAAGTATCCACATCCATTATTTTGGCCCCTTGAAAATGGCCAACCATAGCCTCATAAAAATTCCTCATATCTATCACGATCACTCCGCGATCAATCATATCATTCACATCGCGAGCTGTAGCATAATCTCCTGTATCCGCAGGGTTGAAAGTTTTGTCATTTAGTCCGTCTGCGACAATTTTTTCCCGAACTTTTACAATAAGTTTTATAAAACTAGACACGCCTTTTTCTTCCACGGCCATCTTGTACGGCACCCCTGAAAATTCAGGAATACTTTGAATGAATTCATCGAAGGCTTTAAAAAAATTTTCTGGCACATTCATCTGCGCATTGATGCCTTCTTCGGCAATATAAATGCGACCCACACACTTTAATTCCGTAAATTTATCAAACAATTTATCCCGCATTCCTTTCGGGTCGGCAATTTTCACGTAACGATAGAATGAAAGAGTCTTACGGCCAAAATCTTCTTTGGCCAATTCACGCAAAAGCTCTTCTTTGGATTTAGTATTAACTTTCTTATACATAGAACTATATTATAGATAAAAAGATAAAATCACAAGATTGTATAAATCTCTGCCATCTTGCAATACTCGCACTCGGTATTTTTGCCGTAAGAATTATAATTACAAGGTCTATTAATCCATTCCCCTTTTTTGACCAAACTGTCATAATCCTTGATATCTTGCACTAAAAGATTTATGTCTTCTTCGGTAATTATTCTATCGTAAAAAGCTTCCTTTACATCTTTCGCCTCCAAAAATTCCAGACGCGACTGCGAGACTTCCACTTTCCATTTCGGACTTTGCTGTATCAAATACGAATACATCGCGAGTTGTCGCAAATTTCCGCTCATCCTTCCTTCTTCATCTATCTTTTCTATATCACTTTTCTTTCTGACACTTCCAGTCTTGAAATCCGTCACCCGCACACTCTGAGCATCCAGATTTTCTATCAAATCTATTTTCCCATAAATATTTAAGTGTGAAAATCTTTTATCTTTCAGGGAAACAGACTGCTCACTTTCTCTACTAGGAGCTATCTCCTGCAATCGCCTCTGCGCCCAACTTGAAACAACTTTAGCAACCTCTTTATCTTCGGGTAAAATTATCTCGTTCAATTTTAAAATTTTATCAACAGCAGAATGCACAGCGATACCGAATTCTAAACTCTCCGTCTTTGCTGTCGGCAACTGCAACAAATTATTAAAATACCACTTCCAAGGACATTCAAAAAAATTATTAAGAAGAGAGGCGGAAACATTTCTTTCTCCATATTTATCTTTTGTTAATTTTATTAAATCGGATAAATCTGTATTTTTAGCAACCGGCTTTTTAGATACTTTTGCTTTGTCTTTCTGAAACACCTCAGGAGGCAAGTCTGATATTATTTTAGCCAATTCCTGTTCTCTGCCTTTATGCGACGCTAGCGCGTAGGACAAAGTGCAGAATCTTTTTGCACGAGTTATGGCCACATACAGTTTGCGTTTTATGGCATCAATGTCCCTTTCTTCTATCTTCTCGGAAATAGCCTCAGGTAGACTAAACGCCATTTTCTTGCCACCCCCGAGAGATCGTTCATCCATATGAGCAATCCAAACATACTCAAACTCCAAACCCTTTGAGGAATGCATCGTAAGCACTTTTATTTCGTATTCTATCCTGACCACCAATGTCCCACACCGTAAACTTCAAGTTTCTCTAAATACGAAACAAAATCTGCAAGCTTAAGATGTGAATTCTTTTCCACCACCACATCGAGAAGTCCGAGAAACGTATCTACTATTTCCTGACCAGAAACTAATTTTCTATCTTTTTGTGGTTTATCAAATAATTCTTTACCTATCGTCTCAATCAATAATTGCAAATTATTTTCTTTTGAATCTTTCAGCCATTTAGAAAGTTTAGAAATCCATCTTTCTATGTTGTTACCGTTATCAAAAAGTGTCGGAGATCTTTTTCCGAAGAGAAAACTGAGAGAAAACTCTCGCATTTTTTCCCCAGCAATAAATTTGTGCGCCTCTAGAGGCTCTATGCCCGAGAGTTTATCAAAAAAAGAAAGTGAGAGAGAAGGGACATCTCCATTTAGTGTTTTAAGTATTCGTAAAAATGCAATTCCGTCTTCTTGATCAAAAAGATTTAATGCTTCGAGCGATCCGACTGATAGACCCATGGTGTGCAATATCGAGAGTGCCCTACGCACCTCTACATTCTTCGGCACAAGTATGGCACAATCATCTGGGTTGAGGCCTTGCTTCATTTTCTCCTTTATATCAAGACCCGCAGCTACAATCTCATCTTCTCTCCCCTCTACCTCTAAAAGTCTTATCGGATGAGCTTCTGCACTCTGGCTTTTTAGCTTTTCTTGTGACATCACGCTCGAGAGCAGTGCATGAGAAGCATCGAGGATTACTTGAGTTGAACGATAATTTTCTACAAGTGGAATTATTTTTGCATCAGGAAATGTTTTTTGAAAACCTTTAAAGTGATCAATAGAAGCCCCACTAAATCCATAGATAAGCTGGCGGTCATCACCAACTACAAAGATGTCCGGCCGTTCGGACTTACTCCACACCTTTTTTAGAAACTCATTCTGTACTCGGCTTGAATCTTGATGCTCATCTACAAATACATACAAATACCTCTCACGTATATCCGAGGCAGCCTCTTTTGAAATTTCTACAATTTTTACCAAATTCAAGAGTACATCATCATAATCAAAGACATTCTTATCTTTTTTGGCTTTCTCATAAAGTTTGATAAACTTTACTATCTCTCGACTGCGTTCGAGACCTTCGATCTGTTTTACAATTTCTTTTTTTAGTTCGCCTTTACCCTCCCCTCTGGTAGAAATACTACTTTCATCATTCTCTAAAAATTTTATTTCCTTCTCTATTGCTAGCGCAAAATCTTCTTCGCCTATCCTTTCACGCTTTAAAAGTGAAATGAGTGAACGAAGATCCGAAAAATACCTAGCGCTATCTGCTCGGGGACGCAGATATTCCCATTCATTGTCTTGTAAAATTTTATCAAAAAATATTACTGTTTCAGTGTCCTCCAATAGTCTCGGCGCGCTCAACAACCCCAGCACTTCAAAATGCTCTTCAATGACTTTCATACCGAAGCTATGAAAAGTAGAAATATTTACTTTCTCGCTCGCTTCCCCGATGTATTTCGCTAAACGCGCTTGCATCGCCGAGACGGCAGCATTGGTAAATGTCAGACACAAGACCCCATCGCCTTTGATATCAGTCTTGTCTAGTATATTGGCAATACGTAGCGCCAGTATCTGCGTCTTGCCTGTCCCCGGACCTGCCACCACCATCACTGGCCCATCTAAAGTATCTACTGCCAGTTTTTGCATTTTATTTAGAAGCTTATATTCTGCTTCAAAAACCTTTTTTGAGTCTTTCATTTTTTTAAACTCGTGTTTTAAGATGCATTTTAGACTTCCAAAAGAAAAATCCAATTATCAAAAAAGTAGCGAGTGGAGATAGATATTCCGGAATATGAAAGCCAAAGCTATGTAAAATCATTATCACACCGAGAACTAAAATTGAATACATTGCGCCATTCTTTAAATAAACATATTTTTTTATCTTTTCAATATTTCTAATCGTCAGGTCTCGCACTATAAGCGCACCCAATCCATTACCTAATAAAATTAGGGGCACAGAAAGCGTAAAAGCGAAAGCGCCAAGTACACCGTCGATAGAAAAAGTCGTGTCGATTATTTCCAAGAAGAAAAGTTTACTCAAATCAGAATGGGCATTGCCAAGCAATTTTTTCTCTTGCTCTTCCGCGTTTTGCTTGAAGCCATGGGTAATAAAAAATAAGCTGGAACCAACGACAGCACCAAAACCCATCAAATTGCTCTCTTTGAGGGCAAACCAAGAAATTATGGCAAGAAGTATTGAGACGATAGCATAGAACCACACCCCCTTTGCCATGAAAAACTTCTCAGCTCTAGGTAAACCAAGCTTTTTATCCTCGAGAAATAGCCAGTGTAAAAATAGAAACAGCAGAAATATTCCGCCGGCCACAAGTAAAATCGGAGCTGATTTTTCGATAGACTCTAAGACTAGAGGATCACTAGACCATGCAGCTGATAAAATCTGTAGAGGGGTGAGTGAAGTGTTAAAAGCCCAAATTATGATAAAGGGCAGAAGTCCACGAACTAGAAAAACCGCAATAAACATACCCCAAGTCAAAAACCACCGCCTCGCCCTCGCCCCCATCGTGGACAACACTTCTGCATTGATAATAGCGTTATCCACAGACGAAACCGCCTCAAAAAGTGAAAGACCAATGATTGTAATCAAAGCAGAAAATAGCATTGTTATATTCTACTCTACTTTTAGCTTTTTTTCCTCCTCTTGAGATAAATACCATTTAACTAATTTTTCAACCAAAATTTTAACTTCAGCCCTAGAATTGTTAATCTTTTTTTGATTTTTTGCTCTTTTTTCTAACGCAGTACCAAAAACATTATCCTTATATTTAGATCTAAGTGGTTTAGACACTAATTCACCAGGATTTTTATATACTCCAGTTCTTTCTTTCCTTTTATATATTAAGGGCACATAGGATACCTGAGTAGAATTTTCTCTCATGTAATCACCTGAAACAATTTCAACATCCCTTAAATTTTTCTCTCTTTCAAGGTTGCCTAAAACTCCTTTTCTAACATCAATTCCCATGGTCGCAATATCAACCCCAAAATTAAATTCTTTCAATAAACGAGTGAGGACTTTGAGTGATACCCCAGAATGTAATACTTCTGTAATTATTAAAATTCTTTCTCCTTTTTTAATTCCATGTTTTTCTAGATATTCTATGAGCGTTTGCCGCATTGGAATGTACTGTGAACTATCTAAATTTCCAGGAATAAATAGAAGATTTGGATTACACACTTTTTTTAATTCAGAAATACGCTTTATAAAACCACCCAATATAAGGGCAGGAATTCTACCCGAAACATCATCACTTATGATAAGACCATATTCCCCATTTTCAATTCTTACCCTGATCTGCTCTATAATATTCTTTATGGGTTCCTCCAACTCAATAATTTCAGGCAAGGTGATAGTGCCCTCTTTTACTACTACAGCCTCAGTCTCTGGTAATTGTTCAGATTTTACATCTTTCTTTTTAATTAAACTTTCGAAATCCATATAAATACAATAATACTCCACTTATATGTATTTGCCAATTTTTGTTCTTTTGATAGAAAAAGCTAGTGCCGGAATCCCTATTTTTTCTCCTAAAGAATTCGCTATACCTCGCACATATGTGCCACTGCCACATTTAATGTGAAAGTCGGCCACAAAAAATCTATTGGCGGATTTTTTGTGGCTTTTTAACTCCCTGCGCCATATTTTTAGAATGTCCTTTTGCCTGAAATCACCTTTTACTTTTTTTATTCTCCTCTCTGTATTTTCCAAGAACTTTCGCTGGCTTATCGTACTTATTTTTAAAAATTTCAGACTTTTCACACTCACCTCTCGGCTCGGGACGAGAACATTCTGCCCAGCGCGAGCATACATAAAAAGTGGTTTGCCGGCGACTGTGCGCGAAGAATACATCGGATAACTTTGCATAAATTTTCCAGTAAAGAATTTCAGATTCCTTTTTATTTTCTTTTCTAAATCTTTATAAATTGCTAGGTCTTGCCTAGCAATTTTTTGCACTTTACCTAAAATATCATATGTGTCTGTGGCAAAACCGAAAAGCACAGAGAATTTATATTCTTTGGAAAGTCCTAAATATTTTTCTTTCTGTTTGGTGGCGTCGCCAGCAAGCACCAGCAAAAGCCCTGAGACAAGCGGGTCTAGCCGTCCAGCATAAGTCATCTTTACATCTTTATATGTTTTATTTTTTGCGCGAAAAGACTCTAAAGCTTCCAGAGGAGTCTCTCCTTCCTTTTTATTTAAAAAAATAATATTTTTCACAATTAATTATTTTTGGGTTCAGACAGCGGACGCAGATTGGCGGCGATGGCTATGGCCGTAGCTATGATCACCAGATTCTTTATGATATATTGCCCTTCTAGTGTCGGCACCAAAAAACCGCTCCAAGTTATTTCCGTCAGTAGAAACAACGGCATAAAGGTCGTAACCATATGTAAAAGCAAAAGCGGCATCACCACACGCTCCAGACCGCGGATAATAAAGAGGATTCCGATCAGACACTCAAATAGTCCAAAAAGAATAATGAAAGTATCAAAAGACATAAAGCCTATCGTCCGCTCAAAAAGACTTTGCACTAGTGGGCTAGCCGGAGACAAACCAATAACTTTTAAAATGCCGAACCAAAAGAAAATGACAAACAAACCAAAACGCGCCATCGGCATAGAAATGCGCTTAAAGAAATTAATAAGTTTGATATCTATATCATATATTGGCATAGATATATCATAACAAATTTAATGGCGGAGGGTAAGGGATTTGAACCCTTGATGAGATTTCTCCCATACCACCTTTCCAAGGTGGCGCACTAGACCGCTATGCGAACCCTCCCGATATTTATTAGCTATCCTAGCATATTTAAGAATTCTTTCTCGTTCAATATTTTTACTCCCAATTTCTCGGCGGTTTTTAATTTAGAGCCCGGCTCAACCCCCGCCACCACATACGAAGTATTTTTGGACACCGAACCAACTACTTTGCCACCCAAGGCCAGAATCTTTTCTTTGGCTATCTCGCGGGACATCGTGGTCAGGGTGCCAGTCAACACAAAGCTAGACCCTGTGAGCTTTCCAGCCTTTTGTCTTTGAACTTTTTCTATGACGACACTATTTTTCTCCAATTTTTTTATAAAATTTAAATTATTCTTATTACTAAAAAAATTAGCAACACTCTTTGATACAGCTCCGCCTATATTTTCTATGCTATCTATTTCCGCAAGGCCTTGCCTTGCGGAAAGTATTAATTTTTCTAAAGTCCCAAAATGTATAGCCAAATCCCGAGCCGTCTCCTCGCCCACATGGAGAATCCCCAAGGCCCAAAGAAATTTCGAAAGTGGAATTTTCTTTTTATTTTTTATTTCTTCCACAATATTTTCCGCCGACTTTTCTCCAAAACGTTCCAAGGGCGAGATATCTTCTTTGTTGAGTGTAAAAATATCTGCCGCGTCCGTAATCAAACCTTCATCCTTGAAGCGCCGTAAAATTTTCGGACCGAGCTCATATATCTCAAACACGGACACAAAATGCTCCAGATACCTTTCGTTCTTTGCCGGACATTTTGGATTGGTACAGTAATATGCCACCGAAAGAGATTCAGACATATGCTTTTTTGAAGGAGTGGTTGAACGAAGTTCATCTCCG
>JAZKJK010000007.1:15602-36005 GCA_040384365.1 Patescibacteria group bacterium | reverse complement strand
GCAAGTACTTACATTTTTTACGATTTTAAGAAGTAAAAAATTTAGTAACTTGTGATCACATTATTGTTGCGTGCGTAGCACGCAAATTATTGCTGAAATAAAAAAACGCGCCCAAGGTGACCCGGGGCGCGTCTTGAGGATGGGTGTTTCACTAATCGTAACGGCCAGAGTAGACGGACCTCCACTTTCCGCGTCTCTGCTTCGCCTTGGGCTTTTTCTTGGGAGGGGGGGGCAAGCCTATCGATTTTAGGACGCCTCTGCAGGTATATGGGCTTGGGTTCATAGGTCCTTTCTTTCGGAATGGTTAATACACTTCCGAATGTGCAGAATGCTCCATCAAACAAGAACATTCAATGAAATATTTACTTATTTGCACTCATTTGTCAATAGCTGAATTTATTTCGCGTGTATCGCGAGATAAATATCTTCGAGGGCACGGACAGCGTCGCCAGCGGCGATGTTGTTCTGATGATACAAGACATCGGTGCAGTCTCCCGCCGCCCAGATGCCCAGAGTGCCTGTCTTTTGAGTCATAGGATCTATTTTTATCCTACCTATGGCGTCGAGTGATACGACATCCTTCGCAAAATCTGTATTTGGAATCTGACCTATCTCCACAAAAATTCCCGAGACTTTCAGCTCAGTTTCTTCTCCCGTTTTTTTATCTTTATAGACGATACCTTCCACAAATTTATCGCCTTTTACTTCCAATATATCCACATTTTTGATAGCCTTCATTTTCGGATTTTTCAAAACTTTCTCCACAGTTATTTCGTCCGCGCGGAAAGTATCGCTTCGGTGCAGAAGTGTGACAGATTTACAATAGGCGAGGAGTTGTGCCGCGCTTTCAAAACCTGCGTTACCTCCGCCAATTACTACGACGTCTTGATCAGAAAAGAGAGGTCCGTCGCAAGAAGCGCAATAGGTGAGGCCTTTGTGCTCTAGTCTATCTGCATTTTTCGCCACGAGTTGTCGGCGGCCACTACCGGTCGCAATCAAGATGGTCTTTGTTATAAATTCTCCGCCAGATTCAGTTTTCACAAAAAAAAGTTCTCCATTTTTGACTATATTCGCTACTTTCTCGCCTTCTTTGACTTCTAAGGTTTGCCCAGGTCCAGCATTCGCGAGGACGTGTTTTTTAAATCCTTCCGCGAGTTCACCGCCGGAGAGCGATGGAGTCCCGATCCAGTTGTAAATCTTTTCAGACACGACAGATTGACCGCCCCATTCAGAGGTGATGAAAAGTGTCTGCAGTCTTTTACGCGAGGCATATACCGCCGCCGCCGTACCGGCTGGCCCGCCTCCAATTATTATTAAATCGTAAGTCATATTTACATTATATACTATTTGTAAAACTTTTTGAAACGAAACTTTTTCCGGTACGGATTTTTTGAAGCTTAAAAAATCCTGAAGTTCTCGGCTCGTCAGCCTCGAAACCCCTCCAAAAGTTTGTTTCAAAAAGTTTTACTTTTTTCTCCTCAGAAATGCTGGAACAGCGCTCCAGTCATCACCATCATCGTCTATAATGATATCTTTGATTGGTTCTGATTTCTTGGTGGTCTCTGTCTTCTTGATGAAGTCGTTACTGCTGATATTGCTAGATGTAGTTGCACTTTTTATAGTATTAGTTATTTCTTTTTTAGCCAAAGGAGCGTTATCTTCTTTGAGTAATGTCTGACCTGCTCCGCTTGCATTGAACAAAGTCTTCCTAGGCATATCCGCAGGGAAGTTTGTCGCGATGACGGTGACTTTGATTTCACCCTTCTTGAGTTTTTCATCGCGGATAGTACCAAAGATTACTTTCGCATCTTTGTCGATTGATTCCGTAATAACTTTGGCCGCTTCTTGGATTTCGTGAATCGTCAGATCATCGCCACCAGAAATAGCAAAGAGGACTCCCTTGGCGCCATGAATAGAAACTTCCAAGAGTGGAGAATTGATAGCTCCGATTGCCGCTTTTTCCGCGCGCTTTTCACCGGAAGAGATGCCGATACCCATGAGGGCGCTGCCAGCATCGCGCATGACGGCCTTGATGTCGGCGAAGTCAACATTGATGATGCCCGGAGTGGTGATGAGGTCAGAAATACCTTCGACGGCTTGACGGAGGACATTGTCGGCGCTCGAGAAAGCGTCTTTGAAATTAGTATTTTTATCAGCCAATTGCAGGAGTTTATCGTTTGGAATCACGATGATCGCATCTACTTCTTTAGACAATTCTTCTATACCTTTCTCAGCTATCTTCATTCGGTGATTACCTTCAAAGAAGAAGGGCTTGGTGGTGACGGCGACGGTGAGGATGCCTTGCTCTCTAGCTGCGCGAGCGACGATCGGTGCGGCGCCGGTGCCTGTACCTCCGCCCATTCCGCAAGCGATGAAGATCATATCCGCGCCCTTGATGACGTCTTGAATTTCAGATTTGGTTTCTTCAGCCGCCTTCTTGCCAACCTCTGGATCCATGCCAGCTCCGAGACCCTTAGTTAAGTTTTTTCCGATGTGTATTTTCTTTTCCGCGAGAGAGTGATGCAAATCTTGCGTGTCAGTGTTCATACAAATGAAAGAGACACCTTTCACTTTGGAATTTATCATGTGGTTGATCGCATTTTTTCCCGATCCTCCTACTCCGATGACCATAATGCGAGCGAAACTCTCTATTTCTTGATTTATTTTTGGCATAATATTATTTATTAATGATTTAGCTTGTATATTGGCATACTACCACTGAAGCAAAAAAAAGCAAATCCATGAGAGTTGGGTTTCAGTTTCTAGGGGCTATGTGCTATTTACTATAAGCTATAAGCTAAAACCTAACTCTACGGCATCAGCTGTTTTACGCTTGATTTTATTGTGTTTTTTAGATCTTTAAATAGGTTGCGAAATGTGCCATCAGAGTAGCCGTTGTTGTCTCTGCTCGCCGTCACGAGGCCGAGGGCAGTATACCAACACGAGTCGCGAAGTTTGGTCTTGGAGTTGCCAAATATTTCACTTGTTCCGAGGCTCGAAGGTAGTTTCAGCACGGATTTCGATAATTCTTCCAGTCCGAAAATACTGGCGCCACCACCGACGAAGACCATACCAGCCGGCAAGAGTTCATTGCGTTTTATTTTCTTTAAATGATTTTCTATTGATTCAAAAATATCATACAGGCGGGCGACGATGATCTCATCTAATTTCTTTTTTGAAAAATCTGCCGTGATGCCACCTTGTTTGAAGAGTTCCGCTTGTCCGAGAGGAATTTTTAAGCCGAGGGCGATATCATTAGTAATGTCCGAAGAGCCGATAGAAAAAGTGTGCACGGATATCGGTGAACCATTTTCAAAAACAGAAAGTGATGTCGTCTGCGAGCCGATATCCACCAAGCCGACTCCGGCAATCTTTTGTTTGTCTGATAGGGCTATCTGCGAGAGGGCAATCGGGGAGGCGATGACATCGATAGTCTCTACTCCAGCTTCGGCGATAACTCCGATCAAGTCTTCTAAATGCTGGATGGAATAGGTAATAAAGAGGGCTTTTACCTCGAGTTTGGTTCCGCGCATGCCTTCGGGGCGACCTAGCACTTCTTTACCATCCAGGCGATAAGAAATAGGGAATATCTGAACGATTTTTTTATTATTTAAATTTAAATTATCTTCGCAATCTTGCAAGGCTTTGTTGAGGTCGAGGTTGGTGACTTCACCGTCGGCTTTGGAAATAATCGTCGAGCCACTATTCGTCTCGCCGCGTAGGCTGATGCCACCGACGGCTACAAAGGCGCGTTTGATTTTTATCCCAGAAGTTTTTTCGGCTAGGCCGACAGCATTTTTTATGGAAAGCAAGAGGGGAGCCGAGTCGACGACGTAGCCGCGTCGGATGCCATTGGTTTCGCTCTCACCGATACCAATAATTTTAGGATTTTTTTCTCCTTTTAGAAACTCTCCCACCACGACTCTGGTCACTGATGAGCCCACGTCTATTCCGACTGTTATATTTCTTATCATATTTGTCTTCTGCTCTCTCCATTGTACTACTATGTTCCATGCCTTTCAAATGAAGCATTCCGTGGATAACTAAAAAAACCAAGAACTGGTCGAAAGTTTTTCCAAAACTCTGGGCTTCTCTCTTTATGACGCTTTTACACAAGACGAGTTCACCCTCATTTTTACGCAAAGCAAAAGACAAGACATTCGTAGGCTTGTCTTTGTTTCTATATTTTTTATTTATCTCTTGAGATTTATTTTCCGAGACGTAAGCGATGGATAAGGAATAGTCTTTGCCTAAAATATCTTTTTTTAACGCAGAAAAATTATTTTGCATCATTTGTTTCCGCCTCTACGGCGGATCGCCGAGGAGGTGATTACTTTGTAACCATCTTGCCGAGTTTCTTCAAGTGTTCTATCTCGATTCTGCGAGCCATCCTCTTTAGCGCGCTCTTTTTGACTTTGAGTTTAGATTCCTGACGAAGATTATAGCGAGCGCCTTTCACCTTGCGGATTATGCCCGACTCTTGAATACGACGCGAAAAACGTCGCAAAATGCTTGAATTGTTTTCGTTTGGGTTTTTCCTCACTTCTATTACTGTGTTTGCCATACTTCACAGACTATCATATAAATGATTTTTAGCAAGCTAATAATAGGATATTACGGAGCTACTTTCTACCATTGACAAAGTCATAAAAAAGTGTAACATTTTTTACGAGGACGTAGTTGGACAGATCTGCTCACTTGGGCAGTATCACAAATCTGGCTATTGAGTTCTTGTGAACAAATAAATAAGGTTATTATGGCGAAATATAAATTAACGGTAGCATTCCTCTCGGAGGAATTGACCAAGGAGGACAAAGTGGTCCTGGTGAAGCGGGCCGGCCTGCAAATGGGCAAGCCGGAAATCGTGACGGTTTGTGCCAAGAATCATGCGCTGTTCACGGCAACGCCTCCGCCATTTTGGCAACAAGTTCAGCATGCCCAACGGAACGGGCACAAAGTGTTCCGTGAAACGGTTGTGCGGGCAGTGCAATAGAACCCGCAGTATCTTGAAAAGCCAGTGCGTCCTTGATCGGGTGCATTGGCTTTTTTATTGACAGGAATATTTATTAGGTGTTAAATGTAAAAAAGCCAAGTTCTTTGAATTATTTTGGGTTAGTTCTGCTCTTAGGAAATATCTATATACTTCTTGAGAGCAGCATTAACTCAACAAAACACACAAAGGAAACCCATGACAAAAGTAATTATTCGTGAGATTACACAAAGCATTTTCAAGGAAATTGCTGAGTGTTTTGCTCGCCACAAATTCACCTTCAAATTCGCCCTTGACTTCGGCGAGTACAAAGGCAAAACTACGCCAACGTCTTCAGGGGTATACATTGAGATCGATCACTACCTCGAGAACAACTACATGATCAAGCTTGAGCAAACAAATGTGCAGGGTCCCTCGTATGACCAAAGGGCTCGCAGGGTTATCCATGAGCATATTGCCCAAAAGCTCATCTGCAGCAAATGTTCTCCAGATTCCAGATACTTTCTGAGGTGGCCTCTGCCATCTCTGAGGGAAATTGGAATCGAGCAAGTCGTGACTAGTTGGGTCACAGTGCATCAACAGTACGACAAGATTTGGTGCGAGCTGGAAGCCCAGGGAGTCCAAGCAAGGATGGCAGAATTGCTTGAATCGTTCGATACCAAAAATGCGCAGATCATGAGATCCGTCGATGTGGTGATCGATGATCAACATCTGCAAGGCGCATCGATGGAGACGGAAGTCGCAGCGCCCTAGACAAACGTGCTCAGCGTTCACTGAGCAATAGGCAGAATCCTACTCAACTTCAAAGGAGCCAGCTATATCCGAAAAGGTGATGCTGGCTTTTTTTATTGACTTTTCACTCAAAAAAGATTAAATTAAAGCCATGGATCAATCAGCTGACTACATAACTGAAGAAAAAAGAAAAGCCTTAGAAGAAGAACTGCAAGACTTAAAGGGACCAAAGAGAAAAGAAATTCTGGCAAATTTGGAGTATGCAAAATCCCTTGGCGATTTGTCAGAAAATGCCGAATATCATCAGACTCGAGAAGATCAGGGCAAGCTGGAGGCGCGCATTAAACATATAGAGCAAATTTTGCAATCTTCCCAAATTTTTAAGAGACATGGTGGAGATATTGTCGAAGTTGGCTCAAAAGTAGTCGTACAAAAGGAAGGCACGAAAGATGAGAAGACATATACGATCGTCGGTTCTGAAGAGGCAGATATGGTTTCCGGTAAAATATCTAACCGTTCTCCTTTTGGCGAAGCGCTTTTTGGCAAAAAGAAGGGCGCGAGCGTCAGAGTTAAGACTCCATCTGGGCTAGTCAATTATAAAATAATCAGCGTCTCTTAAAAATGTCATCCATTGATGAAATCAGAGATGCTAGAATAAAAAAGCTTGAGCTCCTAAGGAGTAAGGGTATCAATCCGTATCCAGCGGAGTCAAACAGAGAGATTTCTCTAAAAGAAGCGGTAGAGAGTTTTGAAGATTTAGAAAAATCAAAAGACTCCAAATGGATCGCGGGCAGAATAATGTCTATCCGCGGTCAGGGCGCTATCGTTTTTATAACTTTGAATGATGGCACAGGAACTTTTCAGGGATTGCTGAAGAAAGACGTCCTGGGTGAGGAGAAACTTAATTTTTTCAGCGAAGTGGTAGACATCGGAGACTTTGTAGAAATTCAGGGTACTTTTTTTACGACCAAAAGAGGGGAGAAGACGCTCGAGGCCAAGGATTGGCGAATGCTCTCCAAAAGCTTGCGACCACTGCCAGAAAAGTGGCACGGACTGACAGATGTGGAAGAAAGATTCCGTAAAAGATATTTGGATGTGCTGATGTCCGCCGAAGTAAAGGACAGATTTATCACTCGTTCTAAAATTATCACCGAACTACGAAAAATATTTGACCAAGATGGATATTTGGAAGTTGAAACTCCAGCTCTTCAGCCTCTATATGGCGGGGCGAGCGCGGAGCCTTTTATCACCAAACACAACGCTTTGGATATGAAAATGTATTTGCGAATTTCTGACGAACTTTATTTGAAAAGAATGCTGGTGGCTGGCTTTCCAAAGATTTACGAGATTGCGCGAGATTTTCGAAATGAAGGGATAGATATGACGCACAATCCAGAGTTTACAATGGTGGAATTCTACGAGAGTTTTAGTGATGCAGACAAGCAGATGGCTTTCGTCGAGATGATTTTCAAGACTTTAGTTAAAGAAATTAAAAAGAATGATTCCGTGACATACAATGGGCAGGAGATAGATTTTTCTAAAAAGTTTGCGGTGCTTTCTTATTTTGAAATATTAAAAAAATATGGCGGAGTGGGTGCTGAATCAATTTCTAAAAAAGATTTGAAAAAGGAAGCTGAAAAATGCGGGATAGCCGTGGACGAAGGTGACTCTGTGCCAAAACTTTTAGACGGAATTTATAAAAAACTCTGCCGACCGAAATTAATCGATCCTACTTTTATTATTGATTATCCAGTAGAATATTTACCTCTCGCAAAGAGAAGTTTGAAAGACTTAAAATTTGTGGAAGCATTTCAGCTCGTCATTGGCGGAGTAGAGCTCGTAAAAGCTTTTTCTGAATTAAACGATCCGCTCGACCAGCGAGCGCGTTTTGAAGAGCAAGAAGAAAATAAAAAAAGCGGGGAAGCTGACGCGCAAAGAAAAGATGAAGATTTCTTGGAAGCGATGGAATACGGTATGCCTCCAGCCGGTGGAGTGGGGATTGGCATAGATCGCCTAGTAATGTTCTTGACAGATACGCAAAATATAAAAGAAGTAATTTTCTTTCCGACAATGAAGCCTAGGAAGGATTAAATATATGGAACAAAAACCGAAATCAACACCATTACCAGAAGCAGATCAAGAAACAGTTGAGTCATTACAAAGACTGTATGTGGCCATAAGAAAAGAGATTGAGGGATTGGAATCGGAAGAAAATATAAAAATTAGTGAAAAGCTCCCAAGCAATATTGAAACTTTTAAAAAAGATAAAAAGACTCAAGATAAGCTTAAAACTTTAAAAAAAGAAAGAGATAGAATAATAGAAAAATTGAAAAAGAGGGGCATTCAATAAAAAAGAAAAAGCTCTGGAATCAGAGATTCTCAGAGGCTTCTTTTCTGTGCTTATATTTTTGGCGGGAGACACCCCACAAGAAGCGTGTTTTATAACCCTAGGGTTTAAACAGAGGCCAACAAGGGGATGTCTCCCAAAAAGAACGAAAAACTGAAAGATCTATCAGCCCACCTCCTCCCACCGGATTGTGGGAGGAGGTAGCAGAAGGAACGGTAAAATGCACCGGTTCCTGTAATGAAAAGCATAGGCCTTTAACACCCAAAAGTCACTAAAAGTTATCCACATGCGGGCTTCTTTTGAGGTTGTGTTATTTCGCGTGTGGGATACAATATATATGAAGTGGGAAAAAGTGGGAAATAATAATTTTGCGAAATATATGTTGATCCCGTAGAACGGGACAAGTCGGCGAATAAAAATATGCTAATAGGAGAATATATACATACCATAGATGAGAAGAGCAGAGTTTCCATGCCGGCAAAGTTTCGCAAAGAACTCGGTAAGAAAATTATTATTACTCCCGGACTCGGAACTTGCCTGTTCATTTTCACAAATAAAGAATGGGAAAAAGTAAGCAAGAAACTTTCCGATTCGGATTCCGACCTTTCATTTTTAAAAGCTGATCAGAGAAATTTTAATCGATATATGTTTGGACGAGCGGCGGAAGTGGAAATAGATTCGATCGGGAGAATATTGATTCCAGATTTTCTGAAAGAAAGAATTGGTTTGAAAAATTCAGCGGCGATTATCGGAGTGGGGGACAGAGTGGAGGTTTGGAATGACAAGACATGGTCGGAGAATAAGGCAGTCGTCGAAAAGCAAGCAGAGGATTTAGCAGAGAAGCTTGCTACTGGCGCGAAATAGGATGAGTGTACACAAGACAGTTCTTTTACAAGAAACAATAGAAGGTTTGAATTTGAAATCTGATTCCACAGTGCTGGACGGCACATTTGGAGGCGGAGGGCATAGTTTGGGAATTTGTAAAAAGTTCAGCAAGTCAAATTTGAATGTAAAAATAATCGCCCTGGATCAAGACAAAAGTGTTTATAAAGAAGAAGATAAATTCAAAGACTGCAGCATTTCTTTCGTTAATGACAATTTTAGAAATATAGATAAAGTTTTAGGTGAGACGAAGGTAGATGGAATTATCTTTGACCTAGGCTTGAGTTCTGACCAGTTGGAGAATTCTGGACGAGGATTTTCTTTTATGAAAGATGAGCCACTGTTCATGACCATGAAAGACATAAAAGACAATCTGCCTTCTTCAGAAGATGTCACCGCCCACGAGGTTGTAAACACTTGGGGAGAAGAGAGCTTGGCAGACATTATTTATGGTTACGGCGAGGAGAGGCAAGCTCGGAGAATAGCGAAAGCGATAGTGGAATCTCGGAAGAGACAGGAGATCAAAACCACTTTTGATTTAGTAAAGATAATAGAAGATACGATTCCGGCAAGATTTCGCAGAGGCAAGATTCACTTTGCCACCAAGACTTTTCAGGCCATCAGGATAGCCGTGAACGATGAACTGGGAGCTATCGGTGAAGGGTTGGATAAAGGTTTTGCAGCATTACGGACGGGGGGCAGAATAGCAGTGATTTCTTTTCATAGCTTGGAAGACCGGATAGTCAAGAAATTTTACAAAATAAAAGAAAAAGAAGGAAAAGGAATATTAATAAATAAAAAAGTGATATTAGCCAGTAAAGAAGAAATAAAAAATAATCCTAGATCGAGAAGTGCCAAGTTGAGAATTTTAGAAAAAATAAAAATATGAGAGCCATAAGTTCAAAACTAAATATTTATATAAAGAACATAAGCTTTATAAACACTAATATTGAGAAGCTCTTATTTAATTTTATTCTATGGTCCTTTGGAGCGCTAGTTGTCTTGTACGTTATGTTTTTAGGCAACATGGTCAAGAATATTGTGGAGCGTAGAGGTTTTGAATCCGATGCTCGCGCTCTCTCGAGTGAGGTCAGCAATTTAGAGCTGACGTATCTAGCTATGTCCAATAATATTGACCTCAAGTATTCATATTCTCTCGGCTTTAAAGAAACAAAAGCGAATTTTGCCACTCGTAAATCTTTGGGATATAAACCTCTGGAATCAGGTAATGTAAAAGCTGTGCACAACGATTTATAGCTTATGATATACAGTTCCATCAGTAGGTCCAGATTTATACTTTTTTGTATCATAGTTTTCGCTTTGATTTTGATAACCAAACTTTTTTTTGTACAAGTTTTGAGAGGTGATTCTTATTCCGATTTGGCCGACAGGCAATATTCTACGCCGAGTGGAGATATATATGAGCGTGGTAATATTTACTTCGAGAGTCGGAGTGCGGATAACGATGGGCATCTGCTCTCAGCGGCGACCCAAGCTAGTGGCTATAAAGTGGCGATAGACCCCAATAAAATTACTGATGCAGAATCAGTTTATCAGAAACTAAGTAAGGTCATAGCCATAGATCACGATGATTTTATAACCAAGGCGACAAAAGTGAAGGACCCCTATGAAGAAGTCGCCCACAAGGTATCCAAAGAACAAGCTGACGCCATCTCATCTCTCAAAATTGCTGGCGTGAATATTTTTAAAGAAAAATGGCGTTTTTATCCGGGTGGCAGCCTCGCCTCACACGCACTCGGTCTCGTGGCCTACAAAGAATCCGAGTTGGGTGGACGATATGGTTTGGAGAGACAGTATGACGCGGAACTCAAGAGAAATAATAATAGTCCATATGTGAATTTTTTCGCGGAAGTTTTTTCTAATATAAATAAAACTTTATTTACCCATGAGAGAGGCGAAGGCAATATAGTGACTACCATCGAGCCTGCGGTGCAGAGTTTCTTGGAAACTAAATTACAGGAGACTGCTGATAAATACCAGACGGATTCTATCGGCGGTATCATCATGAACCCCACCGATGGATCCATCTATGCCCTCGGAGTCAAGCCGGATTTTAATCCCAATGATTTTTCTAACTCAAAGACATCGACTTTCTCTAATCCGCTCGTCGAAGGTGTTTTAGAGTTTGGGTCAGTGGTCAAACCCTTGGTGATGGCGGCGGCCCTCGATGTCAAAGTCCTAACTCCACAGACGAAATACAATGATACCGGTCAGGTGATAGTCGAGAAGCATGAAATATTTAATTTTGATAAAAAAGGCAGAGGCCCGAATACGACCATGCAGGATGTCTTGAACCAATCTCTCAATACAGGGATGGTGTTCGTCGAGCAAAAGCTAGGCAAGCAAAGATTGCGCGAGTATCTACTCTCATATGGCATCAAAGACAAGACCGGAATTGATTTACCAAATGAAACTTCGGGACTCGTTTCGAATATTTTGACTAGTCCTCGCGAAATAGAATATGCGAATGCAGCCTTTGGTCAGGGCATCGCGCTGACTCCCATCGAGCTTGTCCGCGCCCTAGCCTCACTCGGTAATGGTGGCAATCTAGTCGTGCCACATGTTGTCAAAGAAATACAATACAATAGTGGTCTATCAAAGCAAATGATATACCCGACGACTCGAGCTAAAATCACACCAGAAACTAGTAACGAGATCACCCAAATGTTGGTGACCGTCATGGATAAAGGTTTGAAAGTCGGCTTGGAACATTTTAGTGTCGCCGTCAAGACGGGTACAGCTCAAGTTGCAGACAATACCAATGGAGGATATTATGAAGATAGGCATACGCATTCTTTTGTCGGTTATTTTCCAGCGTATGCTCCGAAGTTTATAGTTTTTCTTTACGCAGTGAATCCAAAGGGTGTGCTCTACGCCGCGACTACTTGGACCAACCCCTTTTTAGACATCACCAAGTTTTTGTTAAATTATTATGAAATCCCCCCAGACCGATAACCTCTCCCCAACCCCTCTCCATAGCAATGGAGAGGGGAAAGCAAGGGGTGAGGAGAATTAACCCATGAAAACTACCCTAAAAAAAATCATAACTTATATTTTAAGAAAAGAATCCCAACTGGTTCTCTATAAATATAAACCGAAGATCATTGTTATCACTGGCAGTGTCGGCAAGACTTCGACCAAGGATGCGGTCTACGCGGTGCTTTCCAAGATAACTTATGTTCGTAAAAGTGAAAAAAGTTATAACAGCGAGATAGGGCTACCTCTGACTATCTTAGGTGTTCCAAATGGCTGGAGTAACCCCATCATCTGGCTAGAAAATATTTGCAAAGGCCTCTGGCTGATTATTTGGCCGTCGGAATATCCAAAATGGCTCGTGCTCGAAGCGGGCATCGGTCAAGAGGGGGATATGCGTCGTACGGCGCTGTGGTTAAAAACTGATGTAGTCATCATCACCGCCATAGGCGAGACCCCAACTCATATTGAATTCTTCCATTCTCGCAAACACCTGATAGAAGAAAAAAGTAGTTTAATAAAAACTTTAAAAAAGGATGGACTGTTGATATTAAATGCCGACGATGCTGATGTTTTAGAAATGAAGCACAAGACAAAAAACATCACCATGACTTATGGATTCAAAGAAGGTGCGGATTTTCTCGGCTCTGGCGATAATATTTTGTACGATAATAATGAAATTCCGAAGGGGATAATATTTAGAGTCGATGAAAAAGGGGATAGTCTGCCTGTGGTCATCGAAGGAGTATTTGGCCGCAATCATGTCTATGCGTCTCTCGCTACCCTCGCCCTCGCCTCTGGTTTGAAATTCAATATCTTGAATGCCATCGAATCTCTTAAAAATTATGATGTGCCGCCGGGGCGGATGCGTCTACTCAAGGGCATAGAGGGCTCGCTGATTATTGATGATACATACAATTCCTCGCCTTTTGCCTGCAAGGCGGCACTCGAGACCTTGGGGCAAGTTAAATGTTCTAGCAGAAGAATCGCTGTCTTGGGAGACATGCTCGAGCTCGGCAAGCATACGATCGAGACGCATACAGATGTCGGCAAAGTCGCTAAAGAAAATTGTGATGCTTTGATTGTGGTGGGTCCCAGAGCTAAATCCATAAAAGAAGGCGCGCTCGAGGCGGGGATGAAGGAGGGAATTATTTTTGAATTTTTGGATTCATACGAAGCGGGTAATTTTATAAAAACTTTTGTGCAAAAAGGGGACTTGGTTTTAATAAAAGGCTCGCAAGGCATGCGTATGGAGCGGGTGGTAGAGAGTGTGCTTTTGGATAAAGAAAATAAAGATACAATGTTGGTTCGTCAAGACGAAGAGTGGCTTAAAAAGAAGTAATTACAGAGGATTACCCTCTGTAATTCTTATCTTAGACTTCTCCGATAAATTTCTTAATCCACGCTTCCACTTTTTTGATTTTGATGAAGAGCCTCGGGTATTTTTCTGTATGTTTTTCTAGCCAGAGATAACTTTTGGGAAAGTAAAAAGATAAAAGAATAAAACCAATAAAGAGAAATATAATTCCTTGCAAGAAGGGCAGTACCAATCCGCATAATCCAAAAATTATAAAAATAATTCCTACGGTCAAGATGAGTATTTTTTTGGCTTTTTTGCGCATAGAGAGAGTATACCTTATCTCAAGCATTACTGCCTGCGATGTATCCCGTCGTCCAGCAGAGCTGGAGGGAGTATCCGCCACTTGGACGATTGATATGGAGCAAGTCTCCGGTGATGAAAAGATTATCAAAAATCTTGGAGCGCATGGTTTTGGTATCTATTTCAGCTAGGTCGACGCCGCCGTCGGCGACCACGGCGCGGTCGAAACCCATCAGACCAGTGATGCTGGCGGGCAGAGCTTTGAGTAGGGCAATCAAGTTCTTACGACTTTCTCTCGAGACGCTATGAACTTTGGTATCAGGGTCGGTGTTTTTTAAAAGTGACAAAATGGCGTCTTTGGTGCCTTTTGGTACGATCTCGCCCAAAACATTTTTGAACATTTTATTTTTATTTTCATCAAAGACTTTTAGTATTTTTTTCTCTAGTCTCGCCTCATCATTTTCTGGGTAGATATCAATCCTAGCGGTGACGATTCCTTCTTGCAACAGATCATCTACTTGCCCGGCGCAGTTTAAGATGAGTGGCCCCGAGAGTCCAAAGTGAGTAAAAAGCAATTTACCCATTTTTGAAAATTTCTTTTTTCCATCCACGCAGAAAGTTATTTTCATCGGCGAGATGGATATCCCCGACAAAGATTTGATCCAATCATCGGAGACTGCGAGGGGCACGATGGTCGGAGTGGGGGACTTTACTTTGTGGCCGATATTTTTTAGCCAGTTGAATCCGTCTCCGCTAGAACCTGTCTCTGGATGCGAAGCGCCTCCAGTCGCTAGGATATATGAATGCGCGGTGTAGATTTCTTTGCCAACCTGAACTCCTGTTATTTTTTTACCCTCGCGTAAAATTTTATTTACAGCTGAATTTGTTTTTATAGTCACCAGACCATTTTTCATATTCTTCTCCAAGACCTTGAACACGTCAAAGGCTCGTTCAGTGTGTGGAAATGCTCTCTTGCGCGCTTGAACTACTAACGGCAGGCCTCTCTTTTCAAAAAAATCAAAAGTTTCTTTGACGCCAAATTGAGAGAAAGAAGAATACAAAAATTGCTCCGCCGTGCCATAATTCTTTAGCAACACCCGAATGTCCTCCTCCGCATTGGTGATGTTGCATCTGCCCCCGCCGGTGATTTTCAGCTTTTTGCCTAGCTCCCTATTTTTCTCTAGCAATAAAACTTTTTTACCCATCTCGGCAGACCTGCCAGCTGCCATCATACCAGAGGCTCCGCCCCCGATGACAATCACATCAAAATCATGTTCAGTTTTTTTGGGCATTTGGTGACTCTACGCGGAATCGAACCGCGATTTAATCCTTGAGAAGGATTCGTCCTAACCGTTAGACGATAGAGCCAAATAAGACTTACAGAAAAAATATAGCATTTTTAATAAAAAATTGAAAATTTTTTATTTAGGGAATAAAAAAGGGGCCAGCACTTTCGCGCCGGCCCCGTGATGAATGGGGTGATACACCCCTACTTGGATTTGCTCGAAAACTTCGAGTTCCATCCCGACACAAGCAGAGCCAAGGTGACTCCGGTTGTCGCACAGAATCCGATCGCGCCGATAGTCGGATGATTCTTGCTGGCAAGCATTGCAATCATTCCGAAAGGCAACACGATTAACCACCATACACTTTTCATACAGACTTAACTATAACACCTAATTTCTAGATGTTAAGTCAAGATATCCACTTACTCCTCTATTTTAGGTTTTTCTACTTCGAGTAGTGAAAGCTCCGGTGATGTACCGGCGATGCGGAGGACATCTTTGTCTATCTTCTTTAATTCTTTATTTGAGGCGTTGTAATGGTTCACGACAGTACCGAGCGCATTGCCGAGCTTGTTGTGATATTCATCGTAGGATTTTAAATGTTTACCCAAGTCTTCCACTTTTTTTATTATTTCTTTGGCGGATTCTTCTATTTTCAAGGCTTTCAAACCTTGCAAGACAGTCTGCAAATATGCGAGGAAAGAAGTCGGGGAGGTGATGATGACTTTATATTTTCCAGCGGCGCGTTGGATCAAGTTCTCGGCATTTTCTTCCATGGCACCCACTTTATTTGTCAGGAGATCATAATAGATAGCTTCATGGGGGATAAACATAAAAGCGAAATCAGTAGTGCCCTTGGTCGGCTGGATGTATTTTGCGGTTTCAGTAATTCTATTTTTTAGGTCATTTACAAAGATTACTTCTAATTTTTTCTTTTCTGTCACGTCTCTTTCCTCAACCATTTTATTATAATTTTCCAGCGAGAATTTTGAATCTATCGGAATTATTTTATCTTTCACAAAAACTACAGCATCCACGATAGTTTTATCTGGGAATTCGTACTGCATTTGGTAGCTCCCCGGTGGCAAGACGTTTTTTAAAACTGTTTCCAAGTAATACTCACCCAAGATTCCCCTCTGTTTAGGATTCTTTAAAATATTTTCCAAGCTTTGCAGTTGGTCAGCAAAAGAAATGACTTGTTTGTTCGTTTCATCTAGTCGGGTGAGCCTCTCTGTCACGTCGCGAATTATTTTATTTGATTCGCTGGAATGAAACTTCAAGCTCTCGTTTACTTGTTTATGACTTTCGCCAATTTTGTTATCCACTGTGCGCGAAAGTTCATTTATTTGCGTTAGAATAAGATTCAGACCGGTATTGTCGCTACTTTTCTCCTCTTTCTTTTTCCTAAAGGCAAAATAAGCGATTACGCCTCCAGCCAGTGCTCCTATTATTATCCAAACAGAATTTTGCATATGTCTATTTTAACACTATCAACTATTGTATTCAACTTTGTATCCAACTTACTTAACTCTACCGGTCGGAATAATTAGGTAATAAGAAGTTTATGGTGTAAAATATTAAATAATAAAATATGGGAAATTTGGAACAAGATATAAAAAAGAAAGATAAACGCAAGAATATTCAAAAAATAATTTTAAGCACAGTTTTTGCTGCTGGTATGGTTAGCGTCGCCTTGGTAGCTCCGAATGTTTTGTCAGCTATCAAAAAACTTGAAGGATCCTTTCAAAGGAAAAAGAATCTAAAATATTCTATCAATGAGTCGTTTACGCGTCTTATGGAAAAAGGTCTTATTGAAATAGTAGAGATAAATGGGAAAAAAGTTGCAAGTATCACAAAGAAAGGGGAGAGTAAATTAGATTTTCTTGATAAACATAATTTTAATCTAAAAATTCCAAAGAAATGGGATGGTCGTTGGCGAGTAGTCATTTTTGATATAAAAGAATCTAGAAGGAGAACCCGTTTCCTTTTAAGAAAAACACTTTCTCAGATAGGTTTTGTTAGACTTCAAAATAGTGTTTGGCTTTACCCATATGACTGTGAAGACATAATTTCTTTATTAAAAGCAGATTTTAAAATAGGGAAAGATGTTCTATATATGATAGTGGAAAAATTAGAAAATGACTGGCATTTACGAAAAATTTTTAATTTACCTAACTCTACCGGTCGGAAAAATTAGGTAATTTAATTAGGTTTTTATATTATTTACATAAAAAAAGAAACCACCAGAGGAGCATGGCTTCTCTGGTGGTTTAGATTATGATTTTTCGTAAAGGTCCTCTGAACCCCCTTTACTTAACCGGTTTTTCTTTCCGGATTTTTTCAATTGCCTTGAGCACAGCCGCAACGATCTCGTTTTCTGAGGGTCGCTTGTCGGTCGCGTCCAACGGTTCGTTGTAGTCGAGGACTTTTTCCAACACCTTTGCCGCCGACCTGATCGGTGGTCCAACTGTCGGATTACTGCCGGCCATGGCTGCGCTCATTCCTCCTCGCCCCGACTCAACTTGGAAGCCTTTGCCAGTCAGAATTACTGCGCAATAACTTCCCATAGCGACTGGGCTTTCCATCACCCTGATGGTGGTCTTTTTCTCCTTCAAGAGCCGAAGGGTGTCTTTCCAACCCCCGTCTTTCATCAGCTCTTCAAAGGTCTGTGGAGCTGGCACAGTTTCTGGTTTTTTCATATGGAGTTTTTCCGATTTTAATGTTCCCCACAGTTGAAATGATTTAAGGTTTAAAACTCAAATCCAAGTAGCATAGGGCCACTCTTTTTCCAACGTCAAAGAACACGTTTGTTTGTTCGCACCCTAGCACAAAATATGTCTCTTTGTCAAGAGTAATTTTTATTTCCCTAAATAATGTTTTAATGTATAAATCCAATCTTCATCTATTTGATCGCTGGCGAGTTTCTGCGCGAGGAGCCATTCGAGATAACCGCGATCGGTCTTGATGACATCCTCTATTTTCTTGCCATTGTGTTTGCCAAAACTAAAAGTCCGCAACAGTGATGGATGCGAAGAGACTTCTACCATTTTTTCTATCGCGCCGTCCCCGTCTAGACTTTCTTCTTCCATTGTTTTAATTTTCAATCTCTCAAAAAGTTTTTCCAAGACCAGCACATCTCCCATGGCGTCATGGGCCGTGGCATTTATCTCTATCTCGAGCAGGTATCGCAGATATTGCAGATTGTACCTCTCTATTTTTCCTTGCTTGTCTAAATATCTTGCAACTCGGAGTGTGCAGATGAACTTTTTTGGTTTGATGCCTTCTTTCTCCAGTATCATTAAATCAAAAGGCGCGTTGTGAGCTATGACCACCGAGTCTTTGTCTTCAAAAAGTTCCTTTATTTTTTGGGAGTCGCCACTCTCGCGGAAAGATACTTCATTCGCGACCATTTTGTTGGTGATGTGATGTACCGCCGAAGCTTCCGGAGGGATTTTGATTTCCGGTTTATATAGGCCGACAAAACTTTCGTCGTCTGTTTTGTAAGCAATTTGGCAGAGAAAATCCTTCTGTTCATTGCCGGTGGTTTCTGTATCAAAAAATATTAGCTTGGGCATTTCGTTATTTTAACATAATTTGCTATAATATAAAAAGAAATGAATGTCATTTCTGGGGTCGTATATTTTTCTGCTGAAAAATTACTCATTCTCGGCCCGGTCGGCCTGCGAAAGTCCCCATAAACGTCATTCTTTTCTTTTTATAAAATGCTACACGAAAAAATTAAAAGTGGAATAAAAGAAGCAATGATGGCCAAGGACGCTCTACGTCTGAAGACGTTTCGGGCGATGTCGGCGGCTTTTACCAATGAGCTTGTTGCTAAAAACAAGAAACCGCAAGACATGCTCCTAGATGATGAAGCCATAGTTGTTATCACCAGAATGGCTAAACAGCGCAAAGATTCCATTGAGCAGTTTAAAAAAGGTGGTCGGGAAGATTTGGTGGGGGAAGAAGAAGCCGAGCTCTCAGTTCTGGAGACTTATTTGCCAAAGATGATGGACAAAAGTGAAGTGGAAAAGATTGCCAAGGTTAAAAAACAAGAGTTGGGAATAAGTGACGCTACTAAAAAGGGCATGCTGATGTCGGCAGTGATGAAAGACCTGAAGGGTAAAGCCGACGGCGGGACGGTCAAGGCAGTTGTCGATTCTCTCTTTTAATTATTTATGCATACAGTCAATCTTCTAAGCAGTTTGATCGAGCATCATCAGGTTCTAGCATACGCAGTGATTTTTTTAGGTCTTATTTTTGAAGGAGAATGTGTGGTGATTTCCGCGGGAATTTTGGCCCATCTCGGCGCGCTGAATTTATGGTTTGCGCTTTTGTTCATCCTCTGTGGCGCTGTAGCCAAGACCTTTCTTGGCTATGCTTTGGGAGAATTTTTATATAAAAAATACAACCATCATAAATTTTTCAGATATATTCAAAAAAGAGTTTATAGTGTGCTACCCCGATTCAAGCTCAAGCCATTTTGGTCTATTTTTGTTTCCAAATTTATAATGGGAGTGAATTATGTGGTAGTTATATTTTCCGGCTATGAAAAGGTAGACTACAGGAAATTTTTAAAAGCAGAAATAATTTCTACTCTGATCTGGGCCCCACTACTTTTGTCACTCGGTTATTATTTCAGTTACACTGCGCTCCATGTCAGTCGAGATATCTGGAAATTCTTGGCAGTCGTCCTCGTCTTGTTTATAGCCTTCATCTTGGTTGATAAATTAATCAGTTGGGTTTATGAATTATTTGAAGAATATCAATATGAAAATCAATAAGAAATCAAAAAAAATACTAGTCACTCACGATGGATCTTTTCATACAGATGATATTTTCGCGGCGGCTATCCTATCTATCTATCTCGAGAGTATCGGTGAGTCATACGAGATAATTCGCACTAGAGACCAAAAGATAATAGATCGCGGAGACTATGTTTTTGATGTCGGGGGGATCTACGATAAAGATAAAAATAGATTTGACCATCATCAGACAGGAGGTGCGGGGAGCCGGGCCATCCCGGGTAAAAGCGATGAAAAGGGGTTGATTGAGTATGCCTCTGTTGGCTTGGTTTGGAATAAATTTGGCATAAAAATCTGCGGGTCACAGAAAGTTTTCGATACTATAGAGCAAAGAGTGGTCTTGCCGATTGACGCGTTTGATAATGGTATTAATTTATATGAGAATAATTTTGAAAATATTTTTCCTTATACGATAAATGACGTCATGTCCATTTTTTCTCCTACCGCGCTAGAAGATGGGGATAGAGATAAGCAATTTATGAAAGCTCTCGGCTGGGCGAGAGAAATCTTGGAGAGAGAAATAAAAAAAGCCAGTGATCAGGGTGAGATTACAAAAATTATCAGAAGTTTTTATGAAAAGGCAAAAGATAAAAGATTGATAGTAGTAGAAAGACCAAAAGTTTCAAGATTTGAAATCTGGGAAGCTCTGCAGGAGTTTCCTGAACCGCTGTTCGTCGTGTATGGCGACAAGGGAGATTGGTCAACAGTTGAGATAGTTGTAGAAGAGGTAGTTGTTGTGGAGGTAGAGGTAGAAGTGGGGCAGATGC
>JAZKJK010000007.1:0-15592 GCA_040384365.1 Patescibacteria group bacterium | reverse complement strand
TAAAAGAAAAAGAATTACAGAAAATTACCGGTGTAGATGATGCTGTTTTTTGCCATCGTGGTCTTTTCATGGCAGTTGCACAATCTAAAGAAGGGGCTATCAAACTGGCGCAAATTGCTGTAGTATCTTAAACATGGCATTTATTGATGAAATAAAGATATACGCAGAGGCTGGGCATGGCGGTAGCGGCGTCGTGCGTTTCAGGCGCGAGAAATTTGTGCCCAAGGGTGGACCTTCCGGTGGCGACGCTGGGCGGGGCGGGGATTTTCTCATTAAAGCTGTTCGCGATGTACACATACTTTTGAAATATAAAACCAAGAAAAGTTTCATCGCGGGACGAGGGGCAGACGGCGGTAGTAAAAGCTTGCATGGAAAAAATGGAGAAGATTTTATTTTGGAATTACCGATAGGTTCTATTATTACTAGCATCGAAACTGGCGAAAAGTGGCAACTCTTACAGGAGAGCGAGCAGATCTTACTCTTGAAGGGTGGCTTTGGTGGCTTTGGCAATGAACATTTCAAAAGTTCTACGAATACCACTCCGCGCGAGTCGAATGTTGGGGGCGAAGGCGAAAAAGGCAATTTCAAAATAGAGTTGGAGCTTTTTGCTGATATCGGCTTCGTCGGACTGCCTAATGCCGGCAAATCTTCTCTCTTGAATGCTTTGACCAACGCCGAGTCCAAAGTAGGTGACTATGCTTTTACGACTCTCGATCCTAACTTGGGAGATTTCTATGGATTCATTGTTGCTGATATTCCCGGACTCATCGAAGGTGCATCAGAGGGTAAAGGTCTCGGTGTAAAGTTCTTGCGTCACATCAAACGCACGAAAATGATTGCGCACTTGATTTCATTTGAGAATCTATCCAAGGGCTCGACAGGTATGATGAAAAGCTACAAGGAAATACGCAAAGAACTAGAGAAATACGACAAGAGTCTCGATCTAGTCGATGATGGCTTGTCACAAAAAGAAGAAATAATTATCTTAACAAAAACAGATGTCATAGATGATGCAAAAGTTATCGCAAAGAAAGTCGCCGACTTCAAAAAAATAACCAAGAATGTTTTCGTTCTGTCTTTGTTTGATGACAAAGCGGTCAAGAAATTTAGTGACGCCCTAGTGAAGATTTTGAAGAAGAAGTAAATTTGTGATAAAATACATGACTGTATGAAGAATATTTTTAAAAAATATGGGAAATATGCTTTGTTTGCATTGGGCGTTTTGATAATTTCCGTTTTTTTCCTTCTTAGGAATGGTAAAAATAAGCTAGAAAGCTATACAGCCAAATTGGCTAATATAGAACAATCAGTGCGACTTTCTGGGAAAATAGAGAATACTGATAAAGCTGATCTTGGTTTTGCTGTGTCTGGCCGGCTGGCGAAAGTTTTCGTAGAAAATAATCAAAGCGTGAATCAAGGGGCTGTGTTGGCTCAGCTCGAAATTGGGGATCTGCTGGCTGATCTGCAGATTAAACAAGCCAATTTAAAAACTTCTAATGTGGATTTAGAATCAGCCAAGGATGGAGTGGAAAAAGTAACACGACAGGAGGACACAAAAGTTACCAATGCGTATCGGTCACTTCTCTCGGAGGGGCTGGCTCTATCTCCAGAAGATGAGGATGCTGATTTCGATATTCCTATTATTAGCGGAATATATGATGGACCAGAAGGGCAATATAAAATTATTATCGATAAAAAACGCAGTACTGATTTAGATTCATGGCTGAATACTTTTAATCTTGAAAAGTCATCGAATCGTATCAATAAAAATTCTACAACTCCATTAGGTACGAGAGGTCTTTATATGTCTTTTTCTAGTAACGACTTATCTGATTATACAGAAACTTTATGGTATTTAGATATTCCCAATAAATCAAGCTCGCTGTATCTTTCAAACCTAAACGCATATAACGAAGCTAAAGATGCTCGAGATTTAGCTATCAAGGATGCGCAAGCTGAATACGACAAACTTCTTTCAAGGGGAGATAGTGGTTTTTCTGTCGCCCAAGCTGAAATAAATAAAATACAGGCGGAAATACGAAAAAGCACTATCTATGCGCCATTTAGTGGCAAGGTCACGAATATCGAAAAAGAAGTTGGTGAGAATGCCACGGTTGGTGAGACTATCATCACTGTTTTAGGTGAGAATAAACTAAAAGTCGTTCTACAAGTTTCCGAATTGGATGTGTCAAAACTCGTTGTAGGTTCATCGATTACAATTTCTCTAGATGCTATTCCAGGAGAAGAATTTGTCGGAGTTTTGCAGACTGTAAATTCCAAAGAAACAGAAATAGACGGCGTGCCAGTGTACGAGGCCTTTGTGGAATTGGCATCTGACCCTAGAATTAAAAACGGCATGAATGCTAATGGCCACATTGTGATCGCCCACAGAGACAATGTCATCGCTATCCCTGCATATCTGATTAAAAAAGTCGGGACTGTAAATTTTGTCACTGTGGCGGAGGCGGATGGCACTCTCGTAGAAAAAGAAATTACTCTCGGACTCATGGGGACAGACAGCATGGTGGAAGTTATCTCTGGATTGACTGAAGGGGATAAAGTATTCAGAAATGCCAATGCAAAATAAATGGAATAATGTATTAAGAGTCGGATGGTTTTTAGCCTTGAGGCAAATCAAAGGCTCCAACATAGCCACCACAGTCCTCATTGTGTTTATAATGATGCTGACCTTTTTAAACTTGGTGGTGGTCTCAGGTATTCTCATTGGACTAATCGAAGGAGGCAATCGAGCTAATAAAGAGCAATACACCGGAGATGTCATAATTACAACTTTATCTGGGGAACAAGATATCGGACATTCTCATGAAATTGAAAGCACCATCCGTGCCATGCCAGACATTACTGATCTCTCTGTTCGTTATTTGGCATCTGGGCAACTCGAGGCAAATTATAAAACCAGACGCGACTTTGACGTCCTGCCTGATACAGCCGGGACACAGGTCACTGGCATCACCCTGGCTGATGAAGAATCTTTATCGCAACTGTCAAAATTTGTGGTCGAAGGAGAGTTCCTAGATGAATCAGAAAGCGGATATATTTTGATAGGAGCGAATTTATTATACAGATACTCTGCTGGTTTTGGCGATTTCTTTGCTTCCCTGGAAGGCGTTTATCCCGGAGATGAAGTCAAAGTGACTATAGGTAAAAATACGAGAACTTTTATCGTGAAGGGCATCATGGATACAAAAGTGGACCAAGTTTCTCTGCGGGCCTTTGTCACCAAGGCAGACTTCTGGCGCCTGGTCGATCGACCTGGGCTCAATGCCAATGAATTTGCCATGCGCATAAATCCTGATTCCTCACTGACCTCCGACGATGTAAAGAATAATTTAGTCCAAGCTGGTTTTGCGGATGATGGTAAAATCCAGACTGCCATGGAAGCTATCCCAGATTTTCTAAACCAAATTCGTCTCGCCTTTGGACTACTCGGAAACGTGATTGGCGCCGTGGGCATTGTGGTAGCTTCCATTACAATATTTATTGTTATTTTTATCAATGCAGTGACGCGCCGCAAGTATATTGGCATCATGAAAGGAATTGGAATTTCGGAACGAGCCATTGAGATTTCCTATATTTTCCAGTCGATTTTTTATGCGACGATTGGCGGATTGATCGGACTTTTTGTAGTCTATATAATGCTGGTGCCTTTCTTTTATGCCCATCCCTTGGACTTTCCGTTTTCTGACGGCATCCTAGTCGCGCCAATCAATGAAACAATGTTTAAATTTTTCTTGCTTCTGTTTGTGACCATCATCGCCGGCTATATTCCAGCAAGACAAATCGTGAAGAAAAATACTTTGGACAGTATTTTAGGGAGATAAATAAAAAATATGATAAGCGTAAAAAATTTATATAAAACATACGGAAATAAAGATTTAGAAACCCATGTCTTGCAGGGGATTGATTTGCAAGTTCCAGCAGGAGAATTTTTGGGAATTATGGGAAAGTCTGGTGCTGGCAAGTCTACGCTAATGTATCAGATCGGACTCCTCGACCATCCGACATCTGGTGAAATTGTTTTGAATGGTATTAATACAGAAAAGTTGACGATGCAAGAAAGAACCAATATGCGATTGTCGGCGCTCGGGTATGTCTTTCAAGACTACGCCTTAATCCCAGAACTCACCGCCAGTGAAAACGTGATGATCCCGCTCTTGATGCAAGGCAAATCAATGGAAGAAGCAAAAAAGATTGCGGAAGATACACTTTCAAAAGTTGGTCTCTCGCATCGTATTTCAAATAAACCGAGTCAGCTTTCCGGCGGAGAACAGCAGAGAGTCTCAATAGCTAGGGCCATCGCTCATGAACCCAAAATTTTATTTGCGGATGAGCCGACAGCCAATCTAGATACTGTCTCCGGAATTTCCATTGTTGAACTTTTCAGGGATTTAAATGAGAAAGGTCAGACTATCGTGATGGTGACTCACGAAGAAGAATATGCCAAATATTGCGACCGGATTGTGTATCTCGAAGATGGCAAGATCGTCAGAGAAAATGGTCTTAAGAAGAAATAAATTCTTTTAGACTTTTTCGCTCATTATTGCTATAATTTCTGCTATTCATGGAAAAAAAATATTATCCGACCATTGGTCTTGAAATTCACGCCGAGCTTGCGACGAAGACTAAAATGTTCTGCGCTTGCAAGAACGACCCTGATGAGGAGAAGCCAAACACTAATATTTGCCCAGTTTGTATGGCGCATCCGGGGGCGCTGCCAGTCATAAATAAGAAAGCGATAGAGAATGTGATAAAAGTAGGGCTCGCGGTAGATGGCGAGATAGCAGACTTCACAGAATTTGATCGCAAGAATTATTTTTATCCAGACATCCCAAAAGGCTATCAGATCTCACAGTATAAATATCCGATAGTTGCTGGGGGGGATCTCGCCGGTATGGACATCACTCGCGTGCATTTAGAAGAAGATACAGCCAATAACAAGCACGACAGGGGGGATTTTTCGCTGATTGATTTCAATCGCTCTGGTGTGCCACTTATGGAGCTCGTGACTGAGGCGACCACTTTTGATAGTTCTGAAGACGCCGCGAAAGGCGCAACAAAATTTGCAAAAGAATTGCAATTAATACTTTGGTACTTGGGCGTCTCAGAAGCGAACATGGAAAAAGGCGAAATGCGTGTAGAAGCTAATATTTCCGTTTCAACGGATCCGAAGAGATTAGGAACAAAGGTGGAAGTCAAAAATTTAAATTCTTTCCGAAGCGTTGAGAAATCAATTTTGTACGAGCTAAATAGGATGACGGAGCTACTAGAAAGTGGAAAAGGCGCAGAGATAGTGCAAGAGACGCGCGGATGGGATGAAGGCAAGCAGAAGACTTTTTCTCAGAGGAAGAAAGAGGGAAGCGCAGACTACAGATATTTTCCAGAGCCAGATTTGCCGAAAATGAAACTGCACGACGCGTTTGACTTAAAAAAGATGAAGAAGGAATTGCCGGAATTACCAGAAGCAAAACGCGCTAGATATAGAAAAGATTTTGGGATAAAAGATGAAGACATAGAAGTGTATATCAATGACCCTGAACTTAGTGCTAGTTTTTCTGCTATCGCAGAGATTCTAGCAAATAAAGATAAAATAAAAATTGCATCAAACTATATAACTAGTGACTATGCTGGACTTAAGAAGTCGAGAATAGAAGCAAAACTCCCAAGCGCAAATAATTTTGCGGAGTTAATAAATTTAGTTGCTGAAAATAAAATTTCATCTCGGGTGGCAAAGGATATTTTAGCGATGATTGTGATAAATGATGACTCTCCGTTAAAAATCGCTAAAGAGAAAAATCTATTACAGACGAGCGATACGGGCGAATTAAAAAAAGTAGCGCAGAAAATTATTGATGCAAATGCAAAAGTTGTGGCAGATTATAAAGGTGGCAAAGAGAACGCATTGATGTCTCTGGTGGGACAAATAATGAAAGAGACAAAGGGTTCTGCAAATCCGGCTGTCACAAAGCAAGTTTTAATAGATCTGCTAAAATAGAATCTTATGAATCAAGAAATTTTAATTAACACAGTCGCCCGCCTAGTTCAAAAGCCAAAAGGAATTCTGGCGATAGATGAGAGCATGCCCACTTGCAACAAGCGTTTTGAAAAGCTTGGTGTAGCAACGACAGAAGAAAACAGGAGGGAATACCGAGAGCTTTTAGTAGGTGCCGGGGATATAGAACAATATATTTCTGGATATATTCTTTTTGATGAGACGATGAGGCAGTCTACCAAGGATGGCCGGACTTTCATTTCTATTTTAGAGTCGAAGGGTATAGACGTCGGCATCAAAGTCGATGCTGGCACCGAGGACTTTGTGGGACATGTGGGAGAGAAGACCACAAAAGGTCTAGATGGGCTTGGTGAGAGATTGAAAGAATATAGAAAACTTGGCGCTACTTTCGCCAAGTGGCGTGCAATCTATACCATAGGAGAAAATACTCCGAGTGAGGAATGCATGAAAGTAAATGCTGAACTTTTTGCAAAATATGCGAAGCTGTGTCAGGAAAATGACATTGTGCCAATCGTCGAACCAGAAGTTTTGATAGATGGGGACCATACACTAGAAGCATGCTATAAAGCTACTGTGAGAAATCTAGAAATAGTTTTTGATGAATTAAAAACCGCTAACATTTTTCTTCCCGGAATGATTTTAAAAACGAGTATGGTCATCCCCGGAAAGGATTCAAAAGTTGCTGTATCTAATGTAGAGGTAGCGCAAAATACCGTCAAATGTCTAAAAGAAAAAGTGCCAGATGTTATCGGTGGAATCGTCTTTCTCTCTGGCGGGCAAAATGATACTGATGCCATCATGAATCTAAATGAAATCTATAAGTTGGGGCCGCTGCCTTGGCCTCTAACATTCTCTTATGGTCGCGCCATCCAAAATCCTGCCCTAGAGAGTTGGGCTAAAAATCCGAGTGATGTAGCTCTTGCTCAGAAGCTTCTATTGCAAGCTGCTAAAAATAATAGTCTGGCTTCAATGGGAGAATATAAATGAAAGAAGAAATACAACAATTTTTTAAGGGAGATGTGGAGGATAGTGATGAGACGCTTACCAAGTATTCACACGATGCGAGTATTTTTAATATTCGTCCGCAAGTAGTTGTTTTCCCGAAGGATTCACTTGATGTGCAAAATTTAGTGAAATGGGTGAATGAAAATTCTGCCAGGCAAGACCTAGTCGAAAAATATGGAAAACTTTCCATCACAGCTCGTTGCGCGGGGACGGATATGTCTGGCGGAGCAGTAGGTGAATCTATTATTTTGGATTTCACTCGATACATGAATAAATTAATTTCTTTTTCTGGAGATCAAATCACTGTTCAGCCAGGGATGTTTTATAGAGATTTTGAAAAGATAACGTTAGAAAAAGGAATGATCCTGCCTTGCTATACGGCTTCAAAGAGCATCAATGCCGTCGGTGGAATGTTTGGTAACAATTCTGCAGGGGAGAGGACTTTGAAATTCGGCAAGACGGAGGATTATATTTTGGAAACGAAAATTGTTTTTAAAGATGGAGTAGAAAGAGTTGTCAAACCAATTTCCCTTAGCGAAGTTTTAAGAGAGGAAGAAAGCCCCGCAGATGTCGTCGATTATATGATAAAAAAGGAGATTTATGATTTAATTAAAGACAACCAAGAAGAAATAAAAAATGCGAAGCCGGATGTGCACAAAAATTCTGCTGGTTACTATATCTGGAATGTTGTCAAAGATAATTTTTTTGACTTAAACAAACTCCTCGTCGGTTCGCAGGGGACTTTGGGTATCGCCACTGAGATTACTTTCCGTCTGGTGCCGGAACCAAAATATACTCGCCTCCTAGTTGTTTTTTTGAGAGATATGAATTTATTGCCGAATTTAGTAAATAGGATTTTAAAATACAATCCACAATCGCTCGAATCATATGACGACAAGACTTTCATGATCGTGCTCAAATATATAAAAAGTTTTGCCAAGCTTTTAGGTCTAAAGAATTTTCTGAAACTTATTTTTAGTTTTTGGCCTGAATCTTTGATGACCTTACAGCATGGTTTCCCCAAACTTGTGCTTTTGATTGAGTTTACGGGAGAATCACAAGAAGAAGCTGATGGGGAAGCTGAAAAAGCGTTAAAAGATTTAAAGACGATTCAAAAGATAGGTATCCGTCTGACCAAAGATGCCTTTGAAGCAAAGAAATATTGGACCATCCGTCGTGAAGCTTTTAATCTGATTCGTTATCATTTAAAAAAGGTCAAATCTATGCCGTTTGTAGATGATGTGATAGTGAAGCCGGAAAGATTGCCAGAATTTTTCCCTGCGCTCTATAAAATTCTGGATGTATATAAAAAGCGGATGACTTTTGCCGTCGGTGGGCATTCCGGTGATGGCAATATGCATATATATACTTTAGTGAACCCCAAAGATCCTGATTTAAAAGAAATGATTATGCAAGTCTCGGATCAAGTCTATGATTTGGTGGTTGGACTCGGTGGTTCGATCACTGCTGAACACAATGACGGCTTGATCCGTACGCCATATCTAGACAAAATGTATAGTCAGAATATTGTAAATATTTTTAAACAAATTAAAGAAATATTCGATTCCAAAAATATTTTTAATCCTGGCAAAAAAGTTGCCATAGAAGGTGGCGCGGGCACAAAGGAATATATCAAAAACCACATCAAAAATACTTAACCCCCTCCTGACCCCTCCCCCTTAGAATGGGGAGGGTTGCAATTTTTATTTTTTTCTATATACTTGTGTTTATGTTTGTAATTAAAGCTGATAAGCGAGATTTAGGTATCAAATTGGATACTCTACGAAAATCTGGGAAGATCCCAGCCGTTTTTTACGGAGCAGGCAAGGAAACGACTTCTATCTCTATCCCCAACGTTGAATTCAAGAAAGTCTGGCGCGATGCTGGAGAATCTTCAGCGGTGAAGATCGGCATGACAGGCGGGGACATCGATGTGCTTATTCACGAAGTGCAAGTTGATCCAGTCACCGATGAGCCAATCCATGTGGACTTCCTAGCTATTGATATGAAGAAGAAAATAAAGGTCAAAGTACCTCTTACATTTGAAGGTATATCAAATGCGGTTAAGAGCGGAATAGGAAACCTCGTCAAAGTGCTTCATGAAATCGAAATTGAAGCTCTCCCCGCTGATCTGCCGCACAATCTTTTTGTTGACATATCAAAACTTGAAACACTTGATAACAATATTGTAGTTTCAGATATAAAATTGCCGGCTGGGGTTGTTGCTATTACCAATGGCACTGATGTTGTGGCTTCTATCGTAGCTCAAGTTGAAGAAAAAGAAGAAGTTGCAGTCGCTCCTGACTTGACGGCTATTGAAGTTGAGAAGAAGGGCAAGAAAGAAGAAGAAGGGGTTCCTGCGGCAGAAGGTGCTGCGCCAGCGAAAGAAGAAAAAGCTGAAAAGAAGGGATAAAAATAACTTAATTTATGATATAATGAGAACTATGGGCAAGAAAACCATAGTTTTTATTTTTCTTACAGTAATATTTTTTAGTTTTGCAAGGCATCAGGCAGGTGCCGCTTTTGACTGTCTGACGCTTGCGACTTCTTCTGCTCAAAGAGACAAAGATTATTGTCAAAATGAACTAGTGCAAATAGAGGCGCAGTTAAAAGAGTTATTAAACAAGCAGGCCATACAACAAAAACAGACTGGAACTCTGAAAGGTGATGTAGATTATTTGACGAGTCAGATCAACGCTCTCAAGACAAAAATCAAAGCCAGAGCCCTAGTGATCGCTCAGTTAAAAGTGAACATTGCTGAGAAAGTAAAGACAATCAACTCTCTGTCTGAAAAAATAGACCGTGAGCATGAATCCCTGGCCCAACTTTTACGGAATACCAATGAGTTTGATGAGGAAACCCTGTTAAATTTAATTATTTCTGACAACAGTATTTCGAATTTTTACAGTGATTTGGAATCGTATGCTTCAATCAGAAAAGCCGTCAGGGCATCCATTGATATTATCAATGGAATAAAGACAGACACAGAAGTTGCAAAAACTGATCTAGAAAAAAAACAAGATGACGAGACGGATGCCAAGGCAGAACTAGAGAGCGCTCAGAAAACTGTCGCCAAGTCCGAGGCTGATAAGCAGGTCTTGCTAGCTATTTCTAAAAATAAAGAAGCTGAATACCAGAAACTGGCCACTCAGAAAAAAATTCAAGCTGATAGGATTCGTAGTGCCCTATTTCCCCTGGCTGGTATTTCACAAAAAATTGAATTTGGAACGGCCTTACAATATGCCAATGAAGCGCAAACAAAGACGGGTATTGGCCCAGCATTCCTACTTGCCATTCTGACTCAAGAGTCTAATCTCGGAGCGAATGTTGGTCAGTGTTACTTGACCAACAAGGACACCGGGGCTGGGGTCGGTAAAAATACAGGTACGCCATTTTCGAACGTCATGAAGCCCATGGGGCTACCCGGCAGGAAAGGAGACATTGACGACTTTTTAAATATAACTTCCGCACTTGGTTTACAATGGAATCTCACTGCCGTTTCTTGTCCGATTGGGGGCTACGGTTATGGAGGAGCTATGGGACCTGCGCAGTTTATACCTTCGACATGGGGAGGATATGCCCGTCGGCTAAAAACATTATTAGGACACGATGCGAACCCGTGGGATCCTAGAGATGCATTTATGGCTTCCGCAACTCTTTTGAGTGACAAGGGCGCTGTGGGTGGTAGTTATACGAGTGAACGTACCGCTTCTTGTAATTATTATGCAGGAAGTGGAGGGTGTCCAATTATAACCAAATATTCAACCCAGAGTCAGAGAGATACCACCAGTTATGGAAATAACGTTATGAAATTGAAAGCTAAAATACAGGCCGATATTGATTTACTTCAATAGTTGCCTTTGGTGTATTATTATGATAATCTACAAAAGCAATGACCCATTCGAATAACTCAGGGTCATGGTGAGTAAGATCGAACCATGAAAAAAGATATACATCCAAAATATGATATAAAAACAAAGGCGACCTGCGCTTGCGGAGCGGTTTTTGAAGTTGGTTCCACAATGCCATCTATCGCGATGGAAATCTGCAGTCAGTGTCATCCTTTCTATACTGGTAATGAAAAGATAATGGATACTGCTGGACGTGTAGAACGCTTCAACAAGAGAAAAGCTGCTACTGTTACTGCAAAGGCTAAAAAATAAATCTTTCTTGGCATACTTTTTATAAAGCAATCTATCTCGCAAAGCTTTGCGAGCGAACTGCTCGGCTCGTCAGCCTGCGCAAGGCTTTCTAAAAAGTACGCCTGCGACGATTTATTGTATATAATATTATGATGGACATCGAAGAACTTAAAAATAATCACAATACAAACTATCTAGCGACTATGCTAGAGAAACTTTCGCGTGAAGAAGCGGAGGTCCGAGATATGCTTGCCGGGGATGACAGCTTGCATGAGTTGGCGGCTAAAGAATTAAAATTTATACAAGAAGAGAGAGAGCGGATAGAGAAACAAGTCCAAGAAATTTTAGATAAAGATAAAGTGGAAGCTGAGATTACGAATGAGATAGTCATTGAAGTGCGGGCGGGCGCTGGGGGCGACGAGGCCTCTCTGTTTGCTTGGGAGCTCGCGCACATGTATGAGAAATATGCCGAATCGCAAGGTTTTCTCTGGAGAGTGAATTATGAATCAAAGAGCGAATTGGGTGGTTACAAGGAAGCCTCTTTTGAAGTAAAAGGCAAAGGTGTTTATGACAAAATGCGTTATGAGACGGGCGTGCATAGAGTGCAGAGGATGCCCGCGACTGAGAAAAATGGCAGGATACATACCTCTACTGCATCTGTCGCAGTTTTGCCGATTAGAAAAAAAGTTTCTTTCAAGATTGATCCTTCGGAGTTTGATATGGAATATTCTCGTTCTGGCGGAAAGGGGGGACAAAATGTAAACAAGGTGGAGACAGCCGTCCGCATCATCCACAAGCCGACAGGCCTAGATGTGCGTTCCACAAATGAAAGAAGCCAGCTCGCCAATCGTGAAAAAGCGATGGCTATTTTGACTGCCAAGCTTCAACAGCTCGAAGAAGAAAAAGAAGCAAAGAAATATGCAGGGGAACGCAAGGAGCAGATAGGTACCGCCGATAGATCAGAGAAAATCCGTACATATAACTTTCCACAAGACCGCGTGACCGACCATCGTATCAAGAAATCATGGCACAATTTGCCGAAAATAATGGAAGGGGAAATAGGCGATATTATTGCTGATATTGAATCTGGAGCCGTGGGAACTGAAGAGGAATAAACCTTGACTTTCTTGTGGTTTTGTGCTAGCATTATATGTAGAAATTATGGCCCAAAAGGCTATTTTTTGTTAGGTTCGTTGACAACTGAATGTTATTCAGAAGGATCCCGACGCGGGATCTCTATGTCTTTGAACTTGGCGGAAAAAAACTCGGAGAAAAAAACATGAAAACAAGAACGTTAGACGGATCGTCATTCTGGACCCTTTGGTTTCCTTTGTTTCTGGTCGTCTGTGTGCTGGTTGTGGGGTGGCTTGAGTCCAGCAGGATTCTTACTCCTCAAACTTCCACACCGGCGTACATAGTGAGGGCTTCATCGCCTAAGACACTGATCAAAGAAAATTCCAAGCCAATTGTCACCACAGTGGTGGACGTTGGCGGCACATTTGCGCCAGCAGTTACTGGAAGCAAGCCGGCAGAATTTCTGACGCAAGGACAGCTTCGTCAGAAGCAGGAAGAAGCACATAAGAAACAACAGACGCGGTAAATCACACAACCAGCACAGAAACTACAGAAAATCATGAAAACGAAATTCCTTGTTATCATCACGCTCATGTTGGCACTTGCGCCGGCGTGGGCTCAGTCGGCGATTTCTTTGCCGATTCAAAGTCAGGATCAGGTTCGCGAGTTCGCGCTCAAGAATGTGGTTCGCGGTTTCCGTTCGGTCTGGTCCGAAAGTTTGGACTGGAATGATCCCGACAAGATCATTTACGCCGAAGTCTCTGGCAATGGCGCTGAGAACGTCCTCAATGGTCTGTTTGCTGCGGAGTTGCGTTACAAGTTGACCAACCCGTTGGATAAGATCAGGGGGTACGTGTACCTCTACGACAAGTTCGACACACTTCTGTTCTACGGATATGCCGAGTACACAGCCGCAGACCTCACGAAAGGCAAACCCCAGTACGGGATCTGGATTCAAAACATCCCCATGCTGAGGAATGTTTCGGCGGCAGAGGTGTTGGTGACCGGCGAAGATGGAGTGACTGTAAATCGCATCCAACTGGAGGTAGACGACCACGGTCGTCTCTTGTTTCAGGCTTGGATGGCTGGTGCGCCCAATGGCATCCTCTCGGTCCGTTTCACGGACGGGTCGCTTGCGACTTATCGTCTGGAGGATCCTGTGGCACAAACACCTAGTCAAACCTACGAGGGTGCGTCCGACTGGAAGATCGAAGGTCACTACGTATTTGGGTCTGGTAAAGTCAACATCACTGAGGCTTGGGTCAGGCCAACGGCCTTGGTCAGGTTGGCTTCGCAACAAACCCTCACTATTGACGTGATGGGTCTCGTGCAAGAAGACGGCAAGACATACTTCGAGCGTCCGACTGCGATGATCGTCACTCTCGAAGATGGCACCGAAGGCACCGTGTCCCTCAATACAGATGGGCCAACGGATTTCGAAAACGTTCGAGCTGGGGATTACCGTTTACGGTTTGTCTGGGACAAGTTCGGGCAACCGAACACCCTGTACACCGGTCCTTATTGACCCCTGCCGTAACGCAGGAAAGTTTCATGGCTCTTGAATGTTACGATTCATCCCGCCAGTTCGATGCGTAATCGAATGTAAATAATCAACAATTTGACGGACTGGGCAGCTATGCTCCCAGTCCGTTTCTATTTCTACTCATTTTTTTTATCCACAGAATTGCTTTTAATTTTAGATGTGTTATTCTTTTATATGTAGTTTCTCGTTTAGCGAAATCGAGTTCTACGTTTATTAAGTAGTTTTTGCCCGATTTTTAAAAACGGGAGAAGTAAAGAAAATGGCTACAAAGCTATATGTAGGGGGACTACCTTACAGTACTCAAGAAGGTGCTCTTAAGGAGCTCTTCGCACAAGCTGGATCTGTAGTATCCGCTGTGATTATTATGGACAAGATGTCTGGTCGTTCTAAAGGTTTTGGATTCGTAGAAATGTCATCTCAAGATGAAGCTACAAAAGCTATTTCTATGTTCAACGAACAAGAATTCGAAGGACGCAAACTCACTGTCAACGAAGCTCGCCCAATGGAAGCTCGCCCACCACGAACTGGAGGCTCTGATCGAGGCGGTTACGGGGGAGGAGGTGGACGCAGAGAATACTAATCTTAATTTAGATCTCAGAAAAAACAAAAAACCGCCTTGGGCGGTTTTTTGTTTGCTTATTTTAGCAACTGTGTAATGAGTGCAACCATTTGATCTTTCTTTGCAGGATTACTTTCTGCTACTAGAAGCGTCAAAGCTGTCAGCGCACCCGGATTTATATTTCGCATTGTTTTAACTTTTGTTTTTTGCAAAAACCAGATGAATGCAAAAGCGCCAGAACGTTTATTGCCATCTATAAATGGATGATTTTTGACCATAAAATACAGAAGATGCGCTGCTTTTTCTTCAGCAGTTTTATATACATCTGCACCACCAAATGATTGCATCACATTACCGACAATGCCTTCGATACTTTCTTGATTCCTTTCTTGAGCAAAAATATCTGTTGCTTCACCTTTTTTTATGAGTTCAGAACGAAGATTGGAAATAGCGAGAGATAATTCTAAACCACTCAGCCTAATTGCTTTTTTAGTAGAGCCTATAATGGTGAGTGTCTCTTTATCATAGGCATCAAGCGACATCCACGTGCTAGCAAATTCTTTTATGAGTTCAAGTACCGATTTTGGATCAAGAGCAATGTGTTCAGGTAACAATGTTTGAAGATCGGTGACCGATTTCATAAACGCATCATAATTTTTTGAGATCTGCTTTTTGTTTATGGTGTAGCCTTTGGTAATATGCTCACGGAGAGTTTTTGTTGCCCATTGACGAAATAAAGTAGCAGTCTTACTGTTGACTCGATAACCGACAGAAACAATGGTATCTAGGTTATAAAACTGAGTATCGTAAGTTTTGCCATCGCTAGCAGTTATTCGGAATTTCCTAATAACTGAATTTTTGCTTAATTCTTGGGTTTTAAAAATATTTGTTAAATGTTCATTTATAGTTGGAATAGTCACACCAAAAACTTTAGCGATATCAGCCTGTGTAGCCCATACAGTCTCATGAGAAAAATCACCCCGAAGCTCTATAGCTCCAGATTTCGCCTGGTAAATCACAATATTACTTTTTGTTTTCCTTGGATTGTTCACTTGTTCATTTTATCAAATTTATTCAAATTTTTCAATTTGCGTATATGTCCTTATTTTGCTATATTTCCTGAACGGGATTCTGTATTCTTTTTTTTGAATTTCACTAGAAGCTAAAACCTAGAAGCTAGAACCTGTGTATTGAGTGTGTAGTTCAGTGGTAGAACGCTGTCCTGATAAGACAGAGGT
>JAZKJK010000006.1:11492-21852 GCA_040384365.1 Patescibacteria group bacterium | reverse complement strand
CAGAGAGCATACTAGATGTTGGCGCAGACAGGCTCATCGTCGGTTCCAGTATTTGGAAAAGTTCTGACCCGATAGGCACGCTCCAAACTTTCCAAAGTCTGGTATATTGATTACAATATAACAACGGCTCTCGGACATTAAACAAGTAAACTTGTTTATGCTTCTCGTTTGTTGTTATAATATAGCAGATGTTTTTATCTGAAGAAAAAATTTTAGATTTAGAAAAAAAGGCGAATGACATTCGTGAATCTATTATTTCTATGCTAGTGGAAGCGGGGAGTGGACACACCGCCGGACCACTCGGTATGACGGACATTTTCACTCTTTTTTATTTTCATATTTTAAAACATGATTCAAAGAATCCGTCTTGGGCCGAGCGTGATAGGTTGGTGCTCTCCAATGGCCACATCTGTCCGGTTTTATATGCGACCATGGCCCACGCTGGATATTTTCCACTTGAAGAACTGCAAACTCTACGCAAATTTGGTACTCGACTCCAAGGGCATCCGCACAGAGAGTATTTACCAATGCTGGAAAATAGTTCTGGACCACTAGGCGCGGGACTTTCACAGGCAGTCGGTATGGCCATCGCTGACAGGATTGATGGTAAAGATAAAGACAGGTTTATTTATTGTTTTATGTCTGATGGGGAACAAGACGAGGGGAATTCTTGGGAAGCGATTATGCTTGCCGGGAAAAATAAATTGCGTAATTTAATTGCCGTGGTGGATAGAAATAATATTCAGATAGATGGTTTTACAGAAAACATTATGCCACTTGAACCACTGGCTGATAAATGGCGAGCCTTTAATTGGCATGTCATCGAAGTCGGCGGACATGATTTTAAAGCTTTGAACGAAGCAGTGGAAGAAGCGCAAGCTGTCTACGAAAAGCCCACGGTAATAATCGCGCATACAATTCCGGGCAAAGGGGTGCATGCATTTGAGAGAGATTATAAATGGCACGGCAAAGCGCCAAATAAAGAAGAGGCAAAAATGGCCTTAAATGAATTACGAACGCTTGGTGGAAAAATAAAAAGTGAGCATCAGTAAGTAATCTTATGGAGATTTTAATAGAAAAAATATTAAGTATAATTATAGGAGTTGGTTTTTTGTTTTCGGCTTATTTTAATCTTAAAAAAGGGAAATGTACTTTCAGATACGGTACTACATATTTTAAAGAAAAAGATACTAACTCATTTTGGTTGTGTGTAGGGTGGAAAATAATTCTTGGTTTATTAGTTATAATTGTTTCAGCATACTTAATCCTAAATTAAAAGATATGAAAGAAAATATATTTGAAACAATAAAAAAACTAGATAATAATGGCAAAGAATATTGGTCGTCTCGAGAACTTTCAGAAATTTTAGAATATTCTGATTATCGAAAATTTTTAGGAGTTATTGAAAAGGCTAAGGTGGCTTGTGAAAACAGTGGGGAAGTTATCCACAACCATTTTGTCCATACCGACGAAATGGTTCCAATTGGATCTGGTGCAGAAAGACCTGTGGATACCATATATCTTTCTCGCTATGCTTGTTATCTAATTGTCCAAAATTCGGATCCAACCAAGATTGTTGTCGCCAAAGGCCAAACATACTTTGCGATTCAAACGAGAAGGCAGGAGAATGCTGAAAACTTAGTGGAAGACAATAAAAGAGTTTTCTTGAGAGAAGAAATGAAAAAACACAATACTAGTCTCATGAAAACCGCCTCAATTGCAGGGGTAGAAAGTTTTGCAATCTTTCAAAATTCTGGCTATAAGGGTTTATATGGAGGATTAACAATGCAAGATATTCATAGTAAAAAGAAGTTAAAGAAAACTCAAAAGATTTTAGATCATATGAATAGCGAAGAACTTGCTGCAAATTTGTTTCGAGCAACCCAAACAGAAGCTAAGATAAAGAGAGATAATATCAAGGGGCAGTCTAATGCAAATTTAGCTCACTTTAATGTAGGTCAAAAAGTAAGAAATACGATTACCAGTCTTGGAGGCACTATGCCAGAAGAACTTCCAACTCCAGATGCTATTAGAAAAGCTCAAACAAGAATAAGAAGTTTAAAAAAGATAAAAAAATAAATCACATGCTAAACCCTAAATTAAAATTAAATACTAAAATGTTCAATCAAGATGTGGAGCAGGTGCCCATCAGAAAAGGTTTCGGGCAAGGGTTGCTCCTTGCGGGGGAGGTGGATAAAAATGTCGTAGCGCTTTGCGCAGATTTGACAGAGTCTACACAAATGGACAAATTTAAGGAAAAGTTTCCCGAGAGATTTGTGGAAATTGGCGTGGCCGAGCAGAACCTAGTGACCGTCGCTTCCGGCATGGCCGCCATGGGGAAAATCCCTTTTTGTTCTTCTTACGCGATGTTTTCTCCGGGGAGAAATTGGGAGCAGATACGGACGACGATAGCATATAACGACAGAAAGGTAGTGATAGTCGGTTCGCATGCGGGCATCTCTGTCGGACCAGACGGCGGTACGCACCAAGCCCTGGAAGATATTTCCCTCATGCGCGTGATGCCGAATATGGACGTGGTGTCTCCTTGTGATGCCATAGAAGCTAAAAAGGCGACGCTCGCGCTCGCTAAAAGTGTTAGGCCAGCATATCTACGACTGGCTCGCGAAAAGACCCCGATCATTACCACCGAAGATACTCCCTTTGCGCTAGGCAAAGCGGAGATTTATTGGATGCCGGACGTGGGACTCGCGCAAGTGGGCATAATAGTTACTGGCGGACTGATGCATCGCGCGTTACTTGCGGCTAAAGAATTAGAAAGTGAGGGTATAAAAACAAAAGTAATGAATCTCTCTAGCATCAAAACTCTCGATGTGAATGCTGTCGTCGCTCTAGCAAAAGAAACCAAAAGAATTGTCACAGTGGAAGAGCATCAAGTGTCAGGAGGGATGGGTTCGGCTGTAGCAGAAGTGCTAGCGCAGAATTTTCCTACGCCAGTAGAATTTATCGGAGTGCAAGACAAATTTGGTCAGAGCGGTACACCAGACGAACTCGTAGAGCATTACGGTATGGGCAAAGATTCTATAAAAGAGGCGGTAAGGAAAGTTTTGAAGAGGAAAGTTTAACTATTTTATTAATTTCGTTGCGGTGGTTGCATGTCGTGCTCAAGAAAGTATCTTACGCAACTCCTAAGTCCTCCAGCTTTTGGGACACAAGATAGTGACTCTTCAATATTTTCATCTCCTGTTTCTTTGGCGGAGTAGTAGTCCTCAGCCGCTTGCCGAATCGCTTCAATTAAATAGCTGGCAAGCCAAGGCTCTTCGGGTTTTTTGGGATTCTCTATTTTTTCAATTTGTTTTATTAACAAAAATAACTCATCAAAGTTTTGAGCATGAGCAATACGATTTATGGCTGAGTCTCGCTGTTGTTCTTTGACTAGGTTGGCTTCTGGGGCAGATTCTTTCATATTTTATATCTTCTTAGCTTTATAATTTGGTGAATTTTGTAAATATTCTTCTAGTTTTGGGCGTGGGAGCAGTCCAACATTGGCGCCGACATTTTGGACGACAGCCATAGCATTGATTCCTGCCCAAGAGAGAGCTTCCGGCAAAGTTTTTCCTAAAATAATTGCAGATACGACAGTGGAAGAAAATGCATCTCCGGCACCAGTGCGGCTATACGGAGGCTTAGGGTCGGGATAAGATTCTATAAACCACATGTCAGCTCCATCATAAGCATAGGCGCCCTTGGGTCCGTCGGTTATGACCACTATTTCTGGTCCGAGCTCGCGCATTTTTTTAAGCAATTCCTTGATGTCCAAACTTTCTAGTCCAAGCACTTTTTCCGCTTCTTCCACATTGCAGAAAAATATTTTGGAATGCTTATAGAGTCGAGCCAGCTTGTCTTTACCTAATTTTATTTCAAATTTTCCCGGCTGGAAGGCCAATCTGATTTCCGGATGAGCATCGAGATAGTCTGCTATTTCGTAGTGAAAGGGGAAGGCTGTCTCGTTGACTGAGCTAAAATATATCCATTTCGGATTTCCAATATTCGGCAGAGAGTATTTATAATCTTGATGTTTGATCAATATGGTGCGCTCGGCGCCATACCAGAGCACGTAATGGTAGTTGGTTTTTTGACCTTTATTTACTTTTACAAAATCAGTTTTGACATTGTTCTTTTTAAGAGTAGTCAGACAATCTTCTCCGTCGCGATCATCTCCCAAATTAGTCACCAAGGCGGTGTTTAACCCCAATCTTGCCGCAGAAACAGCAGCATTGGCAGCATTGCCAACCGCTGGAATGACAAATACGTCTTCATAGGGCACCTTTTCTGCAAAAGGCAGGCAAATCTTGTAATCCGGCGTATCAGCTACTCCGGTCACGTCCGCCTGTTTTAGTTTGATGAATGCATCGATGACAATATCTCCAATTGCCAGGAAATCCACCGTCTTATCTTTCTTGCTTAGCCAGCTCATGTTATGATGATAGCATATAAATATAGTATACAAAAATAACTATGTCTAAAAAAGTAATTTTGTTTCTTGTATTTACCCTCTTCCTCTGTCTGTTTAATTTGGCCCATGCCGATCTAGCTATCAGTGAAATAATGTACGATCTCGACGGTGCAGATATTGATTGGGTGGAAGTTTATAATGGGGATAGTGCAGATGTCGATCTGACTACACTCAAACTTTTGATAAGTAATTCTACTTCTAATCACGGCATAGTGAGTTACGCTGGCTCATCTATATTGCATCAAGGAGAATACGCTGTCATCGCTGTAACTTCACAAGTGGATGCATTTATAGCAAAGTGGGGAAGTACAGGCAATATTTTTACCAGTTCTTTTTCTTTGCCGAATACTACAGGTAAGGTGGAGATGAATAATGGAGACAAAGATGTTCCCATGAGTTCCGTGACCTATGATTCTTCGCAAGGCGCTACAGGAGACGGGAAATCTCTTCAGCTGGTAGGTGGTGCATGGATAGCCTCTACACCTACGCCGGGTGCTTCAAATCAAGCGTCCGACTCGGATACTGATTCAGATACTGATGACACAAATGATACGAATACTAGTAATGATACAAACACAACATCTTCTGCAAGTAATAACGCAAGCAATGGTTCTGCTTCCCCAAAAGTGGCAGAACAAAAAATCAAAGCAAAAATTTTAACTAATACTTTAGTCTTCGCTCAACAGCCGTTTGAGATGCAAATCGATGTTTCTGGTATTTATGGTCAGAAGGTTGTCCTAGGTAAAGCTTATTGGAATTTTGGTGATGGTGGTTCACTCGAGCAAATAAATGATTTTGGAAAGTTTTACCATACTTATTATTATCCGGGTGATTATGTTTTATACCTAGAATATTATGAAAGAAGTTCTTCGCCGATTCCGGATGCTACAAGTAAAGTAATAATAAAAGTTGTTTCCATCGGCGTGACCATTACCAAGGTGGGTGGTGTGGAAGATTTCTTTATAGAACTCACCAATAATTCTGTATCTGATATAGATGTTTCAAATTGGTTCATCAATGCGAATGGCAAGACTTTTATTTTACCAAAAAATAGTTTGATTATGTCAAAGAAGCAGATGACTATTTCTGGTAAGGTTACGGGATTCACATATGGCGACCAATCTAGTTTGAAACTTTTTTCTTCAACCAATGAATTCATTTTTGATTACAATGCTCCAATTACCAAAGCGAAGACTTTGGTGAGGTCAGCCCAAAAAACACAAACTCCGGCTGTGCCAAGTCTGAGTGAGCAAGTGTCAGTTTCTGATTTAGGAGCTTCGGTTGCTTTGAGCGATGATGCCGGAGAAAGTTACTTTTCATATCCCATGCTCACAGCCTTTCTGTTTGTTGGAGGTTCTGCCGGCGCAGTGTATTTCATTCGCAAGAGAAAGATTGTTTCAAACGCCGGAGATGACTTCAAGATACTGGATGAATAAATCTGTGTTATATTAGCTCTATGTCATTATCGATTGGAATCGTGGGCCTCCCTAATGTAGGAAAATCTACGCTTTTTAACGCGCTGACCAAGAAAAGCGTTCCAGCAGAAAATTATCCTTTTTGTACGATTGATCCATCAGTCGGCATCGTGCCTGTGCCCGATGAAAGGCTGAATAAGCTCTCTGCTATTTCTAAATCTAAAAAAACCATTCCTGCCGTCGTCGAGTTCGTAGACATTGCGGGGCTTGTGAAAGGTGCATCAGAAGGCGCAGGCCTTGGAAATAAGTTCTTGTCCCACATTCGAGAAGTTGACGCTATCATTGAGGTGGTCAGAATTTTTCAAGATGCCAATACTATCCACGTGCATGAAAAAGTAGATCCGTTATTTGATGTGGAGGTTATAAATATGGAGCTCGAATTGGCCAGTATAAAAAAACCAACCCTCTATGTTTTGAATAGTTCTGAAGCGGCAGAAAATGTAAAAAAAGATTTTGTCTCCAAATTAAACGGTCCATATCTAGAAGTTGATGCGGTTTTTGGGACAGGTTTGGATAATCTGATTAAAGCTAGTTATGATCTATTAAATTTAATCACTTTTTTTACAACTGGAGAAGATGAGTCGCGCGCTTGGACGACTCTACGGGGAGCGACTGCGCCCTTTGCCGGTCGTTCTATCCACACTGATTTTCAGCAGAAATTCATTCGTGCAGAAGTCGTGTCCTATGAGCAACTAATCGAGGCTGGTTCATTCGGGAAAGCGCGCGAAAAGGGCTGGGTTCGTACTGAAGGTAAAGAGTATATAGTAAAAGACGGGGATGTGATAGAGTTTTTAGTATAAATTATGAATAATCAGATTAAAATTTTTTGTTTAAAAGATTCGAAAGACTTTAGCGATTACGAACTCCTAGACACAGGTGAGGGTGAGAAGCTGGAGCGATTTGGTCCATATACATTTGTGCGTCCGTATGAAAATGCTGTCTGGAAAAAAACTTTAGGGGAAAAAGAATGGAACAGTGCTGATGGAAAATTTTGGAGTTCGAAAGTTGGAGCGAAGGCTGGATGGACGTATTCCAAGGACGGTCCTTGGGGAAACTCTCTTAAGGACCGTCCTTTAAAATGGGAGATGCAATACAAGGGTATTAAGTTTTTCGCTTGGCCTACGCCTTTTAGGCATTTAGGATTTTTCCCAGAACAGGCGAGTCATTGGGATTTGATTGAGACCCGCCTTCGCGAAGCTACGGCGAGGCAAGGAAAAATTAAATTCTTAAATTTATTCGGCTACACTGGTGTCGCGAGCCTTTTTGCATTGCGGGCTGGCGCGGATGTGACGCACTTAGATGCATCGAAACAATCTCTGAATTCCGCAAAAGAAAATGAAAAACTTTCTGAGCTCACTGGCATGCGGGTCATCGAAGATGATGTAATTAAATTTCTGGAGAGAGAAGCCAAACGGGGAAATAAATATGACGCTATCATAATGGATCCACCAAAATTTGGCAGGGGGCCAAAAGGAGAGGTTTGGAAAATAGAGGAAATGTTACCGAAACTTCTCTCTGCTGTGCAAAAAGTTTTAAGTGATAAACCGCTATTTGTCATTTTAACTTCGTATGCTGTTGATTCTTCTTCACTGCCACTGGGATATGCATTAGGGGAAATGATGAGTAATTTTGGAGGCATCGTCGAGTCTGGTGAACTCTGCGTGTTAGAAAAGTCCAATAATCGCATGATCTCACTTGCCAATACTGCAGTTTGGGGTGTATAATTGACATATGAAAGACTTTATAAAAAAGAACTTTGCTATATTGTTAGCATTTTTGTTGCCACTACTTTTGATAATAGTTGTCGCTCTTAGTACCTATCTTCCTTCACTTTTTATTTCTACTGATTACAACTTTGTTTACACATCATGTTCTGACGGCAGAGGTTACTATTATCCATATTATTGCGATAATTATCTTCAAAAAAGATATTCTGTTGTGGGTAATAAATTAGTTTTAAACGATGTGGATTTGACTCAAGACTTAAACAAAGATGGTGTGGCGGATTTTAAACAAAACTATGTTGCTCGAATTTTTTTGCATGATACGCAAAAGAATGAGAGTAGGGAAATAAGCCTTGAGGAGGCGCAGACGTTAACTCTGAATAATCTTTTAACATCGCCTGACGGGATTACAGTCTCAAGCAACTATAGTTATAACGGAGGAGGGGATTTCCCCTTTCTTTTTGGAGGGGGCGGGCGCTCTTCGTATGGTTACTATCTAACGAAAGGTAAAAGTAAAAGCAAACTCAATCTTATAAATAATACTGATCAATATTATTATCAGAATAATTTTCAATTTCTTGGCTGGGTTTTGCCAGGGAGAAATTAAATTTCTATGAATAAAGAAGAATTGTTTCAGGAGCTTTCAAATAAAATAAATTTAGGCGAAATAAGTCGTGAAGAGGTGGTGAGTAAGTTGCATCTTGCACAAAGAGTGTCGGGGGATACTGAGATAATGCCAAAAAATTCGACGAATTTTTCAATGAATAAAATGTTGTATGTTTTGGGTGTGACTATTGTGGTGATTGGTATTATCATTTTTTTCTATCAAATTTGGGATGACATTGGTTCTACTGCGCGCATAACAGTGACTCTCGGGTTGGGTCTGCTTTTTACCGTTATTGGATCAATCTTGCTAAAGCAAAAGCCAGATGACAGTATAGGGTCAGTCTTTCATGCCATTGGAGGGATGCTTGTTCCTGGGGGCGCGATGGTGGCTATTTCGGAACTCAATGTAGATACTACGACCTTGTGGCCTGTGACTATTACTTTTGGTGCGATCTTTGCATTTTATTTGCTTTTAAACTTTGTTCATAAAAATGCTATATTAACTTTTTTTGCGATAGCAAACGGTACAGTTTTTATTTATCTGCTTGTCGAATCTATAATTGATGGTCCATTTTATAGGCATGAAGATTTATACGCATATCTTACGATGGCAGTAGGAGCTAGTTATCTATTACTTGGGCATGCTTTTCGTAATGGATGGAACAAGAGACTTATTGGAGTTCTGTGTTTTTTTGGTAGCGCTGGTTTTCTCGGAGCTGGATTTTCTCAGGTATTTGATTCTGTCCCTTGGCAAATGTTCTACTTCCTTTTTGTTATCGGGGGTCTTTTCTTGTCAACATACATGAAGAGTCGCGCAGTGCTAGTTGTTAGTACCATTTTTCTTTTATGTCATGTGTCCTATGTAACTGGTGAATATTTCGCTGATTCAATGGGTTGGCCTATATCTCTAGTGATTCTAGGATTTGTATTTATAGGGCTTGGATATATTTCAATCAACATAAATAAAAAATATATAAAAAACTAGGTAGGTAAAAACAAACTTCAAAAAACCGCTTTGCATAAAGGCGGTTTTTTGTTTATTATGTAGGGTATGAAGGAATACGACCATAAAAAAATAGAGAAGAAATGGCAAGATACTTGGGATAAAAAAGGAACTTATCACGCCGAAGACAAATCTAAAAAACCAAAATATTACAGTTTGATTGAATTCCCGTATCCTTCTGGGGACGGTCTACATGTCGGTCACCCGCGACCATATATAGGCATGGATATTATTTCTAGAAAAAGACGGCTCGAGGGTTTCAATGTTTTATATCCCATCGGTTGGGATGCATTTGGCCTGCCGACAGAAAACTATGCGATAAAGACGGGAAAAGATCCGCGGGTGGTCACTAAAAAAAATAGTGATACATTTAGAAAGCAAATAAAATCGCTTGGGATTTCTTTTGATTGGTCGCGGGAAATAAATACCACTGATCCGAAATATTACAAATGGACGCAGTGGATATTTTTGCAATTTCTTAAAAAAGGTCTGGCCTATAAAGCCAAGATGACCATAAATTGGTGTCCGAAGGACAAGACTGGTCTGGCGAACGAAGAAGTGATAGACGGTTGCTGTGAACGATGCGGAACGGCAGTAGAAAAAAGAGAGAAAGAGCAATGGATGCTCGCGATTACTAAATATGCCGACAGACTTTATAAAGATTTAGATGATGTAGATTATTTGCCGCAAATTAAACTCGGCCAGAGGAACTGGATAGGGAAGTCCGAGGGCGCAGAAATTGATTTTAAGATAGAGGGCAGGGATGAAAGTATTAAAGTTTTCACCACCCGACCAGATACTATATTCGGAGTTACTTTTCTCGCTCTATCTCCTGAGATAGCAAAAAAAATAATTGGCAAAGATTTCGGTATAAAAGTAGATACAGATAGAGAAAACAAAGAAAAAATTGGTGTTGATACTGGACTGAAAGCAAAGAATCCGGCAAATGGTGAGATGGTGCCAATATTTGCGGTGAACTATGTATCCGCAGATTACGGCACTGGCGCCATCATGGGTGTGCCTGCGGATGATGAGCGGGATTTGGAATTTGCCAAGAAATATAATCTGCCGATCATAG
>JAZKJK010000006.1:0-11482 GCA_040384365.1 Patescibacteria group bacterium | reverse complement strand
GATCATAGAAGATTATCAGAAGGCGGGTTTTGAAGATTTTGGGAAAAAAGTTACCAAGTTCAAACTTCGCGATTGGATTTTTTCTCGACAGCGATATTGGGGCGAGCCGATACCTGTCATACATTGTTCGGATTGCGGGATTGTTCCAGTGCCTGAGAAAGATTTACCCGTGGAACTTCCCAAGGTCAAGAATTACCAGCCGACCGATAGCGGCGAATCACCACTTGCGAATATTGCCAAATGGGTGAACGTCAAATGTCCCAAGTGTAAGGGCGAGGCCAAGCGCGAGACTGATACGATGCCCAACTGGGCAGGTTCCAGCTGGTACTATCTTCGGTATGCCGATCCCAAAAATGCCAAAGAATTTGCTTCCAAGAAAAATCTAGAATATTTTACACCAGTAAATTGGTACAACGGAGGCAATGAACATACTACTTTGCACCTCTTGTATTCTCGTTTCTGGCATAAATTCCTTTTTGATCAAGGGTTGGTACCCACCAGTGAACCATATATGAAGCGCACTTCTCACGGCATGATCTTGGGCGAAGGGGGAGTCAAAATGTCAAAATCTCTCGGCAATGTTATCAATCCAAACGAAATTGTGAAAACATACGGCGCAGACACCATGCGTGTGTATGAAATGTTCATGGGGCCTTTTGATCAATCTGTCGCTTGGTCCACAGAGAGTATTATCGGCGCTAGAAGATTTATTGAAAAAGTTTGGAGGATAGGCATGAAGGTGTCGGAGAAGAATTTAGCATGGTCTGGCCGGGGTGCGGGGCCCCGGGGAACCGAGGACCTGATAAATTCTTCTACGACACCGAAACTTACCAAACTTTTGAACAAGACCATCAAAAAAGTTTCAGAGGACATAGAAGAAATGCGTTTTAATACCGCTATTTCTTCTATGATGATTTTGGCGACAGAGATGGATAAAGCACAGAATGTGGATAGGGAAGATTATAAAAAATTTCTCCAAATTCTTTCACCATTTGCTCCCCATACGACCGAAGAACTTTGGGCTACGCTTGGCGAGAAGAAATCTATAAATCTTTCCGATTGGCCAAAATGGGATGAGAGCCTGATCAAAGATGAAGAAATAAAAATAGCAGTGCAAATAAATGGCAAAGTTCGTACTGAGATGATAATCCAAGCAGGGGACAGCGAAGAATACATAAAAACGGAGGTTCTCAAAAATGAAGTGGTGGGGAAGTACACCACCGGACAAGAGATAAAGAAAGTCATTTACGTTAAAAATAGACTTATTAACATTGTAATTTAATTGTAGTATAATAAACTTATGCGCTCAAATGTAAATATATTCGATCGGCTTTCTTTTTTATCACTTTTTTTAGTCATAATATTATTGCCGTTTTTTGTTTTACCTTTCACAAATATACCGATTGAGATCGCCAAAGGGTTACTCTTGGTTGTGGGTCTAGCTTTCTGTATTATTTTTTGGGCGATAGCTCGATTCTTTGATGGTGAAATAAATCTTCCTAGGTCTGTGTGTTTATTGGGAGGCGGTGGGGTGGTCTTGGTATTTCTTCTCTCAGCTATTTTTTCTCAAACTTCCCAAGTGTCTTTTTTTGGCACGATGCTTGATGTCGGCTCGTTCTGGTTTATTTTTGGAAGCTTTATGTTAATGTTCTGTTCTTCTATTATTTTCCGAACGCCTAAACAAGCAAAGACGGTTTTATTTGGAGCTATACTGTCTTCGGCTCTTGTTTTGATTTTTCAAAGCGTCCATTTATTTTTCCCTGAGGCTTTATCACTGGGGCTCTTGTCTGATAAAACTGACAATGTCCTAGGTTCTTGGAATGCGCTTGGGCTCTTTGCTGGCTTCTCCGCGCTCATCTCTCTTCTCGTGGTTGAATTCTTTTCAACCACAAAATTAGAAAAATTGATCCTCGGAGCGTTGACCATACTTTCGATTGTCCTAGTCGCAATTGTAAATTTCTCACTGGTATGGTTGCTCCTCGGTATTTTCTCCTTGATTATCTTTGTTTATAAAGTTTCAATTATTTCTAAAGAAGATAAGGCTGAAGTTTCTGCGATCACTCCAAAGAAGAAGGTTTATTTTCCAGCATTTTCTTTCAGTATCATCATGATCACACTCCTGTTTTTTATTTCAGGACCTTTTGTTGGCGGAATTCTGCCGAATAGTTTAGGAATCCAAAATAACGATGTTAGTCCATCTTTTCTTTCTACCATGTCGGTAACTAAATCAGTGCTAAAAGAGAGTCCTGTTTTAGGGTTGGGTCCAAATAAATTCTCAAGTGCTTGGGCAAGCTATAAACCTCTCGCCATGAATGTAACTTCATTTTGGGACATCACATTTAATTCTGGTTCAGGATTATTGCCGACCCTGACTTCTACCACCGGCCTTCTTGGCATTTTAGCTTGGCTGGTTTTCTTTGTGCTACTCATAGTAAGCGGCATGAAATCAATTTTTTCTAGTATCAAAAATGGTGTAAATTGGGAAACGATGGCATTTTTTGTACTATCTCTGTATTTGTTTATTTCTTCGTTTTTTTATTCGACAGGTATGGTAATATTCTTGCTGGCCCTTGCCTTCGCGGGAGTCTTTGTAGGTTTATCTTCTTCTAATGCTACAAATGGAAAAATCTCTCTGTCATTTTTCAATGACCATAGAAAAAGATTCTTCTCGATACTCCTACTTGTTCTCATAATCATTGTTCCCGTGGTCCTTTCCTTTAAATATGTGGAGCGCTTTGCTTCCGTTTTTTATTTCAGAAAAGCATTGACCACTAAGGATATTCCAGTTGCTGAAGCTTCTATCGATAAGGCGTTAAAACTTTATGAAAACGATTTATACTTACGCGCCTATTCACAAATATATCTTATAAAATTAAATTCTTTGGTTGCCAAAGATGCAGCTTCTTTGTCTAGCGCGGATCGGGCTAGTATGCAGTCGAGTTTAGATCAGGCAGTCAGTGGGGCGCAATTGGCTGTAAAGTATGATCCGACAAATTATGTAAATTTCCAAACTCTTGGATCTGTCTATCAAACCGCGGCTGCATTTGGGGCCGAAGATGGTTACGATAAGGCAATTGAGTTCTACACCATGGCTTCAAACTTAAACCCATTGAATCCTGGCCTCAAACTTTCGATGGCGGCGACATCTTTGTCTCAACATAAAAATAAAGAAGCGAAAGATTATGCCAATGCGGCCCTACTCCTCAAGCCGGATTATATCAATGCCTTTATCGTTCTTTCGCAAATAGCGACGCTCGAAGGTGACAATACTCTTGCCCTCAATTATGCTCAAAAGGCCTTGGCTATTTCTCCGACAAATACAGATTTAATAAAATATAAAGAGTCCTTAAAAACTCCAGCCCCAGCTCCGGATTCAAAAACAACTACCAAAAAGCCGTAAAAATGGAGAAGATACTGAAAATTTTCAGCAAAGAATCTGTTAATATAAACCAAGCAGCGCTCCTTTTAGGTTTTTTTACCTTAATTTCTCAAATTCTGGCGCTTTTTCGTGATAGGTTTATTGCGCATTTCATTGGCCCATCACCATCACTCGATGCCTATTATGCGGCCTTTCGGGTGCCGGATCTGATCTTCATTTGTGTTGCGTCGCTCGCTTCTATTACTGTGCTCATCCCATTCATCACAGCTAAAATGAATGGTGACGAGGTTACAGCGGAAGCTCGGAAATACTTGAACGATGTTTTCACTATTTTTTTTCTTGTTATGCTGGGCGTCTCTCTCATTTCATTTTTTCTGATGCCGTACTTGGTTCCTTTTATTGCTCCCGGTTTTACGCCGATTTTTCAGGACAAACTAATAATATTATCTCGTATTATGTTGCTCTCTCCAATACTAATGGGACTTTCAAATCTTTTTGGCACAGTCACCCAGCTCTTTCGTAGATTTTTCATTTACGCCCTAAGCCCCATTTTCTATAATCTGGGTATTATCATAGGGGTCACTATGCTCTATCCTATTTTTGAAATTTACGGATTAGCTATGGGAGTGGCCCTCGGCGCATTTATGCATTTCGCTATCCAAGCCCTATCATCAAAGGCTTGTGGATTCACGCCTAAGTTCTCCTTTCATCTTGCTAGTATCAATATCAAAGATATAAAGAAAGTGGCCATGACCTCACTCCCGAGAACGCTCGGACTCGCTTTTAACAACATCGCTCTCATATCTATCATTGCCATGGCTTCTTTTTTAAAGAGCGGATCTATTTCAGTATTTAATTTCGCTTTTAATCTTCAGTCCGTGCCCCTTAACATTATAGGTATTTCCTATGCAGTGGCTGCCTTTCCGACTTTGGCGAAATCCATCTCTCTCGGCAAAATGGATGAATTTAAAATTCACCTCAAATCTGCCGCGCGGGCGATAGTCTTCTGGTCACTGCCCGTAATATTTCTTTTTATTGTGGTTCGCGCTCAGATCGTGCGGGTGATACTCGGTTCGGGAAGTTTTTCTTGGGAAAATACCCGTCTAGTGGCGGCGTGCCTTGCCATTTTCTCTGTCTCCATTCTGGCTCAAGGAATGATCACCCTTTTATCTCGGTCTTATTATGCAGCCGGCAACACGAAACGCCCATTGATTGTGAATCTTTCGTGTTCCATCTTGATTATTATTTTGTCTTATCTGCTCACCCATCTTTTTGAAAATGTGTTGGTATTTCGTTATTTCATAGAGTCTCTACTCAAGGTGAGTGATATCGCAGGCACAGAAGTATTGATGCTGCCACTCGCTTATTCTATCGGCACGATTTTAAATTTTATTTTGCAATGGTTCTTTATCAAGAAGGATTTTATGGGAGACGAACCCTTTATCACTAAAACTTTTTTCCAGAGTCTCGGTGCCTCATTCTTTTTGGGCCTTACCGCTTATATTGGTTTGAATATTTTTTCTCCAATTTTCGGGACGACGACCCTTGTCGGCGTATTCTTGCAAGGTTTTATTTCTGGAATTTTAGGAATACTAGCTGCTATCTTGGTCCTGCATTTACTTAAAAATGAAGAGCAAAAGTATCTTTTCGAATCCTTTAAGACTAAATTCTGGCGTACCAAAGTCATCGCCCCTGACCAAGAAGGGCTTTGAGCTGACTGTTAATTTTGGGCTTTTTCTGATAGACTGAGGACTCATGAAAATTAATTTTTCTAGAATTTTACATTATATCTGGCCACTTGCAAAAGAATACAAGATATCTTTTTTCTTGGTGTTGCTTGCTTATGGAACAGGAGTAGTACTTGATGCTATTCTTAAACCTCTAATCTTTAAGCAAATAATTGACCTATTTTCTTCTGATCTTCCCAAGGATGTCGTTTTTCATCAAGCATTATATTTTTTTGCGATAACCTGTGTAATAATCTTTTTGTATAATATTGCATATCGTGTCGGTGATTTCTCTGGTTCCTATTTTCAAAGTAAAGTAATGAAGAGACTGTATGATTTTACTTTTGAAAATTTATTGAAACACTCATATCATTTTTTTTCTAATAATTTTTCTGGAAGCATTATCGCGAAAGCAAAACGTTTCACGAGATCTTTTGAAACATTTTCAGACATAATATTTTTCCAAATATGGTTTTCCGTTGTCACTTTATCAGGAATCTTTATTATTCTATTTCCAAGGGCTCCATTGCTTGCTTATATATTTTTAGGTTGGTCTGTATTCTATATATTTATTACCTTAATGTTTGTCAGAAAAAAAATACCTTACGATGTTAGCGAGGCTGCTGCTGATTCGCTTGTAACGGGGAGTTTTTCTGACGCTATTTTAAACATTTTAAATATAAAAATATTTAGTAGTAATAAAAAAGAAGAAAATAATTTTAAAGTAGTCACCACAGATCAAGAAATAAAACAAAGGAAATCTTGGTATTTTGGTAATGTTCAAAACATGGTGCAATCCCTAATGATGGGCTTGCTACAGATTGCTGTGCTTTTCGTTAGCATTAATCTGTGGCACGAAGATAAATTATCTTTGGGAATGCTCGTACTTCTACAGACATACATGCTTGCCCTATTTGATATTTTATGGAATCTTGCCAGGTCTCTAATAAAAGCCATAAAGGCATTAACTGATATGAAAGAAATAGTTGATATACTTGATTTACCCATTGATATTATTGATCCTCTTAAACCCGAGGTTTTAAAAATACAAAAGGGGAATGTTGTATTTAAAAATATTTCTTTTGCATACAAGGGTGGTAACTCTGTACTAAAAGATTTTAATCTTGATATTGCTCCTGGGGAACGCATTGGTCTTGTTGGGCATTCAGGTGCCGGTAAATCAACCATAACAAAACTACTTCTTCGTTTTGCAGATACAACAGAAGGAGACATCATTATTGATGGGCAAAATATAAAAAACATCAGTCAAAATGACTTACGATCTGTAATTTCTTATGTACCACAGGAATCTATTCTTTTTCATAGAACAATTCGAGAAAATATTGCATACAGTAGACCTAATGCCACCAATGAAGAAATTATTTCTGTTGCTAAAAAAGCTCATGCGGATGAATTTGTTTCTAAATTACCCAATGGCTATAGTACATTGGTAGGGGAACGAGGAATCAAGCTATCGGGGGGAGAACGTCAAAGAATAGCCATTGCTAGAGCCATGTTAAAAGACTCTCCGATACTTGTACTCGATGAAGCAACTAGCTCGCTTGACAGTATAAGTGAATCATACATACAGGATGCTTTTAATGAGTTGATGAGGCAGAAAACGACTATTGTTATCGCACACAGGCTTTCAACTATTCAAAAAATGGATAGAATAATAGTTCTTGAAAATGGAAAAATAGTAGAAGAGGGAACACACAAAGAACTTCTGGAAAAAAAGGGTTATTATGCTGATCTTTGGGAACACCAAACCGGAGGATTTTTGGAATAAGCCCTCCTAGTTTAATCATTCCATGCTTTGAAATATGGCATTATTTGTGTTATAATCCCTCAGTGGATTTATTTTTTAAAATATTTAAGTATGTCTGGCCTCAAATTAAAAAAAGGAAGGGGGTTTTTTATTTTATACTGGTGTTTTATGTGATTAGGATCTGTCTTGATCAGGTTATCGTTCCCCTTTATTTTAAAAAAATTATCGATGTATTTTCCGAAGGTGTTAGGGACTATTCAGTTTCCCATAAACTTTTTACTCTACTTTTTATTATAATGAGTATTGAACTCTGTGTTTTTGTCATAGCTAGAGCCATAAAATTTATACTTTACAAATTTGAAATAGGCGTTATTCGCGATTTGAGGGATTACTCTTTTCAAAAAATTGAACATAATTCACACACCTTCTTTTCTAATACTTTTGCGGGAAGTCTGGTTACAAAAGTAAGGCGATTTGTTGGGGGTTTTGAAAATACTTTCGATATACTCATAACTAATTTTTTGAAATTTGCTGTCATATTGTTGGGTGCTTTTATAGTTTTACTTTATCAATCTACTCTTATCAGCATAATTTTTATTGCGTGGGTGGTGGTAAATATAACCATAACTTTTTTTCTTCTAAAAAAGAAAATAACATACGACATACTTGAAGCTGAGCAAGATTCAAAAATAAGCGGACGTTTGGCAGATGTTTTCAGCAATATTTTAGCTGTAAAGTTTTTTTCTGCACGGCAGAATGAAATTTCTTCCTTTGGTGAGTATACAAAAGAAGGGGAACGAAGAAGTATTAAGGCTTGGTTTATGGGAGGTAAGATGGATCTTCTTCAGCATTTGCTTGTAATTATTGTAGAGGCCTGTTTTCTTTATTCAATGATAATTTTATGGCTTAAAGGAGAAATCTCAACTGGGACTGTCGTGTTAATCAATGGATATATGATTATAATTTTAAACCTATTGTGGGACTTCGGAAATTCTATTACAAGATTTATGAAATCTGTTTCGGACATGAAAGAAATGGTTGATATTTTTGAGATAATACCGGATATATTAGATCCTAAAAATCCTGAAACTCTCAAGATGGGTCAAGGAAATATTATATTTAAAGATGTTTTTTTTAAATATCAAATAGGTGAAGAAGTTTTAAGTAATTTTAATCTTTGTATTAAGTCTGGTGAACGTGTTGGTATTGTCGGTCATTCTGGTGCAGGAAAGTCTACGATTACAAAACTTCTCCTAAGATTTAACGATGTTACAAGTGGAGCAATTACCATAGATGGGCAAGATATAAGAAATGTTACACAAGATGATTTACGGAGTGTTATATCTTATGTTCCACAAGAACCCATTCTTTTTCATCGTCCAATCAGAGAAAATATTAATTATGGTAAACCTAATGCCACTAATGAAGAAATCGTTTCTGTTGCTAAAAAAGCTCATGCAGACGAGTTTATTTCTAAATTGCCGTATGGGTATGATACTCTGGTTGGAGAGCGTGGAGTTAAGCTCTCTGGAGGTGAAAGACAAAGGGTGGCTATAGCTAGAGCAATGTTAAAAGATTCCCCGATACTTATGCTTGATGAAGCCACTAGTTCACTTGATAGCATTAGTGAATCTTATATTCAAGATGCATTCAATGAACTCATGAAAGACAAAACGACTATAGTTATAGCTCACAGGCTATCCACAATTCAGAAAATGGATAGGATTATTGTTTTAGATAAAGGACAGATTGTTGAGGAAGGAGCACACAAAGAGCTGTTAAAAAAGAATGGTTTATATGCTGACTTGTGGGATCACCAAACTGGAGGCTTTTTGGAATAAAAATTTATGGATTTAAAACACATTAGAAATTTTTCTATCATAGCGCACATAGACCACGGTAAAAGCACCTTGGCGGATAGAATGCTTGAGATCACCCATACTGTGCCAGAGCGTCTGATGCGTGATCAGGTGCTAGATTCTATGGAGCTTGAGCGCGAGCGCGGGATTACTATCAAGATGCAACCTGTAAGAATGGAATATATTTCTAACTTAGTAGTCGGACTACCAAGTGGTAGTCCGACTACTAAGTATGTGCTTAACCTGATAGATACTCCGGGACACGTAGACTTTTCGTATGAAGTTTCTCGTGCTCTGAAAGCCGTAGAAGGCTCTATCTTATTAGTGGACTCTACGCAGGGAGTGCAGGCGCAGACTCTCACCACCCTTGCTATGGCTCGTGGTGGTGGCCCTAGAGAAGTTAGGAAGATTATCCCAGTAATTTCCAAGATTGATTCACCTCTAGCGAGAATTCCCGAGGTTTCTGAAGAGGTTGTAAAACTTTTAGATTGCGATCCGAGTGAAATTATTCTAGTCTCAGGCCGTACAGGAGAAGGAGTAGATACTCTTTTGCAAGAAGTTATCAAACGTATTCCAGCGCCTACCTCACCCCCAGCCCCTCTCCTTGACAAGGAGAGGGTGGCCGAAAGGACGGGTGAGGTGTTACGCGCGCTTATTTTTGATTTTAAATATTCCAGTCATCGTGGGGTCATTGTCTTTGTGCGGGTTCTCGATGGAGTAGTGAAAAAAGGCGACAGTTTGATTTTCGCGGTATCGGGTGAGAAATTTACTGCGCTGGAAGTCGGCACTTTTTCTCCCGAAGAAACTGCTCGTCCTTCTCTTTCTTCTGGTGAAATTGGTTACATCGTCACAGGTATCAAAAAGCCGGGTATTGCTTCTGTCGGAGACACTATTACAAGATCTGCTAATCCGATGCCAGGACTGCCTGGATATATGCAGCCCATGCCTGTGGTGTGGGCCAGTGTTTTTCCGGAGGATGCCGATGATTTTGCGATTTTGAAGTTATCCTTAGGCAAACTCAAACTTTCCGACTCTTCATTTTCCTATGAAGAAGAATCTTCTGGATCTTTGGGGAGGGGATTTCGTTGTGGTTTTCTCGGCATGCTTCACTTGGAAATTATTACTGAAAGACTCAAAAGGGAATTTGATTTGAATTTGGTCATCACCACGCCTTCTATTATTTATGAAGTTGTAAATAATAGTGGGAAAAGGGAGAAAATTTATTCACCATATTTTTTCCCGGATGATGGAAGTATCCAGACGGTTTTCGAGCCGTGGGTAATCGCCAAGATCATCACACCAGTGACGTATTTAGGCAACATTATGCAACTCTTGTTTGATCATGAAGGCGAAGTCGGTGAGACGGAAAACTTCGGGGACAATCGTTCGTCGGTATCTGTCCGCATGCCACTACGGGAACTAATGCGCAATTTCTTTGATGAACTAAAGAGCACAACATCAGGCTATGGATCCATATCTTATGAAATGGCTGAGATGCGAGAAGCGGATGTCACTCGGCTCGACATCTTGGTCGCCGACGAAGTGGTGCCGGCTTTCTCCAAGGTTATTTCTAAAAAGAGGGCGGAGATAGAAGCAGAGCAGTCCGTGCTAAAGCTCGAGGGGCTATTGCCTCGTCAAATGTTTACGCTAAAAATTCAAGGCAAGGCTTTTGGACGTATTATCTCATCGCGCACTCTTTCTGGCATGAAAAAGGACGTCACTGCGCACATGTATGGAGGTGACATTACTCGCAAAATGAAACTTCGTGAAAAACAAAAGAAAGGCAAGAAGAAGATGAAGGAGCGTGGACGGGTAAACATACCCCAAGATGTTTTCTTGAAGATGATGCGTAGCGGAGAAAATTAGATCATCCTACTGGGGTCCAAGAATCGGCGAGTACAACAAGAGCATGCTGATGATTATAAATATGCAAAGTATTGACCAGGCGAGCTGTATTTTCTTTTGATGTTTTTTATTAAAAAGCATATACTTAATATATCATATCATGAGGAATTTTCAACAGAAAAGGGGATTTCGAAATATCCTACATTCTAGGCCCTTTTTAGTCCTTTTTGGGATTTTAATATTTGTATTCGCTTATGGAGTAGTTGGTTTTATGAGCAAAATGCAAGCGACTATAGAAAAAAGAAAATTAGTAGAAAACAAAGTAATAGAATTACAAAAAAAGAAAGAAACACTCTCAGCCAATATTGCCAAGTTGCAGACGGAGAGCGGGGTAGAAGAGAGCATTCGCGACAAGTTTGGTTTAGCCAAGGAGGGAGAAGGGGCGATCATCATAGTGGAAGATAAAAATGTTTCAGAAGCGCCTCCAAAAAAATTAGGCGGATTCTTTTCCTTCTTCATCAATTTATTTAAATAATATGTTACAATGGGGCTATGAAAATCGCATTTTTTGGATTGGAAAAAGCTGAACAACCCCTCTTTTTGGAGTCTTTCAGTGATGCAGATGTTTCTTTCTTTAATGAGAAGTTAGACGAAAATAATGTGGCTAAAGTAAAAGATGTTGATATTTTATCGGTTTTTATCAACTCCGAAATAAATAAAAAAGTTATTGATGAGATGCCCAATCTGAAGTTTATCGCTATCCGCGCGACGGGGTACAATAATATTGATTATGAATACGCAGCGAGCAAGGGCATAAAAGTATCCAATGTTCCGGCTTATGGGTCTCATACTGTCGCTGAGTTTACTTTTGGACTTATCTTAAATCTTTCCAGAAATATTGAAA
>JAZKJK010000005.1:0-8878 GCA_040384365.1 Patescibacteria group bacterium | reverse complement strand
GCGCCCAGTTGGAATCGAACCAACGACCTTATCCTTAAAAGGGATCTGCTCTACCGACTGAGCTATGGGCGCGTAGCCATTCAAATATATAGGAAATAAGGCTAAAAATCAAGAAAAATGTTAGAATATAGTTATGTACAGAATAAATAAAACATTAGTATATTTTCTCATATTGACGCTAGTCAGCTCCGCGTTTGCCTACAGCATTATCGTAAAAGCCTATGCTAATAGTTACGTTGACTATACAATTAATTAAATAAATTTTTATGGTAAGGTGTATTTATGGGAAAGATGCACAAGGGTATTTCTAGCAGCATATTTAAGCTACACCAGCCGTGGGAGCCCTCCGGTGATCAGCCGGTGGCTATTTCTTCGCTGTTCGGTGGTTTACAAAAGGACATGAAGAAGCAGACATTGCTCGGCGCCACAGGCACTGGCAAGACTTTTACAATGGCAAATGTGATTGCCCAATATGACAAACCGACCCTAGTAATTGCTCACAACAAAACTCTCGCGGCCCAACTGGCGCAAGAATTTCGATTATTTTTCCCAGATGCCGCCGTGCATTATTTTGTTTCTTATTACGATTATTATCAGCCGGAAGCTTATATGCCAGCTTCAGACACTTATATAGAGAAAGATGCTTCTATCAACAAAGAAATAGATATGCTTCGCCATGCTTCGACGCAGGCGCTACTCACTCGTCCTGATGTCATCATCATTGCTTCTGTGTCTTGTATTTATGGATTGGGCTCTCCAGAGGAATATGAAAAAGTAAATCTCAAATTAGTAGTCGGGCAGAAGATGGATCGAATGACTTTGATGAAATCCTTGATCGCAATTCATTTTGAACGCACTAATGCCGACCTGACCCCAGGAACTTTCCGCTCTATTGGTTCACGAGTAGAATTTATGCCTGTATCTGAAACGATAATGTTTCAAATAGAGATGAGAGATGGAACAATAGAAAAAATAATAAAAGTTGACCCTGTCTCTTCTCACATTATCAGTCAAGAAAAAAATATTTACATCTTTCCGGCGAAACATTTTATTACCGAAGATGTAAAAAAGAAAAAAGCTTTAGTTAGTATAAAACAAGAGTTAGAATTGCAACTAAAAAAATTTAAGAAAGAAGGAAAACTTTTAGAAGCTGAAAGAATCAAGAGAAGAACTCATTATGATTTGGCAATGATTAAAGAAGTCGGCTATTGCAACGGTATTGAAAATTATTCCCGCCATTTGTCAGACAAAAATGAAGGTGAACCACCAGAAACACTTCTTTCTTATTTTCCAAAGACAGGATTTCTAACCATTATTGATGAATCTCACGTCACCTTACCCCAGCTCCAAGGTATGTATGCGGGGGACGCTTCGCGCAAAAATACCCTTGTAGAATATGGCTTTCGTCTACCTTCGGCCAAAGACAATAGACCGCTTAAATATGAAGAATTCAGTAAACGCATCGGTCCGGTGATTTATACGAGCGCCACTCCGAGCGAACAAGAGAGAACCCAAAGCGAACAAATCGTGGAGCAAATCATTCGTCCGACTGGGCTTGTAGATCCAGAAACAATAGTGCGGCCGGTTTCAGAAAAAGATAAATATTCCGGCCAGATTCAAGATTTTATCTTAGAAACAGAAAAAACAATTTCCAAAGGTTTTCGAGTACTTGCTACCACCCTCACAAAAAAAATGGCTGAAGACCTCTCTGTGTATTTAAAAGAAAAAAAAATTAAGGCTGAATATTTACATAGTGACATCAAGACAATGGAAAGAATAAAGATTCTGACCCAGTTTCGCAAAGGGGAGTTTGATGTTTTGGTGGGGGTCAATCTCTTGCGAGAGGGCTTAGATTTGCCAGAAGTTGCTCTGATCGGTATTCTCGACGCTGACAAAGAAGGATTTTTGCGTTCGGATACGGCGCTTATTCAGACTATCGGTCGCGCTGCGCGCAATAGTGAGGGCAGAGTGATTCTCTATGCCGATGTGCTGACCGGTTCGATGGAACGCGCGCTCGCGGAGACCACCCGTCGTAGAAATATCCAACTGGCTTACAACAAAAAACATGGTATTACGCCGAAGACAATTATGAAAAAGGTAAAAGACATTACCGAAGAGCTGGAGAGCGAGCATGGCAAGGTGGTGAATGCTGAGCTAGCCCTCGATGTGGAATTATTTAAAAAAGTATTTGCAAAAGAAAAAAGCAACATTGGCAAGAATGAATCAGACTCAATAAAAAATACAATGCTTTCTGATGAAGAAAGAAATAAATTGGTTTACGATAAAATAATCAAAATGAAAGAGAAAGAAATGAATAAAGCTGTCAAAGAACTAGACTTTGAATCGGCAGCCATATTGCGCGATGAGATCGAAGTGCTCAAGAGGCGCTTGGACTAGAAATAGAGGTAGGAATTTTTGATAAAACTGTGGATAAGTGCCCTCCCCAGCATTGTATTTTTTTCTATTCCCAGTATAATTATAAGCAAGTTACTTATGGAACAATACCCTTATAATAATAGTCAGCCTGCTTCTCCCCAACCAGAAGTCTCCTCGGTTAATTTGGGGGGTAACCATATCCACGTATGTAGAGCAGTTTTTGTTGTTATTGGCATAATTATTATCTCATCTTTGCTTTGGTGGTTCATTTCTTCTGGTCCAAAGACTAATAACAATAACCTAACTGCCGAACAACAAAAAGAAGCTATGCTGCAAAAGATTTCAGAGGGAACGGTGCCGACCTCTGATGCCCAGAAAGCAATTTTACTTAAAAATTTATCAAAGAGTAGTGCGCAGTCGGGCGCGACTACCTCAGAAGAGCAAAAAGAATTATTATTAAAAAAATTAAATCAATAAAAATTATATGCAAAAAAATCTTTCCACAATTAAATCACTCATTATCGTATTCACTCTCACCATTGGTCTCTCGTATGTCTTTGCTTTTACAGGTCCATTACATACTGCACCTACGTGTCTCACTGGAGAGCCGGGCTGTGATGCTCCGATCAACGTGAGTGCTACTGCTCAATCCAAAAATTCTGCCCTAGGTCTAGGCAAGAGCACTGCTCCCATAGCCGGTACTATTCTAGATGCTATAGGAAATATTTCTGCTAGTGGGTTACTTGTAAATGGAGTAGTCACTATTACTGGTGGCAGTCCTGCTGCAGGTAAAGTTCTCACTTCTGATGCTACTGGGCTAGCTAGTTGGCAAACGCCGACTGGGGGCAGTGGAACTGGGGGTGGGGATGTGATGCTTTCCCATACGAACTTATACACCTTAGATTCTAATGCAGCTACTATTGCTATACCATCGGGGGCAAAATATGCCATTCTAACTGGGTGGGGGAATTGGATAGACCGGGTAGCTCCATCTGAAGATGATAATTCTAATCTGTATGCGCACATAGACCTTGTAAGTAATACAAGTTCTGGAATTATGACGATAACTCGCGGCATGTCTAGTACCTATGCTTACAACTATTCTTGGAACAATCAGCCCCTCGGAGTTCGTCTAAGTCCAACAACAACAACTGGTATAAATACTGGTGGTACAGCAACTCTTCTATATAATTTTCCTCTCTTTTCAAAGAGTGGCAGTAATTTTGTAATTGGCGCTACGCCAGAGGAACCAACCTTTACTAGAACATACGCAGTTGAATTTTATGGCAGTGGTGGAAGCAGTTCCAGTTCAACTGTAGTTTGTGGCGGTTGGACAGTAAAATATAATTCTGGTTATGTATCTGGTTCAAAGTGGGGTTGTGCGACACCAGACAGTTCCGCGGTTTCTTGTCCCGTTGATTATGACAATATCACTTCAAGTGCTATTACTATCAATCTAGCCGAGCAAACACATCTTTGTGTGTTGCATTCATCAGGGGGTCCCAAAGGTGACACCGGCCCTGCTGGTCCAGCAGGTACACCACCTATCGTCTGTAAACAAACTGGCTCTAATGCAACTCGCGATCTTCAAGTGACTTTTACAGCGGCAAATTGTGGGGGCACTTTACCTGATAGTACGTATGTGGGTATGGCAAAAAACATGGCTAAGGATTGTGGCATGATTTCTTTTAATGTTATTCAAGCTGGGGAGACGGGCTATTTAGTTCCTGGACCAGGCGTCACAATTTATGGCCTAGGTGCCTGTCCAACAAATAACTACACGGTCGGCGCCGTTTTCATCAAAAAGTAATTGTTTAAGAAAAACCTCCGTCTTGGTGGTCTCATAGCTTGGTGCGACAACTAGAATTTATATAAAGTACGATAGACTATAAAAATCTAAAAATTGATTTTTAGTCTTGAAGAGCGTACTATAAGCACAGTTTAATAATTGATAGACACCCCCTATGGACATAGTGGGGTGTGCTGTGCGTGTATATGACCAAAATAGAGAAAAACATAGATAAAATAAGGGTGAAGGGGGCTAGGACTCACAACCTCAAGAATATAAGCGTCGAAATGCCACGCAACAAAATGGTAGTTATTACTGGCGTTTCTGGGTCGGGGAAATCATCTCTAGCCTTTGATACTATTTTTGCCGAAGGACAGAGGCGATACGTGGAATCTCTCTCTTCTTATGCGAGGCAATTCTTGAATCAAATGCCCAAGCCAGATGTGGATGAAATCACGGGGCTGTCTCCAGCAATTTCTATCGATCAAAAATCTCGTTCCAATAATCCGCGTTCAACAGTGGCCACTATCACCGAGATTTATGATTATCTGCGCGTGATGTACGCGCGCATTGGGCACCCGCATTGTCCTACCTGTGGAGAAGAAATTAAAAAACTCTCCAACGAAGAAATTCTTAATTTTATTTTAGAGAAAGTAGCTAGTTTAAGTAAAAACAAAAAGAATAATAAATCTGTCATGGGTGTAGAATGGAATGAAACAGAAATAAACATTTTTTCTCCGATAGTTCGCGGTAGAAAAGGGGAATATTATCAATTACTTTATGATTTACTAGGGAAAGGTTTCGCCGAAATCCGGCTAGATGGCATGATGAAAAAGCTTCGCGAATCAATCACCCTTTCTAAGAATAAAGCGCACAATATCGATATATTGGTAGACCATTTTGCCGTGCATGAGTTTAAAGATAATAAAGAAGGCAGTCGTACCCGTCTCGCTGAAGCTCTAGAGCGAGCCCTGATTGAGTCTGATGGATTGGTGACAATCTCCTTTGGGAATCCAAAGGATGAATTTATTATGTCGGCGAAATTTGCCTGCAAGAACGACGGCTTTTCTTTTCCGGAAGTTGAGCCTCGTTTATTTTCCTTTAACTCTCCATATGGAGCATGTCCGTCTTGTAATGGCCTCGGCTCCAAGTATTTTGTGGGAGATGAGCCTTGCGATGTCTGTCATGGCGCCCGCCTGCGTCCAGAAGCTCTGAATGTTTTTCTCACAGACCATAATAAAAAAGTAAATATTTTGGATTTAGCTTCACTCTCTATTGCTGATGCACATGAATTTTTTTCCAACCTGAAACTTTCGGAGCAGGAAAAAGAAATTTCTGTGCCTGTGGTGCGGGAGATAGAAGCGCGGTTACAGTTTATGCTAGATGTCGGACTCGACTACCTACAACTTTCTCGCAAAGCCAACACTCTCTCTGGCGGGGAAGCCCAGCGTATTCGTTTAGCTTCTCAGCTTGGGTCTCGGCTGGTTGGGGCGCTGTATGTGCTCGACGAGCCCACGATAGGTCTGCACCAACGAGACAATGATCGCTTGATTAAAACCTTACAGAATCTGCGTGATTTGGGCAATACCATCTTGATTGTGGAGCACGACGAAGACACTATTTATGCTTCGGACTATATTGTGGACATAGGTCCAAAAGCTGGAGTGCATGGTGGGGAAGTTGTGGCCTCAGGTGACCTTTCAGAATTATTAACTGCCAACCCCGAAGGAAAGCAAGAGAAAAATTCAGCTTCCTACGGGGCAGGGAAAAATTCTAAGTCCAGAACTCTTGGTTATTTGAGAGGTGAGTTAAAAATAGAAGTTCCGAAAAAGCGTCGTCTAGCCAAAGGCGTCTTGCGCATCGTCGGCGGAAAAATTTTCAATATAAATAATTTGAATATTGAAGTGCCACTCGGGGTGATGACTTCGATTACCGGCGTGTCCGGTTCAGGCAAGAGTTCTTTTATGTATGAGATTCTTTACAAGAATCTGCAAGCGCGCTATGAACGCAAGTATCGGACTGCCGAAGTTTTCAATTGTTCTTCATTTTCTGGTACTGAATATCTCTCACGCGCAATTTTGATTGACCAATCGCCAATCGGCAGGACTCCGCGTTCCAATCTAGCGACTTATACTGGAGCCTTTACTCATATTCGCGACCTTTTTGCCACGACCGAAGAAGCGCGATTGCGTGGTTGGAAAGCCAATAGATTTTCTTTTAATGTAAAGGGTGGCCGTTGTGAAGCCTGCGAGGGAAATGGTGAAATAGCTGTCGAGATGCACTTTTTGCCGACAGTTTATGTCACTTGCGATGTTTGTAACGGTAAACGCTTTGATAAAGAGACACTGACGGTGAAGTATAAGAAAAAAAATATTTATGAGGTGCTACATATGACTGTGGAAAACGGGTTAATCTTTTTCAAAGACATTCCGGCGATTTCCGACAGGTTACAGACTCTTCTTGATGTGGGTCTCGGTTACTTAGAGCTTGGACAAAGCGCTACCACACTCTCGGGAGGTGAGGCTCAGCGTGTGAAAATATCCAGCGAACTCTATCGTCCACATTTAGAGAAAACAATTTACCTTTTAGATGAACCGACAGTGGGGCTACATTATGATGATGTGCAGAAGCTCTTGGAAGTCTTGAATAAGCTTGTTTCTAAAGGCAATACTGTCGTTCTGATAGAACACAATCTAGATATCGTTAAAAGCTCGGATTATATAATAGATATTGGTCCTGAAGGGGGAGTAAATGGCGGCAAACTAGTAGCGAAAGGCACGCCGGAAGAAGTGGCAAATAATGCAAAGAGTTATACCGGAAAGTATTTAAAGAAAGCTCTAAGAAAATAAAAATTATGCAAAGCAATTATTTTAAAAAAATAAACAAAAAAAATAATTTGCCTGATAAATCTGGGGTTTACTTTTTCAAAAAAGGGAAAGATATTTTATATATCGGCAAGGCTACTTCACTGCGCGATAGGGTGAAAAGTTATTTTGGTAAAGACTTGATAGAGACTCGGGGCCCAATACTTGTAGATATGGTTTTCAACGCGGACAAAATAGACTATGAAGTTACTGACAGCGTACTGGAGGCCATCATACTGGAAGCGAATCTTATCAAAAAGCATCAGCCGAAATATAACACCAAAGAAAAATCTGATAAAAGTTTTAATTTTGTTTGTATTATAAAAGAATCCCTACCAAAAGTTGTTATTGTGCGAGGTAGTAACTTAAAAAATAAAATTTTTGGAAAAGTTTTCGGGCCATATACCAGCGGGACCCAACTTCGCGAGGCGGTAAAAATAATCCGCAGGATTTTCCCCTTTTTGGACGAGAAAAGTAAAAATTACATGGAGTTTTATAAACAAATCAATTTAGTGCCTGATTTGAATGATCGAAAACTATATTTGCAAAATATTAAAAATATAAAATTATTCTTTTCGGGTAAGAAGAAGCAGATTCTCCGAAATCTCAAAAAAGAGATGGGCGCATATTCTAAAAAGAGAGAATTTGAAAAGGCAGGGGAGCTCAAAAGGCAAATGTTTGCCCTGCAACACATCAATGATATTGCTTTATTGAAGAGCGAAAACCGAACTTCTTCCAATTTTTCGTCCCTGCGCCCTTCCCCTGATTACAGGGGTGGGACCCTCGGGAAGCTCAAAATCGCAAGAAGTTCTGGTTTTCGTATAGAAGCCTACGATATCGCTCACATGGCAGGCAAGAATATGGTCGGAGTGATGACAGTGGTGGAGGATGGTGAGCTTGCAAAAAGTGAATATAAGAAATTTAAAATCAGAACGCAAATTGATGCGAACGATACTGGTGCTCTGGCTGAAGTCCTTGAGAGGCGTTTGGCTCATAAAGAATGGGCCTATCCGAGCTTGATAGTCGTAGATGGAGGTGTAGCCCAGATAAATGTTGCTAAAGCTGTTTTAGCTACATTAAATATAGATATTCCTGTTGTCTCAGTAGTGAAAGATGATAGGCATAAAGCTAAAGGTATTATGGGTAAAGCCGAATTTACAGTAAGATATAAAAGAGAAATTTTATTGGCGAACAGCGAAGCTCACAGGTTCGCGATTACTTATCATAAAAAAATGCGCGGAAAGAATTTTCTTAACCTCTCCCCAACCCCTCTCCATAGTAATGGAGAGGGGAAAGCAAGGGGTGAGGGGAATTTTTTATAATGAAAAAGAATCAACAAAACATTTTAATACTGCATGATATCCGAAGCGTAGAAAATGTCGGAGCGATGTTTCGCACTGCCGATGCGGCGGGGGTAAATAAAATTTATTTGACGGGGTATACGCCGGCACCGATTGATCGTTTCGGCCGAAAGAGGGGTGATTTAGCAAAGTCTGCCTTGGGTGCGGAGGAATTCGTGCCTTGGGAGCAGAAAAAAAGTATTTCATCCCTCTTTTCAAAATTAAAAAAGGACAATTTTCAGATTATTGCCATAGAGCAAGCTGAAAATTCTATAGATTATAAAAAAGTGAAGTTGCAAGGCAAAAATGCATTTATTGTCGGCACAGAAGTGACAGGCATACCAAAAACTATCTTAGAAAAGTGTGATGTTATTGCTGAAATTCCAATGCGAGGTAAAAAAGAGTCGCTGAATGTTTCCGTAGCTTGTGGTATAGCTCTCTTTAGAATTTGTGCTTTATAAAGCAATCTATCTCGCAAAGCTTTGCGAGCGAACTGCTCGGCTCGTCAG
>JAZKJK010000004.1:23711-46366 GCA_040384365.1 Patescibacteria group bacterium | reverse complement strand
TATCAAAGGCTTTGCCCTTACTTTCGGGTTAGGTGTTCTTGTCTCTATGTTCTCAGCGATTACGGTTTCCCGCATATTCCTCTACGCGCTCGGCATCGAAAAGAGTAATAAATTTACCAGATTTTTATTTAGTTCCGGGTTCAGTAAATAACTTCAAAATAAACTATGTTTATCATAAAATACAAAAAAATATTTCTCTCACTCTCTATTATTCTGACAGTTGTTTCCCTTGTTTGTGTTTTTGCTTTTGGTCTCAAGCTCGGCATTGATTTTAAAGGCGGAGCACTTCTCGAAGTTGAATATAAAGATTCACGTCCTTCACAGACAGATCTTATAAACACAATCGAATCCATAAGTTCTACTAACTTTGGTTCGGTGCTTGTTCAACCAACGGGGGAGCTTGGATACATCATCAAATCCAGAGATTTAAATGATGCTGAACATGTGCAACTTCTTGGGATACTTGCCCTTGGCAAGTATGAAGTTAGCGAAAAGAGCTTCACTTCAATCGGTCCGTCGGTGGGTAGTGAGCTTGCTCGCAAGGCAATCTTCTCTATAATTTTTGTGATCATTGCGATTATTCTTTTTATTACCTACGCTTTTCGCAAAGTGTCACGTCCGGTGGCATCTTGGAAATATGGACTCATTACAATTGTTACACTACTTCACGACATCATTATACCGACGGGAATTTTCGCGCTGATCTCTCATTACAGCGGGGCCGAAGTTGATACGCTCTTTGTCTTGGCGCTTCTCACTATTCTCGGCCTATCTGTTCACGACAAGATTGTCGTCTTCGACAGAATCAGAGAGAATCTGAGAGAAGGAACAAAAAGTTTTGCAGAGACAGTCGGCACGAGCACGAGCCAGACTATTGTTCGCTCGATCAATATTACTTTAACGATCATTTTCGTGTTAGTTCCACTCTACTTATTTGGTCCAGAAACAACCAAGAATTTCGCTCTCGTTCTCTCTATCGGTCTTTTCTTTGGGGTATATTCATCACTCTTCTTTGCTTCACCGCTTTTGGTGTGGATAGAGGAGTGGCAGAACAAGAAGTAAAAAGGGTTAGCAGGTTGAATTCAGCATAGAGTTTTTCTTGCTTTACCTGCTTTTTCTTTGGTGATATAATATAAGTATGATGATTATTTTAATAATTTTAGTTGTTTTAGTTCTGTGGGCAGTATTTGTCTACAATGGTTTTGTAACATTGCGCAATCGCGTCGAAGAGGCTTGGGCAGATATCGAGGTGCAGCTAAAACGCAGATATGATTTGATTCCGAATCTAGTCAACACAGTCAAGGGATATGCTACACACGAATCTTCTGCTTTTGAAAATGTCACCAAGGCGAGAAGTATGGCTATGGGTGCGACTGGTCCGAATCCTGCGCACGCTCAAGCAGAAAATATGCTCACGGGGGCGCTAAAATCCATTTTCGCTATTGCGGAAGCCTATCCAGATCTTAAAGCCAATACGAATTTCTTGGCTTTACAAAATGAGCTTTCTGACACGGAAAATAAAATTCAAGCGGCGCGCAGATTCTACAATAGCAATGTCCGCGACTTGAATACAAAGGTTGAATCTTTCCCTTCAAATATCTTGGCTAATATGTTCAATTTTGCTAAAAAAGAATTCTTTGATCTTGCGGACAACGATGTAGCTCAAAATCCCGTGGAGGTAAAGTTTTAAGCTAAAAGGTTATGAATAACTTTTTTGGTTCAAAATCAAATACGGTGCTGTTGGTTGTCCTGATTGTTCTAGTAGCTGCAGCAATTAAAATAATGGTCTTAAACCAAGACACGTATTTGCCTTTCTTGTCGCAGAATAAAATTGAGCAAACGATGGATCGCACCAAGATTCTAGGCAACAAAGATGATCTGGTTTCTTTTTCTATTTGGCCGGATTCGAAAGTGCATGGCGTTGTGTCTTATCGGGGAGTCATCAAGGGCGCGTATTTTTTTGAGGCAAACATTAGGATAAATATCCTAGATTTAAATAAAAATTTACTGAAGTCCAGTAATGCTATGGCCACAGATGAATGGATGACTTCTGGTCCAGTTTCATTCGAAGGTAATATGGATTTTTCTGGCTTACCAAAAGGTCCGGCGTATTTTGAAATTCATAATGATAATCCATCCGATCTTCGAGAGAATGACAAGTCTATCCTGATTCCTATTGTGATAGAATAGAGGGTATGGCTACTTTATATACAGAGCAATCAAAGAATGTGACAAAGACATGGCTACTAATGTCAGTGTTTTTTGCGGTGGTCATTATATTCGGTTGGTTTATAAGTGTTTACTATGGTGACCCAAATATTCTTTATTTCTTCGTTGCCTTTAGTGTGCTGATGAACTTTTTTTCCTACTGGTACTCAGACAAAATTGTTTTGAAGTTGGCTGGAGCGCGTGAGGTCAAGAAAGAAGAATTTTTTGATTTATACACGAGTGTTGAGAATCTTTCTATCACCGCCGGACTGCCGATGCCTCGGGTCTATGTAGTAGAAGACGGAGCGCCGAATGCATTTGCGACAGGAAGAGATAAAGACCACGCTGTGATTTGTGCTACGACCGGACTTCTCAAAATTCTAAACAAGACAGAATTAGAGGGAGTCATCTCTCACGAACTTTCCCATGTCGGGAATCGTGACATGTTGCTTTCTACTATGGTGGTGGTGCTTGTAGGCTTTGTGACTATCTTGGCAGATGTATTCACCAGAAGTATATTTTTCGGGAGTCACAGAAATAGCGATAATAAAGGGAACGGTGCTCTTATGATTATTGGAATTATTCTTTCAATTTTGGCGCCAATTTTTTCAATCTTGATTCAACTGGCAATTTCCCGAAAGAGAGAATTTTTGGCAGATGCCTCTGGGGCACTGCTGACTCGCTATCCGGAAGGACTAGCAAATGCGCTTCGTAAAATTTCACAGTACGGCAAGCCCATGGCGCGCCAGTCGAAGGCTATTGCGCATTTATATATTGCCGACCCCAAAGGCGCTGGTCTAGCTAAAAAAATAACCGGTCTTTTCGCCACTCATCCGCCAGTGGAGGAGCGAATTAAGGCTTTGATTGGGTAAACTTCTCTCTTTGCGTACTTTGTTTATTATTAGCTACGCTTTTGCTATACTCACTATATGGAAATAAAAGACGTGGAAAACCTTGCGGCGCTTGCCAGAATTGAACTTTCGGAAGATGAAAAAATCGACCTGTTGAAAGACATGAAGGGTATTTTGGATTATGTTAAGCAGATCGAAGATGTGCAAGTTGCAGACACAGAGCCTGAATACAAGACCTATAATGTTTGGCGAGAGGACAAAATAGATTCGCGTGAATTTTCTTCTGAGATTATTAAAAAACAATTTCCAGATACCCAAGACGACTTTTTAAAAGTGAAAAAGATTCTATAAAAAATGATTGATTTAAGCACCCTCACTATTGCGAAAGCTAGGAAGTCTCTTGATGCTAAGGAATTTAGCGCGGTAGATTTAGCTACAGCTTATTTAGGTGAAATTGAAAAGAAAAATAAAGAGCTCAATGCCTATTTAGAGGTTTATAGTGATGTGCTTGAGCAAGCCAAAAATGCTGACAGGATGATAGCGAGAGGAGACTCATATCCACTACTGGGTATTCCATTGGCAATCAAAGATAATATTTTAATCGAAGGCAGAAAAGCCAGCTCTGCTTCTAAAATGTTGGAAAATTATACCGCTTCATATGACGCTACGGTGATAGAAAAATTAAAAAAGACCGGTGCGGTATTCTTGGGTAGAACAAATATGGATGAATTTGCCCTAGGAGGCTCAACAGAGAATTCTGCATATGGAGTCACCAAAAATCCTAGTGATCAAGCTCGGGTGGCAGGTGGCACTTCAGGTGGCTCTGCAGCAGCTGTCTCTTCGAATATGGCGCTTTGTGCTCTGGGTTCGGATACGGGAGGCTCAATTCGTTTGCCTTCAGCGTTTTGTGGAGTTACTGGATTGAAGCCCACTTATGGGTCAGTCTCTCGTTATGGTCTTATGGCAGCCACTTCTTCTTTTGATGTGATCGGTCCTATTACAAAGACAGTGGAAGATGCTCGGATTGTATTTGAGGCTATCAGGGGAAATGATGTTTTAGATAGCACAACTATTTTCGATACGACATATCCAAATATTGCAAAGAAAGATAAGTTCATAGTCGGTGTACCTTACGATTTAATAAACCAAGAAGGGATCGATGCAGGGGTTAAGGATAATTTTAAGGAAGTCATTCAAAAACTTGAAAATCTTGGCCATCAAATAAAAGATGTGAAGTTGCCAAATTGTATTGCTCTATATTATATTATCAACTTCGCTGAAGTTTCCACCAATTTGGCGCGTTTTGATGGTATGAGATATGGTTTGCACAAAGATGGCAAAAATTTACTTGAAGACTATTTATTCACTAAGGGGGGCGGCTTTGGTAAAGAAACCAGGAGAAGGATCCTTTTGGGGACTTATGTGCTCTCTGCGGGGTATTATGATGCCTACTATGGTAAAGCTCAAAAAGCCAGAGTAGCTCTTAAGAAAGATTTTGCAAAAATGTTTTCTGGGGTTGATTTAATATTGACACCCACTTCTCCAACGCCGCCTTGGAAGATCGGTGAAAAGAGTGATGATCCGTTGGCTGTTTATTTGGCGGATATTTTTACCGTTACGGCGAACATTGTAGGAGTGCCGGCTATTTCCGTGCCGTCTGGTTCTATAGAGATAGAAGGCAAGAGTCTACCACTCGGAATTCAATTTATGGCGCCACACGGCAGAGAAGATTTACTTTTTGAAGTCGGCAAGAAATTTGAGGGCATGCAAAATAAGACTTTATAATATATACTTCATAGATATGAATCAGAATTCGATTCTCGAGAACACGTTTCTTAACTCTAAATGGTTAAACCCAGATTACTTATTTAATCAGGGTATTGTTTTTTTTCATCAATTTTTTGATTCTATTAATAATCATGGCCCAGCCATAACATCTTTTTTGCATACTATTTTTTTCTTTGTGGCCTTGTTTTTTTTAACGATTATATCTTATTGTTCGATTCGTATGTTTGAGATTAGAAAAAAGGAAAATAAACATTTGGAACATGAGCTTGCTGAATATGCGCATCATCAGGCGGCGCGTGAGGAGAAAATGCGACAAGGCGACGAAATATCTAAAAATAAAAAGTGGATAAAAACTCTAGGATATCTTTTTTCTCAGCACCACAGTGATTGGAAGCTTGCCATTATCGAAGCTGACTCAATGCTGGAAGAATTGCTAAATCAACTTGGTTTTACCGGAGCGACCTTGGGCGATAAATTAAAATCTACCACGCAAGATAAATTTCATGGTCTAACCTCCGCTTGGGAAGTGCACACCATCAGAAATAGGATAGCTCACGAGGGCACCTCTTTTGAACTTTCTCAGCATGAAGCCAAAAGGGTCATAGCCTTGTACGAGCGTATTTTTCGCGAGTTTGGGTTTATCTGATTTATATTGTTGCGGGAGGCCGAATCGAACGGCCGTCTTAAGGTTATGCTTTACCACTATAGTTTTCACTACCCCAGATTTCTCTGACGTTTGTGGTCTGGACTATACCATCTCCTTTTTTTAAAAAATTAAAATTTAGGAGTTCACCATCTAGTCTCTACACATTTATCTTCAATTAAGTTGAAGAATTTAGCTCGGAATTGTCCTTCTTTAAAAGAGAGGATTTCTCCGAATTTGGTGAATGCGCACCTCAAGGTTTCCCAAGAGGGGGCCCATACAGTCGAGCCTTACGAGATGCCTCTTCTCTATCCCGCTATATTTGTATTATATCTCTCTGGCTAAAATTATGCAAGTTGGAATAAACTCTCTGAAAATTATTGCACCTATGATATAATGTAATATATGTCCAAATATAAAAAAAGATTAAAAGCACGATCCATGAGGAGTGTAGGAACATCTATTATTATAATAGCAAAAGAACTTAGGGTCTCAAAAAGTTCAGTCAGTGGGTGGTGTAGGGATATAACTTTAACAGAAGCACAATTTGAAAAATTAAGAAAAAATCGCGGAATATCATTAAAAACAGGTCAGCGGATGGGAGCAGAAACGAATAAAAAGAAGCGATTGGATGCCATAGAGACAGCAGACTTAGCTGGCAAGAAATTAGTCAATAAAATTTCCAAAAGAGAATTATTGTTGATTGCTATAGCTTTGTATTGGAGTGAGGGGTCAAAGACTGATAGTACAAGTAGATTTATGTTTGCTAATTCTGACCCAGATATGATATTACTTATGAAAAATACTCTGATTCAAGTTATGAAAGTTGCTCCAGATGATATTGTCTGCTCTATTCAGATCAATATGATACATAAACAGAGAATTGAAAAAGTATTGATTTTTTGGAAAAAACTGTTAGAGTTAGAAGATTCACAACTTAGAAAGCCTTATTTCGTAAATACAAAAGTAAACAAGGTTTACGAAAACTACGAGAATTATTTTGGTGTTTGTAGATTGTTAGTTCGTAGAAGTAAAAATTTGAAGTATAGGATGCTTGGCTTGATTAAGGCAGTTAAAAGTGATATTTTGTCGGCGTAGCTCAGGTAGTAGAGCGGCACACTCATAAAGTGCAGGTCCCAGGTGCAAGCCCTGGCGTCGACACCAAAAACTAGAAATTCTTTGATTTTATACAATTTTATGTATAATGGGTTAATTGCGGTCGTAGCTCAACTGGTTAGAGCGCGTCCCTGTCACGGACGAGGTTGCCGGTTCAAGTCCGGTCGATCGCGCATCATCGGTCTAAGGGAGGCAAATGCCTCCTTTTGCCGTTGTGGGTCTTGATTATTTTCCAGTTCCCACCGACGGATTTGAATTGTGATATAATTTTGGTATGAAGAAAATATCATATCTGGGAGTATTAGTAGCTAGTCTATTTTTTTATTTCGACACTCCATCACTAGTTTTCTATTTGTTTGCAGTTGCTGTTACGATAACAATTTTTCATTTCATTTTAAAATTGATTCAGAATTTCAAACAATTATCTCTTTGGAAGAAAATATTTTCTATGCTCGGATTACTTATTTCAGTGCTAGTCATATTTATCTTTTATTTTGTTGCTCACGACTATGCAAATCTATGTACGGTTGGACCAAATATTAAAGCCAAAAATTATTTTACTGGAGAGGTAAAAGATTTCTATTGTGGAATAACCCCTTGGTATTATCAAAAGCTACCAGGACAAGATAGTAACAAGTTTCCTTCTATAAAAATATGAAAAATTCACTAAAATATATTCTTATTTATGTAGTTTGTGTTCTAATTTTGACAGCAAGTTTTAGTAAGGGATTTTTAGAAATTGATTATGGTTGGATAGGCACTACCATTTTAGCTTCAATGGTATTTGCTTTGTTCCCAATTCTCCTATATGTAGCTATTTTGAAAGCCAAAATTTGGTTACCTACATTACTTTGCATCATTTTCTTGGCAATTACCTCTTATCTTTATATTCGAACACAGGAAGATAGATTCAGCACTTGGTTCAAAGAGGAACAAATTAGACAGCTAATCGTGTTGGCTATAATGATAGTTACGACTATGGTTCTTGGTTTGTATAGGAAGATACATTTGAAACAAGTCCTAGCTACGAATCCTAAATAAGCAAACTATCTACAAAACTGGTATATAATGGAAAATATGTTAGCAATTTTAGTAGATAAAATTGGTTCAATTGATGATATAAAAATAAAGGATTTGCCTATTCCTGTAATCAGGGAAGATGAAATTTTAGTAAGTGCAAAAGCATTCGGACTAAATCCTGTCGATTGGAAGGGTGTAGTGAATGGTATTTTTGAAATACCCTACATTTTAGGAAGCGATGTTTCTGGCATAATTACCAAAATTGGGAGTGGCGTAAAAAAATACAAAATAGGGGATGAAATAATAGCTTCACTTGAGTGGTCAAAACAAGGTGCTTTTGCGGAGTATATTGTTACCAAAGAAAATTTCATTACACACAAGCCCAAGAATCTATCTTTTGAAGAATCGGCTGTTGTTCCTTTATCTAGTTTAACTGCTTGGCAGGGTCTTTTCAAAAACCTCAACCTACAGGCTGGACAGAAAGTATTTATTACTGCAGGTGCAGGAGGAGTAGGTTTATTTGCCATACAACTAGCAAAATGGAAAGGTGCATATGTTATAACTACTGCATCTAAAAATAATAAAGATTTCCTGTTTTCATTGGGTGCTGATGAAGTAATTGATTATAAAGATGAAGACGCGATAAGCAAAATCAAAGATGTTGATTGTGTCTTCGATAGTGTGATGATGAGAGAAAAGTTATTTCGAATCTTAAAAAAGGGAGGGAGGTATGTTTCCATAAATGGAAAACCAACGTCCGAGGAAATTAAGGATTATGATATTACCGCCGAACATTTCCTTTTCAAATCAGATGTTAAAGATTTATCGGCAATAGTAGGTTTAATTGAACAAGGCAAGCTGAAAGTAATTATAGATAAGAGATTTAATTTCAAAGAAGTTAAAAATGCCTTAGAATATCAAAAGTCGGGTCATTCAAGAGGTAAGAATGTTCTTATATTAAGTTAATTTTATTTAAATCTGGTATATAAATATAGCCCTTATGGCTTTTAATAGCAGTTCCCACTTCGTTCACTAGTCCGCGCAAACGAGCCCTGAAAGGGGCTTTTGCTGTGAGAGACAAAAAGCGGAGCTTTTTGAGGACTTGAACGCCGGAACACTGTTTTGATAGTAATCAAAACGTGAGGCGGTGCCCAGACCAAAATTTTTGACGAAAAATTTTGAGTCGCGGGAAAGATTCCGGTCGATCGCGCATAGAGAAAAATCTATAGAGATATAGTTTTTTTGTTACCTGCTGATTGGATGTAGAACTGTGGTATAATTTTCACATGAAAAAGTTTGTAACTATTTTATTGGTTTGCATCGGCTTGCTGTTATTTTTATATCTCATAAGCCCATATAAAATTAAAACAATTTGTTTTGGTGATGTATGTCCACAAAATGGTGGAACTTATATTTTTTACAAAACAGCCTACTCAAAAGAAGAATGCTTAAATAAAGGAGATAAACCAATTACTGGTTTTGGTTGGGTTGAAGTATATGCGGGTTGTTCCCCAAGTGATTCTCGCCAAGGTTGGCTTGTAAACTATTATAGATTTTTATTAAAATCAGGTATATAAATATAACCGTCATGCCTGTCGTATAGCAGTTCCAACTTCTCCCACTAAGTTGAGCTTAAAACAAGCTCAACAAATTTCACGAGTGGAGTGTGCGCAGAAATGGTATAATGAAAAAATGAAAAGTAATACCATTTGGCCTATCGTGATAGTTGTCGTGGCTCTTGGAGGTCTATTTTTATGGGGGAGCACATCAAAGAAGGAAATTGAGGAAAATACTAAAGAACTGACTAGCCGAGAGGTCGCTCTGACTTGTACTACCGACATGGCGACTGAATATCATATCCACCCCGAACTTATTATCTTGGTTAACGGGGAGGAAGTTTTAGTACCTCAAAACTTAGGGGTACAACGAACATGCATGACCTCGATACACACCCATGGAGAAAAGAATGTTCTTCACGTAGAAGCTCCTGTTAAAGAAGATTTCACACTCGGGGACTTCTTTGCAGTATGGAAAAAAGATTTTTCTAGTTCAAAAATTTTAGAAAATATAGTGACCGATAAATCAGAAATTATTGTCACAGTTAACGGAGAAAGGGTAGATACTTACGAGAACACCATACTTGGGGACAAAGACAGAATTATTATAGAGTATAAACATAAATAATTAAATATGGAAAATATAATTTTAGCTTTTACAGCTTCCAGCTTAATTCAGGTTCTTCACTCAACCGAGGAAATATACACTCACTTTGAACAGCGGTGGCCGTTATGGAAAACAAGCAGAGCGACTTTCATTTCTTTTGAAATAGTATTTTCTTTAATTTTTCTTTATGTATTTTTCTTCCAGCCCTTCTTTTACTTTATATTCGCAAAGTCCTTTCTTTTACTTATGTTTGCGAATGGTCTCTGGCACCTGTTTTGGGGATGGAATGAAAGACGATATGTGCCTGGATTAATCACCGCACCTCTTCATATATTAAACTCTACTATTTATTTTCTTAGTTAGAGCTAAGCAAGTTGTGGCTTTTTAGATAAATATGGTATATAAATATAACCATAATGATTACGTCATATATCTATGCATTGATCGGGGTTGTGGTGGTCAGTCTGGTCTCTCTGGTAGGAGTCTTTACTCTCTCCATAAAGGAGGAGGTTATTCGAAAGTATATTTTCTTGTTTGTTAGCTTAGCAGTTGGAGCTCTTCTAGGGGATGCTTTTATTCACTTAATCCCAGAAGCGTTTGAAACTTCCTCAAATCCCATTACGGTGAGTTTGCTCATTATCTTAGGTGTAATTATTTTCTTTATCTTAGAAAAGTTTTTGCACTGGCATCATCACGGAGACGACACAGCAGAACATGACATTCACCCAGTGGGAAAACTTGTGCTGTTCTCTGATGGTGTCCATAACTTTATAGACGGAGTTATTATCGGGATAAGTTTCTTGGCTAGTGTGCCACTTGGTATCGCTACGACTCTCGCAGTGATTCTTCACGAAATACCTCAAGAGATAGGGGATTTTGCAGTATTGCTTCATGCAGGATATTCAAGAAAGCGAGCACTATGGTTAAACTTTTTGTCGGCTCTCACCGCAGTATTAGGCACTCTAGTGGCATTTATGCTGGGCGAAGCTGGTGAGAGTTTTACTAATTGGGTTCTACCATTAGCGGCCGGAGGCTTTATTTACATTGCGATGACTGACTTAATCCCAGAGCTTCATAAAACTAAAAAGATTAGCCACTCATTTTCCCAATTACTTGCTCTAGTTCTGGGTGTAGTCCTAATGGCAGGATTAGTTTTCTTAGAATAAGTTCATATCGTTTCAACTCAAATATTTTTGCAAAATAGCTAAATATGCTCTAGTATGTTTGTATGCCGTTGTAGTCCCGATGTTCGCTTGGCGAAATCGGGATCCCGATTTCTTGCGATGCAAGAACATCGGGACTTAGTGTAATATTTGCCGTTATAGCTCAGGTAGTAGAGCACGTCATTGGTAATGACGAGGTCAACAGTGCAAATCTGTTTAACGGCTCATGGTCTATTACGTTTATTTTTTAAAAAGCATGGAAGATGGACGATATTATGTCGGTGTTTCTAGTAATGTAGAAAGGCGTTTAGAAGAACACAATAATGGTCTTTCAAAATTTACCGCACCGTTTAGACCTTATGAATTAAAAAGAGTTGAAAAATTTACTAAAATAGAAGATGCTTATAAGAGAGAAAGTTTTGTTAAGAAAAAGAAAAGTAAAAAGATTATTGAATTAATAATTAATTCGCCGATATAGTTCAGTGGCAGAACACTACTTTCGTAAAGTAGGAACATGGGTCCGATTCCCATTCTCGGCTCACAAATTATGGAACAAGATACAAATAAAATAACTGAAGAAATAAAAAGACTAGAAGGGGAAATGTTGAGTCCGGACTTTTGGAGTGATAAAAATAAAGCCCAAAATGTTTTAAGGGAAATTGCCGAACTAAAAAATAAAAAGGAAGGCATAGGGAAATACGACAAGGGTAACGCTATTCTGACTATCATCTCCGGTGCGGGTGGGGATGATGCCGAAGATTTCTCGAGCATGCTTCTCTCTATGTATATGAAGTATGTGAATAAAAAAGGTTGGAAGATTGCTTTTGTGCATGAACATAAAAATGATCACGGCGGTTATCGCAACATCACTATGGAGATTTCTGGGAGAGGAGTTTATGGCACGCTCAAAAATGAAGGCGGAGTGCACCGCCTGGTACGCATCTCGCCATTCAATGCAAAGAAGTTGAGACACACATCTTTTTCACTCGTGGAAGTCTTGCCCAAGTTTTCCAAACTTGAAGAAAAAGATATTTTAATCCCCGATGCCGATTTAAAAATAGAATTTGCCCGCTCTTCTGGTCCTGGGGGGCAGAATGTGAATAAGAGGGAGACGGCGGTCAGGATAGTGCATGTGCCGACAGGCCTAGCAGTGCACGCTTCAGGTGAGCGTAGTCAGGAACAAAATAGGGAACAAGCCATGGCCATTCTCCGAGCCAAGATTTTTAAACGGGCGCAAGAAGAAAAACGTAGCGTCGAAGAGAGCATGAAAATAAATAAAGGCATGGAGATAGAATGGGGGAATCAGATTCGTTCCTATGTGCTTCATCCATATAAAATGGTCAAAGATCACCGGACGGATGTCGAGACTTCAAATGTGGATGCTGTCTTGGATGGCGAGATAGATATTTTCATTGAGGCGGAGAAAAATTTGTAAATGATGATATAATCCAAAATATGGAAAACCCTGAATTTCTAAAACAAAAATACAATAATCTACATAATTCTTCAGAAGTAAAATCAGCCACATTTCGCAGACAAAAGCGCACTGGCGAAAAAGTACCTCAAGATCCTACAGCACAGATTCAGAACTATTTAGATCGTCTTGAACTTATTCTTGATCCAGAACATAAAAAGAAGAGAATAAGTATGGGGGACAAGGAAGGCACGGAACGCCCTCGTTCTTTGTATATTCTACGTAAAATGATAATGGATAAATACGTGCGACCGAATAAAGAAAAATTAGCCGAAGGCGCGGCGATGGTTGAAGAAAGAGCAGCTCGCCAGATGGGAATAGATATGCACTATGGAGCGGAGCAGTTGGCTCAAAGGGGAGAAGTGGCGGTTAAAGATTTAGAAAGCTCACTTGATCAATGGATATCATATCTCTCAGACTTGAACGAGCCATATCCTATGTGGTTTCGTTATTATGCTTTTCGTAATATTTTAGATCTTGGAGAATATGATAAAGACAAACAAGAATTTCCAAATAGAACAGCCGGCACAAACCGTCTTTTCCCCGATATTGATCGCGGAGCGTTAGCGAGAATACAAGATATTATTGAATGCGCAAAAGACCCTAGCATACTTGAGCGTTTTAGAAGTGCGCAAAAGGCGACCCAAACTCCAGAAGATCAATTACTCACAAAAGAAAAGGCTAAAGCATTTTCCAAGCTTTCTTTCGCAAAGCAATACGCTGAAAGCATACAAGAAGCGGGAGAAATCACTCCCGAGATGCGAGCTGAGACCAAAGGTAAATGGATAAAATACAGTCAAGATTCTGACCCGACAGCTCTTTGGGCATCTTTGCAAAATAAAGGAACGGCTTGGTGCACAAAAGGATTTGCCACAGCTGAGACTCAGCTCAAGGGCGGAGATTTCTATGTTTATTACACTTTAGACAAACAAGGAGAACCAAAAATTCCTCGTATCGCTATCAGAATGCAGGAGGGTAGTATTTCTGAAGCGCGAGGCGTCGCTGATTCACAGCAGAATTTGGAAGGCAATATGACAGAAATTGCTGAAGCAAAGATGAGTGAACTTCCGGGAAAAGAAAAATATCAGAAAATTTCTGCGGATATGAAACAGATGACGGTTATCTATGAAAAGAGTTTCAAAGAGGACAGGAAAACGAAAGAAAAAACATACCTTAATCCAGCTTTATCTATGGACGAACTTGTGTTTTTATATGAAATAAATAATTCTATTGAAGGTTTTGGTTATCAAAAAGACCCGCGTATTGCCGAATTGCGAGCACAAAGAAATTTGCAAGTAGATTTGCCGATTATATTTGAATGCACAGCAGAACAAATTGCCTACAAAAAAGAAGATTTGCAAGAAAACATAAAAGCATATATCGGAGAATGGACGCCCGAAGTGTTGAAACTTATTCCGGAGAGTGTCACTCATATCTACGAAAAATTTCCTGACAAAAAAGTTTTCCTCAGAACTCTTGAGACTGACCCTACTATCCAATCAGCCGATAAAGCGGAGAAAGCCATCCTCACTAAAGGCTATAAAATCTCAAGTTATGCCAAAGATATTCTGGAGAAGACGCCATTCAGCAAAGAGATTAAAAAATACGAGCTAGTTTCCTTTTCTGTCTCACAGCTTGGATTTCAAAATGGCGCCAAGTTGAGAGATATTTACAAAAAAGCGCAAGAATTGGGTCTAGAATTATGCCCAGCGGAAGTCGGAGCGCATTTGCGTCTGCAATATGAAGACCAGCCGAATGGCGAATATTTAACCATTGCTATGAATGCTCTTGCCGGCCGTGGTGGCGGCCTCAAGCTGTTCAATGTCTATCGCGACGACGGCAAGTCGTGGCTCGGCAACGACTTTGACAAGCCTGGCCTTGGGTGGGGTGGCGACTTTCGCTTCGTCTTCCTCCGTCGCAAGATTTCTTAGCGCTTAGACTTTTTTATCTTTGCTTTTTCTTTTGCGCTTGGTGCCTTTAACCCTTTGCCCTTTGGAATTTTTTTGTTAGAATTAAAGGCGGTAGTAGGCGAATCTTGCTGGCGGTCAAGGCTTCCGGCGGCCGAATCCAGTATCCATATACTGAGAGCGTCTGCGGTTACGGTTTCAGACGGAGGGTAGTGTGGGGCACTTCTTTAAAAAATGAAGGAACTTGGTGCAGAGCGCTAGAGGATTTTAGATCCCAGATAAGATACAACCCAGAAGATCGGCCAGAATGTTTTAGGCCTTCACGCTGGGTGGTGGCATAGATGGCGCTTTGTGCAATACCGACCGTGATGGCGACCTCAAGCTGTTCAATGTCTATCGCAACGACGGCAAGTCGTGGCTCGACAACAACTTTGACAAGCCTGACAATGAGTGGAATGGCGACAATCGCTTCGTCTTCCTCCGTCGCAAATCTCTTCTTTCTCTCCGCTCTGGCGGAGAGTTTTGTTTTAGGATAAATAGCTTAAAAATGTAGATATATTGTATAATTACATTATGAAAAATAAAATTAAAAAACTTAAGTTAAAAATTCAGAAATATACTTTAGAAGATATGGTAAAAGGTATTACTAAGAAAAATCGACATAAGTCTTTATGGCCAGAAGATAAGGCTAGAGGTAAGGAATTTGATTGGGGTAAGCCTATGGGTAGAGAAGTTTCATGATATAATTAACGGGATGATTTACTTCAACAATGTTTCTAAACTTTATAAGGATGCGGTAGCATTGGACGACGTGACTGTCACCATTACGGCGGGGGAGTTCGTCTCTATCGTCGGACATTCGGGTGCTGGCAAGACAACTCTGACCAAAATGATTGTGGCCGATGAGAATCCTTCGCTCGGGACAGTTTTTTTTGAATCCATTGATGTCAATAAATTAAAAAATAAAGATTTAACCAAACTTCGCCGTCGCATCGGGGTAGTTTTTCAAGATTTTAAACTACTGCCAAACAAAACCGCCTATGAGAACATTGCCTTTGCGATGGAGGCGGTCGGCAAGACTGACGCCGAAATAGCTTCCGATGTGCCACATGTGCTAGAGCTGGTTGACTTGAGTCATCGTCTCAATCATTTTCCAGACCAACTCTCTGGTGGTGAACAGCAAAGACTCGCCATAGCGCGCGCCATCATCAATCAGCCTGAACTTATTATCGCTGATGAACCGACTGGCAACCTAGATCCAATCAACACTCACGAGATAGTGCAAATTTTAAAAAAGATAAATGATCTCGGTACCACCGTTATTTTAGCTACTCACAACCGTGGGGTGATTGACTCTATCGGAAAAAGGGTGATTACCATGGAGAATGGCAAAGTCATTCGAGATACAAAACATAGTAAATAGATTATAATATGAATATGAAAAAATTAAGTAAATTGTTCTCAATAATCCTGTCGCTCTGCATATTACCGACCATAACATCAGCAGCTACTTTTACCTCAGGAGCTACCGGCAACTGGAATGGTCTTGGTACATGGACTCCTGTTTTTTCTTCCACATTCGGTACATCTGGTTCAGGTAATGGACAATTTAGTTTTCCATACGGCACCACTCTCGATTCCTCCGGAAACATATATGTGGTTGATTCAGGCAATTCCCGCATCCAAAAATTCAACTCCGCAGGTGTCTACCAATCTCAATTCGGTTCATCTGGTTCAGGCAATGGACAGTTTGATGCTGCCGTGGATGTAGTCATCGACCCATCCGGAAACATATATGTAGCTGATCAAAATAACAACCGCATCCAAAAGTTTAACTCCGCAGGTGTATATCAATCCCAATTCGGCACAGAAGGTGCAGGCAATGGACAGGTAGAGTATCCATGGGGTATCGCCTTAGATTCATCTGGCAACATATACGTGGCTGATAGTGATAACAATCGCATCCAAAAATTCAACTCCGCAGGTGTCTACCAATCTCAATTCGGTTCATCTGGTACAGGTAATGGGCAACTTAACTCTCCTTATGGTATCACCATCGACTCTTCCGGAAACATATATGTGGTTGATAACGGCAACCACCGCATCCAAAAATTTAATTCCGCAGGTGTATATCAATCTCAATTCGGTTCATCTGGTACAGGTAATGGGCAGTTTACCAATCCTTCCGCCATCACTCTCGACTCTTCCGGAAACATATATGTAGTTGATTATGGCAACAACCGCATTCAAATTTTCAACTCTGCAGGTGTATATCAATCACAATTCGGTTCAGCAGGTACGGGTGATGGGCAGTTTGATGATCCATGGGATATTACCATCGACTCTTCCGGAAACATATATGTGACTGACAATAGCAATCGCCGCATCCAAATCTTCCAATCCATCCCAACCTCCTCCGATGACGTAGTCATCAGCAGTGCGGTGACCCTCACAGAAGATGAGGAAATCAATGACCTCACTATATCTTCCGGAGGCACTCTGTCTCTCGGTGCATACACTCTCACCGTCTCAGGCAATTTCACTAATGGAGGAACATTCATGCTGGCACTGGCACAGTAGTCTTTACTGGTACCTCTAATACAATTACCGGAGGAAGCACCTTCTACAATCTCACCAAGAATGTCACCACTGCTTCGACACTAGCATTTCAAGCAGGTACCACTACTACAGTCTCCAACCTCCTCACGCTATCAGGAATCTTAGACAATCTACTCACTGTGAATTCTGGCTCTACCTGGACCATCCACCCAGGTACAGCCACAACCTCCTACCTCTCAGTCTCTAATTCCACCAACACAAGTGGTAACATATCATGCACCACTGGCTGTACCGACGGAGGTGGTAACAGTGGTTGGACATTCGAAATTATACGAATTATCAGCAGTGGCTCCCGAGCTAAACGTGTCGTAGTCAATGTTCCTCTAGTTACTCCTATACAACCCAAGATCTACAACTTTGGTCCAACTAATTTAAAAATAGGTAGTGTCGGTGAAGCAGTCAAAGAACTTCAAAACTTTCTAAATTCCCAACTCAATCTACTTTTAGTAGTGGATGGTAAATTCGGACCAAAGACACTAGCAGCTGTTAAACTCTATCAGACTACTCACAATCTTGTTGCTGATGGTATTGTGGGTCCATTAACTAAAGGAGCGATGGGTGGGGTGTAGGTATTAAAACAAATAACAGCAAGAAATATCCACAGAAACATTGGATATTTTATGATATAGTTATATTTATGGATATGACAGAACTAAAAAGAATTATAAAAGCGGGCTTCATAAACTTTAAACGGGGAGGTCTGGTTTCTTTCGCAGCTGTTTTGCAAGTGGTGAATGCCTTAGCTGTGATTACCGCCATTGTTTTGCTTCAGGCGGTTTTATATTCTTCATTAAATCAAATCAAAAATAAAGTGGATGTGACGATTTATTTTACCGTGGGCGCACCAGAAGACAAAATCATGCTCTTGAAATCTTCTCTAGAAAAATTACCAGAAGTAGTCGATGTGGCTTATATCTCAGCTGACACTGCACTCGCTAATTTCCGAGATCGTCATAAAAACGATTACTCGACCATTGCCGCCCTCGACGAAATAGGCACCAATCCGCTCGGCGCTTATCTCAACGTCAAGGCGCGAGAGATTTCGCAATATGAAAGTATTGCGAATTTTATGAAGTCGGACAACGCGCTTGTGCTCGGCTCGGCTTCTATTATCGACAAGGTAAACTATAACCAAAATAAGTTGGTCATAGATCGATTGAATAGCATAATATCCGGGGCGCAAAGACTTGGTTTTCTCCTGACGCTTTATTTACTCATCACTTCTTTCCTGATTACTTTCAATACCATTAGATTGACTATATTTATCTCCAAAGAAGAAATAGGCGTGATGCGTCTAGTGGGAGCCTCCAAAATGCGGGTGCGGGGACCTTTTATGATCGAAGGCGCCATATATGGAATCATCGGCACGATGGTGACCTTGGTGCTATTCTGGCCGCTGACCGCTTGGTTTGGAAGCAATATGACGAGTTTCCTCGGATTTAATCTCTATGATTATTATGTTTCCAACTTCCTACAAATTTTTGCAATTATTCTATTATCAGGTATACTGCTGGGAGCAATTTCCAGTTTCTTAGCAGTTAGAAAATACCTTAATAAATAGTTAGAAAGTATGCAGAAAAAAGAAACCAAATATATTTTTGTGGTGGGTGGGGTTATTTCCGGAGTGGGGAAGGGTATTACGACATCTTCTATTGGACTTATTTTAAAAAATCGTGGATTAAATGTCACCGCGGTAAAAATAGACGCTTATATCAATATCGATGCTGGCACCATGAACCCGACGGAACATGGTGAAGTCTTTGTGCTCTCTGACGGCGACGAGACAGATCAAGATATGGGTAATTATGAGAGGTTCATGGATTTGAATTTGACCAGAGAGAATTATATGACCACAGGGCGAGTGTATCAGACCGTCATCGCCAAAGAACGCAATTTAGAATACAAAGGCAAGAATGTGCAAGTGGTTCCCGACATTCCGCTCGAAGTCATTGGCCGGATCAAAAAAGCCGGCGCCATCGCCAATGCTGATGTGGTCATCGTGGAAATCGGGGGGACGGTCGGGGAATATGAAAACATTCTCTTTCTCGAAGCGGCCCGAATGATGAAACTGGAATCCCCAAAGGATGTCATCTTTGTGATGGTCTCTTATCTGCCGACTCCCGGTAAATTGGGGGAAATGAAAACTAAACCGACGCAGCATGCTATTCGTACTTTGAACGCTTCGGGGATTCAGCCGGACATACTGCTCGCGCGAGGGGAGACCAAGCTCGACGAAAAAAGAAAAGAAAAACTTTCTATCTTGTGCAATATGTTCCATGACAGGATTATTTCTGCGCCGGACGTAGATAGTGTCTACGACATACCCCTCAACTTTGAGGCTGAGAAACTTTCTGACAAGCTGTGCGACATCATGGGGATGGTTTGTAAAAAACCCGATACTGAATCTTGGACTAAATGGAAAAATTTTGCAAAACAAGCCCACAATGATAAAGATACTTTGAAAATCGCCGTGATTGGAAAATATTTTGAGACAGGAGACTTCATGTTATCAGACTCTTATCTATCGGTGATTGAGGCGATAAAATATTCTAGTTATGCCGAAAACAAAAAGCCGATTATTTCTTGGCTCAATTCTGTGGATTATGAAAAGTCACCAGAAAAGTTGAAAGAACTTAAAAAATATGACGGGATTGTGGTGCCGGGGGGTTTCGGTACGCGCGGAGTGGAAGGCAATCTAAAAGTTGTAAAGTTTGCGCGAGAAAATAAAATTCCTTATTTTGGTCTTTGCTATGGTATGCAGATGATGGTGATAGAATATGCGCGCAATGTTTTGAACTTAAAAGATGCCAACACCAGAGAAGTAAATCCAAATTCCAAAAATATGGTGATCGACGTCATGGAATCACAGAAAGAAAATTTGAAAAATAATCTCTACGGCGGTTCGATGCGACTTGGATCCTATCAAGCGGTACTCGGAAGTGGCACTGTCGCAAAAACGAGTTACGGCACCGGCGAGATCACCGAAAGGCATAGGCATCGCTATGAAGTGAATCCAGCATTTATTGCGGACTTGGAAAAAGCTGGCCTAGTCTTTTCCGGAAGATCTCCTGATGGCAAGCTCATGGAGATTGCTGAGCTACCTAAAAGCAAACATCCGTTTTTCCTCGGTACCCAATTTCATCCTGAATTTCTAGCTCACCCATTAAACCCTCATCCTCTGTTTACGGCCTTCATCAAAGCTTGCGCTCTCAAGGCCAAGAAATAATTCTATAAATAATAAAGAATTTATCAAAACCATTATGAAAAGAAACTCAACCATATTTTTTCAAGTCGTCGTCGTGGCTCTAGGTATCTTGGCGCTAGCTACTATGATTCGGCTGCCCTTGACCGAGGGGAGAGCCCTAAACTTGGACCTGTTTAGTATTTACTCTGATCCGTTCATTGTGTATGGGTACCTAGCATCTATCGCATTTTTTGTTGCCCTGCAGCAGGTGTTCAAATTACTCGGATATATCGGGCAGAATAAAGTATTCTCGCTAGACTCGGTGAAGGCCTTGCGAAATATAAAATATTGCGCCATCACTCTAAGCATCTTGATAGTGCTCGCCGCACTATACATAATGATGTTTCATGCGGATGGAGATGATCCGGCGGGTTTCATTGCCATGTGTATTGTGACTACTTTTATTTCTATTGTAATTGCCACTCTAGCGGCAAGGTTTGAAAGGGTTTTACAAAAGGCTGTGGATATGAAGTCCGAGAACGATATAAGGGTTTAGTGGGAATTGCCTTTTTATTCCTTAACTAAAATAACGCCAATAATGAGAATGGCAAAGAGAACCAGTTTGTGTATGACTTTTTTACGATGCAAATCTTCTTTGAAGAAAGTTGGAAATAGGCCACTTCCCATCCACGCGTAAAGAACCAGGAAAAATGGGGAAGCCATAGTGATGCCTTTTACGACGCTGACAGATGTAAGAGAAATTGCATAGCCTTCCGCCACCAGACCAAGAAATGTAAAAGCTTCTTCGAGTAGGAAAAGTGGTGACAATTTTATAAAAACTGGAAATGCTTCGATGATTTGCTTGCGGACTTTTGGAATAAGAAATATTGAAATTCCAAAAATAAGAGCCGTCGCCATTTCTCCTCCTAGGGCGGTGCTCAAAGTTACCCCTTGGCTAAAAGCTAGCTTGAGGAGCACAGCTTCAAGTGCGAGAAATAATGCTGCCCATGAAATGTACCAGACACCTCTACTAAATTTAATTTTAGTCCGCACATGGTGCAGACCAAGCAAAAACACACTTACAACAATGAGAAAAATTCCAAAGTATTGAATTGGTGTGAGAATTTCTCCCACGATCAGGAAAGCTAGGATGGGAACCATAATTCTTTCAATTGCCAAAAATGAGATAACCACTGAAGTATCGTCAGACTGCAAGCCTTTGTAGTAAGGATAAAGATACGAAACATTCACCAGACCAAGCAATATAATAATCGGCCAGGTATGCGCTGGCGGCAGAGATGGATGGCTAAAAAAGAACAATATTGGAATATACAGAAGATTAAAAAGCGAGCTATAAAATACAAGTGTAATTGGGTGTTTGAACTTTCTATTTACAAAAAAATTATCAGCAATCTCTGCGACAGAGAAAAATGCTGGGGCAAGAAGCGCAAAAATAAACCACATGGGTTTTATTGTAGCATAATATTTACTGCCCCTTTAAGAATTGTTTGTTAGCCCAAGATTCCGTAAGATTGAAATAGCGCTTTTATGTATCTTTTCTCCCTGACTTGCCCCTGTACATTCTTCAATAACGTATGTAAAGAAACCCAGATCGAATGCTTCTTGGGCAGTAGCGAAAACGCAGTCATTAGAATCAAATCCGACAACATGAACTTCTTCTATTTTGTTCTTCTTTAATGCGGGATAAAGTCGGACATTCCCTTTAAATGCAGATCTTGTTTCCTTTATGACTTTTATAACCTTTTTACCTTTTAATAAATCCAAAACTTCCGGTACTGTCGATTCATAGGGGAAAGTCCAATTTGTTTGCTTGTCCCACAAAGAACCTTTTTCTGCGTGGAAAGTTACTTCAACATATAAGTCGTATTTTTCTTTTATGATGAGGTCTTTTAAATTTCTAAGAAAAGATTTACCCCATCGCTTAATAAATCCATGTTGAATATCAACCAGAATTAAAGCTTTCTTTTTATTTGATTTAGGTATTTTGATACCCATATAAAATTAACTCAATTACGTTTCAGCTTATCTTTATCAAAAAGATTCTTCAAAAATTCCCACTGCTCTTTTCCATAGTTTTCTTCTTTCAACCCAACTTTTTCTTTAATTTTTACCCAAATATGTCTCCAAACACCTTCATCGCCAATGATCATTGTATCACCGACTCCCAATCTATAAACCATAAGTGCGCTGTGCATTATGTCTTGTAAATCGCTTAAGCTCTCAAACCCTTCAAGTAAATTGAACCCTTTTTCTTTTTTTAATCGTCTTGCAATCATTAATCCTTCACTCCAGGCAGTGCGCTCTTCTTCTGAAATTAGTTCCACCAATCTTTTTCTAATATCTTTATCTTCTTTGTCGTTGTGTTGTTCTAACAAACCCACTAAATCTAATTTCTTGTTTTTGTTTTTACCACGCCTCCCGTTGTAATAAAGGTGGCCTATCTCATGCAAAAGAAGCAGAATACTTTTTGGGTCTTTCATGTCGCCAATCTGTATGTC
>JAZKJK010000004.1:2935-23701 GCA_040384365.1 Patescibacteria group bacterium | reverse complement strand
ACCAGATTTGTGCATCAATCACCATCGGAGCTCCTTTTTTAATATAAAAAGTTGGTGTAGTAAATTTAACACTTTTTGGAACTATTTCATGAAAATCGAAAACTTTTTTTTCAGCTCTTCTAACCTCTATTTGCGCAACACCATTTTCGTCTTCAGTGGCAGACAAAACCTCTCCGGTTGAAAATTTATACGTAAAATTAAGTTTTTCTTTTCCTTCTAAATAATTAGGCCTGGAATAGACTAGATCATTCACCTTTTCAAGACTTTCAACTTGTCGTTGGCTAAATTCAAGACTCATAATATAATTATAGCAAATTTAAATATCGTTTAAAATTAAACATCCTGCGGAGCCGGGCGGAATTTCTCACAGATATTTTTCTGGTGAAAAATTCTGCCGAGTCCGTCTCGTATCGTCATACTCCGACCTTGAAACTTCTTCCAAAGAACTTTCAACCCTCGACTAAATTTTTTGTCGACATAAAAAATTTGTCTGGGCACCGACTCGTAAAATTTTCTGTTAAAAATTTTACACTCCGTCGTTCGAACCTGCCCCAGAAGCAAAGTAGTTTGCTTCTTCGGCTCCTCAGTTCTTCACTGCGTTTCAAACTGCGGATCCGGCGAGATTCGAACTCGCGAGGGGGTTTAAATCCCCTACATCTTTAGCAAAGATGCTTGATAGACCACTCCAACACGGATCCTTTCAGAACTTATTTACTCTAACATATCTATGCTTTTTTTCCATTTTTCTATTTTTTGTAAATGCTTAGAATTGTGTGAGCCTATTTCTTTTATATATTTAAGAACATATTGAGTATCTTCTATCCGGGCATCCTTTTTATTCTTACTGATTCTTATACGAAATCCAAATTTTGTTAGCATTCTAGCCACTGATAAAACCAAAGGAAAAGAAGCACTTGTAAATGCCATTTTTAGATATGAATATTTTTGACCTTTGACAATATAATTATGCTGAAAAAAACATCCATCAGTATCCACAAGGCCTCTTATACATGCTCTGGAAAAAATTTCGCTTTCTTTCACCCATTGAGGTATATCTATTTGTTGCCTTACCTTGTTCCCAAGAACAAGTCCGATATGCTGACAAAAATCTACTAGTTGTTTTCTTTGTATCACTAAATCAACTGCTTCTGCTTTTTTTCTTTTATATACTTTAGGTAACACTCCAAACAATTGATAGCTCAATTTTTTTATGTATGCAATATAATTCATTTCTTGATCAGAAAGACTAATGGAGACATGATACGGAGCAATACCACCGTCTCCTAGCATAATACCCACAAATTCCGCCAAACTTTTATTTTTTTTGGGAATTTTTATCTTTAAAAGAGATTGGAAATTTTTAGGCCTTTTCTTGTATTGCCCGACCCTATCCCACCACTCTTGCCATTTTTCTTTTCTATATTTCTCGTTGACACTAACACTTCCATATTTAAGGAATTTATTCTTACCACCCACCTCCCCAGCTCTTTGAAAACGTATTCTCCAATCAATAATGGAATGCCTTTTAGGAATTGGTATATTTGATAAAATTGACATAGTTTCTGCTGCAACTTGCGAAATGGTTATCTTTTCTCGAGCCCAATCCGCCAAAGTTCTTTGACTTATATGTAGTCTTTTGGCCAGCCCACCCTTAGTTAATCCTAATATGTTTCTTGTTTTTAAAATAAAATTTCTCTGGGTTCCTGGTTTGTTAAATTTTATTCTATTATTTTTATGCGACTCTAACATGTCTCCATTATACACTAAATTGTTAAAATAATGTATAGTAGTGAAGTTGGAGGCGTGGATGAGTGGCTTAAATCAGCGGTTTACTAAACCGCCGTCCCTTACCGGACCGTGAGTTCGAATCTCACCGCCTCCGCTTTGAGCCCCGCGAAAAGCGGAGGCGAACGAGCAAACTGCTTTGCTCGTGAGTGAGGTTCGAAAGGCTTTTCCGTGCGAGCAAAGCGAGAGGGAAAAGTACCCGCCGCAGTATCGGCGAATCTCACCGCCTCCGCCAATAAAATTGTATGGAAACTCATGTTGAAACTATAATCGTCGGTGCTGGTATCTCTGGACTGGCATGTGCAAATAAATTACATAATGCCCATAAAGAATTTATCATTATTTCAAAAGATATTGGTGGCAGAATCAAATTCTCGAAAAAGGATCCGAAAATAGCTCTAGGCGGAATATATATCAATTCAGATTATTTTAATTTAATGCCTTTCGTTGAAATTATCGAACCCTTTCGAGTAAGGGACTTTTATTTTTTTAATGGAAAAAACTATAAAACAGTATGTTCTCTTAAAAATCTTAAATACTTTCCTAAAATTATTCGTTTCATGGGTTTGTTGTGGCGCTTCCGAAACCAACTCAATGCCATGCGAAAAGACGCAGAAAACAAGGAGTTGCGTTTTCTTATAGAAAAGAATCCATTACTTAAAAAGTACTGGCATCTGTCGGCCGCTGAATTTTTGAGAAAAAATGGGTTTGAAGAATTAGACTATTGGTTTGGACAGCCAACAGCAGGTACGAATTTTTTCACAACATCCAAAGACATGAACACCTTCTATTATATGTATCTGTTTCTGACCATGATAAGACCATCCTATATTGTTGATTTAAGTAAAACAACTGATAAATTATCTAAAGGATTCGAATCAAAAATATTTATCGATACGGTACTTTTGATAGAAAAACAAGAAAAAGGAAATTATTTGGTTTTAACTGAGAAAGAAAGATTTATTGCGGAAAACGTGGTGATCGCGGCACCATACTTAGATATTATGAGTGCCTATGATGTTCCTAAGCCCTCTAAAATTAGTTCTGTTTTTACATATTATGTTTCTGGCCAGAGAAAAGAAGCTTATGCAAATAAGAAAGGGGTTGTTCTTCGTCCCGATTTTCACGATGCGTATTTGTTATGGGAACAAAAATATGGTGGAGATTTAATATACGCAAAAACTGGTGATTTGGATTTGAATAAATATTACAAGGACTTCATTGTGCAAGATAAGATATTGTGGAAGACAGCTGGGCATATCCCAGATGGTTCTAGGTTTATCAAACAAGAACTCGATATGGGGTTATATCTTGCTTCGGATTACAATTTCAGCTTAATGGAGGATGCGTTTATAACTGGAATTTATGCTGCAAATCAAATTATAAATAAACAGTAAAGTAGCAAGAACCGTTCTTGCTAGCTCCTTGGATTTTGTTCGAAGTAATTTCGAACTTTGTCCAGTAAACACCGCCCGAATTTGATATAATAAAACAATGTTAATTGATATTGTAATTCTTCCTCCAAAAAGTTTAAGGAAAAAGATTGGAATAAAAATGAAAAAAGAAATTGGCCACCTTTCTAATTTCTTTGTGGTGGATAATAATAAACTTATTCCTCACTTAAGTTTGTGGCACATAAATACTTCTCAGAAAGGAGTAAACGAGATAGCACGAGAATTAAAACAAATAGCAGAAGGACAAAAGCCAATCAAAATTATTCCTCTTGAATTTAAGGCTACAGAAAAATATACAGGGTGTTTGGAATTTCCAGTAAAGATAAATAAAGATTTAACTACTTTTAGAGAAAAAGTTTTTCAGAGAATTTATCCTTACAAGACTGGAACAATGCCACAATTTGGATCTTTTTTAGGAATCAAATATTCCAAAGAGAAGTTAAGGGAGATAAAAAAATACGGTAGAGCTATAGGATTTCATCCCCACTTTACAATGGGTTGGTTTAAGAATGAAAAGAATATAGAAGATATTGTGAAAAAAATGAAAGGAGTAAAATTCAGCTTTACCTCCAAGGAAGTATATATCTGTGAGGTTAATAATTGGTGGCAAGTTAAAAGAATAATTAAAAAGATAGATTTTTGATATAATCAACCCATGAAATATTTTCATACAGCATTGTCAGTAAATAACTTAGAGGAATCAATAAACTTTTTTAAATCAGTTTTTGACCTGAAATTCCGCTCTGAAGGAGGAAGGAAGGAAAAGAAGTACAAATTTGTTAACTTAGAAGATGAAAACCATAATGTTATTGAATTATTCAAACATGACGAACCGTTGCCGCTAGGGGATGACCTCATGAACTTTCAAAAGGTTGGGATTAAACATATTGCTTTTATGGTTGACAATCTTGAAAAAGCAGTAGAAAAATCTGTATCTTTTGGGGCAAAAATTATCCAACCTATAAAAGAAGGAATAACTGTAAAAAGATATGCCTTTATTGCTGACCCTAACGGAATACCGATTGAATTAGTCGAATTAAGGTAAGATACCTTTATTTATCAATAAACTGGTTTCAATTACCCACCAAACTACCCGCTAGCGTTCTTAATTCTCAGTTGGTATAATAAACTAATTAGTTTAGCTAATTAATAATATTTTTTTATGGAAACAAAAGGAATAAAAGCGAGTGTGGGAGCAGCCTTTGGGGATGATGCGTATGCAGTCGGAGTCAATGCCTGTCAGGATGCGATAGATCAACTAGGGGACAAGAGTCCAGATTTGTTAATTGTTTTTTCATCTGTGAAATATGATCAACAAAAAATGTTGAGCGGAGTTCGTTCGGTCGCTCCGCTCGCGTTACTCGTCGGTTCTTCGACTTCAGGAGAGATCACCACGGCTGGTCCGCTCAAAGATAGGTCAGTAGCGGTGATGGCCATAAAATCTCCAGATGTGAAATATTTTGCTGATGTTGGCGAAGATATTTTAACTAATCCTAGACTAGCTGGAAAAGTGGCTGCCGATAAAGTCAAAGGTCAGACAACAGATACGCTCAAAGCCTTCATGATGTTGCCGGACGTGCTGGTCGGCAATGGGGCGGATATTGTCCGCGGGGTGCTAGATTCTCTGGGCGCGCATTTTCCTGTTGTTGGTGGGGCTTCGGGCGACGACTTTGCTTTCAAAAAGACATATCAATATTTAAACGATAAAGTGTATTCCGGCGCGGTGGTTGGGCTCGGACTCACCGGCAATTTCCAGATAGGTATCGGGGTCAAGCATGGTTGGATTCCAATAGGTCAGCCGATGAAAATTACCAAATCTAGTGGGGCGGTTATTCACGAGATAGACGGTGCTCCGGCCATCAAGATTTATGAAGATTATTTCGGTGAAGAAGAAGCTAAAGTCTTGCGCACCGAGACATTGGCCAAACTAGCCGTGACTTATCCGCTTGGCATGAAAGTTGCTGGCAGTGATGAATTGTTGATTCGTGATCCGATTGTGGTGGATGCTAAAGGTTCCATCACTTGCGCCGCTGAGATTCCCGAAGGTTCAGAAGTTCGTCTGATGATGGGCAGTCGCGAAGAAGCCGTCAAGGTGGCCAAGCTCGCCGCCGAGGATGCTGTCGGTCAATTAGGTGGCAGCGCTCCGAAAGCCGTTATCATATTCAACTGCATTGCTCGCAACAAACTTTTCGGCAATAAGTCCGGAGATGAGATCAGCGCCATTCAACAAATAGTCGGCAAAGAAGTGCCACTCATTGGTTTCTATACTTATGGCGAACAAGCTCCACTCGGAGGTGAAGTCAAAAATATAGAAAAGTGTAATTCCGCTTTCCACAATGAAACCGTGGTTATCTGTGTTCTTGGATAATGATTTTATCGCTTCATAGCATATGAATGAGAAAGAGCAAGATATTCTAATCGCATTTGCCAGCCTACTCATTCGTAGTTTGTCTGATGTTTTTAACCCTGCGCAGATAGAAGGCATAGTCGGCGGCGGTCCGATCAAAGAAATATTTTTTCCAGCCACAAAAGAAATATTCTTTTGGAGAAAAAAAGCACGCACTTTTTCTGCGTCTTTTGCTCCAGATCTTTTTAAGGATGCAGTCCAAAGAATTGTCGAAGCACTCTCAAAATCTTTTGGTTCCAATGTTGCGGAGTCACATTTAGAAGTTATATACAGAGAACTTGAAAAACGATATTCCGTCGGACTTGTCGGTCGGATGATCATGCCTTATATACCCGAGGGCTACCTCGAACGGCACCGCATCTCTTATCTTTCCAAGGAAGAGCTGGAAACTCGGGTCTTTCAAAAGACAGCGGAGCTACAAAAATTGAATGATGATCTGGAGAAAAAAATCAAAGAACGCACAGACAAACTAGATAGTCTACTACTCGATCAACAAAGGGGTACAAAAATGCTTATTCGCCGAGATGTGGAATTGTCTCGGGCCAACGAGAAACTCCAAGAGCTCGATAAAGTTAAATCAGACTTTATATCTATTGTGGCGCACCAACTTCGCACGCCGCTTGCTGGTGTCAAATGGACTCTGTCCATGTTGCTCTCGGGCGATATGGGAGAATTAAATAACGATCAAAAGACATTTTTAATGAAGACTTACGAAAGCAATACTCGTATGATTACGCTAGTCAATGATATGTTAGTTGCGGATGGTATTCAGTCTGGTCGTGTTCATTATGGGTTTAAACATATTGATATAATTGATTTGATGGACAATGTGCTCTTTGAAGTTAGTCCACAAGCTTCCAAGCGAAATGTTTCCTTCACTTATAAAAATAAGTTTGAAGATCTGCCTCAAGTCTATGTAGATCCAGAGACGATGCGCGCGGTCTTGCAAAACTTGCTCGAAAATGCGATTAAATATACAATAGATGGAGGCAAGGTTGAAATAGATGTACAAAAAGAACCGGATGACTTACTGATCTCTATTTCCGACAGTGGCATAGGCGTACCCAAAGATCAAGAGAAAGATGTGTTTGTAAAATTCTTTCGGGCGCGTAACGCTCTCAAAAAGGAGACTGATGGTTCAGGACTAGGTTTGTACATTACTAAAACCATTGTGGAAAAAAACGGAGGCAAGATTTGGTTTGAGAGTGAAGAGGGAAAAGGAAGTACTTTTTATTTTACTGTGCCATTACAAGAAAAACATTAAAAATCTATGACCTGTTCGACAAGCTCAGGGTCATGGTGATAAAATAGAACCATGAAAAAAATTTTAATAATTGAAGACGATGTGTTTCTCGGCGATGCGTTAAGTAAAAAATTAGTCAATGAAGGTTTTGAAGTTGATCTCGCTGTCGATGGGCTCAAGGGTTTTGAGCGGATCAAATCTTTTCATCCCGACTTGATTTTGCTCGATATTATTTTACCAAATATGAATGGTTACGAGATATTGGAGGCGAAACAAAAAGATCCAAGCATAGCGCCTATTCCTGTCGTCGTGGTTTCCAACTCTGGGCAACCAGTGGAAATAAATCGGGCACTGGCCTTGGGCGTCAAAGATTATCTCGTCAAAGCCCAATTTGATCCAGAAGAGGTTTTGGTCAAAGTACGAGCACAGCTACGGAAAAATGAAGAACCCGCGAAAGACGTGGCATCCGCAGGTGGGGCACTAGGTGAGAAAGAGACCATTGCCAACCTCGCAGGTAAAAAGATAATGTGGGTGGAAGATGACCAATTTTTAAATGACATAATTGCTCGCAAGCTCTCAGCGACAAAATGTCTTTTCTTTCATGCCACTGAGGGCGAAGAAGCGCTGAAAATTATCAACCAAGAAATGCCAGATATTATCATGCTCGACATCATCCTTTCTGGTATTGATGGTTTTGAAATTTTGCGCAGAGTCAAAAGTGAACCAAAGACTAAAAATATTCCGGTGATTCTGCTTTCGAATTTGGGTCAGGCCAGTGATATTGAAAAGGGCCAGAAGCTCGGCGCAGCACGTTTTATGGTCAAGGCCACCGTGACTCCTAATGAAATAATAGATCAGATCAAAGAAGTTTTGGATGGAGCGAAAAAGTAGAGTTGACTCGAATTTAGCTAAAGCATGTTATAATATCTTGGTCGGTCATTATAAGTTTTTTACCCGATTTATTTATGATAAAAGGAGATCACTAAAAGGCATTTAGAAAAAAGTTACTTACCCTAAAGGGACAGTCTTTCGCTGTCTCTTTTGTGTTATTATGAAGGCTATTATGTCCGCGGACGAACCACACAAATTAAATCAGCAAAAGAGTTCTTGTTCTTATTGCGGAGACGCACCGGTAAATCATATCCAATCTTATCTAGAGAGTGCAGTTTCGATCACTCTCGATAATTATGGGAAACAATTCATAAAATATGTGCCATCTTTTGTAAAAGATTTTGCCGATTTAGTGCCCATTTTTTTGTTCAATACTCTGGTGTTCTTAAAACTGGCAGAATTTTCTGGCGATATCAAAAAGGCTAGCACCTTTCGTTCTAGAATTATTTGGGAAGAAGCTATCCGGCGGGGCATCACCATGGAGCAAGTAATATTTCTGGGTCGACCGCTAGACCAGTATCGCGCCAAACTCAAGATTAAAAATAAAATTAAGAATTTCTATTTCGAAAGCATACCCATTCGTCCAGAGTATCTCGATATGAATACTAATTGGGATGATAAGGTAGAGTTGAAAAAAGAATTTAGGCAGCACGGCATCTCAGTTCCAAATTATTATGAACTCTCGCTTCTATCTTTTAAAAACAGAGATAAAGATATCAAAGAGATATTTTCCAAACTACAAAAACCAATAATCGTCAAACCGCGGGTAGGATCTCGTGGTAGACACACGATCACCAACATCAACACATTAGAACAACTTCATCAGGGCATAAAAATTGCAGGTCAGATATGTTCGCATTTAATTATCGAAGAACATTTGAAGGGTAGTGTGTGTCGGGCGACTTTCGTGAATGGCATCCTCGCAGGATTCTACAAGGGAGATGCTCCGACCCTACACGGTGATGGTAAAAAGACAATTAGAGAACTCATCAAAGATATGGATGCTAGGCGTGCGGACAGGGTCGAGCCTATTCGAATCGGTAAAGAATTCCATGATCATATTTTGCGATCTGGGTTCACTATTGATGATGTCTTGACGGCTGGCTTTTCTTTACAACTTTCACATCGGATAGGTAGATTATTTGGAGGCAGGACCAAAGAAATGATTGCCGACCTACACCCAAGCTTTATTCCTATTTTGCAGAAAGCCGTCAAAACAGTGAGCCTGTCCGTGGTGGGCTTTGACTGCATTATTCCCGATCCGACCAAGGATGCGGGGTCTCAAAAGTGGGGGATTATCGAGTGCAACACCCTACCTTTTATAGATTTGCATTATTATGCGCTAGAAGGTAAGCCAAAGAATATTGCTGGCATGATTTGGGACATGTGGGGGAAATAATATATTAGTTAATACTATATTATTCTAATGCGCCACAGTGAAAGCGATTATTTTTTTAGCGCCAGCTTTTCTGAGAGTCTTCCTCGCTTCGTCCAATGTCGCTCCGGTGGTCGTGATATCATCTATTAAAATTACATTTTTATTTTTTAGTTTATTTTTGTCTTCATTTTTTACAGCGAAAGAACCGACAATATTTTTTAAACGTTCTCGGCGGTTTTCGATCCGAGCTTGGTGCTCTGTCTCTTTTGGTTTGATTAAAATATTGTTTTCTAATGTCATATTTACGCCATGGCGTAGATCGTTTAATTTGATTATTTCTTTGCAAATCAATTCTACTTGGTTATAGCCTCGCTCTCGCAATCTATTTTTGGAGAGGGGGATGGGGATCAAAATAGGATTTCTAAAATTTTCCAACAAGGACAAATCCGACAATTCTTCTAAAATCTTGCCGTGCACTATCTCTGCAAAAACAATTGCCAACCTTTTCTTACCTTTATATTTTAACAACCACAGCGCCTTTTTGATGGGCGGATCACGATAATCATAAATAGGGAAAATCCATTCCGCGGTTTCGCGTTCCGCAACTCTAATATTCGAAAGACATTTTATGCAAAGTTCTCTGCCGTTTTGTCCACAGGAGAGGCATTTTACTGGAAAAACAATACTTAGTACACTATTAAATATAGTGTTTAATAATAGCATATATGATACAATATTAGCACATAAAACCAAATGGATAATCCACTGAAAAAATTTTTCGGCAGTCTCGGCAACTTCGGATCTGGCAAAGAGGATAGTGCCGTCGGCATTGATATCGGTTCTTCGTCTATTAAAGTAGTGGAGATAAAAAGGAAAGGAGGCAAAGCGATACTAGAGACCTATGGGGCGATAGCTCTCGGTCCCTATGACAATCTTGATGCTGGGCGTGTTACCAATCTTTCAGTTGAAAAGCTAGCGGAAGCCCTCAAAGAAGTTTTGAAACAATCCGGAGTAACCCTCAAAGAGGGGGCTCTGTCTATTCCCATACAGTCAAGTCTGATTTTTACCATTGAGCTTCCTCTGCAAATGGGGGAGAAGGAAATGGCGGCGATAGTTCCTACTGAGGCTCGTAAATATATTCCAGTGCCGATCACCGAAGTTTCCTTGGATTATTTTAAATTACCTCAAAAGGAATCTTCATTTGAAGAAATGAATGTAATTCCAAACGCTGATGGTTCTCCTGTTCCGCAAAAGGCTGTCGAGAAGACCAACGTCCTGGTGGTGGCTACCCAAAATGATGCTATCTCTAAATATCGTTCCATCGTCTCGCAATGTTCTTTTGAAGCTTCTTTTTTTGAGATTGAAATATTTTCTTCAATTAGGTCAAATTTTGAACACGAGCTTTCTCCGGTTCTTCTAATAGATTTCGGCGCTTCGCGTACCAAGCTTTCTATCGTGGAATTTGGCATGGTCAAAAATTATCACACGATAGAGAGAGGTGGAGCCGACATTTCTCAATCCATATCTCAATCTTTGAGTATTCCTTTTCCTGAAGCGGAGAAGATGAAGAAAGAATTTGGTCTTTTTGGAAATCCCGCAGAGAAAAGCCTGTCTGATATTATAAAAATTCACACCGACTATATCTTGACTGAAACTAATAGCGCTTTACTCGAATATGAGAAGAGATATAATAGAACCATCAGTAAAGTCATCTTCACGGGCGGTGGTTCTCTCCTGAAAGGACTCACAGAAGTGGCCTCTAACAATTTTAAAGTTGAAATCGAGATGGGTCTGCCATTTTCCAAGGTTAATGCTCCGGCCTTTCTAGGAAAAGTTTTGGAAACCATGGGTTCTGAGTTTGCGGTGGCTATTGGTTTAGCACTTAGAAAATTACAATAAGCTCATTTAGTACGCCTCCCTTACCCTGAGAGTAAAGTTATACACAATATGCTTTTGTTATTTGCCATTTTGTAATATAATTAGGTACAATGGATCAGAATTTTCAAACTTCATTTATTCCCAAAAAGCCGATAATAGAAGAACGCGCCACTCCCACCCGATCGGTCGGCATTCTTACTGTGGTTTCTATTTTTATTTTGTTTACCGTGGTTCTAGCGACAGGTGGTCTTTATCTATGGCAAGCAGGCCTAAAGAAAAATATCGTACAAATGGAAATAAATCTAAATATAGCCAAGAATCGTTTTGAACCTTCCAAAATAGCAGAGCTCAAACTATTAGACCGACGCTTGAATGCGGCCACGGAAATTTTATCTAAACATATATCTACTTCGCCGATTTTTGAAGCTCTCTCCGAGATTACCATGAAGACAGTTCGTTATACTAAATTTAATTATAGTGTCGGAACTAATGGAAAAGTAGATGTGAAGATGAGTGGGGTGGCGGTCGGTTATCGTTCGGTGGCATTGCAGTCTGATCTTTTTGCGGAAAATCAAAATTTGATTGATCCCGTTTTTTCCAACCTAACCCTAGACGAGAAGGGCAATGTTCTTTTTGATTTAGAATTTACGGTTGAGCCATCTTTTGTGAATTATAAGCAAACGTTACAAGCAGCAAGTTAAATTTTTATGATGCGATTTATAATGCCAGCCATTTTAATAGGAATCAGCGTCACTCTTTTCTTTGTGATTACTAATCCTCTGTACGATGATATCCTATCACAGCGAGCACAGGTGGCTGCCTATGACGAAGCCCTCAATAATTCTAAAGCGCTTGAAAACCAACGCGATGTTTTGACTGCCAAAGAGAATTCTATCGATGCGGAGAATTTAATAAAAATCAAAAAACTTTTACCTGACAACATCGACAATATACGCTTAATTCTCGAGATAGGACAGTTGGCTATGCCTTATGGCATGACCCTAAAGGGTGTAAAATACAATGTGCCGGATGATAAAAAAAGTTCTGCACCAAAAGGGACAGGTATTGTCCAAGGAGGAGGCGCAGTGGGTCAAACAGGGAATAAAGATTACGGCATATGGGATTTAGAGTTTTCCACCAGTGGCAGTTATAGTAATTTTCTTAATTTTACGAAAAATTTAGAGAGCAATCTTCGCATTGTAGATATTTCTTCGGTTGATTTTTCTTCTGAGGGAAGTGGTGGATCGAGTTCTCTGTCAGCTCCGTCATACACATATAATTTCAAGATTAAAACTTATTGGTTGAAAAATTAAAATAACAAAATGCCAAAAATAAAAAATATCATAATATTTCTAGGAATCGCAGCCATCTTTGTAGCTATTTATATTTTTTATATAAAAGGACCATCAGATGATGGTGTCGATGCGCTTGTTTCCTCTTCTCCTTCTCCCGTTGCCTCACTCCAAAGTGGTGCAACTCCCGACAGCGCCGTGGCGGTAGGGGGAGATTTCTTGACTCTACTTCTGTCAGTCAAAGAGATACATCTAAACACCGCTATCTTTTCCGACGATGCTTTTGAGTCACTGCATGATTCAAGCATTACTCTCGTCCCAGATGGGACTGAGGGCAGGGTGAATCCATTCGCGCCGCTCGGCTCTGATGTTGTGATACCTCCTGTAACGCCTTCTATAATACCTCCTGCAAATACAGGCGTCCCCCTAACTCCCTAAATTTAAATATGAGTTTCTTAGACGAGTTAATTACAGCAGGATTAATCAAAAAAAGCCAAGTGGGCGAGATCAAAACTCGCGCGGAAGAGAAATATAGCGGAGATATTGATCAGGCCTTGATTGAGTCTGGTGTGGCAGAGGATAAAATTCTCGAGGTGAAAGGCAGATATTTACAAATGCCTACCTTGAAAATAAATAAAGAAAGTCTCACCTTTGATGTTCTGAAATATATTTCAGAAGACTCAGCCGTGCATTATAAATTTGCTCCGATCGCACTCAAAGAGGGAGTTTTGGAAGTTGGTGTGACAAACGGAGAAGATGTGCAGGCACTTGACGCGTTGCAATTTATTTCCGCCAAGCTGGGCATTCCTTTCAAAATATTTTTAATTTCTAAAACTGATTATGAAAGCATAATGGAATCTTATAAAGGCATCGGCAGTCAGGTAGATAATGCGCTCAGTGAACTCGTCCAAGACCAAGCGGAAAGTCCGAGTGAGGTAAATTTAGCCAAAGAAGCCGCGAATGCCAAAGGTGGGGGAGAGGAAAAGATAGTAGAAGATGCGCCAGTCATAAAGATCGTGGATGTTATCTTGCGTACAGCGATAGAAGGAGGTGCTTCTGACATCCACATTGAATACACTGGAGAAAAAGTAAAGGTGCGTTTCCGGGTGGACGGCACCCTACACACCTCGATAGTTTTACCGCCCAATGTTTATAGTGGCATCGTAGCACGCATCAAAATCAAATCCAAACTCAGATTGGATGAAAAAAGAAAACCTCAAGATGGAGGTTTCGGAATCAATATTGACGGACGCAAGATTGACTTTCGTGTTTCCACTATGCCGGCATACTATGGTGAAAAAGTTGTTATCCGTATTTTGGACGCCGACAAGGGAGTCAAACCCCTAGATCAGTTGGGTCTATCAGAGGTAAATCTAAATATAGTTAGAGATGCGCTCAAGAGACCCTATGGACTTATTTTAATCACCGGTCCGACCGGGTCTGGAAAATCCACCACTCTGTATTCGATGATGAATGAATTGGATAAAGAAAAAAGTAATATCGTGTCACTCGAAGATCCGGTGGAATATCACATGCCTGATATCAACCAGTCACAAATGATGCCAGAGATCGGGTACACTTTTGCTTCCGGTTTGCGCTCTATCCTTCGTCAAGATCCGGACATAATAATGGTCGGAGAAATACGCGATAAAGAAACGGCTCAACTCGCTATTCAGGCTGCCTTGACTGGACATCTCGTGCTTTCGACACTGCACACCAACAATGCCATCGGCGCGGTGCCTCGTCTAGTAGACATGGGCGTCGATCCATACCTGATTGCTCCGACTTTGATTTTAGCTATTGCTCAGCGTCTGGCTCGCATGACTTGTGAATCTTCTCGCAAACTTGTGCCGATGGACGAGAGTATTAGAATGCAAGTTGAAGAGCAGATGAAAGATCTACCAACCGAGTTCAAGAAAGACATTGGGGTCAAGGGAGAGATGTATGAGACAGTTCCATCTCCTGAATGTCCTTCCGGCACCCGTGGCCGTATCGCTATTTTTGAAATGTTTAAAGTAGATAAGGAAGTCCAAAATGTTATCTTGAAAAGTCCGACCAATGGAGAAATCTATAAAGTCGTCCGTAAAAAAGGCATGCTAGTGATGAAAGAAGATGCCATGTTGAAGTCCCTAGCGGGTGTTGTTCCTTATGCGGAAGTGTATGGTTTCAATAATGAAAATGAGTAGAGTTGTCCACAGGGACTCGAATCCAAAGCCATTTCTATAGTATAATTAATTATTAGTTAAAAAGGGTATATAAAATATATGGATGGGATAAAGAAGAAAATTTTAATAGTTGATGATGATAGTTTTCTTTTGGACATGTATGCACTCAAATTTAGCCAAAATAATTTTGAAGTTTATACCGCAGGAGGTGGGGTGCAAGCCATAGAGAAATTAAAAGGCGGGTTGTCGCCTGATGTTATGTTGATGGATATTATTATGCCAGAGATGGATGGTTTTGAGATGTTGGGAAAAATAAATGCAGAGCAATTATGTCCAAATTGTGTGAAGATTGTTTTGTCTAATAAAAGTCAACAATCAGATATAGATCAAGGGACCAAATTAGGAGTTGCAGGTTATATTATCAAGGCGAATTCTACTCCTGTAGAAGTCATCAGTCAGGTGGTGAATATCTTGGCGAAAAAAGTTGCAATTCCTAAATAAAATTTCTAGAAAAATATGATGGATTATAAAGCAAAACTCGAAGAACTTATTTTGACTATTATCCGTGAAAACGGATCAGATCTCCATTTTGGTACCGGACGCGTGCCCGCTATTCGTGTCTCGGGCGAGCTCATCTTTCTGGTAAAGCAGCCGGTTTTTACCGAGGCAGACACGCTCGGGGTTTTGAGTGAAGTTTTAGATAAAGCAAAAATTGCTAAATTTATGGAAAATCAAGAAGCAGACTTTGCTTACGATTTTCGTGGGGAAGCGCGTCTGCGCGGAAATGCGTTTTTCCAAAAAGGCCTCATCTGCATAGTCTTTAGATTAATACCAAAGGTCAAGACCATCGCAGAATTACACTTGCCTCCGATTATTGCCGACTTAGCTCGCAAGAAGCAGGGGTTTTTCTTGGTGGTTGGCCCAGTCGGACAAGGCAAGTCGACTACTTTATCAGCCATGATAGATGTGATCAATAACGAACAAGCTAGAAATATCGTCACCATCGAAGACCCTATTGAGCATGTCTATACACCAAATAAATCCATCATCAATCAACGGGAAGTGGGTATTGATACCAAAGATTTTCATATTGCCTTGAAATCAGTATTTCGTGAAGATGTAAATGTCATCATGGTTGGAGAAATGCGTACCCCAGAGACTATCGCCACAGCGGTGACAGCCGCTGAGACAGGGCACCTCGTGCTCTCCACATTACACACCAATAATGCTTCTCAGACGATAGACAGAATCATAGATACTTTTCCGGGCGATCAGCAAGATCAAATTCGTGCTCAATTGGCAGCATCGCTTCTCGGTATATTTTCTCAGAGACTTATCCCGCGGATTACTGGCGGTCTTGTTCCTGCCTTCGAACTTCTATTAAATAATAATGCGGTATCAAACCTAATCCGCGAAAAGAGGACTCATGAGATAGATGTTGTCATAGAGACGGGTATGGAGTCGGGAATGATAGACTTGAACCATTCGCTTCTAGAACTTGTGCGCTCCGGAGAGATAGCCATAGAGACGGCTTATCAGTTTTCTTTAAATCCCAAAGGTCTCGAGGGTATGATGTAAAAAAATATGTTATTCAAATACAAAGCCATAGATTCACAAGGTTCGAATAAAGAAGGGGAGATCGACGCGTCTAGTCGCGATATTGCTATTAGTGGATTGCAGAGGAGAGGACTGGTGATTATTTCTATCAAGGACGAAGGAGAGAAGAAGTCACTCCTTTCCATTTCTTTTTTTGAAAAAGTTTCTAACAAAGATGTCGTGATTTTATCTCGACAGATTGCGACGCTGTTCGAAGCGCAAGTCTCCGCCCTCAAGGCCTTCACTATGCTTGCGGCGAATACTGAAAACAAACTTTTAGGCAAAAAGCTGACCACTGTCGGCGATGATCTGCAAGCGGGAGTTTCTATTTCTGGCGCTTTAGCCAAGCACCCAGACATATTTTCAGATTTCTATGTGAACATGGTCAAGGTGGGTGAAGAGACGGGTAAACTCAATCAGACTTTTATGCATTTGGCGGAATACTTGGATCGTCAATACGCTCTGACTTCCAAGACCCGCAATGCCCTCATCTATCCGGTTTTCGTGATTATTACTTTTATTGTGGTGATGACCTTAATGTTTGTGGTCGTCATCCCGAAACTTTCTTCTATTATTCTGGACTCGGGTCAAGATATTCCTTTTTATACTAAAATTGTTATTGCAATTTCCAATCTCTTTACTCACTATGGTATTTTTCTTCTGATCTTCTTAGTTCTCCTTGGTATCTGGGTTTGGAGACTTTCTAATACCGAAAAAGGCAAGATATATCTCGATTCATTAAAGTTATCACTGCCGGCAGTGGGTAACTTATATAAAAGACTTTATCTGTCTAGGATTACCGACAATCTGGATACCATGCTTTCCGCTGGGGTACCGATAGTCCGAGCGATAGAGATAACTGCCGAAGTGGTCGGTAGTCGGGTATACAAAACTCTGTTGGGAGATGTGTCAGATGGGGTCAAGTCTGGTCTAGCTCTTTCAGCTGCCTTTTCTAAACACGATAAAGAAATCCCTGGAATTTTGGTGCAAATGACCCAAGTGGGTGAAGAGACTGGGTCTCTCGGCTCGGTGCTTAAAACTTTAACTGATTTCTATAAACGCGAGGTTGATGATGCTATCGACACCTTAGTCGGTTTGATAGAACCTATCATGATCGTGGTCTTGGGTCTCGGGGTGGGAGTACTCTTGGTCTCTGTATTGATGCCTATTTACAATCTAGCCGGTGGAATTAGCTAGAGACATGCTCTAGGTCCTGTATTGGTATACGCAGGCAAGTGTGGATAACTCTGTTGTGTATATATTTAGCCCTAATGATATAATAAGGGTATTAAAAATAAGTCGAAATTATTATAAATTATTATTAACCTGCTCCGATTAGAGTCGGAGTGAAGAAAATATTATGAAAATGAATTTGAAAAAAGGTTTTACATTGATCGAACTCTTGGTGGTAGTGGCTATTATTGGTATCTTGGCTTCAGTTGTTTTGGCTTCATTAAATACAGCTAGAAGTAAAGGTAAAGATGCCTCTGCACAAGCAAGTATGTCTTCTATGCGAGCTCAAGCAGAGCTTGGGGTTAGCTCATCTGGTACATATTTAATTGATCTTTGTACTTCCTCAAGTACTGGAGGTTTGTCGACATTAGTTGCTGCTGTTAATGCTCTTACGGCAAATGATGTCGTTTGTGGACAAAATGCTGCTGCTGGGTCTGCTGGTACTGCGTGGGGTGCGGCTGTACAATTACCTAGTTCTGAAGGAGGCACAGCTACTTATTTCTGTGTTGATAGTACAGGATTTGCCGGTGCTTCTACTGTAGCTCCTGCTACTGAAATTACTACTGGCGCTTCTGGTGATGTTGTTTGTAACAACGCCTAATAATATTTAGGTTAATTTAGAAAACCACCCCGATTTTAATCGGGGTGGTTTTTGTTTATTTGGGGGTATGATATAATAGAAAGAGTTATTTATTATTAATAAGATATTTTTATGAAAAAAATGAATTTCAAAAAAGGTTTTACATTAATTGAACTTTTAGTCGTGGTCGCTATCATCGGTATCTTGGCTTCAGTTGTTTTGGCGTCGCTAAGTGCGTCTAAGGTAAAAAGTACTGATGCAAAGATATTAGCTCAAGTTGGCCAAATGACAAGCCAAGGTTTTTTATTTAATGGTATAACGGGCACAGCTTATGTGTCTGGGGCATACCAAGTTAGTGCTGGAATTGCTGGTGCAACAAGTGGCGGTACAGCTGCCACAGGTACTTTATTTAATGATTCTAATCTTTCCAGTAATAGTTTGCACCCCTTAGCCTCTTCATTACCCGGAGCCACATATATTTATTATGGCTGGGATGGTGTTGATCCAAATACTTCCGGTTTGTGGTTCTTCGCCGCTTCAACTTCTACAGGAGCATTTTGTAATGACAACAAAGGCAGTAAAATAACATTTACTGGTGCATCGCCTACGACTATCGCCAATTTCATTGCAGCATTTCCTAACGCCACAGCTGCCAACGGATATTCTTGTATTTAATTTAAAGTAGTTTTTTAGTTTTAATATTGATATACTATAATGATGGAGATATCTTTTTCTGTTGTCTTTTTTATCTTCGGCCTCATTATCGGGAGCTTCTTGAATGTTGTGATCTATCGTCTAAATACACAGAGATCCCTTGGTGGCAGGTCTGCCTGCATGTCCTGCCGAAACAAACTTGCTTGGTACGAGCTCATACCACTCTTTAGTTATTTGGGCCTCGGGGGCAGATGCCGTAATTGTAAAACTAAAATATCAATCCAGTATCCGTTGGTAGAACTCTTGACTGGCTTTATCTTTGCTTCTTTATTTGTGAAATATCAAGGCATCTTCTTTACAGATAAATTTTCTTTCTTCATTACCTATGATTACTATGCGATTCTTTTCTCAATTCTTCTAGTTATAGCAGTTTACGATATCAAGCATAAAATAATTCCAGACATGTTAGCTTTAATTTTTGGCATTCTCGCATTTGTGGGTTTGTTTTTCTTCACTAACAATATCTTTTATCCGCACATGCCATCTTTGCTAGAATTTTTGTCAGGAGTATTTATCGCTTCGCCCTTCGCTCTCTTCTGGCTCATATCTCGTGGCAGGTGGATGGGTTTTGGAGACGCCAAGCTCGCTATCGGTCTCGGCTGGTTTCTCGGTCTTTCTCTCACGCTTTCGGGTCTGGCTATAGCTTTCTGGTCTGGAGCTATTGTCGGAGTTGTTTTAATTATTTTTTCTAAGTATGGCAAAGCAGGCAAGATGGGCATGAAGAGCGAGATTCCTTTCGCGCCATTTTTAGTCGCAGGGGCATTTACGGCTTTTATTTTTGGACTAAACCTTTTTAATTTTTAATATGATTTTTAAATTTAGAATTTTCAACACCATAAGCTATCAGCTAAAAGCTAGCAAGCTAAATCGGGGAATGACCTATGTGGAGCTGATAGTCGTCCTCTCTATTTTCTCTGTGATGACTTCCGTCGTCCTTTTTAATTATCAAGATTTTCAAGCCAGAGTAGATATCAAAAATTTGGCGAGTGATATCGCGCTGAAGATTGTGGAAGCGCAGAAGTCGGCTATTTTGGGCGTATTGCCGAGCCAGACCCCTACGACATCACCTTGGAAACCTTCCTATGGTCTTTATTTCTATCTCAATAGTGACCAGAAAAGCTTTATTTATTTCACAGATCTTAACAATGACAATATATACAACGATGCGTCTTGTGTTCTAAACGCTCCTCTCCTTGGTGAATGTTTAGATAAAATAATTATAACGAAAAATAATAATATTGCTCAGATAGATAGCTACCTAGGTTCTACTGCTACTCCAGTCACAAGTCCATTCACCATGACTTTCCGAAGGCCGGATTCAGGTGTATTCTTTAGTCATGCAGATGGTGTACAGCTTGCTGGTTTTGATTATATTCAAATCAAGATCGCTTCTCTTTCATCACCATCCACGACTGCTTCCATTAGAATATATCCCTCAGGTAGAATACAAGTAAATTAAAATGCCTAAAAAAAATTTAAAAATTAAAGGAGGCTACACAATCATCGAGACGATGATTGCCGTTTCTATTTTCTTGATCGTGGTGATGATAGGTATGGGTTCTCTTTTGAATGCCAATTTGGTTCATCAAAAATCTAGGGACATGCGTTCCATTATGGACAATTTGAGTTTTATTATGGAAGATATGAGTAGAAATTTGAGGACTGGATACAATTATGCTTGTATAAGTTCGGAAACGGCAGGTGGCTCGCTAGGTACTAGTACACCCATAAGTGGTGAGAATTGTGGGGGTGTAGCTTTTAAGCCTGCGACTGGTGGGAGTCAATGGGGATATGAGTTTGTATCACTGACCATTGGTAGTGTGACTACTTCTTACATCATAAAGTCTACTGACAATGGGACAACTTGGTATCAAATAACCCCAGATGAAATCGTTATTGATACTGTTAAATCTGGATTTTCAGTGTTGGGGGCAGAGCCAGCATCGGAGGGTAATCAAAAACAGCCTTTTGTTACTATTAAAATAGTTGGTACGATAAATTCTAAAGGAGTTGCCACGCCTTTTTCATTGCAAACTTCCGTATCGCAAAGATTGATAGATATATGAGTAAATTTTTAAAACAAAAGAATAGAGCCCTTACTTTAGTTGAAACGCTTGTCGCAATCTCTATTCTTTTAATTGCAGTAGTAC
>JAZKJK010000004.1:0-2925 GCA_040384365.1 Patescibacteria group bacterium | reverse complement strand
CCGCCTAAGTTTTGTAAAACAAAACTTGGGAGGGTTTACTTTAGTTGAAACGCTGGTGGCCATTTCTATTTTTTCTGTAGCCATTGTGGGGCTTATGTCTGTACTAGCATCTGGTATTTCCAGCACCACTTCCGCCAAACAGAAAATGATTGCCTCATATCTCGCGCAGGAAGGTATAGAATATGTTAGGAACATGCGAGACAATTATGTTTTATTTCAATCAAATGGTTGGAATAGTTTTAGATCCGAACTAGTTTCATGCAACCCAGATGGTGGTGAGTGTGGTTTTGATAGCTCACTTCTCTCAACTGATCCAGATTTTATTTTTGGATGTTCTACCCCTAGTGATTGTAAGTTGTATGTTGATGCTAATACTGGAGGTTATGACAATGATTCAAGTGGAGCATATTCTGGCTTTGTTCGGAAAATTTGGATGGAAATAATCGACCAAGATAATGAAGTAAAAATCTTTTCGTATGTAGAGTGGACTCAAGGATCAGGGACTCGCAGGGTTACCTTTTCAGAAAATTTATTTAATTGGGTGGAGCAGTGATTAAGTTATAAAGTAAAAAAATGAAATCCAAAAACTTAAGGAAAATAAAAAAGAATAGGGGGTTTGTGATACTTTTTGCAGTGACTATTTCTGCCATACTTTTGGCGGTGGCCTTGGGCGTCGGCAATATCGCCATTAGAGAATTAAAATTCAGCACTTCAGCGAAAGATACCAATGATGCTTTCTTTGCTGCCGATACGGGCATAGAATGCGCTCTCGCCAATGACAAGTCTTCCGGAAGCTCTTTTGTGTCTTCTGGGGGGCAAAACAATGTGCAATGTCTTGGAGAGAGTATTACACCTAGTGAATCAGGTTCAGTCTGGAGCTTTGTTCTGTCTGGACTCGGCGGCTCTGAGCAAGGTTGTGCGAAAGTTGAGGTAAATAAAACTGACTCAACCACAACTATTGTCACTTCCAAAGGATATAATATCGGTGCTGATGATCCTACTTGTGCTTCGTCAAATCCCAATCGTGTCGAGCGTGAATTGAGGACGATATATGGTGGTATCCCTAATTCCTATAGATATATAAAATTTACGGTTAGCACTACTAAAACCGAACCTACAGCTGGGTGTACCCAAATATCAGAGTTTACGCTTCTCCTTGATGGATCGGAATTGGAATGGAACCCTAGTGCTGATGCCACAGTGCCGGATTGGAGCGGTAATCCAGCTCAAGGTCCAAATCAAGCAATTGATGGTGATTTAGGTAGCGTAGGAGATGATTCTAAATTATGTGATCAACATGCTACTGGGGCTACAGTGATGACTCTAATTATTGACACCAAGAATTCCCCTGTGACATTTAATGGATACAAATACGGCACCGCCAATGATGAACCAGGCAGAGACCCGATCAAATGGACAGTGGAGGGAAGAATTAATGATGATTCTGACTGGGTACTCTTAGATGAAAAAGACGATGAAACACTTAATATTCCCAGCGCGAGAAATAATTATACGAATGAATATAATTTCTCCAATTAATAAAAATCTGCTGGTTCGCTTAAAATGAAAGAAGCTGAAGCCCATAAAAGAATAAAAAAATTACGAGACGAGATTGCGCGCCTGAGAAGCGCGTATCATATAGACAATGCGCCGGATGTGACGGATGAAGTGTATGATTCGCTGACCCGTGAGCTGAAAAATCTACTAGAACAGTATCCAAAATTTTCGGATTTGAACAGTCCAGAGAATAGAGTAGCTGGCAAGCCCTTGGATAAATTTGTAAAAGTAGAACACCAGACTCGGATGCTTTCCCTCAATGACGCCTTTTCATATGCCGAACTATATGATTGGGAGAAAAGAATCAAAAAATTATTGGCGGGAAATGAGCAATTTGGTTATTTTTGTGAAATAAAATTCGATGGTCTGGCCGTGTCGTTGATCTACCAAGATGGGCAATTTGTCCGTGGGGCGACGAGGGGGGACGGTTTTGTCGGGGAAGATATTACCGAAAATTTAAAAACTATCAATTCGATTCCGCTCACATTGAATAAACCTTTTCCAGAATATCTGGAAGTTCGTGGAGAGGCTTTGATTTCTAAAAAGACCCTAGATCAATTAAACCGAATCAATGAAAAGGAAGGTAAACCACTTTTTGCCAATACCAGAAATGTCGCGGCGGGAAGTCTGCGCCAGCTCGATCCCCAGCTCGCCAAAGAACGCAGTCTGGACTTTGTTGCTTATGACCTACTTGGTACTCCGACTACCAAGTTGCATTCTGAAAAGCACGAAATGCTTCGCGGTTTGGGATTTAGAGTTGAGAAACTAGAAGCCAAATGTAAAAATTTAGAGGAGGCGATTGATTTTATAAAAAAATTTGAAAAAATCAGACCGGATTTTCCTTATGGCACCGACGGTATTGTCATTTCTGTTGATGATTTAAAATTGCAAAATATTTTAGGGGTGGTCGGTAAAGCTCCGCGTTTCATGGTGGCCTTCAAATATCCGGCAGAAAAAGCGACGACAGTGGTCAAAGAAATCGTAGTCAATGTCGGGCGTACTGGAGTCCTCACCCCGCTCGCTATTTTTGAGCCGACCTTGGTTGCAGGCTCACAAGTTTCCAAAGCGACCTTGCACAATATGGATCAAATAGAACGCTTGGATCTACGAATAGGGGATACGGTGGTCATAGAAAAAGCTGGCGATGTCATTCCAAAAGTTGTAGAAGTGCTGACTCGAATGCGCACCGGTAAAGAAAAAAAATTCAAAATGCCGACGCATTGTCCGACTTGCGAGGGAAAAGTGGAAAAGAGAGAATTGCCAGCTCAAAAATCTGTCGCCCATTATTGCTCAAACCCAAAATGCCCAGCCAAGGATGAGAGGTATCTAGAGCACTTTGTGTCTGTTTTTGAAATATATGAATTAGGA
>JAZKJK010000003.1:29932-35621 GCA_040384365.1 Patescibacteria group bacterium | reverse complement strand
CAAAGATTTAGTGAGACTTGCTTCCCTCCGACCGAAGTCGAAGGGGTTCTCAATTTTGCCCCGACCCATGAAACTCATAGTGCCGGAGCTATTTATTTTTCAAAGAGAGTGAAATTAAAACGCCATTCCACTAAAGGAAAGACGCTGGAAGCAAGTATATATGAAGATATATTACAAGTCAAGCACAAAAAAACGCCCTATTTCAGGGCGTTTTTTTATTTATTTCTTCTTTGGTTTCTTCTTCTCTTTTCTGTGTCCATCTCCTTTTGCCATAAATTTTTTGTTAAATTAATAATATTACATCGAAGCACCGATGATGGCGCCCATTGCCAAGATTGAGACAAGTGAAGCCACCATTTCAAACAACCACAATTTTGTAGATCTCTTCATCCAGATGACTTCCATAGAAGACGAAGTCACCACAAATCCAAGCCAGACTAGAAATCCGCAAGCCATACCATTCCAGGCAGTACTAGGACCAGTCGAGAGTGTGGAAGTCACCGCGTACAAGTGAAAGACAGCGAGCGCATACGCAAAAACTATATTCGCCAACAAATTTTTTGACATTTGTGGCACCATATCACTCAACTTTTCATTACCTGTCGGAGTCACATTGGCGAGTCGCATCCAAGTCTTGCCAAATAATGGTCCATGAAACAAGAACCCGATAACAAAGTTGGCTACAGCAGCTACCAACACCATCCAAAAATTTATTTCCATGATTTTTATGATTAATTAATAATGTGTGCCTATTTATTTATCAATGAGCATTCACAGATAAATGGAGCCAGTACACGAGCAGAATCACCCAGATTTTCAGATTCTCTGCAAACCATGCCAAATAATCCTTACTAAAGGCCAAATAAACAATCACAACAGCGTATATTATGATCGGCCACAATAGAGATTTTGCAGATATTCCGTGTCCCACTTGCTTTTACTTAGTTTGATAATTACATCATCGCCTTCGCATCGGCTTCAGCCATAAACTTGAACATATTCCCACCGCAAACAGCACAAGTACCTTTTGCAGAATAACGTCCCTTGTCATTTTTTGTAACAACTGGGTTAGTCATCGTCTGCATCGTCGGCTTCTTGTTAGCATCTCTACACTTCATACACAAAGCTTTTAATTCTGCCATATAAATAATTGGTTATTATTAATACTCTCTATTATACCATATATGTTAAAATAACAATATGAGTATCCATCCTGAAGTGCAAATCGGTCATGTGCACCTGACTGTCGGCGACCTAGACCGATCGCTCGCTTTTTACCGTGATATTCTGGGATTTGAAATCACCGCGCGCTATGGCGACTCGGCTGTCTTCCTCTCGGCTGGAGGATATCATCACCATATCGGACTCAACACTTGGGCAGGCAAAGGTGCCACACCACCACCTCAAGGTCATACGGGAATCTACCACCATGCCATTCTCTTCCCCACCCGCAAAGAACTCGCTCTCGTACTCAAACGCCTAATTGAGGTAAATTATCCTCTCACTGGCACAGCGGATCATGGAGTATCAGAAGCAATTTATTTAAACGATCCGGATGGTATCGGTGTAGAGCTTTATGCCGACCGTCCGCGTTCAAAGTGGAAAGTAAAAAATGATGGTATGGTGGAAATGGTTACCGAACCGCTCGACGTAGAAGATTTACTCAAAGAGATTTAAATTTTTGTATTTTTATCTACCCACTTTAGCTGACTAAAGTAATTTAGTTTATGAAAGTAGCTGTAATGAGAGTTAGAATTGGATTTAGAACCAGATTTCCATGGAAACCTTTATATCTAGACCATCATATAGATTCTCTTCATAACGAATTTGTTTCTTGAGTGGTAATATATATGTATTCGAATGCCTGTCTGGGAAAATAGAAGTCTGCCACTCGCTTTTGCCTATTTTCACTTTGGCATACACTGCACCCCAACCCCGCCGCCGCTTCCTTTTCTGTATCTCCTTGAGCTGTAATTCTTTTATCTTGACAGAAATATCCTCCGGCACCCGCGCAAACCGCCAAGCACCACTCTTATCTACCCCATGCCCACCCATCGCCCAAACAATGACTTTGCTTTGGAATTTGAAAATCTTTCTGGCTGAACCTTTTCTATTACTATTTTTTACGTCAATTTTAGAATTATTTTTCATTCTGAATTTTGTTCTGGCCGTCTGGGACGATGTTGGAACTTTTAGTAAATCTACTCCCCGAAATCTGTAACCTTTAACTACCTTCCCTTTTTTATCGTACGTCGTCCATTTGCCTACTTGTTTGTCCTTCTTGAAATTCCCTGAGCGCATGATTGTGCCGTCTGTGCGAAACCATTCGAAGTAGCCTTCGCATTTTCCACCCGCCATTTTGCCCTTGGCCCAAATACTGCCGTCTTTGTGGTAGACAATATGTTCTTTCATGGAAATATTCTAGCACAAAAATCATTTCTCCTTTTTACTAAAAACTCTTCAACCCTCTACTTTAGCAAACTAAAGTAATTTACTCGGCTAAAGTAACTCTAACCACCCCTTTTTTTTGCCACACTCAAGCGACAGGCTGGGTACATTACAATATTTTTATTATAGTCACCACACCATTTTGTACAGTGTAAGAAAAAGTGAGTTTACCATCAATATGCCCATCTTCGTACGCCACAGTTCCTGTACGCGAAGCTGTATTAAGGTGGATCGTAGTCGCATACCATGTGCCACCAAGCGCGGGCTGGCTCGATACTATGGTTTTGATATTTTCACGAATATATTTTTCTACCAGAAGTCGTTCGTCTAGATCTCCGCAGGCAACATCAGTCATCGACAGTCCATGTGTAAGCTGGGAGGCATCTTTATAAACATACACCCCATCGCCTCTATCTACCATCTCACCAAAGCCCGCCGCAGCATTGCCTTCGCCAAATACAATTTTTAACTGTTCGGTGACTCGCATACCCTCGGCCAGAGAATCCCACCAGACGTCTGCCGTCCGCGCCATCATCATTTTATCAACCGGCCCAACCACACCCTGGAAGGTGCCCAATTTACTGTCGGTTTCGGCTGGTAAATTTCTAAATTCCCCGGTGACTTTAGTACCAGCGAGATTCATCTTGAGCCAGGCCACATCGTAAAGCCCTCGAGAAGTTTTATGCTCACCATAAAAACAAAGCTGGATCTCAGGAGAATCCGTAGTGACAGGCTGAGCAACTTTGGGAATATTTACTCCTTTTTTATTTATAAAATATAAAACTCCGAGCACAAGAACTAAAAATATAGTAACGGGTATTATTTTTTTCATACATTTATATTTTAACACATTTCACTACTCTTCTATTATAATCAGCTTGCTCGGATGCCTGTGGCCATTCACTATCCTGACCTTATTTTTTGAAACCTTAAAATGCTCAGCAATTAGCTCTAAAATACGAGAATTGGCTTGATTTCGCTCGGCTTTTTCACGGACGGCAACCTCAAAATGGTCGGAGGATTTCGCCTTAAAAGATTCTTTCCTAGCTCCGGCGGTGACTTTGACATGGATATACTGCATTGTGGTATTATATAGGTATGAGTGAAAAAAATAAATACATCTTAATAGGGGTTGCGGTAGTGGTTCTAGTAATCATCGCCACAGTTTGGATAAATAAGTCTGGTCAAACACCAGTAGCAAATGAAACAGGTGATGTGCAAGGCACAGAAACAGAATCCAACGCAAAAACTTTTTCCGGAACTGTTTCGGCGGTGGATATGGGGTGCACGTATGATATGGACTGTAGCGTCACTATCGATGGAAAGAAAATTATTTTAGCTCGCGGTGGCCTAGCTCCAACTGTGCCAGTCGGCAAATTAATCGGCGTAAATTCCATCGGTGACATAAAAGGAAAGATCGGCGCCTTTGCAAATGTGTACGCAGGGCTGACACCTGAGGGCGACTATACCTTGTACGGCAATGCTGACTACTACGTGGAGATCACGACAATCAGTGGTAAATAAATCGCCTAGACTAATTTCTTGAGTTCCCCTTCGTATTTTTTCATCACCTGCAGACCGGCGTCCTCTTGGCTCATGCCTCCCTTGACCTTCTCTTCCACTTCTTTGGCAATGGTCTTAAATAGTTCAGGATTTTTCTCTATCATGGTTACAAACATATCTATCTGCGCCGGGGGCACACCCTGGGTGCGAAGCATTTTTTTAAGTAAAAAATTTTGAAACATGCGAGGATTATATCATACCCTTCAGAGAGATGTAATTATAGGCTTATATGTACGTCTATATCTTGTATAGGGTGGATAAGTGAACTTTTACAAAAAAATTGCGGAGTTATAATAATAAGAGGTATCTATGTCGATGGATGCCAGTTACATTAATAAATTAATAATTTAACTTATAAAAAAATGAATAAAACATTAGGAATTATTATATTGATCTTGGTCGTGCTGGGTGGAGTATATCTTCTTACGAGTAACCCATCGAGTGCGCCGGTGACCAGCGACAACACCAATCAAAATACTGGGGCACGGGGTCGCGTAGTCTTCTCAGTCACGGATGCGGCAGCAAACATGAGCGCCATTAGTGAGATAAATATGAAAGTAAGTAGTGTCGCGGTGCATAGTGCTACGAGTGGTTGGATGACTGTTTCCACGACTCCGAAGACTTACAGTCTGCTCGAACTCAACGCGGAAAGTAAGTCAGAACTTTTGGCTGACGCAGACATAAAAGCTGGCACCTACGATCAAGTGCGTTTGATGGTAGATTCAGTCACCATTAAAACCACGGCTGGTGCCACCAAGACGGCCAAGTTGCCATCTGGAGAGCTCAAGATAAATACAAATCTTGTTGTAAACGCTGACGAGACAGCAAGCCTGAATTTTGACTTTCTGGCTGACAAATCTCTGCACATCACTGGCAACGGTAGCTACATCTTTGCTCCAGTTGTAAAAACTGAAACCAAAAGTGATGCGAACGTGAGTGTGGATGCAAACAGCGTCGTGACCGTCACCGGAGGACGCCTAGATGACACCAAGACCATCGGCATGGACATAGATGGTAGTGTCAAACTGAACTTCCAGATTGATGCCAAAAAGAAATTAAATCTAGATAGTAACGGCGTCATCAAAATAGAGGGCACGGTCAGCGGTTTGCTGAATTAAATCCGGCAAATTAAAAACCCCGTAAAACGGGGTTTTTAATTTTGTGATAAAATAAGGCTATGGCAAGAAAGTTGATATATTTTGTCCGACATGGACAGACCGAAAACAACGCTAAAGAAATCAGGCAGGGGGAGGAAGGTGGTCTCTCGGAAAAGGGCCGTGCGCAAGCGCTGGCCACAGCTAAAAGATTCCCCAAAACCAAAGGTTGTCCACAGACGATCATCTCCAGCCCGTATGAGCGTGCCAAAGAGACAGCGGCAATCCTCAGCAAGGAATTAAATGTACATATCGAGTACTCGCCACTCTTGGTAGAGAGAAAAAACCCGACCGAAATAGTCGGCCGGCCGGCCAGAGATAAACAGGTCAAAGAAATTGCGGACATGATTGACGGCAGTTATCATGCGGATGAGTTTCAGATGTCAGATGAAGAAACTTTTATTGATCTAAAAGTGCGCACCAGAAAATTATTAGATTACATCATGGATAGACCGGAAGAGCGAATGATCATGGTCACCCACAGTCGTTTCTTGAAAATGATAGTGTCGTATATGCTCCTAGGA
>JAZKJK010000003.1:9851-29922 GCA_040384365.1 Patescibacteria group bacterium | reverse complement strand
CTGCAAAGTACAATAACCTGAATTATCTCAACCCGATAAATAACGGTAGTATGGCCATCTGTTCATACACCACCCACTTTTTCAAAAAAAACGAATGGAAACTCCTCGTCTGGAACGACTTGGGATAAAATCTGCTTCATTTATTTAGCACCACATAACGCCTCTAGCGCTACGAGGTCGGCAAGAGATAAGGAAGCATTGCTACCCTGATTGAACGAATACATGATGGCCTTCGGATCTTCTAGGTGATTGAGGCCGAGAGCATGGCCAAGCTCGTGCGCCAAGACCCGCACGAGCTTGGCCCGACTGCTGAATTCATATATGTCTATCTCTTGACTTATTCCATCACTCTGGTACACGCCTTCTTCAAATGACTCCCCGCGCGAATCATTGGTCGCATTGTATTTATCGACAGAGAGGTTCAGCGAATCCACCAGACGATTGAGGGCAACCACGAGAGCGTTTATCTCGTCGGCCATACTGTTTAAATTTTCTTGCATTATCTTTAATTCTTTTGATTCAGAATTTAAGGCTAGACGTTCCTGTTCCAACTTTTCATATTCGTTTTTCGGAGCGCCACCCCGGCGATTCCACGATTCTACTTCCGCCTCATACACCTGACTCTTCTCGTTAAATGCGGTCACCCGTGCATTAAAATCGCTTTTTGCTTGTTCATAATTTTTCTGCAAAGCTGTGAACTTGGATTTTAAATTATCATAAGATTCTTTGTTGTCCTCCACCACAATTCCCAAACTTTTCAATTTACTGGTCGCCTGTTGCCTGTAATCATAGACAAGGTTGATTTTCAGCACTCCTTGAGAAGTGTCGGTGGGGGTATAGGCGAAAAGATTCTTGCCCTTATAATCTCCTTGAGACTTCTCCCAAACAACTTCAGCATCAGCGAGCGCGCTCAAGAAATAACTTTTAGAAATATTGAACTTGGTGTCAAAATCACCCAGAGTATATGGTATCGGCTCGGCACAAGGAATAGATGCAAAAAACCTCGAGGAAATTTGCGGCCAGAATTGGTATATGACTCCCCCAAGTAGAGCAAAGGTGAAGAGAATTTTTACAAGGCGTTGCATCTTGTTATTATAACAACAAAAGAAAAAAGTAGACAGATTTATTTGCATTCCACCCCAGAATATGCAATAATCACTGAATGAATTTAGTAGCGTCAATTCTGCCATACGCGCAGATAATCCTTGCGGTTGTGTTGATAACAACCATTTTACTCCAACAGACCTCAGCCGGAGTAGGCGGAGCCTTGGGTGGATCTAGTACTGATGGTTTTCATCAAACTCGACGTGGCTTCGAGAAGTTTCTTTTTTATTTGTCTATAATTTGTGCAATTCTTTTTGCTTTATTCGCCCTACTCAGTATAATAGTAAAAGCTAATAGCTAGTCTTTGGACCTCGTGCTAAAACAGATAATGTCGTATGCGTAATTTTAAATTACCTTCAAAAAAAGAAATAAATTTCGCCTTGGCTTCTTTCTCTAAAAAAGAGAGGATTGTTTTTGCGTCTTTAGTTTTTCTGATGCTAATCTGCACAATCACCATTCTGCAAAGTATCAATAAACATTTCATGGTGCCCGTGCCCGTGCATGGAGGCTCTGTCTCTCTCGGCATCGTCGGCGTTCCCCGCTTTATCAATCCAATACTCGCGAGTGGCGAAGCCGATCAAGACATGGTCTCGCTCATATATTCCGGGCTAATGAGAAAAAACCAGGATGGTGAACTCATCACGGACTTGGCGGAAAAATATGAAATTTCCAAAAATGGTTTGGAGTATACTTTTACCTTAAAAGACAAAATATATTTTCAAGATGGCAAACCTGTGACCATAGCTGATATCTTGTTTACGATAAATAAAATCCAAGACTCGATCATTGCCAGTCCACGCAGAGTGGATTGGGATGGTGTCACGGTAGAGAAAATAAATGAAAAGACTATAAAATTCATTTTGAAACAACCCTACGCCTCGTTTTTAGAAAATGTCACAATCGGTGTTATGCCGATGCACATCTGGAGTGAAGGTCCCCTCGAGCTCAACGATGCCAACACAGATCCTATCGGTAGTGGACCATATATGATCAGTTCAGTCAGCAAACAATCATCTGGCACGATAGATTATTACGAGCTAGTACCATTCAAGAAATTCGTACTCGGTGTAGCATATATAAAAAATATAAAGCTTCGTTTTTACCAAAATGAAAACGACCTCACTAATGCGCTCATAGATAAAGAAGTCGATCAAATCAGCTCGATCACTCCGCTCAATGCTGAGAATCTGAAAGAGAGAAATTTTGAAGTGAAGTCTACCGTCCTGCCTAGAGTTTTTGGACTTTTCTTCAATCAAAATCAAAATCAACTTTTTACCGACAAAGCCGTGGTCAATGCTATCAATCTAGCCATAGACAAGGATAAGATAGTCCGCGATGTGCTCTATGGCTACGGTGTCGCTATAGATAGTCCAATCCCACCCAATATGCTTGCCTACAAAACAGCCACGGCAAAAACTGCTGTCCCCCATGGGGAGACATTGCAAAAAGTAAAGGATGATTTAGCAAAATCTGGTTGGAAAACTGGCACAGATGGATTTTTAGAAAAAACTACGACTGAAAAAAAGAAAAAGGTCACTACCAAGTTTGAATTCTCCATCTCCACCGGCAATGCGCCCGAACTGACTAAAACTGCGGAACTCATCAAGCAAGATTTGGCCAATGTCGGCATTAAAGTCGATGTGAAAACTTTTGAGACGGGTAACCTGAACCAGAACGTGATCCGCCCGCGTAAATACGACGCTCTCTTGTTCGGAGAGATCATCAATCATGAGTCCGACCTATTTGCCTTCTGGCATTCTTCCCAGCGTAAAGATCCCGGACTCAACGTCGCCATGTATACCAACGCCAAGGTAGATAAAATTCTGTCAGATGCCTCCGTCACTGTCGACGATCAGGCTAGAATCAAAAAATATATGCAATTTAGCGAGGAAATAAAAAAAGATATGCCCGCAGTTTTTCTCTTTAGTCCAGATTCTATATACATCGTGTCCAAGAATCTCACGGAGGTAGATATGAGCAACATCACCTCCCCGTCGGATCGATATCTGAATGCATATCTCTGGTACACCGAAACTGAGAAAGTGTGGAAAATATTCACTAAGTAATTATTATTAACAAATAAACAAAATGATAAAGAAGCAGAGACTACCCTTCAGCGCCCTAAGCGTTGATAATAAAAAAAATGAGCAAAAGACGAGCCACCCTGTGGCCGTAAAAACACATGAGCGACCGGATCAAAAAAGAGGAATGAAAAGTTCCACTTACCAATATAAGAAGAAGAGGTTTGGACCGAGAACCCCGGCGTTTGGCGGGAAGAGTCACCCGAACGGGACTAACAAAATCCCCCCCTTAGAATCCGGAGTCATCCGCGTCATACCACTCGGCGGAGTAGAAGAAATCGGCAAGAATATGACGGCCATAGAAATAGGCGATGACATCATAGTTATAGATGCCGGCATGTCTTTCTCTACCGAAGCCACCCCGGGGGTGGATTATGTCATTCCAAACACCACCTACCTCGAGGAAAGAAAGGATCGGATCCGCGCCCTCATCGTCACTCATGGTCACCTAGACCATATCGGAGGCGTACCGATCGTCCTCTCCCGTATTGGCAACCCTCCTGTGTATTCCAGAAATCTTTCTATTCTGATGATGAGAAAGAGGCAAGCCGAATTTCCGCATCTGCCAGCCATGAAAGAAAATATTGTTGAAAAAGATTCAACAATAACTTGCGGAAAAATAAAAATAAAATTCTTCGGCGTCACTCACACCATCCCTGACTCCATGGGCATCATCATCGAGACCGAACACGGCTGGATCGTGACTCCCGGAGACTACAAACTCGACCAAGTCGATGGCATTGTTTCCAAAGAAGAAGAAAAAGAATATTCTATATTTGATAAAGCGAAGGTGCTTCTTCTATTAACTGATTCCACAAATATTGAAAACGAGGGATTTTCTCTACCAGAATCAAAAGTTCACTTGGGACTTGAAAATTTAATCAGAAAAGTTTCTGGACGTATGATAATCGCTGCTTTCGCTTCGCATATCACTCGCCTCGCTTACGTAGTAAAATTTGCCGAAATTATAGGCAAAAAAATAGCCATCGATGGACGTTCAATGAAGACAAATATCGATGTGGCCATAGAGGCGGGACTTTTTACTCCAAAGAAAGACACCATCATACCAATCGAAGAAGCAGACAACTATCCTCCAAATAAAGTGGTAGTTTTAATGACTGGGGCTCAAGGAGAAGAATTCGCTTCCCTTTCTCGCGTGGCAAATAAAACCCATACAAAATTTAAATTGCATAAGGGAGACACGATAATACTTTCTGCTTCTATCGTTCCCGGAAACGAAAGAGCTGTAGATAAAATGAAAGACGGACTTACCAGACAAGGAGCGCGCATCATTAGTTATCGTACGTCTGGTGAAGATTTTGTCCATGCGACAGGACACGGGAATCAAGAAGACGTGAAATGGCTTCACCGCAAGACCCATCCTAAATTCTTTATCCCAATTCACGGCAACCATTACCGCCTCGTGCTCCATAAAGAGCTAGCTATGGAACTCGGCATGAGTGAAGAAAATGTGGTTGTTCCGGATAATGGCTCAATAATTGAGATATCAGCTGACGGACAAAAAATAACTACACGCAAAGAGAGAGCACCCGCGGGATTGATGACCGTAGACGGTACCTCTGTCGGCGATACGCAGGATGTGGTCATTCGCGACCGAGTCATGTTGGCCCAAGACGGCATGTTCGTCATCATCGCGCTCCTCGATCAGAAAACTGGTAAATTAAAAAAATCGCCCGACCTGATTTCACGCGGATTTGTTTATCTAAAAGAAAACCAAGAACTCTTGCGTCAAGTCAGAATCATAATCAAAAAATCAGTGGAAGAAGGAGCAGCCAAAAAGAATCCGATTGACTTTGATTACATCAAGGCGGGACTCGGCGAAACTGTTTCCAAATTCCTATATCAAAAAACTGAAAAGCGACCACTAGTCATACCAGTCATCTTGGGCGTATAAAAGATAATGAACCAAAAAAGAAAAATAATATATCTGTCCGGTTTTATTTTCTCCTTATCTATCGCGCTGATGTCCTACATCAACTCGAGCTTTATTGCTTCTTTTGTTGGTGAGAAATTAGTGGGAACAATTTATGCTTTGAGCTCAATCGTTTCGATACTCATACTCTTGATCGCTCCGGAAATATTCAGGAAAGTAGGCGGATATAAATTTCTACTCTACGCAATCTCTCTCAATGCGCTCTCAGTCTTGCTATTCGCATTCTCAAAAGATGTCTGGAGCGCGGTCATTTTATTCGTCTCCGGCTTTGCTCTCAATATTTTGATTTATTTCTCGCTGGATGAACTTTTAAAGATATTTTCAGAAGAATCTAAGATCGGAAAAACGAGAGGAGAATATCTAGCTCTTTGTAGCTCCGCTTGGATCATCGCCCAATTGGCGCTGGGTACAATTTTGGGAGAATTTTCTTTTAAGATCATTTACTTGATCAGCTTTGCCGTGATGGCGTTACTTATTATCTTAGTATATTTTTACCTGCGCGATATCCCCGATCCTAGATATGACAAGGCAAACACAAGAAAATATATTGGGGAATTCTTCAAAAATAAAAATCTATTTCGCGCATATAGCATCAGCTTATTGTTGCAATTCTTCTATTGCTGGATGGTCATCTACACGCCTATATATTTATCTTTGCACTTGGGTTTTTCTTGGAAAGAAATCGGAATTATTTTCGCCGTGATGCTATTACCTTTTTCAATTATTCCATTTCACTTGGGTAAGTATTCGGACAAAATTGGTGAGCGAAAAATATTGATGTCGGCATTCACGATAACCTCATTGGCCACTTTTCTTTTATTTTTTATTCATGGACACGATATGTGGTTGTGGGCCGCATTATTATTCACGACTCGCGTCGGCGCCGCTAGTATTGAAGTGATGAGTGATTCTTATTTCTTCAAACATATCCGACCAGAAAATGAAGAATTCGTCGGAGTGTATCGTAGCGCGCCACCTGTCTCATATATCATCGGTCCACTAATTGCTTTTTTTGTTTTCAGCTTCATCCCATCTTTCAATTTCATCTATCTCATTCTCGGAGCGGTGATGCTTTCTGGCATTTATCTCTCTTCAACCATCAAGAAGAGCGATATATAATTATTTTTTTCTTTGCAATAATTTATTTTTATATATATTTTCCTTATATGGTTTCAAGCGAACTATTTTTATCAAAATTCCCTTTTTATCTCTATTCTTCAGGTCTTTTTTTAGATTTCTGACATAAGCCTTTTGGTCATACCCGAGAGCAATGATAGCTGGACGTGCTTTGATGATGTGCGGAATATGATTTTTCATACCAGCAAGCACCACTCTATCAACTATCTTGTATTTTTTAATCAACGCCATTCTTTTCTTCTCATTGAAAATCGGCAGCTGACCTTTTATCTTCAAAACATTCTGATCTCGCGCCACGGAGACAATTAAAAAAGATTTTTGGGCAAGTTTTTTGGCCTGTTTGAAGAAATCCAAGTGCCCTTTGTGCACTCCGTCGAAAGTTCCGAATACCATTATCCGAGTTTGTTTATTTTTAGGCGGCATGGCTCTAGTATACCAAAATTCTAAAGGATTATTTAGCACGTGTATTGACGAAATCCAATCATCTTTTTATGATGAGAATTTTTGAGATATTCACTTGCCCAAAAGTTTTCGAAAGGAGTATAATATATCTCTATGGCACTGACAATTACAAAGAGAGATGGAACAAAAGCACCCTTTAATGCTGACCGAATAAATAAATCTATCGAGAGAGCTTGCTACGGACTCAAAGACCCTATCAGTAAAGTTATTCAGATAGCTACCGAGACCCAACTCACCCTATATGATGGTATTACTACCGAAGAAATGGACGCGGCTTGTATTAATGCGGCTTTGCAAAATGCGCAGTACGGTATGGAGTTTGATAAGATCGCTACTCGCCTCTTATTAAAGGGTATTTACAAGAAAGTCATAGGCGATTTCGATAATGATGAGTCTAAAAACATTTCTGCGGAAGAATTTGCCAAACTTCACAACTCTCACTTCAAAACATACATCTTGAACGCCGTCGAGAAGAACCTTCTTGATACTCGCATGGCCACAAGTTTTGATTTGGAAGACTTGGCTGCAAGTCTCCGAATAGAAAACGATGAGCTCTATAAATATTCTGGACTGTCGACGATGCAAAGTCGTTATTTGATGAAAAATGAGAAACAAGGTCCACTGGAAACTCCACAATATTTTTGGATGCGAGTAGCCATGGGTATGTCACTCACTGAAAAGGATCCGACCAAGTGGGCGAAAAAGTTTTATGAAAAAATGTCCAAACTGGAATATCTTTCCGCTGGAAGTTCCAACATTGGCGCCGGCACTCCGCATCCAAAACTTTCAAATTGTTTTCTAATGGAAATACAAGATGAGATGGAACACATCGGCAAGACTGTTTCTGATGTTTTGCTTTTGTCTAAAGCCACCGGTGGCATCGGACTCTCAGTGACCAAGCTCCGCGCCGAAGGTTCAGTTTTGAAATCCAACAATACTATCTCCTCCGGACCGGTGCCTTTTATGCACATTATTGATTCCGCCGTCCGCGCAGTGCAACGAGGTGGTAAGAAAAAGGGCGCGCTCTGTTTTTATATGGAAAATTGGCACCTAAACTTCCAAGATTTCCTCGATTTGAAGCAAAACAACGGGGATGACTACCGACGTACCCGCACCGCCAACACTGCCGTTTTCATTTCGGATGAATTTATGAAGAGAGTGCTCGAAGGCGATGAATGGTACCTATTTGACCCAAATGAAGTCAAAGACCTAAACGAGCTTGTGGGGCATGAGTTCTCTAAGCGCTACAAAGAGTATGTGGAAATGGCTAAGAACGGAAAAATGAAGATGTACAATGTCATGCCAGCCCGCGAACAGTATAAAAACATCCTGGTTTCCCTAGAAACGACCTCACACCCTTGGCTCACATGGAAAGATGCCATAAACTTGCGTGCATTAAACAACAACACTGGCACTATTCATTGTTCCAACTTGTGCACCGAAGTGACTTTGCCAACTGACAGAAGTAATATTGCTGTCTGTAATCTAGTTTCCATAAACCTTGCGAGACACATAATAAACGGACAACTGGATTGGCATCGCTTAGAGGATTCTGTGCGTCTAGCCACTCGCCAGCTCGATAACTTGGTAGATATAAACGAACTCCCTATCCCCGAAGCCATTCGCGCAGATAACGAAAATCGAGCAGTTGGTTTGGGATTGATGGGCTTTGCTGACTCTATTGAACAGCTCGGCTATTCATATGAAGACAGTGAGGCGGCAGATTTTGCAGACCAAGTTTTTGAATTTATCTCTTACATGTCGATAGATGAATCCGCAAATCTGGCCGAGGAGCGAGGATCTTACCAAAATTTCCAAGGTTCCGGTTGGTCTAAAGGAGAAGTGCCGATTGATACACTCCTCAAACTAGAAGTTGACCGAGAACGTGAATTAACCGTCAAGAAAGAATCCGCAAAGTTACTTCCGCTCCTCGATTGGGATTCGGTACGCGCCAAAGTTAAGAAAGGCATCCGCAATGCTACCCTCCTCGCCATCGCTCCAAATGCCAACATCGGACTTGTGGCTGGAACTTCTCCAGGCATCGATCCTAGATTTACGCAAATGTTTTCCAGAAATAAAATCTCTGGTAAATATCTGGAAGTCAACCCAAACATGATGCTCGCACTGCAAAGTCAAAACCTCTGGGAGAAAACTCGTGAATCCATCCTCGAAAATCATGGGGACATCGAATCTATCGTAGACATTCCAGAAGCCACCAAAAGAATTTATAAAACTTCTTTCTCTGTCTCCCCTTATGCATATATCGAGGTCGCCGCTCGAGCCCAAAAGTGGGTGGACATGGGTATCTCACGCAATATGTATTTAGAAATTCGAGATATCAATGAGATCATGAATGTGTACACCACCGCTTGGGACAAGGGCTTGAAGACGACTTACTACCTGCACATGAAGCCCCGCCATTCCGCGGAACAATCCACTACTACCGTCAACAAGGCTCAGTCATTGGGCAAAAGAGGCTTCGCAGTTTTGCGAGACAAGCAACCTTCTGCTGCGGTAGAAGAGAACAAGGAGGGTGATAATTCTATCCAACCTTCTGGCGTCATGGGTATCGCAAATAAAAATACAGAAAAGACACAAGGTGAAAGTATGCTTGAGAAACTAGTCCAAGTGCAATCAACTGTTGGCGTAAACGTAGGAGTAAAACCATTTAAAATACACATAGCGGAAGATCCAAGTGAAGCTATGATTTGTGAGGGTTGTCAGTAATTAAAAATTAATTTTTATAATATGATTTTAGGAAAAGCGTCTCCAACAGACATGAACTTACACCCGATGCACTACAAATGGGCCTATGACCTGTACAATCAGGCCGTCCGTAATAGCTGGTTCCCACACGAAATACCGCTCGGCGAAGATTTGGCTGACTGGAGAAAAATGACCGAAGATGAGAAACACGCGGTAGAATTTCTAATGGCCTTTTTCAATCCAGCGGAGCTAATAGTAAACAGGTCGCTCGCTCTGGGAGTATATCCATATTTAAAATCTCCAGAATGTCATCTGTACCTCGCGAAACAAATGTTTGAAGAGGCGAATCACTGTGTCTCATTTGAATACGTACTTGAAACTTTCCCACTCGACCGCACGCGCGTCTATGAACAACATCTAGAAATGGAGTCTATGAAGAACAAGGAGAGCTTCATAAACAAATACCTCATCAGAATGACTGATGACAATCTCGACATAGAATCTGCCGAAGGTAAAAAGGATTTCTTGCGCAACCTAGTCGCTACCAACATCGTGATGGAGGGCACTTGGTTTTATTCTGGATTCATGGTGGCACTTTCTTTCCGCCAGCGAAATCAATTGCGAAATTTGGGCTCGATGATCACTTGGGTTCTCCGTGATGAATCCTTGCATCTTAAATTTGGCATTCAGCTCATCCATACAGTCTTGGAAGAAAACCCAGAACTTCTGACTGCAGAATTTGCAGAGGAAATAAGGAAAATAATAATTGATGGAGTTAATCTGGAAGTGAATTATAATAAGGATATGTTTCCAAAGGGAATACTCGGATTGAACGCCGACTATGTCAACCAATATGTGCAATATGTAGCCGACCGCCGACTCGAAGAGCTGGGCTTAGAGACCCATTTCAATGTCACCAATCCGGCAAAATGGATGTCTACGGCGACAGATGTATTCGAACTTGTAAATTTCTTTGAAGCCCAAAACACCTCGTATGAGGTGGATGCTCACGGCCACAAAAACGAAGAGAAGAAAGAAAAGAAAGACGAGGAGTAGCTTTGCCTATCTATTTTTAAATTATATCTTCGAACCTTATTTGTTAATTTTATTCCAAATAGTTGAAAAAATATAACCAACCACATAACCAACTAGGAAAGTCACAAGTACTAATCCAGCAGAACGCCCAAGATTAAAAGGAGCAACTACAAAAGGATTATTAAGCGAATGCATCTTGTAGATAAAATCAATCCATGGTTGCGCAAATCCAAAGGCTATCGCGATACTCCAAACCAAGTGCACTAAACCCGCAAACGAACCCACGACTAGACTTACTTTTTTTTGATTCATAAAAATAATTTTTTAAACTCTAATAATAAAACGACCTTAATAATAATTTATGCTTTTATTTTAATGTAATACTATTTATAACTACAGCCTTGACTGGCCTGTCCCCGGCGCCAGTCTTCACATTGGCTATTTTATCCACTACTTCTTGACCGAAAATTACTTTGCCAAATATGGTGTATGAGGGTGACAAAGGATAAGCCTCAGTCATGATAAAGAATTGACTGCCGTTGGTATTTGGCCCAGAGTTCGCCATGGCGACTATGCCTTTAGCGTAGCCTGTCTCTGCATACAAAGCTGACTTCGGATCTATCTCATCCTGAAACTTATACCCCGGATCCCCTGTGCCCCAAAAATTCATCTTCGAATCATCCTTGGTTAGCGGATCTCCACCTTGAATCATAAAACCTTTAATAACCCGATGAAATTTAACTCCATCGTAAAAACCAGAGCCAGCAAGTTTGGTAAAATTTTTCACCGTATTCGGCGCCTGTTGGTCAAAAAACTCTATTGCTATATCCCCCTCACTTGTGTGCATTGTTGCAGTCATAGTTGTACTCTCATTATTTAAATTATTAATAGTGCTCACCTCCTTATTTTTTGTAAATAACCAAAAACCCAGAATAACTAGAAAAGCCACAATCAGAATATTGATATATTTGTTCATATACCTATTTTACCACAATTTGTTTTGGGTAAAAATGCGCCACCGCGAGCAGGGTTAGCAGAGCAAAAAAGCCTGTCATTGCCATCATTGGGATGGAAATATATCCGCCAAACTCGCTCACCAATCTTTGCACGCAAGAAACACCCGAGGCGTCGCACGGCGCTGTGCCTTCGCCAACATAGTATAGAAAGTTAAGATAAAGAGAATCTGCCAAACCATAGAGAGTCAGCGGAAGTGAATAAAAAATTACATTTTTATCCTTCCTAAGCCAAGCAACTGCAAAAATAAAAGCTTGTGAAAAAATAAATATGCGCGCTATCCAGCAATGAAAGCAGGGAAGAAATTCCCGAATTTCTGAATAAAACAAAGATACCAAAACTGCAGAAAACGTAATAAAAAATCCTATTGGTAAAAAATGTTTTTTAATGAAGTCTAAAAAGAAATTTTCTTTTGGACCAAAAAACAATAATCCCAGCGCAGATAAAGAAAAAACTTGAAGAATAATGGTTCCCAGTCCGAGCAACATATCAACATAATGAGCAATCTCAGTATTCATAAATATTTATTCAGGTAAAACACAGCTAGTCTTTTCAGCTAGCTTGACAAGTGGAATCTCTCCATTCAAACGTGACTCATCGGCAAATTCCCAGGTCGGATAGCCAGAGATTTTCTTGTCTGTGCACTCTTGTGTCTGGCCTCGCGCATCCGCAGTGGAACATTCAACATACGGCAACAACTTCACAGATGATCCGAAAAGCTTCTTTTGGGCCTGACAGTGGGTGCACCAAAAAGCTCCATAGAAAACTGCACCTTTATCTTTTAGGCACTGCGTAAAAGTATCGTATTTCCCCGGAGGTATTGGCCCCGTGCTACCATTTGAGCGAATTATGACAGTCGCGATAACCCCTAAAACAAGTAGCGCCACGACTGACGAGAAAATCTTTGCGTTTTTGTCCATCTCAAAATTATAGCAGATTTAGAATCTTTGGCAAAAAGATAATTAACCCGACAATCATAGCCACAAAAACAGACAAGAGGACTGCCGCGGCGGCCACGTCCTTGGTATCCCGGGCAAAAGGATGATATTCGGGAGACGTTAAGTCTATGTCTATCTCTATGGCAGTGTTTAAAGCTTCCGTCACGAACACAAAACCGATAGCAAAAACTAGCGCAATCCATTCTAGACTGGAAATTTTAAAACAGAATCCGAAAAATATCACAACCAGAGTCGCTATGATGTGTATGAAGAGATGCCTGGTGGTCTGATACACCACATGCAGGCCTCGAAAAGCGTTGGAGAATTTTTCAATATATTTTACCTTCCGCCAAGCTTTTTTTTCTTGCTGAGAATCCATTTTATTCAACCTTTAGCGTACCAAACATGCCCATGGCGCGATGCGTGCCTACCGAGCAATAATATTGAAAACTGCCGACTTTGTCAGCGGTAAATTCTAAAACTTCCGTAGTCGGTGATTTGGTTTGCGGGGTAGCCACACCGTATTCGTCTATCACGAAATCATGAAATCCAGAAGTATTATTGAAAGTTATTTTCACCCTATCCCCTTTTTTAACTGTGATCAAGGACGGGGTGTAGGAAAAATTATTACCAGAGACAGTGAATTCTTTTACGGGTGAAGTATTGCTCGTGGACGTCGTCGGAGCTGGGGTCGTAGTCGGAGGCAGAGACGTCGGCATAGTCGTCACCGGCACGTTCCTATCTCCGGCAGGAGCTTCAACATTCTTGCCCTTCCCCAAAATTAGCATGCCACCGGCTACTAGAATAACCAAAACAATGATTGAGATATATGTGTTCTTCATACACTTAATCATAGCAAACACAATTTTTTGCGCAAGTAATTTGACCTGCTAAATATCCTACTGATATTGGATATACAGGGGTTTTGGCCTTAGTTTTAGTAAATCATCTGGCGTCATTAGGACAGTGCCGGGGGTCAGAAGATCATTCTTGTAAAACAATTTGAAACCAGTAAATTGCACCGGTTCGGGATAAATAAAATTCCTGTAGGTGCCTATCTTTTTGGCCATGACTCCCCAACCGTCCATGTGCATGACGATCTCAACTTCCGGCAGAGGCTTTATGTTTTGATAGTTGGTAAGCATCTTTTGAGTATAACGATGCACGACCAGAATTTTCGGCGTGAGATTATTTTCTCTGACGACTTTTGCTAAAAAGTTGGTCGTAAAGTTTATATCTGTGGCATCGAGTGTGCCGACGATTTTTCCCGGGCGTATGCCAGTCTTCATGGAAAATTCTGGATCGACACCCAAATGCACGTTTGGCAATTTCAGATACTTTTCCAGTAGTGGAACTTCGGTTTGTAAATCTGAAAGTCCGACTTGAATATCCAGAAAAACAATCGCGTTTATTTTCTCCGCGATGGCTAGGACTTTATTTATCTCAGCCTCTGGCATTCGCGCTCGGTATTTGCCATCCGTTCCGGCACTAGCCTGAGCAACCACGGCGATGTAGTGCAGTGCTGGCAGCACCGGTGTGGCTGGATCGGCCGCTTCCCATTTTTTTACTTCGACGTCTAGTCGCTCTAACATTTCCTTTTCGGGATACTGACCCAAGACTCCCATTTTAGTCGAATACAAATTTCCATAATAAGCGATGATGCGATGAAATGGCAGTATAGCGCCAGCATTCGGATATACAGTCTTAACCGGCCAAATATTTGGCGGTAAAGGCTTCGGTTCGATGGTCACCGTCGTTTCTACTCCGGTTTTTGGATCCTTCACGACTTTGGTAGTCGGTTTCGATGGTAGAAGATTATTGGCTATCTCCTCCAACTTTTTATCATAAGCCACAATATCGAGCGGCAAAATAGGCGGAGTAACCATATTAGCTACTTCTTTTATTTGAGTCGCTTCCCCGCCTTTTGTATACGACACACTAAAAAACTTCGGGAAAATATAAAGAACTACAAAAAGCAGGACAGCAATAGCGAGCAGAGTCCAAACAGAATTTTTTTTAATTTTCATGCTGCGGGACTTGGAATCGAACCAAAATTTTCGCTTTCAGAGAGCGACGTCCTACCTTTAGACGATCCCGCAATATGCTAAACTTAGCACATTTTTTTTATAATATAAAGACGAAAAAGAAACCCATGTTTCCACAAAAATGGTTTCTATGAACTGGCTACAAATCCAAACTTCACACCAAACAGCCGCCATATATTTACCTCTTGAATTTTTTGCCGAGCTGCAATAAAATCTGTGCCTCTTTGGCCGAGCTCTCAGAGTCGAGAAGTTTTATATAAGCTTGCTTCGATTCCCCTTTCTGATCTTCTTCGTCACCCTCTCGGAGCGACTCGTTGGCTTTTTCAAGATTTTCCTTGGTGGTATTTTTTATTATCGTGTCTCGCACATCTTCGTCTCTATCTTCTGTATTTTGGTCCGTATTTGTTGACTCGGTCGTCTCCTCGATGAGAGACCTCACTGTGTCTTTTCTGTTCTCATATGTTGCTGGCTTTTTATCTTTACTATTTCGCAGCTTGTCACCCTCTCTCTGAGCACTGGCTTTAGCATTTTCGGAAATCTCATTATTGCCTGATTTTAAATTCTCTTCGCTATGAAGAAGATCCAATATCTTCGAGTGGGCGTTTAAGGAAGCTTCAAAGTCAGTCACGAGTTCGTCTTTGACGTTTTCATTTACAGATTCATCGGCATCCAGCTCTGCGATGCCTCGCTCAAAGGCTCCAGTGTGTTCTTTTAGAAGCTCTCCGAGCTCGTCTTGTTTTTGAGAGTCAAATTTCTTTTTGTTTATGAGTTCCTCGGCTTCTATTAGTCTTTTGGTTGCCAAGCTACCCTGAAAGGCTACTTCGGCCTCGAGAGAAAACTTGAAAGCGCCTTGCAATGGCTCGATGATTTTCACTTTCATCGGGTAGAGGATGTCACCCGGCAGGCTGTGCCCTGAAGCCAGGGTTATGCCTCCAAAGAAAATTAACAAGAGCGAAAGAAAGCTAGCGTAACGGGCAAAACCCATAAAGACAAACGGGCTGATTATCTTTTTGGGCTGGCCGGAAGCGTTACCAGGCTGGGACAACACGGCCAATACTTTGGCAAGCATGTCCCCCTTTTCTGTGGCAGTCATTTTTACCTGGTGCATCTCTGCCTTACCTTTTTCTAACATAAATTTTTTACTCAAATTTTCTTCTTTCATATATTTTCTTGCATATTTTATTTATGGCTTAAAAACTCATCACCCTCACTTGTGCAACCGTAAATTTTACGTAGCTCCGCCATCCCTCTGTTCACCCTGACTGACGCCGCATTGGCTGATATCCCCAATATACCACCTATCTCTCCGGGCGATAGATCCTCGACATGATGCAGATACACCGCCTCGCGGTACCCCTCTGACAGGTCCGCAATCTTTTCCAAGAGGTACCTAGCCTCGGCTCCTACATCGATCAAGTCCTCGGTCTTCGGATCAGGCGGATCGTATTCAGTTTTTTCATCTTGTGACATCATGCCTTCGAGAGAGAAACTTTTCTTCTTCCTATACCAGTCGATGATGAGCCTACGAGCTACGGTAAAGAGAAACGCGCGGTCATTAAATATTTCTTTCCCGTCCAGCATCGTCTGCCACATGCGAAGAAAAGTCTCCTGGGTTATATCTAGCGCTTGTTCGCGATTGGACACCCGAACCAAGCAAAATCGGAAAATGGCATCTGATTCGCCTTGATAAACTTGCTCGAATTTTGTGACATCATCTGATTTCATACGAGAGGACGTATAAGATGTGAATATCTTACACCTAGCCTATTGAATATAATACAATGGAAGTCCCCTACTGTCTATGTAAACTTTACTAAGTTCAACCAAATGTAATATTTTATTTTTTGGTACGTCATCTTATTCGGAGACAACGACTCGAGGTTGTCTCCGAGATTAAAATTATTATTAATAACTTATATTTTTATGAAAAATAAAATTACGTCAACAATCGCAATGTTCGCTATGGTTTTTGCTCTCGGCTTGGCTGGATCAGTGAGTGTAGGAGCTCAGACTTCTCCGTTCCCAGACGGTTGTGGCTCTGGACTAGGATACAGTGCCACCACTGGTCGACCATGTAATGGCACCAATACAGCCACCATGGGTCCTATGCCAGGATGTACCAGTGCGCTCGGTTATAGTGGTACTACTGGGAGACCATGTAGTGGAGGTGATACAGCCATAAATTATCTGGCCGGATGTGACTGGATCTATGGCTACAGTGCTATAAACGGTCAGCCATGTAATGGCACGAATGTCGCTACGACATTGCCAAGCACCACACCATCAGGAACTCCAGGCTTGCCTACGACAGGTGCGGGAGGAAACACATTCAGCAATATGTTTCTACTGCTCTCCTCTGCTCTAGTAGCACTAGCTGGACTCAGATATCTCACTCGCCAGACTAAAAGTTCTTAATGGTGAGGTCAAGTGAAAAGGTCAATAAGGGAGTGAGTGATTCCGAGCTCACCCCTTGATCTTTTCAGAGAAAAAAATATGAATTACAAACATAAGAAAAAATGGCCATGAAGAAAATCCTTATTATTTTAATAACAATTGTCGCCACGGGAGTATTTAGCGTAACTCTGGCGGGATCTGTCTTATATGATTCATCGGGGGAAGTTTCGCTTCCAAAAAATTCCCGTATCTCTACTATGAAAGCCGACCTGTCTACCTATCCGACACATCTAAGTATCCCCAGGATTGGAGTAGAGGCGCAGGTAATCCAAGTGGGCGTAACAAAAAAGGGCAATATGGCTACCCCGCGCAACTTTACCGACGTGGGTTGGTACAAATACGGCACAGTGCCGGGACAATTTGGTAGCGCCGTTATCGCTGGCCATTTGGACAACGGCCTCGCACTCCCAGGCGTCTTTACCAAGCTCAACCATATACAGAAAGGCGATGATATCTATCTAACGGATGGAAAAAATAAAGTACAGCATTTCGTAGTCACCAAAACTGCACTATATGATTTCGACGCATCGGCTAGTGAAGTTTTCAACAACAAAAACGGCAAAATACTAAACCTCATAACCTGTGCTGGCAACTGGATGACTAAATACAAGACTCATGGACAGAGGCTAGTGGTGACTTCCAAGCTCGTAGAGTAAAATTAAGCGGAGAAACCCAACGAATTTGTTTCTGTTCCTCGTTTGTTGGTATAATAGAAGTATGAAAATGAGTCCAAAAATGTTAGCGCCCATAATTCTTCGCATCGGTCTCGGCCTAGTGATGATTTGGTTTGCGCTAGAGCAACTAAACACTCCGGCTGCTTGGGTAGCTTATTTGCCTTTATGGACACAAGACTTGCCCATCAGCCAGATAACTTTTGTATATTTGAATGGCTGGTTTGAATTAACATTTGGTATCCTGCTCCTCGTAGGCTTTTATACTAGAATCGTATCGCTCTTACTCGCTCTCCATATGTTTGGAATAGTCGTGACTGTCGGATACAACGAGATAGGTGTACGCGACTTTGGCCTTGCTGTTGCCCTACTTTCTATTTTCTTGCACGGACCAAGCAGTTGGTCGTTAGATGAATTTTTGGGTAAAAGACATACAGATGGAACTGCATGATAGGCTGGAGCTAAAATTTCGTTTAGATATAAATCAAAAGAGGGCTCTCAATAAGCTCAAACTTTTCTCGGTCGCCGACCTACTCTTTCACTTCCCTGTCCGCTACAGCGACATCAGCGAGGTCAAGAAAATTTCAGACTTAATTCCTGGCGATATAGCGACTATCTACGGCAAAGTCACCAAACTAAAAACCAAAAAAAGTTTTCACTCAAATATTCCAATGGCTGAGGGCGAAATAGCCGACCTCTCTGGTAAAATAAAGATAACTTGGTTTAATCAAGCCTATCTCGCAAAGATGCTGCACGATGGCGATAACGTAAAATTAACTGGAAAAGTAACGGCTGGCAAAAACGGCCAAAAAGACTCACTGTACCTAGCCAACCCAGAATTTGAAAAGATGCCGAATATGCCTATAGATTCGCACCATACGCTCTTTTCTACAGAAGGCAAACAAGACAACACTGGTTTTTCTTATCCTATCTATGTGGAGACTCGCGGCATAACCAGCAAATGGTTCTATCACGCGATAGAAAAAATATTCAGAGAGAAAAGCTTGGATGGCATCGAGGATTATATTCCCACTAATATTTTAGAAAAGTATCATTTGCCTACTTTAAAAACCGCACTAGTCTGGATTCACAAACCCAAAAATGCCAAAGATGCCGAATCAGCGAGAAAAAGATTCGCTTTTGAAGAAGTTTTTTGCATTCAACTTGAGCGCCAGCATGATAAATTTGAATATAGAAAAAATAAATCTTTCCAAATAAAACCAAGAGAGGAGGATGTCAGAGAATTTTTGCAAAGATTCCCTTTTGAGGCCACCAACTCGCAGAAAAAATCTATTGAAACAATATTGAATGATATGGCAAAGACTTTCCCACTGTCTCGCCTGCTTGAAGGCGATGTCGGCAGTGGCAAGACAGCCGTGGCGGCAACTGCAAGCTATGTTACAGTACAGCAAAGGCCCATAGATAAAGACGGCAAGCGCCAAAGCTTTGGTAATTTACAAGTAGCCTATATGGCGCCGACGGAGATACTGGCGACGCAACATTTTGAATCTTTTATCGAATATTTTAAACATCTGCCGATAAACATCGGGCTCATCACAGGCTCTGGGTGTAGGAAGTTTCCCTCCAAAGTAAATCCAAATGGCTGGACCACAATATCCCGCGCGCAACTTTTGAAATGGGTAGCAAATGGAGAGATACCGATATTGATCGGCACCCACGCCCTCATCCAAAAAACTGTAAAATTTAAAAACTTAGCCCTCGTCGTGATAGACGAACAACATAGGTTCGGCACCGCGCAGAGAAGGAAGCTCGTGCGTAAAGACAACATTGCTCCACACCTACTCTCTATGACGGCGACCCCCATCCCCCGCACGCTCGCGCTCACCATCTATGGAGACTTAGACCTCTCACTCCTAGACGAGATGCCAGCCGGCAGAAAACAAATAATCACCGAAATTATTACGCCCGATAAACGGGATGAAACGTACGAAAGAATTAGACAAGAGTTAAAACTGGGCAGACAACTCTATGTTATCTGCCCCCGAATATTTGAACCAGATCCAGAAAAAGAATTAGCGCTCAATGTAAAATCAGCCACTGAAGAAGCGAAGCGCTTGAAAAAAGAAGTTTTTAGAGATTGCGAGATAGGCGTCTTGCACAGCAAGATGAGTAAAGAAAAAAAGGAAGAAGTGATGCAAGAATTCACCGAGAGTAAAATTCATATTCTCTGCGCCACGTCTGTAGTCGAAGTTGGCGTGAACGTACCGAATGCAACCGTCATCATCATTGAGGGTGCAGAGAGATTTGGACTAGCGCAGTTGCACCAGCTTCGCGGACGCGTCATCCGAAGTACGCATCAAGCATATTGCTATATATTCGCCGAGGCGAAAAGTGAGAAAACAGTCGCTCGCCTCAAAGCTCTTAAAACCGCAAAAAATGGTTTTGAACTCGCAGAATTAGACCTCACTCTCCGTGGCGCGGGCGAACTAGGTGGCACCAAACAATGGGG
>JAZKJK010000003.1:0-9841 GCA_040384365.1 Patescibacteria group bacterium | reverse complement strand
ATGGAAGCGATCAAAAATATCAAAATGGTTGAAGCCGCCCGCACTGAAGCTGTTCGGCTCATAACCGAAGATCCAGAATTAGGCAAGTATCCCCTGCTAAAACAAAAAGTCCATCAAAAGACTGATGAATTTCATTTTGAATAAATTTCCCCAAAATTCTTGTTATCACTTTTAGACGGCCGTCAGATATGATAATATTAAAGTATGTCATACATGAAAAATAACTCAGCGAGAATAACGGATCTTGTTATGGCTACATTAGGTAGCGCAAGAAATGTTCGTAAATTTCGATCCATACTTTATGAACGGAAGTTAAAAAGATACAAGGAAGGAAGCGTCCGAGTTGCGCTTTCACGACTACATTCAAAAGGTTATATAGACAATTCTGTCGCGGGTTGGTCGATCACTAAAAAGGGTGAGGCTCATATAAAAAACACTAGATTGTTAAGTTACCTATCATCCCCTTTCAATAAAAATTCACCCGATAATATAATCCTTTCTTTTGATATACCAGAGAAAAACAGAATCATCCGCAATTGGCTTAGAAATCAGATAAAAATATTTGGTTATAGAATGTTGCAACAAAGTCTATGGATTGGTCCAGGCCCTCTTCCATCTTATTTTTTAAAACGTCTGGAGGATATAGGTATAAGAAAAAATATTAAAACCTTTAAAATAGCAGTAAAGAAATAAATGATAGTGTTATCACTTATAGACGGCCGTCAAGTTTGATAATAGGTAAATTTCATTTTGAGTAATTTATTCTATAACTTAGCTAAATAATTCTTTGCTTCTTTAAGCAAGATTGTATCTCTTGGGACTATGTAAGAGCGACCCTCAACGCTTGTTGCTTGACTATTTATTAAAGAATTCATTGCCTCTTCGTAGTTCAACCAAACGTTTTTAAAACCTTTTTCCTTTTCAAAATCCGTAAAAGTCGGCACTCCCTTTTTCTTTTTAACTTTTGCTAAATAGCAATATGAAATTTGTTTAAGATTAAAAATCGTTCGGTATTCAACAATCGAACCAATCTCGCCAAAAACTTCAATATCACAAGCTATTTCTTCATCGCACTCACGATTAAGAGCGGTCATTTTATCTTCCGCACCTTCTATGCCGCCACCTGGCCATTTAAAATAATTCTCTTTTACAACATGAAGAAGTGCAATTTTTCCTTCTTCGTCAACCACAATCGCACGCACAGACTCACGCACAGGATATTCCTTTACTTCTTTTTCGGAAACATTTTCTGGATTTATTAACGCAAGTTGTTTCATGTTGTCCGTCCTCCACGATTCGAACGTGGGACCCTCGAGGTATAAGCTCGATGCTCTAACCAACTGAGCTAAGGACGGTTAACTAACATAATAAATATAGCAAAATAAGGCTAAAATGCAATTTTATATTTCCTTACTCCTTAAAGACCCAATCACTTTTTTGACGGTGTCATACATCACTGGAAGCTCTAGATAATCTATGGAAATGGCAACCCATGACAGCCACACCGGCATCATGACAGCAACTGTGCCGGCTATTTGCGCGTAAATAACTTCATCGGTAATCCAAAATAAATGAATCCATTGCGAATTGATAAGTAGGAGAAAGATGATGCTTCGCCACTTCATTCCAGAATCTTTCTGATATTGATGAATGTAGAAAATAGTGCTTGAAAGAATAGCCGGTATTTCTGTGTAGTCCACCAGCGCGATGACCGTGTTCCAAAATTTACTCGGATCCCAAAACGGGTGCTCGAACAATCTAAAGAAAACAATATTTGTCGTCATCCAATACAGATGCACGAGTTGCAACAAGAAAAGCAAGGCCGTGATCGGTGCGATGACCTTATAATTTCTTTCATACCAAATCCAAAATTTGTTGAGCATTAAAAATTAAATTTTAACTTCAGGTGAGGCGATGATTTCTTTTTTCTTCAAGATTATCCCATGCGCAGTCAGTATTTTTTCGTATTCTTCTTGCTCGAGAGTTTCCACCTCGATGAGCTTGTGGGCGATAGCTTCAAAAGCTTTCCTGTGACCAGTCAGAACTTTTTCGGCAGATTTCAATCCATCGCTGATGATTCTAGAAACTTCGGCGTCAACTTTGGTGGAAACAGCTTCAGAAAATTCTCTTTCTATCGCTTCTCCATATTGAGGTCTACCACCGGAACCCACTAGGGCGATAGGCCCGATGACATCGGACATTCCCCAACGAGTGATCATAGCGCGAGCTAGATTTGTGGATACTTGCAAGTCACTAGATGGTCCGGTAGTTATATCTCCGAAGATCATTTTCTCTGCTACATATCCGCCGAGAGACATTGCGATATCATCTATAAATTCTTTTTTAGATTGCAGACGACGCTCTTCCAGAGGAAGTTTCAGGGTATATCCGCCCGCATTTCCACGTGCGATGATAGACACTTTATGCACTGGGTCAGCATAAGGTAGCACTGAGGAGACGAGCGCATGCCCCGCTTCATGATAAGCAGTGATTTCTTTTTCTTTTTTAGAAAGCAAGTGACTCTTGCGTTCGGGACCGAGCATCACTTTCTCAATCGCCCGTATCAGGTCAAACTGGAAGACTTTTTTCCTATTCTCACGCGCGGCGAGTATCGCGCCTTCATTCATCAGCGAATATAAATCAGCGCCAGAGAATCCGGGGGTGCGTTCAGCAATTAATTTCAAATTTATATCTTCAGCGAGAGGTTTTTTCATTGCATGAATTTTCAATATTTCTTCGCGATCCGCGCGGTCAGGTAAATCCAGCAATACTTTTCTATCAAAACGCCCTGGACGGACAAGAGCTGGGTCCAGCACATCTGGTCTGTTGGTCGCCGCCATGACTATGACTTTATCATTTGGTTCGAATCCATCCATCTCCACCAATATTTGATTCAAGGTCTGTTCGCGTTCATCATTACCACCGCCAAATCCCCCGCCGCGAGTACGCCCGATGGCATCTATTTCATCCACGAAGATTATCGCTGGAGCCGCTTTTTTAGCCATTTTGAAAAGATCTCGCACTCTAGACGCGCCGACACCCACGAACATTTCCACGAATTCACTACCAGACAAATGGAAAAAGGGCACACCAGCCTCCCCCGCTACCGCTCGCGCGAGCAAGGTCTTGCCTGTACCCGGCGCTCCGGTCAAGATGACGCCTTTCGGAATCCTCGCGCCAATATCTAAAAATTTCTTCGGACTTTTTAGGAAATCTACAATTTCTTTTAATTCTTCTTTCGCTTCTTTGCATCCGGCGACATCTTTGAAAGTCACTCTATTATTTTTATCATTCGGGTCAGTGATGCGAGCTTTGGACTGACCAAAAGAGAGAGCTTGCATACCCGCACCTTTGACTTGTCGAGATAGATACCAGAAGAAAATTAAAATAAAAAGTATCGGTAGTAAAAATGGCAGAATGTTCAACAACACAAACATAAATCCACTTTCATCTTTGATCTCTATGCCAGTCTTGCCGAGCGCTGATGGCGTCACCCCATAATTAAAAAGAGTTTGTGAAAGAGCTGAGCCGACTTCTTTCTTGGCGGTCTTCACGTCAGAATTTTGATAAGTGATAGTCAGTTTGTCGCCCGCAACTACAATATTTTTTACATCTCCGACGGAGACACTTTTGGCCAAATCTGAAATGGAAACCTCTGGAATAACTTTCCCACTGTCAGCTACGACTAAATACACTGCCGTGATAATCATGAATACTACTATCGCTCCAGCCGCACTACTTGCAAACCCCTCTTTCTTTGGAGTTTTTTTGCCTTTATTTTGCCCTGTATTCTGTCCTAGTTTTTTATTAAGAAAATTAAAATCCATAAAAAAATAATAGCATAAAAAATTGAAAAAGAGAAATTGTAAAATTTAAAGTATTCCGAACCAAACTACATCAGTTTTTTTAATTTCTTTTCAATAAATAAATCTACATCATTCACATTTTTTTGAATTTCTTTGAAAATAGTTTCCTCTTTTTTATTCAAACTTCTATCTACCTTGGCTTTTTCTAATACATCAAGCTGACTGTTCAGTTCTTCTTTGAGTAGGATCATGGCTTTATGTGCATCCTTTACCACAGATTCCAATTCTTGATTAATCTCTTTTTTAAGACCAAAAAATTTATGCCAACCCTCATAAAGAATAAACAGAAGAATGGTGAAGAGGATAATAATAAGAATCAGCCAAAAAAGAGCCAAAGTCACTTTGACAGCTACTGGTTCGTCAACTTTTAAATACAATTTTTGGGATGGCTGACTCCTAACTGAATTTCCAAAAACATTTTCGGCCCAAATACTTATTGAACCGACCGCATCCACCCTTTCAGTGGTTAAAGAAAAAGATCCGTCAGGAGATGGTGTTTGCTTATATTTTTTAATATCCCTTCCTTCTAAATTAAGAGTGATCTCAACTTGATTGTCTCCATAATCTGTCTTTCCAGAAATAATAACAGTCTCGCCCTTGACTATACTATTGGAACTAAGAGAAATAGACGGAACAGTTATAAAAGGACTTTGAAAATCCAAACTGGCTTCTCGGTGATTCCCGGCCTTATCGTAAGCGATGATAATGAGTTTATGGTTATCCTGTTTTAAAACAGGAAGAGGATATTCATTTTCCACTAATCCAGTTTTCTTTATCTTCAACATCTGATTATCGTCAATTTGTATGGTGTAATAATCTATCCCGGAAGTGGCGTCTTCTGCATTTAATTTAATAAGATTTTTATTACCGCTTGTTCGTATTGTCGGAATAAATGGATCAGGAGCCGTGGTGTCAATATTAAATTGATAGTGAGCTACAGGTCCATAACCGACGGAATTAGCATAACGCAAATGGAAGTAATAGGTGCCATCCGAAATATTATTCAAAGTTTTTTGCGACACCGAACTATCATATTTGATTGACGGAACTGAATTTTGATTCTTGTTGAAAAGTGTTTCCAGCGAAGTAACGCCGGCTGGTATCTTCCAGTTAAAGGAAGCAGTGTTGAGCGCGTACCAAGCCATTTGATCTGGATGAGTTTCAGAAGAAATAACTGGCTTAGGAAGAATAGCACCGGACACCACCGGAACATCAACCACCTCGGCAACTCCAATTCGCACAACGCCAGAATTCTTTGAAGTTAAAATATCTGTTCCTGAACCATCATTTTTTCGCACCGCAGCATCTGTAAAAAGGATGGAGGCGGTTCCGGAAGACTTGGCCTTGAAAGTAATTGATACGATAGAACCATTACTTCCGTTAAAGCCCGGATTAGCAACTCCGCCATTAAATTTAATAGTGCCTGATAGATTCGAAAAAATTGGTTCTTCAACCCATAAAGAAAAGACGGAGGAACTTTTACTCACCGAAATAACTTCTAATAAATCCGAAGGAAATTGAATAATTGCTTCCGCGTTGTTTATGGCTTCGCCTAATGTATTAACAACAACCTTAACGGACACTATGTTGCCCACAGAAACACTTGCCGAGCTCGGGGAAAAAGACAGGGTTGCGGCATCAGCTTTTTCGGTAAAAGACAGCAAAAAAGCCAAGAATAGAAACGGGAGGAAAAAGTTTCTGAATTTAAACTTGCTAGTTAGTCCGAACATTCTTTTTATTTCTTCTTATTATTCTAAAAAGAACCAAAATGATAAATATCACCGCCAAAACTATAAAAAAATTACTCAGAGAAACACCTAAAATGGTGAAACCTGGCGCCTTATAGACCGCGACCGTTTTATTACCAGCTTTATCATATGCGGTGACTACTAGATCAGGAGTGCGATTGTCGTCTTGGTTCCGTAAAACATACATGCTTCCGCTTCGGATTACCGGCTTGCCATCTTCAGAAACCTCATAATAACTTATACCCGACTGATCATCTATGGCAGTAAAGAAGGCAAATTTCTTCCCTTCAAACATGGAAGATTCTCTTCCCAGGGTAATCAAAAGAAGGCTTGGATTCTCTTTATCTTGATTGACTAAATCAATCCATTCATTACTAACGGCGTTACTGGTATCGCTCTCTGCTACTTTAACTATTAGACCATTGATCTTAACCGGAAGTTTCGTGCCTTGCCCATCGTTGGCAAAAACAATTATATTTTTAGGAGAGACTTCTATATCGCCCGCTTCGTGGGTTTCAACAATGATATTAAATAAGGTGACCTTATTGGAGTTAAAACCTCCTGGAATTCCGCCCGTGAAAGAAACGATGTTACCATCCTGCGAGAGAGAAGGGGTTTGGGGCCATAAAGTAAAAGGCGATTGCGCCAAACTAAAATCATTGACTACAAAGTTATTATTTTGCGATCGGAGCACAATATCCCCATCTACACTATTTATGTCATTATTTTCAGCATCAATTTTAACCCTTACTATAAATGTATCTCCGACGGAAACAGTGTTTCTGGATGTTTCAAGGTAAACATTCGTGGCAAAAGCGATACTTGGCATAAAACCCGCAACCATCAATAACACCAAATATTTTGCAACAATATATTTTTTCATATTTAATTTATTAATTAATAATAATGAATAATTATTTTTCCCATTCATACAGAAGGATCGAGAAATCTATGGAATCTACTTTACCATCTTTATTGATATCCACATAATTATTTTTAAAGGGTGGCTGGGATTTCCAATAATAGAGCAAAATCGAGAAATCAATTGAATTTATTTTATCATCACAATTGGAGTCTGCTCGTTGTCTACAAACTCCCGTAGCAGGTGGTAAAGAACTGCTTCCACCCCCACCACCTCCACCACCACCTACACCTGTACCACCCAATTCAGCAACAAATTGCTCGGTCGATGCTGCCCAGTTAGTTTCAGCTAAGGCTCGCGCTTTGACTTTAAACCAATAAGTTCCTGCTGTTGACATTTCATCCAAAGTCAACGACAAGTTTATAGAGCTTCCGGCATTTATATATGCAGTATCTGATGCAGAATCTATATCATCGTCTCCACCACACAAATTGTTTTCGCTACTTACGACACAATACACATAATAAAAGTCGCTAGCCTGTGTTCCCATGTTGTCAATTCTCACACTAGCAGTTATATACGGGATGATTCTGTCTGTAATTTCAATTATTTGAACGTCAGCTGGCGAGCTAGAAAGAGACCAATAATCGTTTACTTCAACCGTTTCCCCATTAACGACGACTGAAACTTCTGTCTCCCAAACACCGCCGATCGAGCTACCGGGAATACTATAACTGTAACTGTAAGTCCCGTCTGAGTCTTCGGTCATAACGCCAGCTCCGACTTGTACTGTTCCGGCGGAATCAGTAATAACCACCGTTGGCAAAGAATCTGCATCCGTTGGGATGGTCGCATAATTTAGAACCTGTAATTTTGCTTTGTAAGCGGTGTTAACAGTGGCCTCTCCAAAATCGGATAAAGTAACCGTCCAATCTTTGGCTATCTCTGCAATTAGGGTTGAAGTGGCGTCAGTAACATTGGTCGTGGTAGCCAAGCCGGAAAGATCGGAGACTTTGGCTAAAGAACCGGAAGTTAAAGTGGCGTCGGTTAAATTACGGGTGCCATAGCTCCAAACAGATGCAGCGTCAAAACCACCAGAAGTAAGAGTGCGACTTCCGTTTGCCCACACATCCGCTACCAAAGTACCATAAGTGGTGAGCGACCGGGTCGGTGAAGACCAGACTTCAGCGGCAGTAATATTGTTCAACGTACTAATAGCGGTGGTGATAACTCCTTCGGAATCAGTAACGACTGTTGTTATGTCACTCAAATCATCAGCTGTTAAATTTGAAGATTTAAGAATAAATGATTTATCTAATTTAAAGAGATCTCCCCCGAGAGATGTTCCACATGTTATAACTGTCGGATATTTACCCTCTACTGCCGGAGTTGTATATGAATAATAATGCCACCCTGAGGCATCGTCGAGCATCGTAGCTTCATTTACTAAAGTCGCTCCCGCCGGAGAATAGATTGAAATAGTGCAGTCGTCAGTCGTAGGGGTATAGTCATCGTTATATATAAATTCCCCTATTACAATAGCTTCGAGAGGAACATATGTTTCAATTGCATAAGTAACATTAAAAAAATAAAAAAAGCCAAAAAAGAAAAAGCAGCATTTTAAAAAAACTCTGGTTATTTGATTTTTTAAAAAAAATATTTTCACAACCTTATTACACACGAAAGGGAGACTTTTTGTGTTTTTAAAAATACAAACTGAACCAAAAAGACAACAAATGATTTTTATTATTTGTTGTCTTTTTGTTCATCCGAAAACTCACCTTTAACGTGTCTGATAGCTTCTCCAATACCACGAGCGAGATCTGGTATTTTTTTTGCTCCGAAAAGCAAAATGAGAAGAACCGCCACAATAAGAATTTCAGTTGTTCCAAATCCAAACATAATATTATTATTATATAATACTACTACCCTTCATGGGTTAAGCAGTTATCCTTTACTTGTCTTTATCTTCATCCTTAAATCCGCCTCTGATGTATTTAATGGCCTCTCCAACATTACGAGCAAGGTCTGATACTTTCTTTGCTCCGAAAAACAAAATAAGGAGACCCGCTACAAGAAGTAATTCAGTTGTTCCAAATCCAAACATGATATTTTTATTATTTAATGGCTTTAATAATATCGACCCTTGCAGTTAATGATATCCCATCGGTTGGCGGAAGTAAAGAGGTCAGGCAAAAGATTGCCCAATTTTATCTGTCTTTATCAGACTTATCCTTTTTGCCTTCATCCGAAAACCCACCTTTAATGTGTCTGATAGCTTCTCCAATACCACGAGCTAGCTCTGGTATTTTCTTTGCCCCGAAAAGCAAAACAAGAACGACGGCCAAAATAACTATTTCTCTAGGTCCTAATCCAAGCATAAGATTTTTTATTATTTAATAATATTACCACTTCATATAATAGCACAAGTGGCAGCGCCATTGCTATCAATGATATCCCATCGGTTGGCGGAAGTAAAGAGGTCAGGCAAAGGATTATAAAATAAGCGATACGCCTACTGTTTTTGAGGGTTTGCAGTCTAATTATCCCCAGTTTTATAAGGAGAGTCAACAAAAGAGGGAATTCAAAGATCAGTCCCAATAAAGCGGAGGTAATAAGCATTTGTGATAAAAATTGACTGATATTCCAAAAATTTGCGATCCCTAAACTGATGTTGACGGAAGCCAATGTTTCTAGAGCATAGAAAAGAATAAAAAACCCATAAAAAAATCCAGCAATAAACAGCCCGATGCTTAAAGGTATAGATTTTAATAATTTTATTTTTTCCCTTCTAGTTAATGCGGGTATAATGAAAACATAAAAGCTATAAATTATGTACGGAACAGAAACCATAATCGCTAGGAAAAACCCGATATCCATCGCTACCTCGAAAAACTGAAATGGTGAAGAAGTGACTATTATGACCTGATCAATTTGAACAAAGTTCAATAATTTTTTCAGAATTAGTCCAGCAGAGAGGAAACCGCCCAAAAAGGATACCCCAAATAAAATTACCCCGCGATACAATCGATCACGCAGATCTTCCAGAAATGGAAGAAATTTTCCTATGTTTTCATGAAAATTTTCCAAGGTGGTTAATTAGCTATTGTGGTGACTGTTTCTGGAGTAGGTTCTGGCTCTGGTTCCGCCTCGGGTTCTGGTTCTGGTGTAGGCTCAGCTCCGACGCTTTCGGTCGGAGTCCCGGCCTCCGGCTCGGCTGGAGCGTCGGGAGTGTTGGATACTTCTTCTTCAGGTTCAGGTGTTGGTTCTCCCTCGACTTCGCTCGGTACAAGTGGTTCGGGTTCTGCTTGTGGTGAGCCTGTCGAATCCGGAGCTGGTTCAGGTTCTGGTGTTGGCTCAGGTTC
>JAZKJK010000002.1:8751-14959 GCA_040384365.1 Patescibacteria group bacterium | reverse complement strand
TAATTATATTCTCAATTACTATCTTTATAATACTAAGATTTTTTGTATTCCGCCAAGTTGTTCGTTTGGTTGAATCCATAAAAAAAATTCGCTTGGGAAAAAAGAATGAGACTCTAAAAGACGTAGATAAGTATTCATTTTTTAAGCCCCTGGCAATAGAAATTACTCAAATAACTAAAAGTTTGTCACAAGCACGTTTGTCCGCTAAAGAAGAGGCACGAATGCGATTAGAAAAGATTGATACTCCTTGGACATCCGAACGTTTGTCTGAATTCATAAAGGCTTTTCTGAAGGATCGTCCCATTTTTGTTGTATCTAATCGTGAACCATATGAACATTTTACGGATTCAAAAGGTAAGATAAATTATAAAATGCCAGCTGGAGGGGTGGTTGCTGCCACTGAACCAGTAATGGAAGCTTGTAGTGGAACCTGGATTGCTTGGGGTAGTGGTGATGCAGATAAATTAGTTGTCGACAAAGACAATAAAATAAAAGTTCCCCCCAACGAACCCAAATACACTCTAAAAAGAATCTGGTTATCTGATGAGGAGATAGAAGGTTACTATAAAGGTTTTTCAAATGAAGCAATAGTGCCACTTTGCCTTCTAGCTCATACTCGTCCTCTATTTAGAAAAGAAGATTGGTATGAATACAAAAAGGTAAACGAAATTTTCGCAAGAAATGTCCTTACTGAAGTAAAAAATGTCCAGAATCCACTTATTTTAGTACAAGATTTTCACTTGTCTCTTTTGCCACAGATGATAAAAGCAGCTAGACCCGATGCCCAGGTGGGTATATTTTGGCATATGCCATGGCCAAGCCCTGAAGCATTCAGTGTCTGCCCTTGGCGTAAAGAAATACTGCAAGGAATACTGGGTGCAGATATTGTTGGTTTTCATGTTCAACAATATTGCAATAATTTTATAAATACCGTGGGTAAAGAACTTGAATCATTATGTGATCTTGAGCAATTCTCTGTAACATACAAAAGCCACACAAGCTATATTAAATCACTCCCTATTGGTGTTGCCTTTACTGGTAGCAGTAGTGATGTAATGTACGATGCAAATGTTGGAAAGAAATTTTTAAAAAAATTAGGAATTCATACAAGATATGTTGGTCTAGGGGTCGATCGTATGGATTATACTAAAGGCATTCTTGAAAGATTTAAAGCCATCGAATTTTTTTTGGATGGATATCCTGACTATAAGGAAAATTTTACATTTCTACAGATAGCCTCACCAAGCCGTGAAAGTGTCCCCAGGTATCAGCAATTCAGTAAAGACGTAACAAAAGAATCTGAACGTATAAATAATAAATTTAAAACAAAAAACTGGCAACCGATTGTTCTAATTAAAGAATATCATTCTCACGAAGAACTCGGTCCTCTTTTTAAAATTGCAAATGTTTGTATGGTGACCTCTTTACACGATGGGATGAATTTAGTAGCAAAAGAGTTTATTGCTGCACGAAATGACGAAAGTGGCGTTTTAATATTAAGTAAATTTACTGGCGCCGTTCGAGAGCTGAATAGTGGTGCCTTAATTGTAAACCCTTATAGTGCTGAGGAGACGTCAGAAGCTATTCGTACTGCTTTAAATATGCCGTTACCCGAGCAACGTAAACGTATGAAGAAAATGCGAGAATCTATAAAAAGTTACAATATTTTCCGCTGGTCAGCTGAGTTTATTCGAGCTATAACAAATTTAAGTTGATATATGAAATATGTTTTTAAAAATATCACTGAAATAGAAAATATAATAAAAAAACCTAATACTGCTCTACTGCTTGATTTTGACTTAACACTGTCCCCTCTTGCTAAAAACCCAAACGATGCATTTTTACCAAAAACCACTAAACATACTCTTAAAAAGATACTAGCCCATATCCCCGTAGTCATTATTACAGGAAGAAAGTTAAGTGATATTAAAAAAAGAATAGGTATAAAAAATATACTTTACATAGGTAACCATGGGCTAGAACATGACTTTGGTCATAAATATAAGACTATCCTTTCACCCACTTCAAAGAAAGTTTTTCTAAAAACACAAAAAGAATTAGTAGAGAAGTTAAAAATGTACAATGGAATAATATTTGAGGATAAGAAATATACATTTGCGTTGGGGTATCGTCTAATCAAAAAAGGGAAAGTCAAATCGCTTGAATCTATTTTGAAGAAAATTAAAGAAGAAGTTGAAAAAGGGGGTCTTCTTGAGGCACGTCTAAACAAAAAAACATTTGAAATACGTCCAGCGGTTAACATCAATAAAGGAACAGCATGCCGTTTAGCTCTGAAAATTCTAGAAAGTAAATTAAGTAAAAAACTCGTGCCCATTTATATAGGCGATGCAGATACAGACGAAGATGCTTTCAGAATTTTTAAAAGAAATGGTATGGCAATTCGTGTTGGCAAAAACAAAAAAAGCTTAGCAAAATGGTATCTGCGCAATCAAAAAGAGGTAAGTTTTTTTCTCAAGTGGTTACTTTCCTCAAAAGAATTATAAGTTATCCCCCTTGCATTATCTCATATATGAGATATACTAGCCTGATATGGCTAAAACAAAGAAAGTTGTCAAAGAAGATATTGAAACAGAGCAGCAAAAGATAGGCTATTTTATTAAAGAACTGCGCGAACATCGCAGGATGACTCAGGAAGAATTTGCCAAAGCGCTGAACACTTCCCAGAGCTCTATCCCCCGCATGGAAAAGGGCGAGCAAAATTTCACGACTGAGCTACTGCTCAAAATAAGCAATGTCCTCAACCATCAAATAGTCTCAGTCAACGACTCAATTGATTTTGAGGTGAATGGAGGTAAGAAATTAAGTGGCACTATCAAAACCAACTTTTCAAAAAACGGTTCGGTGGGGCTCTTGTGCGCCTCGCTCATAAATAGCGGTACGACGACTCTCCACGGCATTGCCCGCATTGAAGAGGTGTACAGAGTTATCGAAATCTTAGAAAGTATTGGGGTCGTAATCAAATGGGTAAACCAAAATACTCTGACGATCATCCCGCCAAAGAAATTCAATTTAGAAAATATCAACGTCGAATCAGCCATCAAGACGCGCTCTATCGTCATGCTGATGGGGCCACTCATCCATAAATTATCATCTTTCTCTATCCCCCACGCGCATGGATGCAACCTCGGCAAGCGCACCATCGCCGCGCACATATATGCTTTAGAGAAACTTGGGGTCAAAGTAAAAACTACTGCAAAAAATTACGAGGTGACCGCGAGAAAATTAAAAAAGGCAGACATAGTCATGTATGAATCCGGAGATACGGCTTGTGAAAATGTCTTGACTGCTTCTGCCCTCATCCCCGGCATGACAAAAATAAACTTCGCCAGCGCAAACTATATGGTGCAAGAAGTTTGCTTCTTCCTAGAAGCGCTGGGGGTAAAAATAGAAGGCATAGGCACCGCTAGTCTCACCATCCACGGTATCAAAGAAATAAACAAAGACATTGAGTATTGGAATAGTGAAGACCCAATAGAATCAATGATGTTCATTTCCGCTGGAATCATCACAGACTCTAAGATCACTATCACCAGAGTCCCCATAGATTTCATGGCGCTCGAAATGGAAAAACTCAAAAGAATGAACTTAAAATTTAAAATGTCAAAAATTTACCATTCATTTAATGGACGCACAAAATTGACCGACATTGAAATATTTCCAAGCAAACTCAAAGCCTTGTACGACAAATTGCATTCCAACCCATACCCGGGCATCAACATAGACAACCTGCCATTTTTCGTACCGATTGCCATCAGGGCCAAAGGTCAGACTATGATACATGACTGGGTCTATGAAAATCGCGCCATATATCTGACAGAGCTAAACCGTCTAGGTGCAGATATAACTCTCGCTGACCCACATCGGCTCTACATAAAAGGTGGCACAACCCTAAAAGGCGCTCAAGTCGTCTGCCCGCCGGCCTTACGTCCGTCCATGGTCATCCTCATATCTATGCTTGGAGCTAGTGGCACCTCAATCCTGCGAAATGTCTATATGATAAATCGTGGTTATGAAGAGATTGCCGAGCGACTAAATTCTATCGGCGCAGATATAAAGATAATTAAGGGGAACTAGCATGTAATTTTCAAAATATGAAGAAAATTATTGTAATTTTAGGCCAAACTGCCACAGGCAAAAGCGCCCTTGCAGTAAAAATTGCTAAGAAGATAGACGGTGAAATAATCTCAGCTGATTCTAGGCAAGTATATAAAGGTCTCGATGTGGGCACAGGAAAAGTCACTAAAAAAGAAATGCATGGTGTACCACATCACCTGCTCGATGTAGCCAACCCTAAACATAAATTCACCGCAGCTTTATATAAAGAATTAGCCGAAGAAAAAATAAAAGAAATACTCACTCGTGGTAAAACTCCCATAATTTGCGGAGGTACTGGGTTTTACATAGAGGCAATAACTAAGGGCGTAGTTTTTCCTGAAGTTCCACCAAATCATAAATTACGCAAGCAACTTACTAAAAAGTCAGCGATAGCATTATTCTTAGTATTAAAAAAAATAGATCCAGAAAGAGCAAAAAACATAGATCCAAAAAATAAAGTGAGAATAATAAGAGCCATAGAAATAGCGAAGGCTCTCGGTAAAGTTCCCGAAATTACAGAAATCAAACCCAAATATAAATTCATCAAAATTGGTTTGTACTTGCCGAGGGATTTATTAAAAAAGAAAGTGGAAAAAAGAGTCAAGAAAATGTTTCAAGGTGGCTTGCTAAATGAAATCAAAAAACTAAAAAGAGCTGGAGTGTCCAGCAAGAGACTTTCTGAACTTGGTTTTGAATACAATAATCCAACTTATGAAAAGGTAGTCAGTGGCACTTTGCAGTATGCAAAGCGTCAGATGACTTGGTTTAAACGCGACAAAGAAATAAAATGGTTTGATGCGTCAGAACCTTTTAATTTACAGACCATAGAAAGTAAAAGGAAGTAACAGAGCGAATCTTGCCACTTCCCTTTAGGTCCACGGAACGGTGCCGTTTGGTGCGCCAAGTAATATCCAATCATTCGGGTTACAATTTCTGGTGACATTTGTGTCACCGTCAAACTTTACGCCGAAGTCGTTGGCATACACATCTTTGGCTACAACCCATGCGGATTCCCCCGCCCTAGAACCTCTGATTTTTTGGACCCGGTGTGCTCTGGGTCTCAACTGATGTACTTGTAGCGACATGTTAATCACTCTCCTTTCATGTTTGGTCTGCTACTTTACTACAGTATAATGCATTTTTTCATTTTACCCAAACCAAACGTTTTTTATATTTACAAATTCTTTTATACCATAAGTGCCGAGTTCGCGACCGTAGCCAGACTTTTTAATCCCTCCGAATGGCGCCCGGACATCAGACTTGACCATATCATTCACGCAGACATTCCCTGCTTCGATTTGCGGAATAATTCTTTTCGCTTTTTTCATATCTGAAGTAAATATTGACGCACCAAGTCCATATCTAGTGTCATTGGCGATCTCTATTACTTCCGCTTCGGTTTTAAATGAAATAACAGGCAAAACTGGACCAAAAACTTCTTCGTCGTAGACTGGCATACCTTTTTTAACATCCGTCATCACTGTCGGCAGATAAAAATAACCTTTACCTTCCCTTCTTCCACCCCCATAAACAATTTTTGCGCCAAGCGCCACTGATTTTTTAACTTGCGCTTCAACTTCTTTTAAAATCTGCTCCATAGCTAGGGGCCCCACATCTGTATTTTTATCACTTGGGTCGCCTACGGATAATTTTGAAAATTCTACTACTACCGCTTTGGTAAATGTATCTTTGACACTCTCTTCCACGATAAATCTTTTGGCAGAAATACAACTCTGGCCGGTATTATTTTGCAGTCTTGCCGTCACAGCCACTTCGGCTGCTTTTTTAATGTCCGCATCAGCAAAAACAACAAAAGGATCGCTACCGCCTAGCTCTAGCACCACTTTTTTTATTTCTTCTCCAGCCACGCGCGCGACTTCACTCCCCGCTTTCTCGCTACCAGTGAGGGTGACAGCAACCACACGAGGGTCACGAATTAAACTTTCAACTCGAGAAGCGGGAAGAAGTAAATTTTGAAATACGCCTTTCGGGAATCCGACAGCAAGAAATGATCCTTCTATGGCCATCGCACACTGTGGCACATTGGAGGCGTGTTTTAGGAGGCCGACATTCCCAGCCATTATCGCTGGCA
>JAZKJK010000002.1:517-8741 GCA_040384365.1 Patescibacteria group bacterium | reverse complement strand
ATAAACCTGCCAAAATGGAAAATTCCAGGGCATCACAGCAAGTACTACACCCAGGGGATCAAATTGCACGTACTGCTCTTTTTTGTCTGTATGTAAAATCTCCTGCGCTAAAATGTTTTCCGCATTATCCGCGTAATAATCACAAAGGCTGGCGCATTTATCTATGCCCACGGGCCCAGACTTCATGGTCTTGCCCATTTCCAGCATTTGTAATTTCGAAAATTCTTCTGCATGAGTACGCAAATATTCTCCCAATTTACGCATTAGGGTGGCGCGTTCTGGGAATGAAGTTTTTTTCCAAGAATTAAAAGCCTCCCCCGCCAGCGCAACTTTTTGCTCAAGCTCTGCGCTTGAAATCTCTTCAAATGTTTTTAGAATTTCTTCGGTCGCTGGATTTTTAGATTGGATTGGCATAAACCCATTATAGCATTTTTACTTTTCCCAAAACTTCGTTTGCTTTATCGTAACTAATAGGGCAAGCAATGACATGGACACCCTTGGAATTTAAAGCTTTTTCTAAAAGTGGCGCCAAATCTTCGGCTTTTTCTACTTTGTATCCATGAGCCCCAAAACTTTTGGCAAGCATTACAAAATCCGGATTATTGAAAGAAATTCCGAAATCCGGCAAGCTCATTCTCTTTTGTTTCCAACTGATCATTCCGTATCCAGAATCGTCGAGAATCAGGACGACCAGATCAATGCCGAGACGCACAGCAGTTTCTAGCTCGCCAATGCTCATCATTATCCCGCCGTCGCCAGCAACGACAATAACTTTTTTCTTTGGATAAAGTATTTTCAGCGCAATCCCAGAAGGTAGCCCCGCGCCCATGGTCGCCAGCGCATTATCTAAGAGCATGCCGTTGCGCTCTCTGGTAATAAAATTCCGTCCGATATATATCTTGTACATACCGTTATCGAGCGCGAGTGCGCCGTCACTGGGCAATATTCTATTCATATCCGCAATAATACGTTCAGGTCGTAGCGGAAAATCAGTCGCCTGCGAATATTTAGCTATATCTTTTTTTAATATATCTCGCACTTGCAAAAAATAACTAAAATCCCAACTAGGATTCACTTTTATCTTCTGGGTAAGCATGGAAAGTGTATTGGAAATATATCCGATTATTTCATGTGTGGGGATATATACATCCTTGGCTTTGGAAGAGAAAAAATTAACGTGAATAATTTTAGAATTTGGATGAGTCTCTGGAGTTAAAATAGTCGGCGGAGTATTTATGACATCATGACCGATCAGTATAATCGCATCAGATTTTTGGAGCGCTTGATGCACAAAATCTCCTTTAGATAGGGCTGTAGTGCCGATATAGAGTTCGGAAGTTTCGTCCATTGCCCCCTTACCCATCTGAGTCGAAATGAAAGGTATACCCGTTTTGTCTAAAAATGCTTGGACTTCTTTTCGTAGAGATTTCCTGTTCACACCACCGCCTAAAATAATTATGGGGTGTTCGGATTTTTCAATTTCCTGGAGCGCAAGAGTTATGGATTTTTCATCTGCAACGGGATAATTGATTTCTACAGGCACAAGGGGAACTGCGTCGCACGATTCTTCGGCAATATCTTCGGGTAATTCAAGGTGGACTGCTCCAGGGAATTCAGTCTCAGCGAGGTTTATGGCTTTCTGCACCATAATTGGCACATCCTCACCTTTGGTAACTATCGCAGAAAATTTCGTAACTGGCTTCATCATTCCCACGATATCCACGATTTGAAATTTACCCTGTTTACTTTTTCTAATTCCTTTTTGTCCTGTAATAACCAAGAGCGGAAAACCGCCAAGTTGCGCGTATGCTACACCTGTCATTAGATTCGTCGCTCCGGGGCCAAGCGTAGAAAGCGCGACGCCGACTTTACCTGTGAGTCTGCCTATCGTTGCCGCCATAAAAGTCGCTGCTTGTTCATGACGAGTAGTAATAAAGGTAATCTTAGATTTTCTAACGGCTTCCAGAAAAGTCAGATTCTCTTCCCCCGGCACACCAAAAATATAAGAGACTCCATTTGCTTCCAAACATTCCACCAAAACTTCAGCTGTGTTTCTATTCTTTTCTTTTGTCATATTGCGCTATTAGAATACTATTTCTTTCTTTCAATTTTCTTATTCCCTCTTCATCTCGAAAGAGAATTACACCACCATTTAAATCGCAAATCCTCATTGATACTGGTTCCCCTTTATCATTTTCCTGCACAAAAAGCTTAGCTTGCTTAGCATCAAGCATATCTGAAAGCGCTGCTTCCATTAAAATGGCCTTTTTATTTTCTGTTGAGCTCATGCTTCTTGTCACCTTAGGAACACTGGGTCTATCTTCTTTTCCAAAAAATGCATCCATATTTTTATATTAACACAATTATTTAAAAATTGTATACCCAACATTACACAAAAAACAAAATCAAATAATCTCTCAAAAAATATACTATAATCACAAAAATTAAGGTACCAAACAATGAAACTTTTGAATAATTATCCTTGTGATCTTTGCCTTTGATGATGAGATATGTCAGTTCATCTATAAAAAGACCTAGACCAATCGCATAGACGAATACTGAATGAATCAATAGACCGATTACTATCCCGATAATTCCATACATATAATGATGCACCCTGAAATTTCCAACAATCGGACTAGGAGTCGGTTTTATAAATAGAAAAAATCTAGTAATTAGAACCGTGGAAAGAAAAATTATAAAGAATGAGTTGAAAATCATTATTCCTTAACTAAAATAACACCAATAATCAGAATCGCAAATAGAAAAAGTTTGTGTACCACTTTTTTACGATGCAGATCTTCTTTGAAAAAAGTCGGAAATAATCCACTCCCCATCCATGCATAAAGTATGAGAAAAAATGGAGAAGCCATAGTGATACCTTTCACTACGCTTACTGATGTAAGCGAAATCGCATATGCTTCAGTTGCTAAACCAATAAATGTAAACGCCTCTTCCAGTAGAAAAAGTGGCGATAATTTTATAAAAACTGGAAATGCCTCAAAGATTTGCTTGCGAATTTTCGGAATAAGAAATATTGAAATTCCAAACAAAAGCGACATCGCCATTTCTCCACCGAGCGCCGTACTGACAGTCACTCCTTGGCTAAAAGCTAATTTGAGAAGAACAGCCTCAAGTGCGAGAAATAATGCCGCCCATGAGATATACCAGACGCCCCTACTAAATCTAATTTTCGTCCGTACATGGTGTAGGCCAAGCAAAAATACGCTTACCACAATAAGAAAAATACCGAAATACTGGACTGGCGCAAGAATTTCTCCAACAATGAGAAAAGCCAGAATTGGGACCATGATTCTTTCAATTGCCAAAAATGAAATAACAACTGAAGTATCATCAGATTGCAAACCTTTGTAGTATGGGTAAAGATACGCCACATTCACGAGTCCCAGTAGTATTAAAATCGGCCACGCATGTGGTGGTGGCATGGAGGGATGACTAAAAAAGAACAATATGGGCACATAAAGAAAATTAAAAAGCGAACTGTAGAATACGAGGGTAATCGGGTGTTTAAACTTTTTATTTACAAAAAAATTATCAGCTATCTCTGCAACAGAATAAAATGCTGGTGCAAGAAGCGCGAAAATAAACCACATGGGTGTTATTGTAGCACAATATATTTACTTACTAAATTCCTTAACGGCCCTAATGTCTATTTGCTGATGATCACCCTCCAACATTGATTTATACTCAATCAAATCCTTGCTAGATATTACTGACACCACAACTCCAAAAATTTCTCTTTGTTCAACATTCACAAAATCAGTAGGATTGTTTTTCCATTCCCCAGTTCTTGCGTCACAAATTTTTAAAGTATCACCGCCACTGATATCAACATCTTGTCCTTCGTGATTTAATTTCAAAAGTAAACAATCCCATCGCTCATCTTTGTAGATTTTCGGCCCAAAGGTAATATAGGGCTTAACTTCTTCTGAAATTAAACTTAAATCTTTATCGTGAATATCTATATCGATATCATTCAAGTCTCGAGGCGAACCATAGCTTTTTGCAGCAAGACCACCAGAGACAACGAAGGGAATTTTCTTTTTCCTAAGTAGATCAATAATCCAACCAAATGTTTTTTTAGAATTTTTCATAAATAAAAGTGCTTAAGGGTGATTCGTTAACCCAAGAGATCGCAAAATCCCAATAGCACTTTTGTGTATCTTTTCTCCCTGACTTGCCCCTGTACATTCCTCAATTACATATGTAAAGAACCCCAAATCGAATGCTTCTTGAGCAGTAGCAAAAACACAGTCACTGGAATCAAATCCAACGATATGAACTTCTTCTATTTTGCTCTTCTTTAACGCAGAATTGAGTCGGACATCCCCTTTAAATGGGGATCTTGTTTCTTTAATGACTTTTATCACCTTCTTACCTTTTAATAAATCTAAAACTTCCGACATTGTCGGCTCATAAGGAAATGTCCATTTGGTCTGTTTATCCCATAAAGAACCCTTCTCGGCATGAAAAGTTACTTCAACATACAAGTCGTATTTTTGTTGCTTTAAAAGGAACCCTAAATTTTTAATTATTCTACTTTTCTCTTTTTTAACGAAACCTTCCTGTATATCAACAAGTATAAGAGCTCTTTTACGATTTGATTTTTGAATTTTTATCTTCATATTTATTAAAATTTTTTATCCACCATTTTTTAATAAATGGCAATGATTGCACAGAAATAAAATATCCAATAGCTGGAATGAAAGCATCTAAATAATAATTCACAACTCCTATAAAATACATCACCTTGAGAGCAACCACATAAATAATTCCAGAAATAAGAAAAACCCTAAAATAACTCGTCTCCCAAACCTTGTCAGCTTCCACTCTAAAATTCCTCTCTTTTATGAGCGCAATCTCTGTTTCTATTTTTTGAATTCTATCTTCCATGTGCGGGGCTACAGACAGGATGTTCGAACTTTCGACCGTAAAAATAAACGTCTCATCATGTCAGTATACCACTTCTTTCGAAGTGTTTGCACGTCACCTGATTTCAGATTGTCCGACTGGAAGGGGTTATGTCACGAAAACAGTATGAAGAATCTGAAGATGAAGTGAAGGAGTGGAGAGTTGCCAGAAGAGGCAACGATCCTGATCTGCGCGCAGTTGTAGAGCTTGTTCGAATTCTTGGAAAAGGAGGGACCATTCCACGCTAGATACCATAGCAAAGACTCGCTGATTGCCAGACTTCTCAGAACCAGACCAGGTGAAGCTCGCTGCATGATCGTGGTAAGCACCCCGATCAGGCTTGATACATGTTCAAGAGAACTCCAGTCCGTACTTGTCGAATGTGCTTAAAAGCGGCGAACCCAATTATAACGACATTGCTATTCACTAGAATTTGTATACATCTCAGCAAGCGCTTCAAATTGAGCATTGATGGAAGTGATAATCCCAGGATACACCGTGCCGTACGTTGCATCGAATGCCTTACGATCGGTAACGTGGTGCTGTATTTCATCGCGTTCCGATTGTGCGAGATAATCTAAAAACAACCTTGTTCCCCGATAGCGAGTGTTCATTGTCCGTTGATTCTCCTCGCCTTGGATCTTCGCATAATCTTTTGAATCAACATAAGTTGCGTGTTTCATTATTTCAACATAGTCCAGAGAGCATGTTAGATCGAAATGCATTTTTCCGCAAAAGGACAATGCCACCTCCACTTTATCAGAGTCGAGGTGTTTAACACTTAGCCGCTCGTGAAATATTGAGGTGTCAAAACCAAACTCAATCACATTAGTTATTGCGATTAGCTCGCAACTCGTAAAAGCGTGAAGAGCATTGGCAATATCATCTTTTGAATAATCAAAAACCGCTTGAATCTGTGATGTAAGATCTTTTAAGGTGACGGTACCCGCTTTGGATAGCAACAATTGAAGAAGTCTAATTCGGATTGTATTATTGCATGCTGCTTCTTTGTGTTCATTCTCAAAGAGGTTAATAATACATCGTTCCTGCATATCTCTTGGGGACGGGTTGAAATAGTCAGAATTCTTTAACAAGTGCGAATAGAGAAACCTCTTTTTTATCATCTTAACATTTGGCACGTAACGCTCATAGTTGAAACGATCGTAGAAAAAATAGTACGATTGAAACATCGAGAGAACCATCTGCAAGAGCCTCCTAATGTTATAATTTGATAGAGGTAGAAGGAACTTTGTAAGGAAATCACCCTCAGCCATCATTTTAATAGCAGTTTCAATGTCGTCCGCCAGGCCTTTGACCTTGAGTGTGCCCCCAGTCCAGTCGATAGCCTCGTTCATAAATGCTTTATTCTCACTTTTAAAGAACGCTAGACGTTTAAGAATGACCTCGCTAATGTTTGGTAGTGATAACTTCAATTTGCGAGGCACATAACTATCATAGACATGCCGACATGCTAAGCTGTGCAATGAAAGATACCTCATGGAGATGATAAGCCGTGAGCCAAGCTTATAAGCGATGGCGATAGATTCTACGAAGGCTGTTTGATGAAGCATATAGAAATGTTGATCTATATTATCAATGGCGATCCAGATTGTTTTGCCACGCGAACGAAGATAAGATATTTTGCGTGCAAGCAAATCAGTCATCGCAGGAACGTGCTTGTGCATCGCCTTGACTAGTGTCTCCGATAAAAGCGCCTCCTTTTGCCGTGTAGCGCTTCCTGGAGTGGTAAACTGTGATTCAATAACACTAAATTCTTCTTGGTAAAGAAGGCTCACGGACTTCGAAGTTGTCGCAGTAAGATTGGGATCAATCTCGATTAGCCGTTTATCAATTTCGTCAAGAAAATATCGAGTAAATCCTTCAGGGTTTGCTGGAGCCTCCTTAAAATCAATTATCAATCCTTCAATACTTGGATCAATTGTTTTGACTTCATTTAGGAAGAAGTATTCAAGGTATGTGCTTTTGCCGATCCCAATGTAGCCCAGTAACAAGAACGGAGCAGTTGTAGACGCAGCCCAAGGCGACTTAAGTCTCGATACTTGTTCCTTCACAGCGGTTGCCACTGGCAAAATGAGATCCGGTGTTGTAAATGCTGGCGGAACACTAAATACTAAGCTACTTAAGAAATGTTCATCCAACTGGCGCACTCGTTGATGCACATAAAGTTGATTGAAGTCATCGATCATGACATTATTGCGCCGAGTGATGTCCCCAAAAGCTTCAAACAGCTTATTGGCAAACACGTGCCTCGCCTCCACCCGCAAGGTCAAGGTGAGCCTATTTTCACGGGCGCAGGTGAGGCAGGTCTATTTTGCTGATGACGTGGGAACAAAACACGCGCTCGCTGAAATCCTCGCGAAGCGATTTCCAGATGAACTCGGCCATCGGTTGCCACCTAAGCGCAAGCCGTGGATGAGCCAGGATTCTCGCATGGATATCTTTGACGCGGTGGCACTCGACTAGGTGCCTGGGCTAAGGAAGGCACGCAGGGCCTTGCTTCGATTGGAGAAGCGTTCGTAAAGGCGAAGCAGCCTCCGCGATCACAAATTTTCGTTGGCAGTTCCGGTGCTTATGGTTGCCGCGTCGAGTTCATTTGAGCCGCGCTCGATGAACATCGGTTGCCAGGCCAGTAATATAACTCTGCGCCTTGCCGCTAGCCCCAACTCGAACCTCCCAAAACTGTTGTGCCACGCCACCGCCGAAAGAAATGACAGCAAGATTGTTCGTATCTGCCCTATCTATCATAACAACGAACTTGTAACGCGCAGAAGGCGGCACATTGGTTTTTGATACTAAATACATCCAGGCAGTGTCAATAATCGTATCCAGAGAGCTCCACTGGTCACTATTCCTTAAGTACACATTGTCCAAACGGTTATGCGTAGGCTTCGTAGCCTCGTCTGCTGATCCACTAAGCGCAACAACCAACATTGCAACAAAAAACGCCCACATGAGTTTTGGAAATGTCATTTTCATAATCTATAGATGCTGAAGTTTACTTCATTGCTGAACAAGCTAGGATTGTCTGGCCGATCAAAATAGCAAGCGCATCATTTTTCGGTTTAAGGGTGGCAGCCAATGAACAATGGCCAAAAATTCCTCCGGCAGCACTGTCGTATTCAGCACAATCAAATTGCGCTCCTATTTGGTATGACCGACTTTGATAGAGTGGACCTAGACTCGAAACAACGCCTGCGAAGCACTCTGCCTTTTTTTTACTGCAAAATGGTTTGTCGACCCCCATTTAAAATCAGGTTCTCCGTTCCCTCTG
>JAZKJK010000002.1:0-507 GCA_040384365.1 Patescibacteria group bacterium | reverse complement strand
TGGTCGTCAGCCACGTGAACAAGCTCGTGCGTCATTTCACTTGGACCTGAATACCAGAAATCAATGTGAGATGTATACCCCGCGCGCACGTACCACATCCCCTTAACCTTTTCAACGTGTGTATGATCTGAAAGTGTAAATTCTTCCTCCCCACCTTTAAAACGACCGGGGATTCCAGGCCAAGGTTTTTTTGGCTCAAAATGACCAGGAGCCGTTATCAGAGCAAAGTCGTGTAAGCCTAAAACGTCGACGGTGTTAATCTGATTGTTTTTGGAAAATGTGTAAATATTCCTTCCTCCCTGTTCGCCGAGTGGATCGCGGCTTGGCCATCTCCCAGTGCTCGGACTGTAGTAACGGTGGCCGTAATACAGCAAACCCGTCTCATCATCCTGATACTTTGTCGAAAACCGGAACGGATTGATCTTTGCCATTGACCCGGTGAAGCGGAGCAATTCACCGAAAGGCCCAAACTCGTAGGTTGCGAAGACCGTGCCATCGTTGGCATTG
>JAZKJK010000001.1:29602-67224 GCA_040384365.1 Patescibacteria group bacterium | reverse complement strand
ACTATCAGAAATATAATACAACTTGGAACCCAGTATTTTTTCTTGATCTATTATCTGATTTACTTTCTCCGCGACGGCGACAATAGGATAAAAATGTCCACCAGTGCCACCACCTGTAAAAACGATTTTCATGGTTCTATTTTATCACCATGACCCTGAGTTTGTCGAATGGGTCATATGATTAAAAAATTATTATTTATTTCAACCTTTCGCCGAAAACTTTGATATTTGCAGAACTATGCCCATTGTCGCCAGATATACCAAGAGCGAAGTGCCCCCAGCGCTCATAAATGGAAGTGGCACGCCCGTTAGGGGGAAAACGCCAGTAATCGAAGCGATATGCATAAATGACTGCAACGTAATCAGTATAACAATTCCAGCTACCAAAAGTCTACCGAACAGGTCTTTGGAATTATTGGCAATATGAAACCCGCGTAAAAGGAAAAGTAGGTAGAGAAATATTACTCCACAGGCACCAGCAAAACCGAGCTCCTCCCCCAAAACAGCAAAAATAGAGTCCCCCTGTGGTTCGGGTAGATAACTGAATTTTTGAATGCTTTGACCAAAGCCTCGCCCCAATATTCCACCAGACCCGAGGGCAATAAATGATTGTTGAATTTGATAAGAAGACCCCTGAGGATTAGAAGCTGGATCAAGAAAAGTTTTTACTCGCGCTTGAAGATACGGTGTGAAAAATACCAGAAACCCTAGAACGAGAGTCACCAATGCGCCTATGCCAATAATATATTTCCAAGGAACACCGGAAATAAAGAGCATCGAGATGCCCGTCACCGCAATTAAAATGAAGCTTTTAGTGTCGGGCTGTTTAAATAAAATGACAGCGATAAGCGTGAGCATGATGCCGAGGGGCAAAATACCAAATCTGAAATCTTGCACTCTATTTTTCGCCCAAGACAGCCAAGCCGCAAAATAAATAATGAATCCAAACTTTAAAAACTCTACCGGCTGAAAAGAAAAGCTTCCTATTTGTATCCACCTCTCTGCTCCTCCATGGCTCCACCCGAGATAGGGAATAAAAACGCAGGCGGTGAGTAATATCGAGCCCAAGAAAATTAAAAAAGAATAGTTACGCCAAAATTTATAATTTATTTTATAACAAAAATACATTCCGACAAGTCCGCAACCGAGTCCGAGCACCAGCTGACTAAAAAGCATGGAATAAAATATATTTGCATTTTTAGCAAAGACACCGAGGGAGGCGGAGATAAACATAGCTACGCCAATAGCAATCAAAAGGCTGAGAATTATTAGAAAAAATCTATCTACTTTTTTTTCTTTCATTTTTACCTACTGATAACCGCTAAAATTATACCAATAATCGCAAAGGCAACCGATAAAATCCAAAAACGCATAGTGACTTTATAAGCTGACCAGCCGATGGCTTCAAAATGATGATGCAGTGGAGCGAGTCGGAATAATCTTTTGCCTCCTCTAAACTTTTTGGAAGCAATCTGTAAAATAACGGATAACGAGGTGATGACCAGTGGGAATGCGACGACAGGCAGAATCAAAACTGAATCAGTCAAAAAGGCTAGAGTGGCCAGAGTGATAGTCAGCCCCATGATGCCCGTTTCTCCCATATAGAATCTCGCAGGTGGAATATTGAACCAGAGAAAGGCCAACGTCGCCCCAGTCACGACTGCAGAGAAAGCCGCGATATCTATCTGATTGTTGGCATAGGCTATTGCCGAATAAGCGCCAAAGATAGAGGCGAGGACTCCTCCAGAAAGGCCGTCTATGCCGTCGATCACTCCTCCAGAGAAAGTAGCCAACGCCACAATTATAAAAAATGGAATAATCAAAATACCCAAATACCATTCTCCCATAAATGGAATATGGATAGAGGTCATGTCTAGTTTATAAAAAAACCAGAGACCGATCACGAGAGACATCGACGCGATAAGGAAGACTTTCCATTTGCGCCAAGATTTGTCGTCACGAGCAAATTTACCATTGCCATAAATTTGAATCAAATCATCCCAAAGTCCAATCAAGGACCCTATCAACAGTGTAAATATGGGGATGAGAGTTTGATTTCTACTCAAAAAATTTATCTTCGAGCTGTCGGCAGAGGGAAAGAAAATAGATATCAAGTAAAAAATTAGTACCGTGGAAAGCACAGAGACCCAGATGATTATCCCGCCCACTCGCGGAGTTTTCAGCTCATCTGCTTCATTATGGATTTTTGAAAAATCTGAAGCAGTCGTGACTCCGTTTCTGCCATACCTCTTCCACATTTTGTATTTATAAAAAAAGTGGGTTGCAATTGGCGTAAAAAAAAGCCCTAAAAAAAAGGCCACAGTCATCGGCAAAAAGATTTTGATTAAATTCAAATACATGTAGATAATAGTAACATTTTTTTGATTAAAGTACATCAGTGTGGTATTGTTCCGAGATGAATGTGCTAAATATAAATAATTTCAAACGCATCTTGCCCTTACTGGCATTTATTTTCTTACTAATACCCGTAGCCACTTCTTCTCTGTTGGATTTTGAACAAAAAAAGGCAGACCAGTTGGCCTTGGAGAAAGAACGTCTCCAGAAAGAAGCGGAACAGAAAATTTACTTGATGGGAAGATTTGACCCAGCAGAAAGAAAAGATTTCGTTGCCGTACCCACTGCATACAGTATTGCACCATATCAAATGTATTTAAGAAAGGAAACTCTGAATGCTTTTATAGATATGGCAGGGGCAGCTCATAAAGATAAAATAAATTTAAATATTGCTTCCGCTACTAGAAACTTTGAATATCAAAAAAATCTTTGGAATAATAAATGGAACGGGGTCACGCTCGTAGAGGGAAAAGATTTATCCAAAAGTATTCCTGACGGAACTATGAGATTTGAAAAAATACTAGAATATAGCGCAGCACCTGGCACATCCCGGCACCACTTCGGCACAGATATAGATATAAATGGCGCCACTCCAGAATATTTTGAGACAGAAAAAGGAAAAAAGGTTTACGAATGGCTCACCGAGAATGCTCCCCTCTTTGGATTCTGTCAGACATATAATTTAAAAGGTAATTCTAGGCCAACGGGCTATAACGAGGAAAAATGGCATTGGTCTTATCTGCCCCTAGCGAGAGATTTAACAGAGCAATATAAAAATTTAATAAAAGATGCAGATATTGCTGGATTTGATGGGGATGAATATGTTTCCTCTCTAGATTTAATAAATAATTATGTGTTGAGTATCAATCCCGATTGTCTTTAGTACACCTCTTGTTGATAACATTTTTCGCAATAAACAATCTCGGGTCGCTCGGGGGCGTATGAAGTTCGGATTGGATTATCGCACTTCATGCAATGTCTATCGTAGAGCTTCGGCATCTGTAACTTATCAAAACGAGACTTTTCTCGGCATTTTAGGCATCGCGCAGGAAGCGGCATATTCATTTTGCGCAAAAGATCAAATTCAAGCGAAGCTATTTTATATTTTCTGTCGCAAGTGGTGCAGGAAATGACTTCATTCAAAATGGATTTATCCACTTCCGCAATCGTTTCTGGTAAATCATTCCCCGACATAGTCGCATTTGGCTGTGTTTCTACTTCGTCATTCCAAAAATAACCTTCTTTGAGTGCTTCTTCTTTTGATTTTGGGAAAAATTTAAAAACTGTAGAATTATTATATGCAAATTTACTAAAGCCAGGGCCAAAGAATTCTCCGTATGGCCAAACTCTCCCCTCTCCATCCACATATGGATTATTTTTCATAGCTTCTATAATTTTATTTTTTAGATTTTCATATTCTTCTTTTGGATATTTTTTATTTAAAATACTGTAACTTTTTCTTTTTAAACTCACACAACCAAAATTATTTTTAGATGATACACACCAAAAAGAATACTCCGTATTTACCACATCTGACCAGCAAAGACCTGAAAATTTTATATTACTAGCATTCTCACCGACAGTAAAACATTCATAAATAAGCTCAGCATTATTACCCCAGCCAGAATAATCCATAGAATCTTTTACCGGCTTAAAAGTAACAAATTGGCACCATTTACAATTCTCTGAGCCTGAAGAGTTGTACATTTCTTTAGAATTTTTTGATTGATAGACATATTCACCAGATACATTTAGGTTAAAGGTATCTCCAGTGTAAAAACGGTAAGGGAATTTTTTCCAAAATACTTCAACTTCTTTTTTAAGTGCATCAATTCCAGAACGAGTATCCAGATGAAGTTCTTTTAATTTTTCAAAATATTCTTCTTTGCCATACTGAACATTAAAAATTTTATAAGAAGACCCACGCAAGTTCACACACCCAACGCAATTCATACATCCATAGCAATTTCGAGAAAACCATACATCGGTGCAAGCATCACACTCTTGTGAATAAAACATACGGTAAGATTTGTGCTGGCCGATTGATTCATAACATAGTTCAGAACTAAAAACTCGTAAGCAGTCAGCCGTATCTTTTGTATTATTTAAGAAAGAAGAAAAATAAACATTTTCACAATAGTCGGCCCAGATCGCAAGCGTACAATTTTTAGAGTAACCGATAGAATTACTATAATCGCAATTCTTTAAAGTTAAATACGCAGAATCAAGCGCTGGATATGGAGTCTTCTCGGACAATTCTTGCCATTGCGCCAAAAATGGCTTGTTCGGATCATATTCCATGGAATATTCGGAACCATCCCAACTATCGCTCCACCAACATGGCTGACAATAGACTGTTATTTTTTGTGCAGACGGATACATAGAAAGCACACGCTCCCCACATTTATCACAATTTCGATAAAAAAGAAACCATTGGTTCTGACAAGCCATCCGTCTCACCATCCTGCATTCCGGACACCAAGTCGGCGGTGGAACTTTTATTTTTTCGTAATAATTAAAATCTTCCGATTCTATCGTGAAATCTTTTTGGCAGTTTTGGCAATTTTTAACTTGCGGTTTCATTTTTAGTTTCTTCCTCCAGATTTTTTGCGGCGATATTTATCGAACTACTTACCTCAGTATAGTCTGGCAACTCTTCTACAGACTTTACACCCATATAGGATAAGAGTTCAAAACTCGGCTTGTATATATAGCGTCTATTGTCTTTAGGGTCTGTTATTTTCTCCACTAATCCGCGAATAGACAGCGCGCGTAAAGTGAAGCTAGAGTTCACTCCCCTGATATAATCAATCTCCGCTCGGCTCACCCCATTTTTATAAAGGACGATAGATAATGTTTCAAGGCTTGCTTTAGATAGATCTTTATTTAATTCTTCTTTTTGTAAATTCTCAATCAAGTCCGAAAGTTCTGGTGCTGTGCCGAATGTAATTTCATTATTTTTTTCTAAAAGCACTATTCCCCTTTCTTTTAAATTTATTTTTAATTTATCCAAACTCTCATTTATTTCTTTTTCTCCCACTTTCAAAATCTCCCCGAGTTTCTTTACTGACATCGGTTCCCCTTTCCAAAATAATATTGCTTCTATCTTTGATTCTAAATTCATATTTGTTTCTCAATAATAATATCTTCGAAATGATTCTCTTGAACGACATTTAAGATTCCATTTCTGACGAGCTCCAACATGGCCAAAAATCCGACAATCACAAATACTTTCTCCTCGCGAGTGGTCGCTTTACCAGTAAAACCCTTGAAGCTCGTTTTGATAGAGTCCTGTATCCGGTGAGTCAATTTGTCTATCATCTCCTCAATGCTGATGACTTTTCGCACTTCTACTTCTGGCAAGAATACTTTCTTCGGCATTCCTCCGAGGACATTTTTAGCAAAACCCATCATGCTCTCTTTTGTTATTTGCTCATCGGGCAAAAATACCAACACATCGCTCTTTCGCTCTAGTGGAGCAAAGATTATATTTTCACCGAACATATCTTTTATATTTCCTCCCAGTTTTGTAAAAAGTTCAAAGAGTCGTAGCCGTTCTTCTAAGTTTTTAATATCACCTTCTTCCTCCGATGTTAGATTCAAATCAGGTAGAAGTGATTTTGATTTAATTAAAATCAAAGTTGAAGCCACTAAGATAAAACTAGCTATCTCCGCAGGGCCAAAAGAATTAGAGCCACCTAATTTATTCATATAAGCTAGATAGTCTTCAGTCACAGCCGCGAGTGACACATCGTTGATAAAAAGTTTTCTCTTTTCCACAAGCTCCAAAAGCAGTCCAAAAGGGCCTTCAAAACCTGCAAATTTTATTTGAAAAGTATCCTTTTCCATTCATTTATATTAGCATTTTTGATAAAAAAAGATATACTGGTAAATTATAGATAATTTGCTGGAATTTACTTATGAATGTACGCTTATCAAAAAACATCGTCCCAATAGAATACGACATCGAGTTAAAACCCGATCTAGATAATTTTACCTTTGAAGGCATCGAGACCATCACGCTCTCCATCCTAAAACCTACGAAAATACTCACTCTGCATTCTAAAGAAATAGAGATAGAAACTGCGGAAGTCGGACTTCCGCAAGGTAAGGTTTTTGCAAAAATTTCTTACGATGAAAAATCTGAGACAGCTACCTTTACTTTTCCTAAAATTATTCCTGCTGGCAAAGTAAAGCTAATAATAGTTTTCAAAGGCATCTTGAACGACAAAATGCGCGGATTCTATCGAAGCAAGTATACCGTAGATGGCAAAGAGCGCCACATGGCGACGACCCAGTTTGAAGCCACCGACGCCCGCCGAGCTTTCCCCTGCTTTGACGAACCAGCGCAAAAAGCAATTTTTTATGTTTCCCTTATTATTCCAAAAGGTAAAACAGCTATTTCAAATACTTTACCTATTTCTATCGCAGAACACGAAGCAGAATACCAAATTGTAAAATTTTCTCCCACACCAAAAATGTCGACATATCTCCTCGCATTTATTATCGGTGATTTTGAATATTTAGAATCCAAGACGAAAAATGGTGTCCAAGTCCGCGTCTTCACCACTCCTGGGAAAAAACATCAGGCGCAGTTCGCTCTAGAGTGCGGAGTGAAGACTATCGAATTTTACGATAAATATTTTGACATCGCCTATCCCCTGCCTGTCCTCGACATGATAGCTATCCCAGACTTCACTTCTGGCGCCATGGAGAATTGGGGCGCGATTACTTATCGCGAGTCCGCGCTCTTGGTGGATGAAGATCATTCGTCGCTCGGAAATAAACAATGGGTCGCCCTCGTCATCGCTCACGAGATAGCGCATCAATGGTTCGGTAACCTAGTAACGATGGAATGGTGGACGCATTTGTGGCTCAACGAAGGTTTTGCTTCATATATAGAATACCTCGCGGTAGATAAACTCTTCCCGCATTGGGACATCTGGACGCAATTCTCCACCAACGAACTCGGCACAGCCCTCCGCCTAGATGCCCTCCTGCATACTCACCCGATTGAAATACCAGTGCATCATCCCGACGAAATAGGTGAGATATTCGACGAAGTATCTTACTCCAAGGGCGCTTCAGTCATCCGCATGCTCGCCGACTATCTGGGTGAAAAAGATTTTAGAGATGGACTACGACACTATTTAAAAAAGCACAGTTACAGTAACACCGAGACCATCCATCTCTGGCAAGCGTTTGAAAAAGTCTCTAAAAAGCCCGTTGCGAAAATGATGAAAAATTGGACTGGTAAACCGGGTTATCCCGTAGTGAAAGCTCAAATGATAAGAGGAAAGATTAATTTCTCTCAAAGCAGATTTTTCGCGAGTCCAATATCAGCAAAAAAATCAAAAGATAAAACTAAATGGGAAATCCCGATAACTTTCAAGCAAAACAAAGTAAACTTCGGTGAAGCGGGATTTTACAGAACTGCATATTCAAAAGAACTTCTGGAGAAATTAAAAATTCCAGTAGAAAAGAAATTATTGTCTGCTCGCGATAGATTAGGAATAATCAGAGACCTCTTTGCTCTCGCTGAAGCGGGCACCATTCCTACGACTGACGCGCTAGCATTCCTCTCTGCCTATAAACATGAAGACAATTACACCGTTTGGCTCGAACTAGCTATGGGACTCGGGCGTCTAGAAGCGCTCTTGGCCCGCCGAAGCCTGGGCGTAGGAGGCTTACATAAATTAATTCTTGAACTCTTCTCCCCTCTTGCAAAAAAGTTGGGTTGGTCTAAAAAACCAAACGAAGTACATACCCACACACTACTGCGCTCTCTCGCCATCTCTCGCGCTGGACGCTCGGGTGACAAGAAAATAATATCTGAAGCAAAAAATAAATTTGCCAAGGGTAATATTCATCCAGATATTCGTGGTGCTGTGTATGCCATCGTCACATCTACTGGCGGGGCCAAAGAATATAATACATTGATAAAAAAATACAGAGAAGAGAAATTGCACGAAGAAAAAAATAGAATAGGCGGAGCACTCGGAGACTTCTGTAATCCAGAATTATTAAAACAAACTTGCGAATTCACATTTAGCAAAGATGTCCGTATCCAAGACACCATCGGCATTATCTCCTCCGTAGGCGCAAACTCAATGGGACGAGACATATGGCTCTCCTTTGTCCAAAAGAATTGGAAGACCCTAGTTTCTCGATATGGCGACGGCGGACATACACTCGCGAGACTGGTGAAGGCCATCAGTAGTAGTGCAGAAGAAAAACATTTGAAATCTTTCAAAAAATTCTTTACCACTCACGAGGCGCCGGGCGCCAAGCGCGCTATCCAGCAAGTCCTAGAACGTCTCGAAGGCAATGTCGCATGGCTCAAAAGAGATGGGAAGAAGATAGAAACATTTCTAAATATGCTTGACAGCTAGTGTATAATGAAAGTATATGAAAACCATAAACAACAGGGTAACTAAATACTCAATCGATGACCGACTCTTAAAACGCTATTCCCCACGGGCGATGTCTGGAGAAAAGATTTCAGAAGAAGAGCTGATGACCCTATTTGAAGCGGCACGATGGGCACCATCGGCTAGCAATATGCAACCGTGGAGATTTATTTATGCGATGCGCGACACTCCAGAATTTGAAACTCTTTTTTCTTTGCTTATACAATTCAATCAAGACTGGTGCAAGAACGCAAGCGCGCTTGTAGTGACACTTTCACACAAGAAACATTACAAGGGGCACATCTCTCGCACCCACTCTTTCGACACTGGCGCAGCGTGGGAGAATCTGGCATTACAAGCCTCAGAGATGAACCTCATTGCGCATGGCATGGAAGGGTTGGATTATGAAAAAGCTAAAGAGAGTCTCGGCATTCCCGAAGACTACGCTGTAGAAATGATGATCGCCATTGGTAAACATGGAAAAGTCGAAAACCTCCCAGAATCTCTACGTCCTCGCGAAACCCCAAGTGACCGAAAACCCCTCGAAGAGATAGTTTTCAAAGGAAAGTTTCCATCCTAGTGATTTTGCCAAAATAAACTTGACAAAATTGCTCAATCTTGCTATCATATATGTATGAGTTTTTCAATTAAATTTTCTGCGAATTATTACTACCGCCAAACGGGGCTTCTTTTTGCTGTTTAATTAGATTCAGAAAGCACAAAAGACCGCCCCGCAAGGGCGGTTTTTTCTTTTTACCTATATTTTATATGAATAATCAAAAATTCAAACTTAATAACTATTACTACACAACCCAAAATAATTTGAGGTTGTTGAATGCGTTTGTAATTCTCTAGAAACATATCCACCAGCCTCGAATTGTTCGAGGTGTTAATTGGTGTGAACTTACCAGCTAACAATCTTGAATGTATCAAGGTGTGGAATTTGTTCGTTAACAACAACATAGAAAGTAAAATATGAAAGTACTAATCGTTGGTTTGGGAAATTTAGGGATGTTTCTGGTTCGCCACTTTGTGGAATCAGGGTTCAAAGTTTTTGGTGACGACATCAACTTTGATAAACATGGGGAACTATGCAAGCTGGGTGGTTCTTGGTGGGACTATTCTGAAGTGGACATTGTCATATTTGCCTTGTTCCCAAAACAGATAGAAAAGTGGGCTAAAACAGTAAGCGAAATTCCCAAAAAAGCTCTGTTTGTGAATGTAACTAGTGTTCAATTGCTAGGACTTCAAGCGCTTAAAAACGTTGGTGTAGAAGAAACAAGGATATTTAGTTTTCATCCCTTGTTCGGACCAGTGGTAATCACTAAATCTGGCTGGGCGGGAAAACAAATTATTGTGACCGTTCAACCAGAGGGAGATGAAAGGGCTTCACTGTTACTTAAAACATTTCGTGACAAGGGAGTGACTGTGGATACAATGAGTCCACCGGAACACGATATGATCATGTTGCCACATGCCTTGGCTTTTTTGATTGCCGAGCTTGTGAAAGCAGGAACCATCTATACTTACACAGACCCTCGATTCCTTACGGGCTCTGGTCGTCACATGCTGGGTTTGTTGGATTTTACCGAAGCTTGCTCATTAGAGCTTCGGAACTTAATTCTTTCTAATCCAGTGTTAAGAAGCTCTCTGATTTTTCAAAGATTCAGAAACGTTTTGGATGTAATTGAAAAAGAGCAGGGTCATAGACAATAAGAAGAAAAAAATTAGACATCGCGTCTAGCCAACGCAACACAAAGGCGGTTCGTAAACGAACCGCCTTTTTTTATTTACCTAATTATTCCGACCGGTAGAGTTAGGTAATTTCTATTTATGCGCGTCGATTTTTGCGGCGACGATGAAGTCATTTTCGGAGAGTCCACCGATGGCGTGAGTTGAAAGTTCTAGTAGAACTTTGTTGTAATGTATATGAATATCCGGATGATGCCCCTCCATCTCGGCAATATCCGCCACCCGCTCGACGAAATTTATCGCCCCGATGAAATCTTGAAATTTATATTCTTTGGAAATTTTCTTGGCATCTTTATCTAGAGTCCAAGTATTCTGTTCATCTACATAATCTTGCGCATCTTCCCGACTCAAGGGCTTCATGCCTCTCTTCTCGCACGGAATACATTTCTTCTTTAACAAATCCATACTCGTTATTATAGCACTTCCGGTGGAATATTTATGATATAATCACTCTCTAAATATATGCCATCAACAGACGTAAAATTCATGAAACTCTGCCTGGATCTAGCTAGAAAGGGTCTTGGTAGTGTGGCCCCAAATCCAATGGTGGGCAGTGTGATTGTGGTTAATAAAAAAATAATTGCCACCGGATATCACGAACAGTATGGAGGTGCTCATGCCGAAGTGAATGCCATAAATTCGGTTTTAGATAAAAAATTGCTTGAACAATCTACCCTATATGTAAACCTAGAGCCGTGCTCGCATTTTGGAAAGACACCGCCGTGTGTAGATTTAATCATTAAATCCAAGATCCCGCGGGTTGTGATCGGCTGTCTTGATGTTTTTGCTAAAGTGAATGGACGAGGCATTAAAAAATTAAAAAAAGCGGGTATTGATGTAAGGGTGGGTGTGCTAGAAAAAGAATGTAAGATGTTGAATAAAACTTTTTTTACGTATCATCAGAAAAAACGCCCCTATATAATTTTAAAATGGGCCCAGACCGCTGACGGATTCATAGACATAGAACGCAGTTTTAGTAGCTCAAAAAAAGCAATCAAAATCAGTGACAAGCAAAATAAAATAGCCGGGCACAAATTGAGAAGTGAGACCCAAGCCATCATGGTGGGCACCAACACAGCACTACTGGATAACCCACATTTAACAACGCGTCTGGTAAAGGGTAAAAATCCTTTACGCATAGTAATAGATCGAGATTTAAAAATACCAAGGCATTTTAATTTATTGGATAAAAATGTGCTGACTCTAGTCTTCACTGCCGAGGAGGCCAAGTCAGAGCATAATTTAGAATTCGTAAAAATAAATTTTCAAAAAAACATACTGCCGCAAATTTTAAAAGAACTTTACAAAAGAGAGATCCAGTCGCTCATGGTCGAAGGTGGCGCGAAACTACTAAACAGCTTTATCGAGAACAATCTATTTGATGAAGTGCGAGTTTTTACCGCAAAGAAAAAAATAAAGCATGGAGTCAAAGCACCGAATCTAAAGCTCGCCCAAGTTTAAGATGTGCCCCATTTTGTTACGCTTGACCGTGAGATACGACTTATTGTGTTTATTGGAATCTATTTCTAGGGAAACATTTTCGGTAATTTCTAAACCGTATCCCTCGAGACCGGCACGCTTTTTGGGATTGTTAGTGAGCAGTCGCATCTTGGAGACACCCAAGTCTCGCAAAATTTGCGCGCCGACGCCATAGTCTCGCTCATCCAGTTTGAAACCAAGCTCTAAATTGGCTTCCACTGTATCGCGGCCACTTTCTTGAAGTTTGTAAGCTTTGAGTTTATTGAGTAAGCCAATCCCCCGGCCTTCCTGATTCATATATAAAATGACTCCCTTGCCCTCGAGAGCAATCTTTTCCATGGCGGTATGCAGTTGAGGTCCGCAATCACAACGCAGCGATCCAAAAATATCTCCAGTCATACACGAAGAATGGACACGCACTAAAATAGCTTCATCCTTTTCCCATTTACCTTTTACTAAAGCTAAATGTTCTTCGTTTGTGTCCTGACGAGAAAAAGCATATAGGTCGAAATCGCCCCACTGTGTCGGCAACTTAACTTGCACTTCTCTTTTAATGAGAGTTTCATTTTTTAATCTGTAGCGTATGAGGTCTTCGATGCTTATAATTTTGAGGTCGAATTTTTTTGCTATTTTTAATAAATCAGGGAGACGAGCCATCGAGCCATCCTTGTTTAAAATTTCCACAAGGACGCCTGCCGGTTCCATGCCAGCTAAACGCGCTAAATCCATCGAGGCTTCCGTGTGCCCGGCTCGCCGGAGAACCCCACCTACCTTTGCCCGAATGGGGAAAATGTGTCCCGGACGGCCAAAATCGGCTGGCTGGATATTAGGATCAATCAAGGCTTGGATAGTTTTCGCTCGATCGTGGGCTGAAATTCCAGTAGTGCAACCGTGGCCCAACAGATCCACTGAGACAGTGAAAGCAGTCGAGTGAAGGGATGTATTCTTGGTGGACATCATTGGAAGTTCTAGCTCTTTGCATCTTGCTTCGGTGAGTGAAACACAGACCAACCCACGGCCATGAGTCACCATGAAATTGATTAGCTCAGGGGTCACGTTCTGCACCGGCGCGATAAAATCTCCCTCATTTTCTCGATTAGCATCATCGACTACGATCACAGCCTTGCCAGACTTGAGGTCTGAAATCGCTTCTTCGATGGAGTTTAATTTATATTCAGTTTTATTTTTATTTTTCATACATTACAAGAGCGCAAGCTCGAGCGCGGCGAGCGCGGCTTCACCTCCCACGTGGATCCTCTTCTTTGCCTGCTCTAAATTATTCATCGTCAGCACACCGAAACCAACTGGAATATTGTCCTCAATCATCACTTTCAAAACTCCTTCCTGCGCCATCTTGCAGACATAATCAAAGTGCGGAGTTTCTCCTTGTAAAACACAGGCAAGGGCAACTAAAAAATCATACTTTTTGGATTTTGCTAATTTGTGTAGAGCCAAAGGCAATTCCACTGCGCCCGCCACCCGCACCACCTGGATATTGTCTATGGAAACTTTGGAATCGACAAGAGTTTGCAACGCCTCGGCTAAAAGTTTATCCGTAATTTCAGAATTCCACCTAGCGGCGACAATGCCAACTTTCAACTTATTTCCGTTGAGATCTTTTAAACTATTTTCCTTGCCTTTGGTCTGCATATTTGGCAAGTATATCAAATTCTAAATTAACTGCATCATGTATTTTTTTTGATCCTAGATTGGTGTGTGCGAGAGTATACGGGATAATTTTAACCACAAAAGAATCTTTTTTGACTTTGGCAATAGTCAGACTGATGCCTTCGATGGCGACCGAGCCTTTGTAGACTAAAAACTTCATAAACTTTCGCTCTGGCACTTTGATATCAAATACTTGCGAGTTGCCCTCTTTTTTTATACCTACAATTTTACCCCTACCATCAATGTGTCCGAGCACTATATGGCCACTCATTCTATCCCCCGCAGTCATGGATCTTTCTAGGTTTACCATCTCGCCTCTTTTTAAAGTTTCCAAATTCGTCAGCCGCAAAGTCTCTGGCATGTATTCAAAAGAAATATTTTTACCTGTTTTTTTAACAGTGGAGCAAACGCCATTTACAGAAATACTCTCCCCTTTTTTAACTTTTCCCAAATTATTAGCAATCTCAATCTGCAAACCACCTTTGGCTGACTTTAGGTCTTTTACTTTTGCAGTTTTGGAAACTATGCCTGTGAACATATTTTTATATCCTTCTCGATTTGATTTATCAATTCTTCCTCTGTGTCAAATTTTTTATATTCTCTGATAAATTTTTGAAGTTCCAAAGCCACCTCTTGCCCATATGCATCTCCGGCATAACCTATCAAGTGCGCTTCTATTTTAGCCGCAGGTCCAATGACAATTCCAGCCCTATATTTCTTGCCATTAAGGACAGCTTCTCCGGCATACACTCCAGCCTTCAAATTGTCGCCACCCCGTTGCTCGCGAGCGACGGGGTCTAAATTCACCGTCGGAAACCCTAATTTTCTTCCATATCCATCACCTTTTATCACAATGCCTTTAATTACGTAATTCATTACATACTTGAAGTTTATTAAAAATACTTATCCTTAAAATCCTTTGGGTCGTTGAATTTTGCAAAATCTTGGTCTATCTGATCTTGCTGCATCTTAAAACCTTTTACACTTTCATGCATAATACCGCACCAATAATGCTCTGTGCGGCCAGCAACTTCTTTTTGATATCTCAAAAGTCCATTTACATAACCGCAATACATGCAGAAAAATTTTTGCAAAATATTCAAATATTGCAATTTGTTTCTATCCATAATTAATATATACTCTGCTCTTTTAACAAAAGGTATGCCGTATAAAGGAAAACAAACTCTATGATATATTTCTCCAAATAAATCCACCACCATAAATATAGGTAGCATCATCCATATAAAAGGAGTAGCCAGCATGTGCTTTACCCCTTTTGAATTTATAAAGTTTTTATTTGTTTGATGCTTGATGTATTGCATTTTGATTTATCTTTATTCAGAAAGTCGGCTGTCTATGCGAGTCATATCACGAGGGAATGAAGTCGCTTCTTTGACGTTTGGAAGTTCGAGCATTCTAGAAGTAAAACGCTCTACACCAGTAGATGAGCCTCCGTGGGGTGGCATACCGTATTTGAAAGATTGAAGGTAGTATGCAAACTTTTCTGGATCCATTCCCCTCTCTATGATACGTCTTACGAGGTCTTCATAATTATGTATGCGTTGTGCCCCGCTATTTATTTCTAGCCCTCGAAAAAGTAAATCAAAGCCACGGGAATATGGCGCTTCACTGGGTTCTTCATAAGTATAAAAAGCTCTCTTCTTTGTCGGAAATCTGGTAATAAATACAAAATCAGATTTAAGATTTTTCTTGGCATATTCGCAAATTTGGCGTTCGTCTTCTGGAGACATATCGTTTGTGTCTTCAATTTTGCGATTAAATTCTTTGGCAATAAGATTCTGCGCTTCAGTCACAGTAAATTTTGGAATTTCGGCAGGAATTTCAGGTACAGTCGTATTAAAACGCACAAAAATATCTTTATGCAATTCTCCTAATGTCTTCACTGTATCACGAATTGCATTTTCTAGGACTTGCATCGGCTCGGACTCATTTTCGATAAAACCCATTTCAAAATCGAGACAGGTCGCTTCAGAAAGGTGTCTCGTGGTTGCACTTTTTTCTGCTCGGAAAATCTTGGCGACGGTAAATGCCCGCTCAAATGCGCCGACCATAATTTGTTTATAAAATTGCGGACTAGTTGCTAGAAACGCACTCTTATCTTTAAAATATTCTACTTTAAAAGCTGCGGCACCTCCCTCTGCATCTCCTCCGACGAGTGCGGGAGCGATGAATTCAACAAAGCCTTGTCTACTTAAAGAATTTCTATAAGCATCCAAAATCGTTGCTTGTATTTTGAAAATATCTTTGGCTCGCTCCGTACGTAGTTTGTATGGCAAATAATCTAAATATGTATCGAGGTTCACTTCTGTATTGAGTTCAAATGGTAAATCTTCAGCATCGCTCAAAACTTCAATCCCTGTCACCTCGAGCTCCACTTCACCATTTAATACTCCAGCTTTTACGTTTTTCTCTGGACGCTTGTTCACAATGCCAGTAATTTTCAAAACCCATTCCGGTCTGATTTGTTTTGCTTTTTCTATTACCTCGGCTCGGGAGGGCAACGCCACACATTGCACCTTGCCACTCATATCTCGCATATCAAAAAAGACCATTTTACCCTGATCACGCCGCACATCCACCCATCCAGCGATGATGACCTCCTTGCCTGTATTGTCTTTCAAATCTTTGATATATATTCGGTCTTTCATAGTAAAATCATTTTATCATAAAATAAAAATAAAAACAGCACAACTTAAAAAGAAAAACCAGCGAACTCCTTTCGGATGTTCACTGGCTATCGAGAGTTTATCAAGTTCCCTCATCTTGGTGCCTTGGCATGGAGGGCAACGCGCTCTATAAATGCGCCCCAATCCCTTCGGCAACTTTTCTTTGATTCCTTGGCCTTTTTTTGTTTTTTGTCATTTTTGGGCACATTAAAAGGCGATCCGAGATGTTTCATTTCGACTGGCATAGGTGTGTGTTGTCAACGAACGTTAATATTGTATTTTCTCTCCGAAAGAAAACACCAGCCTTAGAGGGCTGGTGTTTGAGTTGTAAGTTTTGTTTTTAAGAGATTTTTACAGCGCAAATATCAGCCTTCTAAGGTTGTGGCTAAAGCTGAAAAACCAATTTGCTTGTATATTCTTATTCACAATCATAGTGTAGTACATCCCCATAAAAATGCAAGTTTAGGAAAACGTGATTTTCTTGACTGTCGCATCAGCTAAAATTTTCATTGTGTCGTAGATTTTAACATCACTATGTTGTGGCATTAATAACTGCAAGTCAGTACAAGCTAAAACAACATGCTCAACTTTACCCTTAGCAAAATCTTTAATTATTTTTATCAAAACTTCCCGATCTTTATTGTCATATCTATTTGAAACAAGATTATGAATCAACTTACCAATTTTGGCTTGTTTAAAATTATCAGGTGTAATTTGTTTTATTCCAGCCTGTTTTAAAAACTTCTCGTATAATTTATTCCTAATTGTTATTGGGGTGGCTATAACTCCAACCTTTTCTACTCCTTCTTTTTTAAGAAATTTAGCTGTTTCTTCTAAGATACTCAAAACAGGAATCTTAACTGCCTTTCTAATATCATCAATAAATACATGTAAGGAATTGCACGGCAATACTAAAAAATCAGCCCCAGCTTTTTCTAAACTCTTTGCAGAATTAATAAGATACGGTAAACATTTTTCTTCTCCCACTCCTTCAGCAATAGCATTTTCTTCTACATCAAATGGTAAAGGAATACTATTGATTAAGATAGGCGGGTAACTAACTTTATTTATTTTTCGGCACGAGAAAATTAGCTCTAAGTAAAATTCAGAGGTTGTTTCAGGCCCAAGACCGCCAATTATTCCTACAGTTTTCATAATTTTATATTTCGTTAAATTTTAATAAAATTGGGTAAGTGCCGACTGCTAAGCAATCGACACTCCCCAAATTTCGTGCGGTGGGCCAAGTCGCATTTTAAGGCCCCTAAAACCACCAATCATCATCTGACGACCACGCCATATGAACCACCTCCTTTCAAGTATTTTGAGATTTATCTGTGCTAAGGGGCAACAACACCGCCCCAACCCCAAGAACCAGTTTTCTTATTTTTCTTGATCTTAATTAACTCTTTATGGGCATCTTCCCAAGTAAGACTATTACGCTTGGGGCCCCAACCACCCCAGTTACGATCCAATCCATGCTCCCTTATATACGCACGAATTTCTTCATCCAACACCTCAGGATCGGGGTTGGGTTCCCTAGGTTCATATCCAGCCTCCCACATATACAGCCTTTCTCTTAAAGAACTATTTTAAAAACCACTTAAAGGTAGATTCCATCACCTGAGAATTTTATAAAGTTTCCACAAACTTTTTGACTGACAAAGAACATAGAGTGACGCTCATGCGCCACTTTATGGATTCCTTGTTTAGATAGATAAAAGAAATCAACAAACAGGCGCAAAAGCTCGAGACCTTGCGCCCCACCATGACTTCCCTGTTTTATTTGTTTTAAAATTATTTTTCATACTTTTTTACACAAATGCTACTACATCTATGCACTAGTGCATGGTAGCATACAGAATATATAAATGCAAGGGTATGTGTAAAGATATATGTGGATAACTTTTTTGGTCTTATTTCGGTTTTATTTACCAAGCTTTTTCAACATTAGATTAAATCCACCATTTTTATTGCGAAGCATGCGAGACCCGCGAGTCACAGTGCTCATCCCTAGACCCAAATCCCCTACTACAGATCTATGTGTCTCTCCCTTATTTAATTTTTTAACTATTTGCCACCGTAAAGCCAGAGCTTCAAACTCATTTGGCGTAAGTATATCTTTCAAAAACAAAGCCATTAATTCCTTGTCGCTAGTAATCTTAGAAAAAACTTCCACCAATTCTTGTTTGTATTCCGGAATTTTTTTATTACTATGTTTCATATCTCAACATAAATTTTTAATAAACATTCACCCCAATCTTTTCTCGTACTTCTTCCATTTTTGCTGAAGCGATTTTTTTGGCTTTTTCACCACCGGCTTTTAGGATAGCGAGGGCTTTCGGAATATCTTTTTCAAATTCTTTGCGTCTTTCTCGTAGTGGCGCGATGAATTTCTCTAAATCTTCTACTAGAAGCTCTTTGAGTTCTTTGTACTTGCCTGATTTACTTTCATAAATTGGATCAAGCTCTGCTTTCGGACGGATCAGGTTATGTATCGCATAAACATTTTTTGGAATCCCTTCGCTTGAATCTGTGACAATACTCATCACCGCTTTTTTGATTTCTTCATATTCGGCAAAAAGCGGAATGGTATTGTTGTAGCTTTTAGACATTTTACGTCCATCTGTCCCCGGCACTACCGCCACTTCTTTCATAATCATATCTTTAGGTAATTTAAAAGTCTCCCCGAAAATATTGTTGAATTTTTCTGCGGTATCTCTGGCAATTTCAATATGTTGTTTTTGATCAGCGCCTACTGGAATTATATCTGGACTGTATAGAAGAATGTCCGCTGCCATCAACATCGGATAATTAAAAGTACCGACATCTATTTCTTTATTCTTCGCTTCAGAATCTTTAAACGCGTGAGCGCGCATTAAATACGGCATCGTCGTAATAGTGTCAAAAATCCAGCAAAGTTCGGTGTGCTCTGAAACATCCGATTGTTTAAAGAAAGTTACCTTTTTAGGATCAAGACCCAAGGCTAAATAATCAAGAACAACATTTATAATATTTTCTTTCATTTCCTTTGGATCTCTAACAGATTTCATCGCATGATAATCAACTATCAGAGCATAGACATCATACTCGTCCTGTTGACCCAATAGTTGCCTAATCATGCCGAAATAGTTCCCGATATGTGGCTTACCTGAGGGCTGAATACCTGACAATAATACCTTTTTACTCATACGGAATATATTATCATATTTCTCCACATTTTAGTAACAGCCTTATTAACTTTTGACTCACTTTTAATATTTGACAATTTTTCGATTATGCTAGAATGCAGTAATGACAAACAGAATGGCCAAAATAGAAACAAGGGCGGTAAAAAATATTGCAAAGAAAAGTGTGCGTATCCCGCCACAGAGCATCGAATCCGAGCAAGCAGTGCTCGGCTCTATCATGCTCCGCAAGGACGCAATGCATGAAGTAGAAGACATGGTCTCGGCAGAATCTTTCTATGTTGAAAAACATAAAATGATTTTCCAAGCAATGCTCGACCTCTCAACTAAAAACGAACCGATAGATATGCTCTCGCTGTCTACCAAGCTCGGTGAGCAAAAGTTACTCGAAGCCGTCGGAGGCAATCAATACCTCGCCGAGGTAGTAAACGTCGTCCCCTCTTCTACCAACGTCAAACACTATGCTGATATAGTGCAGAAAAAATATGTTTTAAGAAATTTGATAGAAGCCGCAGACTATGTGTCTGAGCTCGCATTTGAAGAAGGCGATGATCGCATGGATGACATCTTGGACATGGCGGAAAAGAAAATATTCAGCGTCGTCTCATCTCCAAAGAATCAAAAATTTGTAACCTTGAAAGATTCCTTGCCAGAAGCATACGAACGATTAGAAAAATTGCACGAACACAAAGGCATGCTCCGTGGACTCGCAACTGGATTCAAAGATTTAGACAACATGCTTTCTGGACTACAAAAGTCCGACCTGATCATCCTCGCTGCACGACCAAGTATGGGTAAGACTACTCTCGCTCTAGATATCGCACGCATGTCGTCCACCACCCATCAAAAATCTGTCGTAATATTCTCTCTGGAAATGTCTTCACAGCAACTCGTAGACAGGATGCTCTCTGCAGAGAGTCGAGTGAATGCGTGGAATTTGCGTACTGGACGCATCTCTGATGAGAAAGGGGATTTCGCTAAACTTCAAAATTCCCTAGATAAACTCGCAAAAGCAAAAATATATATTGATGACCAAGCCGGAAATTCAATAGTGCGAATGAAGGCCCTCTCGCGTAGGCTAAAAGCCGAAAAAGGCCTTGATCTGATCGTCGTAGACTATTTGCAACTCATGTCTACTTCTAAAAATTATGACTCCATGGTCAACCAAGTCACCGAGATCAGCCGTTCACTCAAGAGTTTGGCCAAAGAGCTCGATGTCCCGGTACTCGCCCTCTCCCAGCTTTCTCGCGCCGTAGAATCTCGCGGTGGTAAACCCCGCCTGTCAGACCTTCGTGATTCAGGTTCTATCGAACAAGACGCGGACGTGGTAATGTTCCTGCATCGAGATGATAAGGGCAAAGATGAATCAGAAAAAACAAACATTGTGGAAATCTTGATTGAAAAACACAGAAATGGTCCAGTCGGAAAAATCGAACTTTATTTCGATGAAAAGACAACCACCTTCCAAAGCCTCGAAAAAAGTAGTCTGAGTGAATTTGCTCCATCTAAAATAAAAGGAGATCTGGATGCTTTTTAACACCCAGCCTGATAATGCTTTATCATGTGATAGAATCAGACAATGGACGCAATAGAGAAATTAGCAGAAATTTTTAAGGAATTCCCAGGTATCGGCGAGAGACAAGCTAAACGCTTTGTGTATTTTTTGATGTCTAGAACTCCGGCTTATAATGAAAATCTGTCCAGCATGATAACGGACTTAAAAAAAGAAGTAGCACAATGCAGGGAATGTTTTAGATTTTTTATATTAGGAAATGAGAAAGAAAAATTATGCGATATCTGCAGTAACGCAAACACAGACTCTTCCCTCTTGATGATAGTAGAGAAAGATTCTGATTTAGAGAGTGTAAAGAAAAGTAGAGTTTACAATGGAAAATATTTTATTCTGGGCGGACTCGTACCGATCGTTGAGAAAAGCACCAAAAGCAGAATTCGCATAGAAGAATTGAAACAAAAAATATCTAAAAGCGAAAATATAAAAGAAATCATCCTGGCTTTTTCATTGAGCCCCCAAGGTGACCACACTGATTCATATGTTCGTAATCAGATAAAAGATGTTGCCGAAAAATCTGGCATCAAAATTTCTTCCCTTGGTAAAGGTCTCTCCACTGGTACCGAGCTAGAATATTCAGACAACGACACTCTCAAAAATGCATTGAAAAATAGGCAGTAGCTGAATTCAACTTGCTATTGCTTTTTACACCATAAAGTGCTATAATATACAGCGGATAAGTACATCGTCATACTGTCTGTCTATCAACCAGTTCCGTTTGCATTCTGTATGCACGTGGAATGAAAGGGCTCGAATCCTTTTTTGATAGATGCTAACTCAGACGAATGGAGGAAAAGAAAAATGAACACAAGGGCGATCCAAAAAAGTAACTATGAACTTCTGAGGAAAATCGTTGGGCTATCTTCACGGGAAGTGCTCTTCTGTAGGGTAATGGAGAGGGCTATGCAATACCGAGCCGTGCAATACTTTGAAGAATACACTGGATGGTTGGATTCACGGCTCCACCATAAAGGTGCTGAGTACGAGATACTCGCAAAGTGCCTCGGAACTTCCAGCTACCAGTTCCAGGATGAGACTGAACTCCTAGTCTGGATGGAACAAGAGTTACGCTTCTTGGCGGATCAAGCCAAGGGAGCACAAAAAAGAGGAGAAAATAGTGCTGCAAAAAGCAAAAGAACAGAGGCGCGTAAACTGCAGGGAGCGCTCCAACCCTACCACCCTAAACTTCCGAAATACCCGGAACTTTGGGTAAGATGGGATGCAAAAAAATGACGCAAAGATGATGCTTGTGGGGGGGTTCGGGTCAAACCTGGACTCCCCTTTACTATTTAATAGAAGTAACTTTCACTTTGAAAAATGGCTGGCGATGACCGTTGCGTCGCAAGTAACGAGACTTTTGTTTGTATTTTACAACGAGGATTTTTCTAGCTCTACCTATTTCTACAATTTCTGCATCTACTTTAGCGCCAGTGATGTACGGAGTGCCGATAGTTGTATCTTTACCATCATCCACGAGCAAAACCTTGTCAAAAACGAGTTTGTCTCCTTTCTTGTATTCTCCTGTTATTTTCTCAATAGAAACAACGGTCCCCTTTGAGACCTTGTACTGCTTGCCGCCTGTTTGTATTACTGCGAATTCCATAAGCTATATACTATATGAAATTTCACAAAAAGGCAAGCCCCACCTCAAAAAATTTGTAGGCGGGACAAGCTTTTGCTATACTATTCGGATATGCAACCAAAAATTATAGAAAAGTATTTTTTCTTCGGACTGCTCTTTGCGACATTTATTTTCGCCTTCTTCATCTTTCGCCCGTTTTGGATCGTGTTGGTACTCGGATTGTCTTTTTCCATAGTCCTCCACCCTATATACGAATGGCTCAGCACAAAAAAACTCCCGAGCTGGCTAGCTTCACTTTTGACGGTAATATTTTTTATCGTAGTGCTTTGTGGACCACTTTTGGGCATCGGCGTCATGGTTTTTAACCAAAGCCAAGATGTTTATCATATGGTTACAGACAATGGAAGCGCCAAACCATTTTTAGATTCAGTAGAAACAAAAATAAATACAGTTTTACCTTCTGGTATGGTTTTTGATGTTCATAAAAAAACAGTGGACTTTATTTCTTATATATCTAGCAACATAGCCAAGATCTTTTCGACTACCATCTCGGCATTCTTCTCATTTATGCTTATGCTTTTGATTATTTTCTATTCTCTGAAAGACGGCGCCGAGTGGAGAAAAGCTATGATTATATTGAGCCCCCTTGGAGATAAAGACGATGAAAAAATAATCGATAGACTCGCGCAAGCTGTAAATGGAGTCATCAAAGGATCTCTACTCATAGCTCTCGCTCAGGGTATATTGCTCGGGCTAGGACTTTGGTTCTTTGGCATTTCCAGTCCAGCTCTCTGGGGTGTGGTCGCGGCCATCACCTCTCTCATTCCGACTTTTGGGACTTCGCTAGTTTCCATCCCAGCAATTATTTTCCTGTTTGCTACCGGACAAACCACCTCCGCTGTCGGGCTTTTGATCTGGGCAGTAGCCATGGTGGGCATGATAGACAATTTCTTGGGTCCACTCTTGGTCAGCAAGAAAATAAAAATATCTTCTCTTTTTATTCTCTTTTCAGTACTTGGTGGAATCTCACTTTTGGGCCCAGTCGGTATTTTAGTTGGACCTTTGACCGTCAGCTTGCTCTATACGCTCATCTCAATCTATCGGAATGAATTCAAGCAAAATGAAATTTTATAATACTTTAACTCACGCCAAGGACACATTCGCCCCTATCAGTAAAAAGGAGGTTTCGCTTTATACCTGCGGTCCGACGGTCTACAACTATCCGCACATCGGGAATTATCGCGCATATATTTTCGCCGACACTTTGAAAAGAGTTTTGCTCTACAGCGGATACAAGGTGAAGCACATCATGAATATCACCGACATTGATGACAAAACTATTCGTGATTCTCAGAAAGAAGGCAAGACGCTCAAAGACTTTACTGAATTTTATACCGAAGAATTTCTGAAAGATATAAAATCTCTAAATATCATAAGTCCTGAGAAATTTACCAAGGCGACAGACTACATAGATGAAATGGTAGATGTAATAGCAAAACTTTTGCAAAAAGGTCTCGCCTATAAAAGCGAGGATGGCTCTGTCTATTTTAATATCAAGAAATTTGCAGGCTACGGCAAGCTCTCCCGCCTCGTATTAGAAAACCAAAAAGAAAATGCGGCTGGAAGAATAAAAAAGGATGAATATGGTAAAGACAATGTGCAGGACTTTGCTCTCTGGAAAGCTTGGGATGAAAAAGATGGCGAGGTGTTCTGGGAAACGGCACTCGGCAAGGGTCGCCCCGGATGGCACATAGAATGTTCAGCGATGTCCATGGCGACTTTGGGAGAACAGATAGATATACACACCGGCGGAGTAGATAATATATTTCCGCATCATGAAAACGAAATAGCGCAGTCTGAAGGCGCGACCGAAAAGCCTTTTGTAAAATACTGGATGCACAATGAATGGGTGCTGGTGGACCAGAAAAAGATGGCAAAATCAGAGAATAATTTCTACACCTTGCGAGACCTTCAGGATAAGGGTATAGACCCCCTAGCCTATAGATTCTGGCTCCTGATGGCCAACTACCGCACCAGAGTAAACCTCGTCTGGGAGGCCTTGGAAGGCGCAGAAACAGCCCTAAAACGCCTTTATAACCTCTATATAGAACTAGGAGAAGATACAGGCAAAATACAGCCAGAATACCAACAAAAATTCAAAGAATTCATCCAAGATGATCTAGATACCCCTAGGGCGCTAACTGTCTTGTGGGATGTTTTCAAGGATGAAAATATTTCTAATGCTGACAAAAAAGCAACTGTTTTAGACTTTGATAAAGTATTAGGGCTTGGATTTGAGAATCTAAAAACAGAGAAAATCCCAGCGGAAGTTATTAAAATAAAAAATGAACTTGATGATGCAAGAAAAGAGAAAGATTTTAATAAATCAGATGAATTACGAAAGAAAATAAATGATTCTGGTTATGACGTAAAAAATACTCCCACTGGTTCAGTGCTTTCTAAGCTATAGTTTTAAAAAACTTCTTGCGATACAAGATAAGTATTTCAACAATGTTGGCAACCACAAAATAAACTCCAAAAGAATATATGGCAAAGGACCAATCTTTTATTACTAGAAGTCCTATGATGTTGGCTGGAATACACCAAGAATATCCTGCAACAGATTCGCTCTCTGGATATTTCCAAGATTTTATATAAGTTGGAATAAAAGCCAGAGCGTCACTTAAAATCGCGAAAATAATCGATAATTCTAAATTATGAGTCAGTATATAAAGAATTAGAGCCATCAAAGAAATAGCGCCACATAACAAATCAAAAGAATTTATTTTCCAAATTGCGTTTTTAGTAAACAAAGCAACGAATATGACGGTCAGAGAGCCAAAACCCGCCATGAATATTGGCAATACGGAGAGGCCCACTCCGGCTTTGAGTTGAAAGAAAACACCGATGAAGGGAGCAAGCATCCACATGAACCATGATACGAGGTTGGGTTTCGCGTGTCCCTTTATTATACCCCTTATATACCAAAGCTGTCCGACTAGGTTAAGAAGTACGGCAACAAAAATAATATTTTCTGGAAGCATCTTATAGTAAGTATACTATATCCCCTCTTTTTTGAGCTGTTCGATGATTTCGCGAGACTTGCGAGAAAGTTTTTCCGGAAGTTTGATGTTGAGTTTGATTAAGAGGTCGCCTCTTTTACTTTTAGTCATATTCCCCAGGGGCACACCTTTGCCTTTTACGCGAAGGATTTCATTTATTGATACGCCTTCTGGAATTGTGACTTCGATGTCTCCATCGAGAGTTTCAATAGGATACTTGGTGCCGAGGAGTGCATCAGAAAGTTTCAAATTTAGATTCATCACGAGGTCGTTGCCGTCGCGCTTGAACACCGCGTGTGGAGCCACATTTATTTTGATATAAAGGTCGCCAGTGGTACCCTTTGAAACTGCCTCGCCATAACCCGTCATGCGAATCATTTCCCCATCTCGGATGCCCGCGGGAATAACGATAGAGACTTCTTCTTCACGACGGAGAACTCCCTTACCTTTACATGTCTCACAAATTTCTTTTGGCACTTCACCTGAGCCCAGACACATCTCACAAACTTTGGTGCTAGCAATATTTCCAAAGATTGTTCTTTTGGATTCACGAATCTGGCCTTGGCCATTACAAGTTTTACAAGTCACCATACTTGAACCAGTTTTGGCGCCAGAGCCATCACAAGTGAGACAATTTGAAGTTTTTGTAATTAAAATTTTCCGATTAGTACCAAAAATAGAGTCAGAAAAAGAAATCTGAACTTCGGTAGAAATATCTCGTCCACGACGAGCTTGAGGCCTACCTCCGCCACCCCCAAAGAAATCACTGAAAATGTCATTCAAATTACCAAAGTCCGCAGTGCCATTCTGGAAGCCAGAAAAATCAAAGCCTTCAAAACCCTGCTGCGAGCCGCCGAAGCCTCCAGCGGAGGCGCTACCCATATTTTCAAATCCGGAGCCGTATTGATCGTATTTTGAACGCTTGGAATCATCAGAAAGGACTTGATAAGCTTCATTCACTTGCTTGAATTTTGCCTCATTCCCTTCTTTTTTATCAGGGTGATACTTGTGCGCCAACTTATAAAAAGCCTTTTTTATTTCGTCCTTTGACGCGCCCTTATTTACGCCCAATGTTTCGTAGTAATCTTTACTCATATTTTATTTATATCATAGGCTCTGCTTCTTGTGAAGCTTTTGCCTTTGGTTTTTCTTCCCTTGCCTCGTCAGAGCCCTGAGACTCTTGGGCGTCGGCGGGTTCACCATCCTCTGTCTCATTTTTTTCTTTTTCTTTCCTCCTAGTCTTGCCTTCAATTATTGATTTTTCTTCTGCGCTACGGATAATCGTCGCCTCTTCTTGCGCAATCAATTTCGCTGCATCGTCTTTCGGTATTGAATACTTTCTACGAGATGCATCAATAATTTCCTTTCTATAAGACGGATGAGTGGCAGGCAGAACACGCAAAGTTTCAGCCGAAAATGGGTCGTATGATTCTCCATCTATCGTCATCTTCACATATATTTCACCCACGGCAAGGTTGATCATATCTTTGACATCGAAAAGCGGAGCGAACTCTGGCTTGAGTTTCACCGCGTCTTCTCCACCTACGCGGAAAGTTATCACATTTCCCACATTTCCGAGCACCGCTTGGTAAACTTTCGTAATAATCTGTCCGACATACTGGTGCGCGATGGTGAGATTGAGTCCGTACTTGCGAGCCTCCGATAAAATATTTTCAAAAGTTTGAGTCACCACGTTTTGAAACTCATCCACGTATAGATAAAAGTCTACGCGTTCTTTTTCAGGGATAGCAGCACGCTCCATTCCGGCTTGTTTTATTTTAGTTAAAAATATAGAACCGAGAAAAGAAGAATTTTCTTCTCCGAGGCGTCCCTTGGAAAGATTTATCAGAATTATTTTCTGGTCATTCATCAGTTTACTGATATCAATTTTGTTTTGTTTCTGACCAAAGATATTTCGGAGGAGCGGGTCCGACAAGAATTGACCTAATTTATTTACTAGCGGGATGATAGCGTCAGTATCAAATTTCTCCGACCAATCGGCGAATTCTATAGCGAAGAATCTTTTGACCATGTCGTCAGTAATATATTCCACCACTTTCTGCCTGTAATTTCTGTCGGTCAACATCGAGATCATTCCGCGCATCGTCGCGTGCGGATAGTCTAGGAGCGCGAGACAAGTAAAACGAAAGACGTGTTCAAGGCGAGGAGTCCAGTTTGCTCCGAATTGTTTCTGAAAGACTTCAATCAATCCTTGAGTCAACTGGAACTTGAACATCGGGTCAACATTGGCGAGCGGGTTAAATGAAGCTGGAAAATCAATATCAGCCGGATCTATGATGCAGACATCTTCGATGCGCTCTTTGGGTATATAATCAAGCATCGCGTCTATCACATCTCCGTGCGGGTCAATCAAACAAAGTCCGTGCCCGTATGTGATATCTTGCCTGAGCATCAGCTCCAAGAGCTTGGTCTTGCCCACACCAGACTTGCCGATAATATATAAATGGCGTCTGCGGTCTACGCGCTTGATGCCGAAAATAAACTTCTTCTCTTCGAGAGAAGCCACATAATTCGTCCGCCCAATAAAAGAGACTTCCTCAGGCTTGACCTTGCCGAATACAGGTAGCTCTGGCGGCGGTGGTCCGTATTTTATTATTTGCACTCGATTCGGCTTAGGCATATATGATGGGTATTTTACTACAATTTCAGCTTATTTTCTAGTACACTTCCTGCTGATAACATTTCTCACAGTAAGGCTTGAAACCGTCTTTTGTCTGATATCCGGACCAGATGGTTTGCCCGCAAGAAAAACAATTGTCTTGAAAAATTCTGAAATTACCCATTCTTTCATAGCGTTCTAGGTTTCTTTCGAGTGGTGTCATCGTCGGTAGCGATATTCTATATCTTTTATAAAATTCAATTTCTGTAGGCACAAAGCGAAAAGGGTTTTCTGAACTCGCACTCAAAATTGCTTTACCAAAGATATCATCTGAAAGATCATCTATATCATCCGGCAGGTTTTCAGATTTAACGGTTTCTAAACTACCAGTTACTACTTTTATTTCATCCTGCCAATAAGCGCCTTTAGCCATAATCTGCTCCTTAGTGAGAGGATACAGTATCTGGGCCATGGAAGTATTGTAGGCAAAATTTGAAAATTTATAGGGAAAATATTCGCCGTAATTTCCTTCATTCAAGAGTCTTACTTTAAGATCGTCTACTATTCTGAAATATTCTTCCGGCTCATATACTTTATTAAAAATGGCGTACGAAACATTTTTCAACCCGACGCAACCGAAACAATTTGTGCAGTTGTGACAGGAAAAAATATACTCGCAATCAATACAATATTTACTTGCATAGCCAAACTTCACGTTTGAAGACTGAGCCCCGACATTGACTATCTCGTACAATTTTTCAGATGTTCCGCAGAATCCGAAATCCATGGAATCTTTTATACCTATGAACATCTGACCATAGCGCACATTTTCAGATTCTTCCGCTTGGGAAACAAAATAAGCATTTTTACAATTGTCTATGTCATTGCCCACCGCATTGTTCGATTGTCTGATGCGGTTGGCGGATATCGGACTTGCTTTCACCAACTCCCAAAACTTATTATTATATTTTTCGAAATTGCTTCTCTTACCCAGATCTATTTCTTTTCTTTTTTGTTCATATTCTGATTTTGAAAGTTGCACATTAAAAAAACAATTGCTTTTATTGCGTAAATTTACACAGCCAAAACAATTTATACAATTTCGGCAATCATACAAGAAGTCGCTCTGTACGCAATCATTAGAAAAATAAATATTTGTACATTTGTAGCATTTTATGGTGAGAACGTTATTGTGACACATTTCTATAGAGCGGACATAGTAAGAATCTATCACGTCTTTGGATTGAAAAATGGAGGTGCTATACATAACATTCTCTGATTCATGAGAACTAAAAACATAGTAGCAATTCTTCATATTTTTTCCGTAGAAACTGTAATCGCTATTGGTACTTCCTACTCCTCGACGCACTAGAGGCTGAGGGATTTTTGAAAGCAAATCAAAATAATAATCAAAGAAATTGCCTTCTTCTAGATCTGGCTCATAATCTTGTGGATTCCAAGCATCAGAATTGTAATAGTCAAAATCATAACCTATCCAAGGCATTTCTGGCGGCATGATTGAAATTACGTTCTCATGATGACCAGGGGCTTTGCAAGGTGTACGAAAAATATGAGAATAATTCGTAAAAGACAGGCGTCTCTGCTGCCTGCAATTAGGGCATATTTTCTGCACAGGCACACGCAACAACTTATACATATTTATATCTTCAATAAATATTTCAAACTGCTCGCCACATTCCTTGCAAGACACAACACTAGGTACAGCATTATCTAATATTTTATCTAGCAATGCATTAAATTTTGGGGTTCGTGATTTCATGTATTAGTACACTTCCTGCTGATAACATTTTTCACAATAGACTATTTCTGGCCGGTCGGGAGCGTATGGTGTTTCAAATTCTATTTCACACTTTTCTGCCCCATGAAAATGATTCTCTTTATTACACATACAAGTGCGACGCCAGAGCTTCATAGGATTTCTTCTTTTCAAACGTTCGTCATGCCTACATCCAAAACATAAACGGGGTAATGGCACTTGAAGTCTTTTATACAAATTTAACTCATCTTCTGTAATTCTATATGCTCCTGAACATCGATCTTGGCACTTACCGTCATGTAAACATCTTATAGTCTCGTTTGTTATAGAATCTTGAGTATCTTTTAAACTGCCTGGAAGATTTTCAACTTCCAAAGTTGTCTTGTAATCATTAATTTTTCTTTCTCTCCATTTATACCCTCTTTCGAGAGCTTCTTCTTTTGTTAAAGGAAAATAATCTTGAGCCACAGTCTCATTGTAGGCAAAAGGAGAAAGTTCGGCAGGGAAAAACTCTCCGTATTTATATTTTCTCCCTTTCGAATCAACATACGGCATATCGTTCATATGTTTTATGATTTTTAGTATAAGCGATTCGTATTCTTCTTTTGTATACTGTTTATTAAAAATACAGTATTTTTTGCTCCGTACCCCTATACAGGCAAATAAACTAGATGAACTATAGCAGTTAAAACAATACTCGATGTCATTGGAGTGATAAACTACACTAGTAAAAAGATTACGAAAATTGCCAAGTCCAGTATCAAAAACTTCGTATGTTAGTTCAGAAGCTCCAAAGCCTGGACCTGAATCGTATGCATCTTTTATGTTATATGCTCCCCAATGAGAAAACTTTGAATCTTCCGTGTCGTCTGTAATATCAAAGCACATTTTACAGTTCTTTGTTTTTTCAAGATTGTCTCCTGTGGAATTTACAACTTTTATTTGATTGGAAAATTTATGTAAAGATTTTAAATATAATTCTTCAAACTTTTCTTTCAATTTTAAAATAGTCTGATAATCTGTCAAATCGAATTCGTCCAGACGTTTTGTGTATTCTTCTCTGGAAAGCTGTTCATTCCACATACAATATGATTTATTGCGTAAATTAGTACAACCAAAACAATTTACACAACCAACGCAATCGTATAAAAAATAAGAATCGACACAGCTCTTAAAGTTTAATGAATAAAGAACATGATATGAATCTGCGCAAATCACATCGTCATAGCAAAGTTCTGATCTGTGAGCTACATAGAGATCAGCAGAGTCCTTTATGTGAAAAACTCTATTAGAGTACATAACATGCTCGCAAGCTTGTGAACCAGAAATCATATAACAATCTTTACTATCATCCGCAACACTGCAATACTCGCTATTTACTGCATTTGAATTTGAAAGAGTCTGAAAAGGAAAATCGTCTCTGAATTCTCTCCATTGCTCAAAAAATGGACGTGAAAAATCATAATCACGTGCATGACTCATAACATCCCAACTGTCCCCCCACCAAGATTTTGAATCATAAATAACGAGTTTTTCGTCAGGATGAAAAGCGGAAATCATGTTTTCTGTGTGCCCAGGGAAACTGCAAGGTCTTTTAAAGAAAGACATCTCGTTTCGCCAACACAATCTCCTGATGGTTCGGCATTCTGGACAAAACGTCGGCGGTGGAACTTTTATTTTTTCATAAAAGTTAAAGTCTTCCGACTCTATGGTGAAATCTTTTTTACAATTCTGGCAATTTTTATTTTCACTTTTCATATTTTTATTTTCTTCAACCAGTGACAAACTCTGCTATCGCTAGATTTGTCACTGCCTAATACACTTCTTGCTGGTAACACTTCTCACAGTATACTATTTCTGGACGGTCTGGGGCATAACTGGTTTCAAATTCTACTTCGCATTGTCCTTCATGATTATTATGTTTTTTGTCGCAAGCACATGTGCGCTGATAAAGATTGGACGGATTTCTCAAAGAGAGCCTCCCATAATGACGGCAGTTTGGACACAAGCGCGGCAACGGAATATTCATCCTTTTCAAGAACTCTAATTCAGTTTCAATTATGCGAAATGCACCCGTACATTCATGCCGACAAGATTCACGATCCGCACACTCTATCACTTCATTTAAAATACTTTTATCAATATTTTTAATATCATCTGGAATATTTTCACTTTTTAATGTAATTTTATAATTTTGCTTTGTAGTTTCGTAATATAGGAAGCCTTGAACCTTTGCTTCCTTTTCATTCAATGGAAAAAATTCATGAGCTTGAGTAATTTGATAAGGAAAATGAGAAAATGAAGAAGGAAAATATTCACCATATTTATATACTATCCCGTTCTCTACGTAGGGCATAGCATTCATGTGTTCAATAATTTTAGGCACCAGTCTATTATATTCTTCTTTCGTATATTGTTTATTAAAAATACAATATTGTTTTTTACGAAGCGAAACACATCCAAATAAATCTGAAGAGTTATGACAAAAAACACTGTATGTTAGATTTTTAACATCATCCCATGACTGAAGGCAAAATTTTATATTATAAGCACCGACCCCAACAATTAGAGACTCATAGACAAGTTCTGCATTTTCACCCCAATTTGTATAATCATAACAATCTTTCACTGGACCACTCAGAATATTTGAGACAAATTTACTATCTTCAGTGTTTCTCGCCCTGTAGCAATTCTTGGCATTTTTCGATTCATATATGTAGTCACCAGAGACTTTTAAATTTTGATATCCATGCATATATTTCTGCGGATATTGCAGCCAATATTTGTATGCCTCACCTTTTAATTCTTGAAAAGCTTTTTCAGAACCCAGATCAAGCTCGCTAAGTTTTTTAAGATACTCTTCTCTACTATATTGTTGATTAAAAATGCAATATGACTTATTGCGAAGGCCTATGGAACCAAAGCAACTATTACACCCGACGCAATCTTTACACAAAATCATCTCCTGACAACTTTCACAATCAACAGAAAAAAATGTTTTATAACAACTTATAGTATTTACATTTCCATATGAAAGTTCACATCTATTAGTCATGTGGCTATCTAAACAATTTCTTGATCCTTGATCCCAAATAAGATAAGCAGAATCTTCTGTATAAGCTACTCCCCTTGCAAAATAACAATTCTTTACATTATTGGCATTAGTGCAATACTGGCAATTTACTACGAAAGTCATTGAGGTAGAAGGTATCGGCACAACGTTCAATAAATCTTTTAGCTGTTCAAAAAAAGGTCTTGAAAAATCGTATTCTTTTCCATATACTGTCGGATCCCAATCGTCTCCCCACCAGTAATCACGATCGTAAATCTTTACTGGGCTCTCTTCGGGAAATAAAGAGAAAATCATCTCACTTGTACGCGCATCTTTCTTTTTAAACAAATGCCAGTCATTACGCCAAGCTAAACGCCTTTGTAAACGACACTCTGGACAAAAAGTCGGCGGAGGGACTTTTATTTTTTCATAAAATCCGAAATCGTCGGGCTCAATCGTGAAGTCTTTTATGCAGTTTTGGCATTGTTTGGTTTCTTGATTCATATGTTTATTCTAATGTTCTAACGAACTTTAGAACTTGTAATCCTCGCTTTGTCAGTTTATGTCGCACTGAATGAAAATCATTTCGTTTCATTAATAAACCTGCTATTGCCATTTTATTTATGTGGGCAGAAATATTTTTGAAATCTGACTTCAATCTCTCAGAAATTTCCTGAACTGATAATTCAGGTTCTTTTTGTAAGAGTCCTAAAATTTGAAGCCTTCTGTGGCTTGCGAATCCCTTTACAATTCTTTCTAGTTCCCTGTTATTTTTCTTCATATTTATATTCTAATATTCTAACGAACTTTAGAACTTACTTCAACTAATATACTTCTTGCTGGTAACATTTTTCGCAGTATACTATTTCAGGGCGGTCGGGGGAATAATTTGTCGTAATTCCCTTCTGACATTTGGCACAATTGCGATCCCAGAATTTATACGGGCCACGACGGACAATGCGGTCTTGGCGGCGGCAATAAAAGCACTTTCTCGGCACGGGAATATGCATTTTGCGATAAAATAAAAGCTCTTGATTTATTATTTTGTAATTCCTGTTGCAATCTATGCATCTTAAAATCTCTCCAGTGATAGAATCCTGCACATCTTTTATATGATCTGGAATTTGCTCTGGCTTTATTGTTTCCTTCCCTTCTGTCTTTTGTATATCGTCCTCCCAGCGAAAACCAAGGGCTATTGCCTCAGTTTTAGTGAGTGGGAAATTATCCTGCGCAATTGTTTCATTATAAGCAAACGGGGCAAGCTCTGGAGGCATGATGAGACCATACAAATCTTGAGCTTCTAATTCTTGTATTATCTTATTTTTTAATCTTTCATATTCCTCTTTAGGGTATTCTTTATTTAAAATTGCATAGTTGCCATTTTTAAGACCATCACAACCTGTGCAATTTTTACATTTTGCTACATAAAATCCATGCAGGATATCTTGCGAATTTTCTGCACCATATGAGCCAATGATATTGTTTGAAACACCAGTCGCCACACACTCCAACAATCGTTCAGACTTTACTCCATAACCGATAATACCGATAGAATCTTTAATAATTTTAGAAGAAAAAAGGAAACGACAATCCTCGCTTTCGGTAATTTCAAAAGAATCCTTCACATTATTGCACTCGTAAATATAATCTCCGGAAGAATTTACGTTCTGAATATTATTATTTTCCCGAACCGGAAAATTCATGGCAAATTTCTCAAATTCCTTTTTGAATTCTTGGGTTTTTTCGTAAGACCCTAAAATTTCATTTACTTTTTTCTTATATTCATCTGGTGCCATTGGTTTATTTAAAAAATAATATGATTTATTATTTAAATTCACACAACCAAAGCAGTTTATAAGATTACGGCAATTTAAAATAAAAACAGAATCCAAGGAACTAACTACATTTTTACCCCAAAGCACTCCGGAAGATCCTTGCACATTGATACACTCATAGCATTTTTCATTATCGATTCCAAAATACATATCCACGCAATCACGAGAATTTCTTATGCCTCTGGCATACAATACTTCCTCTGCAGGACCTGTATTAAAAACCAAGTAGCAATTCTTGCACCCACTAGCCATATTTGCATACTCACTATTAACGTTCAAACCATAACCAAGCGAAAGATATGTCGTAATTTTAGGAACCTTCATAAACAGTTCTCTTAGCTGGTCTAAATATGGGCGAGATTCGTCATATTGCATTGCATATTCCCGAGCATCCCACTTGTCACTATAAAAACATTGGTAGCAATAAATAGTGTACGGAGATTTTGGATTATACATAGAGATAATTCCCCTTCCGCACAATGTGCATTTGCGTCCGGAATAAAGTGTGGTTTCATTTCTAAATAACGCTTTCATCTTAAAACGACAATCTGGGCAGACTTTTGGTGCTGGAACTTTCATTTTTTCATAAAAAGAAAGATCATCTTTTTCTAAAATGAATCCTCGTTTGCATTTTTTACATTTTTGCGTCATTTTTTATTCCAAAATCTTTCTCAAGACATCTTCGGGCACTTCCTTTGCTTTCTTGGTATCAGCCCCGCTCGCTGTTGGAGGAGGTGTAGGAACTGTGGGTGTCGGAGTTACTGTCTTTTTTTCTTTTTCAATTTTTTCTAGAATCAAATCTTTCAATTTACCCATATCTTCCGAGCTAGCCGCACGATCCTTGGACGGCATAGATATATTTTTAATTGATTGAGCAGGTGGGGTTTTGAGAGCATCAAGGGAGACAGGCTTTTGTGGTAGAGGAGGATTCACCTTCGGCTCCGGCTTGGCAACAACCTTGTTTAAGATTTCCCGTAAAGCTGTGTTATCTTTTGTAGATTTTTGAGGGATAACTGGCTTGACCGCAGACGGAGTGAAAATTTTCTTGATAGAACCCAGAATCCCCGGACTCTTGCTCGCTGGAATGGATGCAGACTTGCCCAATCCAAAAGAAGGTTTGATCCACTTTTTATCCATATGATGATCTGTCCTCTCTGGATACCTTTCGTCTCCTTCCACAATTCGTGTTTTGTCTACCCCATTTTTCGCTGGAAATTCTATACCTAGATCGGCCAACGGCTTGAAGAATGTCGTCTCATCATGTTTGATTTGATTCTCTGAACCCTTTTCTACTTTCACCTCTCCGGACTTTATTTTCGCAATACAATCTTTACAATACACCGCTCTGTTTGGATCCGGCTTGAAAGGCACCGTCGTTTCTTTCTTGCAAAGAGAGCAAATCGTCGGAAACTTTTCTAAATTCCCGCCTCCACTGCCTGTGTCATCACCCAATGACATTCCGCTCCAATTATTTATTTCTCTTTCCACTTCTTCCTTACTTTTGCAATACAGCGCGCGTGAAGATTTGATCACTTCTTCCTCAACCTTTTTATCGCCAGACTTGACCAAGGGCGGTAAAGTTTTCGAAGAAAAAGGCCTAGAGGTCACACCATCTATCATTAATTTCAGATAAATTTTATAGTTCGGTAAATTCACAATATCTTGCGGAGTAAATTCTGGGTCAAATTCACTCTCTAGAAATTCTGCGTCATCCGCCCCAACTCGGAAGACTATCATCGTACCCACGTTACCGAAGACTGCGTCACGCACCGCTGAACTCTTGTCCACCACCAGCTGAGCCGTGTATTGATGCGCCACCGTCAGATTCAACCTATACTTTCTAGCTTCTGACAAAATTCCAGCAAAAGCATCCGTCACGAAGTTCTGAAATTCGTCCACATATAGGTAAAAGTCTTTACGAGATTCTTCTGGAATACGCACACGCTCCATAGCGGCAAGCTGAATCTTGGTGATGATCATCCCCCCTAAAAGCGCGGAGTTGTCCTCTCCGATACGCCCCTTTGAGACATTCACGAGGAAAATCTTGCTGTTGTTCATCATGTCAAAGATGTTTATCGTACTCTTTGACTGACCGACGACATTGCGGATGATACTCGTAGAGAGAAATTGTCCGACTTTGTTTTGAATCGGCGCGATAGCTTCATTCCTGAATTTATCTTGCCAAGCTTCGTATTCATGAATCCAGAAAGCTTTGATGACTGGGTCTTTCAAATTAGAAATTATTTTCTGACGATAATCTTTGTCCACTAACATTCGGGGAATTCCGAGAAGTGTCGTCCCTGGAGTATCTAGTAATGCCAAAATACAATTATTTAATATATATTCCATTCGAGCGCTCCAAGCATTCGCCCAAATTTTAGTAAAGATGCCCATGAGGCCCGAAGCCACGAGGTGCTTGTATTGCGGGTCAATAAGTTCTAAGACATTGAACCCGATGTGATGGTCTGCATCGGCGGGATTGAAATAAACGACATCTTTGATACGGTGTGGTGGAATAGCCGAGAGCACTCCTTCCACCAGTTCGCCGTGCGGATGAATCCCATCGTCAGCCTCGGCCTTGTTGGCGC
>JAZKJK010000001.1:0-29592 GCA_040384365.1 Patescibacteria group bacterium | reverse complement strand
CCAGCTCTCCGTGCGGGTCAACGACGCAGACGCCTTCGCCATTCTTGATATTCTGGATAATCATGTTGAACATCAAGACAGATTTACCAGTACCAGACTTTCCGAGAATATAAACATGTTGGCGCCTGTCTTTGCGCTTGATACCAAAAAGCTGGTTCTTGTCCCGATAAGTCGTGATGCCGAGATATGTCAGATCTTTATTTATAGGTATTTCTGGCAATTCCATACAGTACTATTTTACAATAAAATATATATTTTTACTAATATGTGTCGATATTTTTGCACTTTTAGGCCTTTACAATATAGCATATATAATGTATTATCCAAATCGGAGTTCGGATGTGCTGGATCACGTCCATTCATTGTCAAAAAAATTAAACAGGGGGAACTAATGAATAATAAAAGATGGAGTCTCACCCCTCGAGAAATCGAGGTTGTAATCCATTTAGCGAATGGGCTACAAAACAAAGAAATAGCTGATATTCTGAGAATCAGCATGAAAACCGTTGATAAACAGAGGCAGAGCATATATGACAAACTCAGAGTCCTCTTGCGATGCCCAATGAATAGGGCTATGCTCACCCACTTTGCTGTAGCAAGTGGGTTGATAGAGCTACAGTTCACTCAGCAGGTCGTCGCGGAACTCGAACAACCAGAAAAACCCAAACGGAGGCGCAATGAAAGCTTTTCTTGTCAGATTCTTCGCGCCGGTAAATAGCCCAAGGGCTGCGCTGGCTTTCGGCGCCATAAGCCTTGCGCTTGCGGCATTCCTTGTTTACCTGTTCACGCACTACAGGTAAGGAAAATCATGAAAAAGTGCATCAACAAAAAAAACCGGAGGAGGAACACCACCCCTCCGTTTTTGTATTTTTATTTGAATTTATTTCTTAGGCGCTTCACCTTCGGGACCTTTTTCTTTGAACTCTGCATCTTTTGCTTCAGTCTTTGGAGCTTCTGCATTAGCGCCCGCGTCAGCAGAGGCGGGCGCAGCTTTTGCCATTGCCTCCCCTATTTTGGACATTTCGGCAGAAAGTTCTTCAGTCGCCTTTTTTATCGCCTCACCGTCCGTGCCGTCTTTGACACCTCGAAGCGCAGTGATTTTAGCATTCACTCCATCCTTTAACTCCGCCGGAATCTTCGCTTCATTATCCTTCAACGCTTTTTCGGCAGTATAAATAATCATCTCCGCTGTATTTTTCACATCTACAACTTCTTTTTTCTTCTTATCTTCCTCAGCATTTAGCTCGGCGTCTTTTTGCATTTTTTTAATATCCTCATCCTTGAGTCCGGAACTCGCTTCTATTTTTATAGATTGAGATTTTCCGGAAGCTTTATCTTTTGCCGTCACATTCAATATTCCATTCGCGTCAACATCAAAAGAAACCTCAACTTGTGGCATACCTCTAGGCGCTGGTGGAACTCCGTCTAAGATAAATCGGCCGAGAGAACGATTGTCAGAAGCCATCGGACGCTCTCCTTGCACGATATGTATTTCCACAGAAGTCTGATTGTCTGCCGCTGTAGAGAATACTTGAGATTTAGAAGATGGAATAGTAGTATTTCTTTCAATCAACTTTGTCGCTACTCCTCCGAGAGTCTCAATGCCGAGAGATAGCGGAATAACATCGAGCAAGAGCACATCGCGCACATCTCCCGCGAGCACGCCAGCCTGCACAGCCGCGCCGAGCGCCACGACTTCGTCTGGATTGATAGACATATTCGGTTCTTTGCCAAAAAGATTCTTCACCGCAGAAATAATCGCTGGCATTCTGGTCTGTCCGCCCACCATGATGATCTCATTTATTTCATTCATTTTAAATGGCGATGCGGCGAGCGCTCTCTTTGTGATCTCTATAGAACGGTCAATCAGATCTTTCGTCAGTGACTCAAGTGTCGCGCGAGACATCTTCATTAGCAAGTGCTTTGGCCCACCAGCATCAGAAGTGATGAACGGAATATTTATTTCTGATTCCATCGTTGTAGAAAGTTCGTGCTTTGCCTTTTCCGCCGCTTCACGCAATCTCTGGTGAGCGAGAGGGTCTTTGGTGACATCAATACCAGATTCTTTTTTATATTCATCAGCAATCCACTTCACTATTTTTCGGTCAATATCACCTCCGCCCATGTGACTGTCGCCATCGATAGACTTCACTTCTATCACATCCCCGCCTATTTCTAGAACAGACACGTCAAAAGTTCCTCCACCGAAGTCATAAACTACAATCTTTTCATTTTTCTTTTTATCAAATCCATAAGCGAGAGCCGCCGCGGTAGGTTCATTGATAATACGCTTCACATCGAGTCCCGCAATCGCACCGGCATCCTTGGTCGCTTTTCTCTGCGCATCATTGAAGTAGGCCGGCACGGTGATGACCGCCTCGGTAATCTTTTCTCCAAGCTTTGCTTCCACATCTGTTTTTATTTTTTGCAAAATCATCGCAGAGATTTCTTCTGGTCGGAAAAACTTATCCAGCATTTTTACTTTCACTCCTCCGCCATCACCTACTTCAATCTTGAAGGGTGCTGTCGCGCGATCTTTCTGTACTTCTGGATCACTAAAATTATGCCCCATAAAACGCTTGATTTCCGCAACTGTATTCTCAGGATTTGTGATCGCTTGTCGACGCGCCAAAAGTCCGACGAGTCTATCGCCATTCTTCGCAGTCGCTACCACCGACGGCGTCGTACGATTGCCTTCAATATTTTCAATAATTTTCGGAGCGCCGCCCTCTATGACTGCTACCGCTGAATTTGTTGTACCCAAGTCTATACCTATGATTTTTGCCATAATTTTGCTTGGCTCGCCGTAGCTTTATGCATAGGCGGCTTGATTATTTTAATAATTTACTTATATTTCGCGACCACTAAATTCTTGTCTAAGAAGAGTATATATGATAGGATATACCCATGTCAAGCAATTCGAAGAAAATCCTCAAAAAACTATCCGAAAGTCCTGCCGTTTCCGTGGAAGACTTCAAAGATACAGACTCAAAAACTTCTTATGCTCTGACACGTGCGCTGAAAAATCTAGTGGAAGGTGGTTATGCTGAAATTCATAAATCAGAACGACAAAACTATGCGAAAATCACAGCTCATGGCAAAACTAAATTAAATACCATGACTTTAGAAAACGAAGGAGCTCTAGTCCCCCAGACTTGGGACGGATTTTGGAGAATTATTTTGCTAGATCTTCCGGAGAATCGAAAAAGCGAACGCGAGAGTCTGCGCTATCTCTTGAAGAAAGCTGGGTTCGTGTGTCTAAAAAATTCTGCTTGGATTTCCCCCTTCCCTTTTGAACATTTATTTACGAATATAAAAACAGACCTCGGCCTCTCGACAGAGCTGATGATCATCGTCACAGAATTCGTGGACGAAGAAACAAAAAAATTCTTGTTTGAAACTTTTGGAAAATAAAACTCTTTCTTGGCATACTTTTTATAAAGCAATCTATCTCCGCAAGCTTGCGGAGCGAACTGCTCGGCTACCCGCCTGCGCAAGGCTTTCTAAAAAGTACGCCTGCGACGAGTTTTAGTATACCTCCTGCTGATAGCATTTTTCACAATAAATTATTGGGGCATAATTTTCAGTGTACACAGTTTCTACTTCTATTTCACACTTTGAGCAAGTACGTTTGATGGTCTTCAGCGGTGGACGCTTTTTGAGACGGCGTGTATGGCGTACATCAAAACAGACTCGTGGAATTGGTAAATCCATCCTGCGATAAAAAGAAAGTTCATTTTCTGTAATACGATACGCACCAACTGAATATGGTTGCTCCTTCTCGGCACACTCTATCACTTCATTTAGAATAGAATCACCCACCTCAGATATAGTTTCAGGCAAATCAGAACTTTTTATAGTAGTGGAGTAAGTTTTCTTTTCTTTATCTTTCCATTTATATCCTTTACTTAGGGCTTCTTCTTTGGTTAGCGAATAAAAATCTATCGCTGCAGACTCGTTATAAGCAAAAGCAGAAAGTTCATCTGGAAAATGTTCCCCAAATTTATATTCTATCCCCCTACTGTCTACATATGGCATTTCTTTCATGTGCTCTATAATTTTTGGCACAAGCGCTTCATATTCCTCTTTGCTGTATTTTTTATTTAAAACTGAATATTCCCCCTTTTTCAAACCTATACAACCAAAACAATATGCAGAGGATGGACATGAATCACAATAAATTAAATCATGCGCATTCATCCAACACTGAGTTGAGAAAGATATCCGAGAAGAATTAATTCCTACGTTTAACGAGTCGTATATTAATTCCGAATTATTGCCCCATTGATAGTAATCCATGCAGTCCTGCGCGTCATAAATTGAATGTAGATACTTTCCGTCTTTTACATTTCTGCATTCAAAAGACTGCTCGACATTTTTACAATTTAAAAACCAGTCACCAGATACTTTTTCTGATTTTATGGACATCATAGCTCGCTTTGGAAATTTTTTCCTAAATTCAGAAAAATCTCTCTCCATTTTCTCTATACCAGAAGAAGTGTGTAACTTGAGCTCTTTTAATTTTTCAAAATATTCCTCTTTCGAGTAATGTTCGTTAAAAATGCAGTACTCTTGATTTCTTAAATTCACACAGCCTACACAATTTGTGCAATTACGACAATCATATAAGAAAAAAGAGTCTCTGCATTCTATACTATCCTTACAAAATTTTGTTTTATAACATTTATTACAATCTATACACTCGTAGCATAAATCACATTGAGATATGTTATAGCAATCCATACAATCTGAAATTGTAACTGCATTATAAATATACATTGAATCTACACTATCAGTAGCACGAAAAGCCATATAAGAATTTTTCATATTGTGAACACGATGGGTATATTCACTATTTATCGAGAATCCTTGCCGAACAAGAGCCATTTTTGGGACTTTGTTTCTTAGCTCTAAAAATTGCTCAAAAAACGGTCGAGAAAAGTCATATTTCATCCCATATTGATATGGATCCCATTCATCCGAATACCATTTCGCAGTCTCATATACCGGAAAGACAGCATCTTTGTCATACATACTAAAAATATCCTGCCCGGTAAAATCGCATTTTCTTTTATAAAGCACTCTTTCGTTAGCACTCACAAGCCGTCTCACTGAACGGCACTCCGGACAAAAAGTCGGCGGAGGGACTTTTATTTTTTCGTAAAATCCAAAATCATCCGGCTCGATGGTAAAGTCTTTTTTACAATTCTGGCAATTTTTAATTTCTGATTTCATTTTTTTTATGTTATCACTTTTAGACGGCCGTCAAGTTTGATAACATACATTATTTAATAAACTTCCTGCTGGTAACACTTTTCGCAATATACTTTCTCCGGGCTCTCTGGTGGATAACATGTCTCAAATTCTACCTTACAGGCTCCAGAATGGGTAGTATGATCCTTATCACACATACATGTCCGATGCCACAGCTCTCTTTTGGGACGCAAATCAAACCTTCTCTTATATCTACAATTTGGGCATTTTCTTGGGAAAGGAAGATTTTCTTTTCTGTAAAAAAGCAATTCATTTTTGGTGATGTTGTAATTCTTTGAACAATCTGCGCAAGAAAAAATCTCATTCAAATAGCTTTCAGGCACATCTTCAATCTTGTCGGGAATAGATGCACTTCTGACTGTTTCCTTACCAAAAGTCCCTGGAATATTATCTTCCCAATTCCAACCACGGGCTAAAACTTCTTCTTTCGTCATCGGCATATATAGGTTACCTTGCGTCTCGTTGTAATACACAGGCGCTATTTGTGGCGGAAAAAATTCTCCATACTCCCCCGTCTGCTTCATGTGTTCAATAATTTTCGTTTTCAATGCCTCGTAGTCTGTTTTAGAATATTTTTTATTAAAAATCAGATACTCGCCCTTTTTCACAGAGACGCACCCAAAAAGGTTCTGACTGTTTTGACAAGTATCACTATACATCACATTCATATTGTCATAGCAAAGATGGCAGAATTGACAATTGGAAAGTCTGGTACAGCCCTGACATTCATAACAAAGTTCAGTAGTATTCAAACCTATGTGATAAACATCCATGCAATCTTTTATTTCTATGGCAGAATAGATATATTTACAGTTTTCGCCCTTATACACCTCGAATGATTGTAGTACATTTCTGCAATCATAAAGTAAGGAACCAAGAGAATTTACATTTCTCTCACTTACAACGTAACGGTGAATTGCATCTTTTGACATTAAATCCCTAAATTCTTTATACAAACCCTCACGAATGACAAAAGAGGACATTTCGTATTCTTTCATTTTATTCATATACTCTTCGCGGGTGTATTGTTTGTTTTTAAAAACATAACTTTTATTTCTTAAATTTGAAGACATGAAACATTCATTGCACCCATGACAGTCATAACAATAAAGACAATCAGAGCAATCTTTAATAAAGAGACCATACTGACACCTATAAGATGACCGAGAATCAATCACTTCATATAAACGTTCCCCTTTCTCGTAAATAAAACTACAATCCATACAATCACGAGAATTTATAATCCAAGTACTATACATGACGTTTTCGTCTTCATCTGCAGTGAAAGATAGGTAAACATTCTTATTATTTCCTGAATGATTTGTATATTCTGAATTTACGCTATTTTTATTGAGGAGTGCCATACGGGGAACTTCATGTTGGAGCTCGGAGAATTGTTCAAAAAATGGTCTAGAAAAATCAAAGTCTCGCCCATATGATGCAAAGTCCCAATCATCTCCCCACCAGCAATCATGACAATAAACTTTAAAAGGCTTATTCGGGGAATAGATAGTCACCGTACTTTTCCCACAAAGATCACAATTCCTCCTATATAGAGTCCGCTCATTCCTCCACGCATATCTCCGCTGTTGGCGACATTTGACGCACAACGTCGGAGCTGGCACTTTTATTTTTTCATAAAAATTAAAATCCTCTTCCTCTATTGTAAAGTCTTTTTGGCAGTTTTTGCAAGCTTGCACTGAGTTATTCGATTGTGTTTTGGTTTCTTGTTTCATAAATTTCTTCAATGCCCCATTTACGCCATGGCGTAAATGGGTATTAGGCTATATTTTGTTTATAACATTCTTCACAAGCTATCTTCTGATATCCCCATTCGGGCGGATAGTAAGCCATTATATCATTGTCACAGAAAGTACATTTGTATGGATAAGACTTCAGAATGGTCAGATATTTTAAACTTCTTTTTGTCCGGACATCAAAATGATACCGCGGAAGAGGAATATTATTTTCTCTATAAAAAGAAAGTTCATTTTGGGTAACATTAAATCGCCAACCAGTCTCTGGGCATATCAAGGCTTGAGTCGTAATGGTATCAGGAACATCTTTTATTGAGTCAGGCAATTCACTCGTGGGCATTCCTTCTATATGACTCTCATTAATATCTTCCCAATAACCGCCAAGAGCTAAAATATCTTCTTTTTTGGTTTCTGGAAAATAAAAAAAACTAGTGGATAAATTAAAAGGACCTTTACTCATTGAGTAAGGAAAAAAATTCCCATATTCACCCCTTCTTTTCATATCAAAAATTATTTTATCTTTCAAAATTTCATATGCTTCTTTTGTGTATTGTTTATTTAAAATACAATATTTCCTCTTTCGTAGACCCACGCAACCAAAACAATATTCGCACTCAATACATAAATCCAGATATTCAGAATACCGAGAAGAAGACCACATAGAATATTTAAGAGAGTAAACATCACCTTGGCAACAACTACAATTACCAGATAGTTCATGATTTTGACCACCAGTCACGTCAATATTAGACCGGAGCCAAGCCCCACGAACACAGTTAAAACAATCTTCAGATTCTGATATAGTATTGCAATTAAAGCAGTCTTTTACGTCAATTAAATAATTCCCATTAGAATTATACGCTTTGAGGTTGAAATTTTCTCTATGCACTACTTCTTTTTGTGCTAATTTTTCAAAACGTTTTTTTAGAGACTGGATAGATTTGTATGAATCAAGTTTAAATGATTTTAATTTTTCTTCATATTCTTCTTTTGTGTACTGAATATTTTCTATACAGTAAGATTTATTACGAAGATTCCAGCTCATAAAACAATTCTGGCAATTTCGGCAGTCATACAAAAAAAGTGAATCTATACAATCTCGAGAATGTCTCGAATAAAAAAGCTTGTATGAATGATGGCAATCTGCAGAATCAAAACATTTTTCTGAATTAAAACATATCGTTACATCAATAGAATTTTTTACCCCTAGATTTCTATATGAATAAAACAAATCTTCACAATCCACCATTGAACGAGACAAGTAACAATTTTTAGAATTCCACACATCATCACACCAGTCGCATTTTGTATTTTTAGTGCCATCCTGATGCGGATGTGGTACTTTTTCTTGAAGCTCCTGAAATTGCTCAAAAAATGGTCTTTTCTCGTCATAATCCACTCCGTAATCTAGAGGATCCCACTTATCACTATACCATTCTGAAAGAGTGAAAATCGGATATCTACTATTCTCTGGAAGTACTGTTATTAAACTTTCTCCCGACAAAGCAGATACTCCTTTACGAAATTTCCCGAACACCCAAAAAGAAAGATGTAATTTAACTCTGCAAAAGAAACATAGAATAGGTAATTCTATACCGACTTTTTTATATAAATTTAATTCTCCTTCTGATATTGAGAAGTTTTGCTGACAATGTTCACAAATTTTAGTTTGTTGTATCTTTGTACTCATACACATTCACTCGCGCTGGACGCATCACACGCTCGCCGAGCTTGTAGCCTTTTTGAATTACCATGGAGACTTTGTGGTCCATATCTTTTTTATCAGTCGGCATCATCTCTATCGGTTGATGAATATTGGGATCAAAAGTCTCTCCTACTTCACCAATAGGTTTAACACCGTATTCTTCAAAAACTGTGTTCATTTGTCCATAAATATATTCTACGCCCTTTCGCCAATTCTCATCCACCTTGTCCCATGCCTCCTTGTTGGCAAAAGCCATATTGAAGCTATCCATCACGCTCAAAAATTTTGTAAGTATTCGCTCACGCATTGATTCTGAAAACATTGCTTTTCGGTCATCCTCACCTTTGCGATAATTAGAAAATTCCGCCCGCTCTTTCTGCCAGCCGGTCAGATATTCTTCCTTTTCAGCCTTCAACTGCTTCAGATCAGCTCTGAATTTCTTTAGAGTTTTCTTCAAATCCTCCTCGCCGTCTTCGTTGAAGACTATATCGTCTACGACTTCGGTATCATCCACAGGGAGTTTATTTTCCTCTTTTTCATCACTCATAACAGCATTTTAACATAAAAAATCCCCTTCGGAAAGGGGATTTTAATCGTATAAAAATAACAAAGCCCAGACAATATTGTCCGGGCTCGTCTTGATTCGATGTGTTTTCTGCGTTGACACTAAACGCCTTTCGCAAGAACCGTTCTTGCGAAACTCTTGCGAAACTGGATTTTTGTATGCTCGAGAACCCAATTAGGTATTCCTCAGCCGATGCATCCTGTTCGAGAAACTGGTCCGCAGGAGCATCCAGAACTCACGCCACAGGTCGGCAAAATGCCGTATCGCCGTAACGTGTTGCTCCTCTTCGTAGGAAAGAAAGGGAGCGATGCGACCAGACATGATCAAACCGTAAAGACTCTGGCCGTCCTTTAAATCAGTGAATGTGATTTGCAACCAGTAATTTGGTCCACCGCCCGACTGAAGCTTGAGTTCTGCAGAAGCCGTTCCAAGCTTATATTGCCCAAGACATCTTTTGGGTGTTTCGTCTGTGTGCCAAAACACAATATCACTGAAATGTGTTGGCTCGAAACCAGCCTTGTGTATGTTTGGATGGAGGATTGTTCCGACTTCGACACATTGACCGTTGTTGTATGCTCTCATTGTATTTACTTTCTCGTTGTCGTCTTGAGTTGTCTCAAGATCGGTGAGTTTTTGTTTTTACGCTACCTGTTAGTTGTGTAGCGATACCAAAGTTCATTTTTTATAAGCTCTCGTATCACCACACTCATAACAGCTAGCATTTTCAAAGTACCACCTATTCTTTATATGATAGCACATTTATACCTTAAAGTCAAGCAAAAAAGCCTTATATTATAAGGGTAAAATAAAGATCTTTTGACAATAATGGTCAAAAAGAAAACTCCCCTTGCGGGGAGTTTGGTTTATCTTTTTGACCATTGTGGTGCCTTTCTCGCTTTCTTGAGACCGAATTTGCGACGTTCTTTGGCTCTCGGATCGCGTTTGAGGAAACCTAAATCTTTCAAACCTCCACGTAAAGTTGCATCTGACAAAACCAGCGCGCGGGAAAGACCATGACGAATCGCTTCAGCCTGGCTGTGTACTCCGCCCCCCTGAACATGAACCTCCACACTCCATTTCTTGCCAGAACCAACTGGTAAACCTTTTACCATTGGATCTAAAATAAGACGGCGTTCACCTTCGGTCTTGAAGTAATCTTTCGCATCGGCATCATTAACGATAAAACTAGCCTTGGTAGATTCTGTGATTCGGACTCTGGCAGTCGAAGTTTTGCGTCTTCCTACAGCTTCTATGTATTTTTCTTTTGTTTCTTTATCCATTTGCTGATTAATCTGTTATTGTTAAACTTTTCATCATCGTCCTTCGTAATTTATTATCAGGCAACATTTTGTAGGTCGCCAGTTTTACTAATTCTTTCATTCCCTGCTTCTCAGCTGTTTCAGTACCACTCAAAATACGTAGTCCTCCGGGAATACCTGAATATCGAGTATGATAAATCGCGGCTAGCTTTTTTGGAGTGATGCTAATCTTCGAAGCATTGATGACTTTTACAGGAAGTCCACGATAAACATTGCGCTCAAAAGTCGCCTTGGTCTTACCCATCAAAGACATGGCCACCTCACTCGCCACTCGGCCCAAGGTTCTACCACTAGCGTCTATGGTCTTTATTTCTTTTTTTACTTCTTTTGTCATTGTGTTTTTCATATTAATTCATTTCAAAAATAAAACAAGCAATTATACAAATTCGATTACAGCCATCTTGGCACCATCTGACTTTCTCGCACCTAATTTCAAAACTCTAGTGTACCCGCCACTTCTACCTTTATACTTTGGCGCAATGACTTCAAAAAGTTTCTTGACCTCTCGACGTCTGTTCATAAGTGTAGAGATGATCATGCGGCGAGTCGCAGCATCGCCACCCTTGGCCCTGGTCACCAGCTTCTCGATAAAAGGTCGAAGTTCTTTAGCTTTGGGTTCGGTAGTCTTGATCTTTTCACGCACGATCAAATTGAGTGCTAGAGAATTCATCATAGCATTTCTAACTTTTCGAACTTTACCGAATTTTCTTTTGTTATTTCCGTGTCGCATATTAATCTTTTAAATTAAGTCCAAATTTACCTAAAACTTTCTTAATCTCAGAAATTCCTTTCTCACCGATACCTTCGACTTCTAGCAAATCTTCTCTCTTCTTGCGAGCTAGTCCTCCAAGTGTCCGAATATTCGCGCCAGTCAAAGCGTTTAGAGTGCGAGTAGAGAGGTCTAGACTGTCAGTCCTTGTCTTTAAAACATCAGCAAAATCTGCTCCCTTTTTAGAATCACCGTCCTCATCTTCACCCTTTGCATCTTCTTTGGATGTTTCTTTCTCAGTTTTAGTTTCCTCTGGCTCTTTGAAATCAACTATAGCCTTGAGCTGATTGATCATAATTTCAATAGAACGAGAAAGAGCTTCACGCGGAGTCAGGGTGCCGTCTGTCTCGAGAGCGATTCTTAGACGATTATGGTTGGTCTTGTCGCCCACACGCATATTTTCAACTTCATAAGAAACTCTGCGGATAGGAGTGAAAATAGCGTCTACAGCGATAGTGCCAACATCAACTTTTTCTTTTTGAAAAGCTTCTTTTGCAATAAATCCAAGGCCCTTTTCAATTTTCATTTCAATATTCAAATTCACCTTGCCGGTAACTTCCACGATATGTAGGTCACCGTTTAGAACCTCTACCTGTCCGCCAGTCTTGATATCTGCCGCAGTCACAGACTTTGGACCTTTTACCGAGAGAGTGACAATCTGAGGCTCATCAGAAATCATTTTGAAACGAGTCTTCTTTAAATTCAAAATCATCACAATCACGTCTTCCTTTATGCCGTCTAGAGTTTGAAATTCGTGACTGACGCCATCGATCTTGATCGAAGTGATTGAAGCACCCGGAAGTGAAGAGAGAATAATTCTTCTCAAGCTATTTCCAAGTGTATGACCATATCCAGGATATAGGCCATCTATTTCAAAAACTCCTTTATTTCCCTCTTCTACCACCACACGAGGCTTGGAAGGCATAACGATTTTATATTCAGGCATAAATATTTTTTATAAAAAATTAATAAATTTAACGACTATAAAATTCTAAGACAGAATTCAGATCGATAAAACTTTCGGTATTCTTTGGTTTATCTAAAATCTTTCCCTCCATCACACCAGCATCAAAGCTCACCCATTTTGGCGGATTATAATCTTTGATTTTTTCGGCGATATTTTCAAAAATCTTTTTAGTCTTGGATCCTTCGCGAATTTTGATAACATCTCCAGACTTCAACTCATATGAAGGAATGGTGACTCTCTTGCCGTTCACAATAAAGTGCCCATGAGAGACCATCTGACGAGTCGCTCTGCGACTAGCTCCGAGGCCCATCCTGTAAACCGCGTTGTCTAGACGAAACTCGAGGCCCTCATAGAGTCGCTCCACTGTGCCAGCACCTTTGATATGAGAGGCTTTCTTGACATAGTTTGAAAGCTGACGTTCGGAGATGCCGTATGAAAAACGAATTTTTTGTTTTTCAATCAGTTGTGCGCCGTATTCCGTCGGAGCTTTTGGACGACGTGCCCCCGCGAGAGCCATCTTGCCAGTCGTAGCTGAAAATTTAGCAGTCTGACATTTGTCATAAACGCCTGGTCCGAGTCTTCTACAAATTTTAAATTTTGGTTTACTTATCATAATGTTATATAAAAATTATACTCTCTTATACTCTTCGCGGCTTCTTGGCCTTTGGTCCGTTGTGAGGCACCGGGGTCGCATCTTGAATCGAAGTAATCTCAATCCCGTGAGCCATAAAAGCTCTAATAGCAGGTTCTCGCCCTGAACCCACACCTAAAACAACCACATCAGCATCTTTGACTCCGAGTATGGCTGCCTTGCCGCCTACCACATCCCCTACTTTGGAAGCTGCGAATGGAGTGCCCTTTTTTGCTCCGCGAAAACCTAGACTTCCAGCACTAGACCAGAATAAAGCATTGCCCATCTTGTCTGCAAAAAGCACCTTGGTATTATTGAAAGTGGCATCAATAGAAAGAATCCCAGAAATTACTTTTTTCTTTGGAGTCTTCGGAGCTGCCTTGGCACCTCCCTCAATTTTTGCTTCTGTCGCAGGCTTTGTTTCTTCAGTTGTGGTTTTAACTTTGGTCATTTTATGTTTTGGTTTCTTTTCTCTTACCGGATGCCATGGTCTTTCTGACATTGCCTCTCACTGTTCGAGAGTTTGTCTTTGTCCTCTGCCCACGAACTGGTAATCTTTTTAAATGACGAATACCGCGATAACTTTTGATATCTTTGAGTCTCTTGATGTTGGCAGATATTTCTCTTTTTAAATTTCCTTCGATTGGAATTCCTTCCACCACTAGACGGATTTTATTTTCTTCGTCCAAGCTGAGGTCCTTGGCCTTCTTGCCTCGATCGATACCGACTTGATCTAAGATTTTTCGAGCCCGAGAAACACCAATACCGTAAAGGCAAGTAAGCCCAATCTCAAGTCTCTTTTCATTTGGTACGGTGATTCCGAGAATTCTCATAAATTATTGTTTTTGCTTGTGTTTTGGGTTAGAGCAAGTAATCCTCAAATGCCTTTGGCGTCGAACCATTTTGCAATTATCACAAATTTTCTTTACGGCTGATTTGATTTTCATAAAATATAAAATGATGTGTGTCTACTTAAACGAAAGAAAAAACAAGGAAAAAACCCTTATTTTTCAATCTATTTATTTTTTAAAACCCGAACAAAACTGTAATTACCATAATACACTATCCCAAGAAAAATAACAAGCAGAATTACAACCTTTTGACTATTCGCCCTTTTCCCCCATAAGGGTCTAGTACGATTTCGACGGAATCTCCAATTAAAACCTTGATTCGGTGCATTCGCATTTTCCCACCAAGATATGCGAGAATTTCTTTTTTACCATCAATCGCATCAGCACTTTTATCCTCAATCTCCACTCTAAATAAAGTAGAGGGTAACGCTTCGGTGACGACTCCCCTCGCCATTAATAATTTTTCGTCTTTTTGATCACTCATGTATATTAGATAACTATAGTAAAAAAAAGGGCTTATGTCAAAGATTAGTTTGGATAATTTACAATTACTTTTATATCTTTCGACTTCTCGGATAGAGATCTGACCCAAAAAGGACTGACGACTAGGTCCGCGGAATTAATATTTGGATATTGAGACAGTATCTGATTGAAATCTTTCTTGGTTTTTCCCAAGAGGTCGGCGATGAGCTGGCCCTCATCAACCCTCCAAACAATTGTTGCTGGACCGGATAAATTAAAACTGATATTTTTCACATCCCCGAACGAAACACTGTCTTTGTTGGACAGACTAAAAGTCAAAGCTCGAATGTTGGGTATGTATACATCGCTACCATCATATTTATCTACTTTATCGGTGACAATTTTATTGGTTAATTTTTGCTCATTAAGCAAAATACCATCTAGGGTGCCTTTGAGGGTCAGGGTCATGGTGTTGTCGTTGTTATAAGTCGAGGCAATATCTGGTTCGTTATTTGAATTACCGGTATTTAGAAAAATCGCATCCTTAAACAAAATGAAGCCGTCAGGAATCTGATCGATGGCTTTTTGTAGTAGTTTGGCCTGCAGAGCAGTCTTGAGATCATTTGTAGCGATAGCAAGATCAGCCGGAGATACAACCGGAGCCTTGCCGACAAAGCCACCCGTTATGTCCCCTTTTGACCTCGCGTAAAATTTAGAATATTTCGGCGTGCCCTTGAAGCCAAAAATCTTGAAATCGAGCGGAGCACTATTGTACTCAGCTCCGGCAACACTAGCATAGATACCCACTTCGATTGAGCCTGGAGTGGTGCCCTTCATACCTGGTACAACTAATTTTTTTTCTGTTTTATAAATCTTGCCGTTGGAACCCTCTAGGCGAGTATCTATGGAGAGTAGCTGTGGCGCGGAACTGAAAGCATTGTATATCATGACCTTGCCCGTAGCTCTCTTTGAAACATCTTGCTCACCATTCGCTTGCAGAATCTTGCTTTCTTCACCTCCGATAACCACCAGATTAAAAGACAGACCATCGTTATTGGAATCTTTGCTCGCGGACAAATTTTCATTCAAAACCGTATTTTGCGTTTTAGGATTGATGGTAACTCTCGCGCTCATAAATAAATACGAAAGGGCAAAGAACAAAAACAATATAGAGATGCCTGCGACAATCCAGAGCGCATACTTGGTCTTGCCGGCAGATTGCTCTACTTGGGGCGGCCTCTCTGGGGCAATCTCTCCCCGCTCTAGCAGTACTGGTTTCGGCCTACTAGGCCTGTTAGTGCGTTTGACTTTGACCATATCTTGAAATAAATTTTTTGGCATGATTATATTTTCGGATTAATTAAAAAACGATTGATATAGATGGCATTGACGATCAAAAAAGTGTCACCAGTGGTATTCCCCTCGAATTGGATTAAACCGTGGAAAACTTCCGAGCCCAAGAAAACAACTTTGAACTTGGATTCCGTTAAAGTGTATTGGTTAAACTGTTCAGTTTTAATTGTCTCCGAAAAAAAATCAGCCAGCTCTCTATCTATGGAGAGATAGATGGTCGATGGTACGGAAATATCATTGGAAAGATTCGACAGAGAATCTTGGAACTTGGTCAGCCATTCTTTTTTTAATTTATCTACAGTGGGACCGAGTGATTTTGTGAGGGCTTCTGATGCATGCCCGTCTTTGAATAGAGATATGGAGGATTTAGCTTCAGGAAGCGAGGCATGAGATACAGATGCGACTCCACGGACTAAAAAATTCGTGCCTAAGGGGAAAGAAATTGATTCACGCAATACATTTTTCTTGACCATGGATATATCCGTCACTTCTCCACCAACACTAATCAAGAGAAAATCATTCTGGTGCGCATACAGATCACGCACTACCGCAAAAGAAGACAGGGCAAAGGAAGAGAATTTTATTTCTTTGGCGTTAAAGTGCGCCTTTATCGTCTCTTCTATTTTTGCCAATATTGGCTCACTGCTGATAGAGATAAAAACTGTCATTTCGAGTTCCTGCCCTTTTTGATTTAGGGGGTGCGATGTTTCGTATCCATTTATGACTGTCTTGATATTCTTTAATTCAACAACTCGCACTTTGGCGCCAGTGCTCGCATACTTTTTCTCCTGCTCTTCCTCAAACAAAGACACTTCTTTTTTGATCAACTCATCAGACATCTTGGATGTAAATATAAAAGGCGTATTCTTTTCGAGTCTAATTGTCCTCGTTTGCGAAACATACCAGAGCGATGACAGCACACAATATATTTCATCCGGCGCACCGAGACCAGCTCGGTGAATCTGACTCGTCACACTCTCCAAGGACTTTAGCGTTAGAGAAAAAAATCTACTAGCTTCAACATTATCTTCTAGGGCTATGAGCTCTCGAATAGAAAAAATTATTTTTGGAATACCGGACTCTTCCGTTAAAAAAAGGGCTCCCTCCACAGAAGAAGATCCGACGTAAAAAACCAGCGCTAGCTTGCCTTTTTCTTTGTGACGCGAAAAGATTCCCATTGATATAATCATACCACAAGAAAGACTAGAGAAGTATAGCTTTTATGCGTCTGATGCCTTTCGCCACTGCTTCCTCTTTTTGAATTTTAAATTGACCGAGTTCTCTTGTATTTGAGACATGTGGACCACCGCAGAATTCTTTGGAAATAGCATTGTATTTTGAATCCGTAGGACCTATAAAATAAACAGACACTTCCTCTGGATACTTTGCTCCGAATTCCATTTCGGCTCCTATTGTCTCGGCAAGGTGTAGTGGAAGTTCTCTCTTTGTTACATCCAATCCCTGTTTTATTTTATCATTTACCCAATCTTCCACTTTCTGCTTTTCTTCATCGGTTAATTTATGGTCGCAAAGAAAATCTATGCGCAGTCTATCTTCAGTAATGTTACTTCCTCTCTGTTTTATATTTTTATCTACCACGGCTTTAAGTCCAGCTAAAAGTAGGTGGTGTGCAGTGTGCAGTTTTATAGTTTTTTCATTATGATTCGCAAGACCTCCTTTAAACATGCCAGCCGAAGCAGTCCGAGATTTCTCTTGATGTTCTTTTAGAGCTTTACTTATTTCTTCCTCATCTACTTTAAAACCTAATTCTTTAGCTACAGCTACACTTAAATCAATTGGAATCCCATATCTTTCAAAAGTCATATAAATATACAAACCTGAAGCTGTATCTTTGTCCTTTAGTATGGGTATAGTTCCGCTTTTTCTTTTCTTAATAATACCAAGCTTCGCTGATTTCAAATCTAAACGATAAACTTCAGCCCCATCCAGAGGCTTTTCAAATAATTTTTCTTCTTCTTTGACAACTGCAACAACTTGGTCAAACTTGTCTTTTATTTCGGGATAAGTTTTTTCATAAACTTTAGATATTATAGGAATAAGTTCAATCCAAAAATTATTAGGAAGTTCAGAGGTGGCAGCTTTAGTAAAAACTCGACGCAAGAGACGGCGTAAAATGTATCCACGGCCAGTATTAGACGGTGTGACTCCATCGATAATTATAAAAACAGCTGTGCGAAAATGATCAGCAATAATGCGAGTAGAACGCAAGTCATAGTTGCGGCTCTTTAATTTTACCAAGTCCACCATAGCACTAAATAAATCAGTATCGAAAATACTATCCACGCCTTGGACAGCCATGGCAATACGTTCCAAACCAGAACCAGTATCGACATTTTTTTGCTTCAATTTACCAATTACCTTGCCGTCCTTCTTTTCATATTCCATGAAAACATCATTCCAAATTTCCACCACTTGTTGTGCCTTATCGGCTTTTATATATTCATTTTTTCTCAAGTCTCCTAGTCCACTCTTGGTTATATCGTAAAACATCTCTGTATCGGGACCACACGGACCATTATCTCCGACGCTCCACCAATTCGTATCAGCACCCATATAATAAATACGATTCTCTGGAATATATTTTTTCCAGATTTCAAATGCTTCGGTATCTTTAGGAGCATTTTCATCCCCCTCGAATACGGTCACATACAGACGTTTTGAATCAAGTCCTAAGCCCTCTTCCTTTGAAGTCAGAAATTCATAGCTCCATTTGATTGCATCTTCTTTAAAATAGTCTCCGAGAGACCAATTGCCCATCATTTCAAAAAATGTATCGTGAGTTTTGTCACCCACCTCATCAATGTCTTGAGTCCTGATACACTTTTGCGCGTTTACTAGGCGCTTTCCATCTGGATGTTTCTGTCCCAGAAGATAGGGCACGAGGGGTTGCATCCCAGCTGTATTAAAAAGCACCGAAGGATCATTCGGTGGCACGAGCGAAGCTGAAGGAATTATTTTATGTCCTCTGGTTTCAAAGAATTTTAAAAATCTTGATCTAATTTCATTCGAATCCATTTTTTCTTAATTAATTTTCGGCTTATCTGTTTCTTCAGACATTTTTCTAATAGGTTTCTCTAATACATTCACCACAACCAATACGAGTAATACAAGAATCGTAGTGATAACCGCCAAACTATAAAAACCAAACCCAGCCGCCATACCGATGCCAGCTGTGACCCAAAGCCCGCCGGCAGTCGTGAGCCCGAGAAGTCTATTGCCTTGCAGAATTATAGAACCAGCGCCCAAGAATCCGATACCGACGATTACCTGCGAAGCAATCCTCGTCGGATCAAAGCCTATAGAAGAAGAATATTGCAAAGCAATCATTTCAGAAATAATTATAAAAAGAGCCGAACCGAGAGACACGAGGGCATGCGTTTTCATCCCAGCTTCTTTATGCACAAAAATACGCTCAACCCCGATCAACATCCCGAGACCCACAGCTATGGCTAGTTTTAAAATAACATCGCTATTTTCTATTATAAATTGAGACATGGGAGAATTATATCAAAAAACTAATTATTTTACCACCCCGCCACCGAGACAAATATATTCATCATACATGACGACTGACTGCCCAGAAGCCACTAACATTGGTTTTTGAAATATTATTTCCGTTGTTTCTTTATTTATAATTTTTATTTGACACGGCAAAAATTCTCCGTGGTAACGGATCTGGGCTGTGTAAGTTTTATTCTGTTCTGGAATCTTATTTATCCAGCTTACATTTTCTATTCTAATGTTCGTTAGAACTTTAGAATGAAATGAGTCTTTATTTTGCGATACTATCAAAATATTCTTCTTTATATCTTTAGCAACCACATAATACGGTCCATCGTCTGGACTTTTTTTAGTAATGGTAAAACCATGTCGCTCTCCAAGCGTGTGAAAGACTACGCCAGTATGATGACCGATCTCTTCGCCCGCCTCATTCACCACCCGGCCCTTCTTTTCTTTAATATAGTGCTTCAAGAACTTTTTCAGATCTACATCGCCCAAAAAACATATGCCTTGGCTGTCTTTTTTTTCAGCCACCGGCAGGTGGAATTTCTTGGCTAGTTTGCGAACCTCATTTTTATTTAAATGTCCAACAGGAAATAAAATTCTTTTTAATTGCTCTTGCTTCAATGTCCACAGAAAATAACTTTGGTCCTTAGAGGGATCAATACCTTTACGCAAATTAAACATTACCCCCTCTCCTTTATAAGGAGAGGGCTGGGGTGAGGTGTATTCTAATTCACCCCCTCCCAACCTCCCCCTTGTTAAGGGGGTGGGGTTCTGCTTCTCATTTTTTGCGTAATGCCCCGTCGCTACAAAATCCGCCCCCATGGCCACCGCTTTTTTGAGAAATGCACCAAATTTTACTTCTTTGTTGCACATCACATCAGGATTGGGCGTTCTGCCTGCTTTATATTCCCGAATCATATAATCCGCAACTTCTTTTTTGTATACATCTTCAAAATTAAATGTCAGAAATGGAATGTCTAAAAAAGCTGCCACCCGCATGGCATCGTGTCGCTCTTCTTCTTCGTTACACTCTAGGAAATCTGGATGCCAAGTTTTAATAAAAACCCCGACGACCTCATAGCCTTGTTTTTTCAACAAAGCCGCCGAAACCGCACTATCCACTCCCCCTGAAAGCCCCACAAATACAACTTTTTTAGCCATTGTGGTATAATAGCCAAATTACATAGGCTTGTAAAATACAAATGTTCTAGTAAATATATGGGCGAAAGATTATCAAAAATTGAAAAGCTGATAGACCATACTACAATAAGAGCTTTTGTGGAGCAAAAAAAATTAGGCTGGGAAATTAGTGGACCGTTTTATACATCCGCACCAACTCCAAAAACAGAATATATAGAAAAATGTACTAAGGAGATAGAAGCTCTCGAACATCATCTATTAAAAACAGTAATTATAAAAGATGATTTTAAAGTTGATACAGATCGTACAGATTTTGTCGCCAAAGATGATGCCTTAAGTAAATTTTGCTCTACATATTCGAAATTGAAAGGAAATAAGTTGCTTACACTTATATATAAAATGGAAGATATGATTGAGGAAATAAGAAGAAAAAATCCAAAGTTGTCTAAAAGATTAGCAACCCACCTAAAAATTGAGGAAATTAATGAAGAACTAAAAGTGTACAGACAAATGACTTTTGAAGCAAAAGTTGCTTTTGCAAGAAAACTGGACGACATTATTTATAAATTTTTAGAGGTATTATCTAAATAAAAAGAATTAATAATCGTTAGGTCTTGCCTCACTGTTTTGTATTTTATATAATATATTTATGGCTATAAGAAAAACACCATTTGTGCCAGGTGAATATTATCATATTTATAATAGGGGAAATAGTAAACAAAAAATTTTCTTGTCCAAAAGAGATTATGAGCGTTTTTTAATGTTACTTTATGGTACAAACACCAAGGAAAGATTTAATTTCTTTGATCTTAAAAAGGGTGTAGGGATATTTTCAAAAGAAACAGATGAAAAACTTGTATCAATAGGAGCATATTGTCTCATGCCAAATCATTTTCATATTTTAATAACTCCCCTTTCAGAAGACGGATTGAGTAAGTTTATGCAAAAATTATCTACAGCATATTCTATGTATTTTAATGAAACTCAAAAAAGAACCGGTGGGCTTTTTGAAGGAAAATTTAAATCGCAACACATAGATAATGATAGGCAATTAAAGTATATTTTCTCTTACATTCATTTAAACCCTGTAAAACTAATCGATTCAAAATGGAAAGAAGGAGGGTTAAAAAATTTGAAAATTACTTTAAAATATCTCCATTCTTACCATTATTCCAGCTTTTTAGATTATTTAGGATATAATCGCAAAGAGAAAATAATCTTAAAACCTTCAGATTTCCCAAATTACTTTTCCTCCAAAGCTTCTCTGCAAAAAGAGATCATTGAATGGTTAACTTATCGTTAGGCAAGACCTAACGATTTTTTTCATTTCAAATACTTTAGCACATTCGCCCTGTGTTCCGCGAAAGTTCGTGCATAATGAATATTTCCATCTTTGTCATGAAGATAATAAAGGTAAGATGAGTTTTGGGGATGTAGCGCCGCTAAAATGGCTTGCATGCCAGGGTTGCCGATCGGACTCTTGGGTAAGCCCCTGACTTTGTATGTTTCCAAAGCAGCATCTACTTGAAGTGGCATGCCGATAGACAGCCTCTTCCATAAAATCCCAGAAATAAATCCCCTATCAGCATCCCCCTTGGCCTCTCCTTCAATCAGCGAAGCCATTATGATAATATCTTTTTCTTTTTTGTCAGATAGATCTATGTCTGATCTTATTGAAAGTATTTTCTTTTTAAAATTTTCTCTCATAGACGAGAGGACGCTGACGTCATCATCCGTGGTTAAAAAATAATATGTGTCTGGAAAAAGATAGCCTTCTAGTCCAGCAGCATTTTTTATAAATCTACTTTTATCAAAATTCAGTAGTTTAGCCGAGACAGTATCAGCAATCTGCATTGTGTTGAAGCCTTCTGGAATGGTCACAACGATCGGGGCCATGTGGTGCTCGCCATTTGATATGCGACGCGCCACTTCAAAAACAGGCAGTTTATTTTCAAAATAATAATCCGCTTCTATCACCTGCTCTTTTCTACCAAAAAGTATCACAAAAGCCTCAAATGCTAGACGTGAACGTATGATGTGGGCTTCTTTTAATTGCCAAGATACGCTACGCAAGGTACTACCCTCTTCTATTTTAAATGTAGATCTGCTTGGGAAATCTGCCGGCGCATTCAAAAATAAAGCATAGAAAAATATTAAAAACGTGATTACACCAAGTGTGTAGAAAAAAACTCTGTTCGCAGAAAAAAAGTTGGTCATATTTTATATCGGCAAGTTCGTAGGTGGAGAAGCTTCTTTGGATTCAATACGTTCAAGAGTAGGAACTTTGAGCGTCTGACCTGGGAAGTGCCACATCGTCGCTATTTCTTCCACGTTTAATACGAAAATCTCTGGGTGAAAATACACTGGAAAAAGCAAAGAGTCGAGAGGCCAAGGAACATTGTGCTTTGAGAAAATCTGTTGACGCAAGGAATCATGGAAAAAAGAGCGCTCTCTGTATTCTTTGAGCATTCTATTGGCTAAATACATAACAGTTTTTTTGGAAGCCAAAAATATTCCACTATAAGCATCCGCCTGGGTATTGTTATGACGCTCCAACTGATTGGAATCAGGTAAAGCATATTGACGAAAAATAAGACGGAGATTCCTACGATTACTCATATTATAGACTTCCTTTTTTGCCCCATAAAATACTCGAATGCCAGTATCGAAACCAATCTTAGCAGTTTTATTACTCATTTCTTTCACAGCGTTTTTGAAAAAGTCCGGAGTACGAAATTCCATAGAAAATCCTGATTCTTTACCTTCTTTATTATATTTTTTATTTTGACGAGCGAAAGGCAAGAGTAAATCTTTTATTTCCATGCGTGACTCTTCCACCCAATCATGTTTACCAAACCAAGTACCGGGCGTATGCCATCTCTTCTTTGATGGTGTAATGACAATTTGCATCCACATTTGTTCTCCTTTCGTTAGAGAACCAAAAAGCTCCACCACGGAAGAAATGGGGTCTACTTTGAATTCTTCTTTCGGATCTTTGTCTAGACCGTAGTGGACATAAGTTTTTAACGGAAACGCTTCAGACTTCAGTAACTTAAATTCACACCCCCAACCATTCCAAGCGCTCTTTGGACTGATCTCATCTATGGCCAGAGTATAATCTTCAACTACCTTTATTTGTGATTGAGGATACTGGGCATACATTTGAGTCTCAATCAGGCCCCGCACACGGGTCGGGGTACGTATATAAAAATGCACCTGTCCATCGATGGAGGCGATCTCTAAAGAAAACCAGAACCAAACGGCTCCTTGCCAGAACTCTTCCTTACCACCTTTCATACTCATATGGTAAAGAGCGTTCGTGATAAAAAGCTCCATGGCTTTAGGACTACGCAAGACATCACGCGGGGGCACGATCTCTAGCAAGACGAAATCAATCCCAGAAATAAAATCCTGCTGGATATAATGCACCCACCATCTCCAAGCCACCCGACCGAGCGCGTAAACGCCAAATAAAGGTACTAAAATATTTAATATCAAACCGCCCAAGAGATGATATTGCCAAAGGAAATAACCTATGACTATAGCTACAAGCCAAAGCCAATATTCTATGAAAAATTTCTCAATAGCTTCCAAAAACTCACCCATGCCCCTATTTTATCTAAACTGCGACATAAAGTCCACTCTTGTTCTTCTTGAAATATTTTGGATTTACCAGATTGACTAAAATAGTATTCTTTTTGAAGTATCTTTCCTTGTTGACTCTTTTAATGACATCTTCTTTGCCAAGCGGTCCCTCTCTCTTTAGTATGTCAGCGATGACTTCCCGAGCGATGCCCTTCTTGTAACCCCACTCCGCGAGAGCATACATCCCCCTACCGACTAGAACGAAACGCGAATCTTTGATGAGTTCGTTGTGGCAAGTCGCGTAATGAATTTTTTTATCAAAAGTTTTAGAGATGGCATCGGCTACTTCTTTGAAGTGCATTGGTGAACCACTCTTCCTCATCACCAGATAGGCATAATCTTTGACTCCGCGAATGCGGACGTTTGGAGAACTAGCCTTACCCCATTCTCCCAAAGGATTTTTGGCCACGGTTTTAGACATAGACAGCCATCTCTTGGCCATTTCCTCATCTCTATATTCTTCTGAGAGAGCGCCCATATGGTCGAAGAATTTTTTAATCATCTCTGTTTCCGGCACGAGATCTTCATCACTCAAGCTAGAATAAAGTTTGCGGAGAGTTTCGTGCACTTTCTCTACTAGCTCGTCTTCGACACTCCAGCGCGCGTGGAAGTGTTCATCTTCGCGATGCTTGGTGAAAGCGTCAGATAAGACCAGAAAAAAATTGATATGATTCTGAGTGGACTTATCTTTGGAAATATGGGGCAAGAGCTCGTGTTCCGCGACGATCGAACCGAGTTTACGCACTAGATGTTTCAGCTCATCAAAAACTGCTTGTTCGCTACGATAAGCATCAGACTTTTTGATAAAGGTGAGAGCCGCGTCTTCTACTTGACGCACGCGTTCCCTAGTAATGCTGTATTTCTTACCGATCTCTTCGAGAGTTTTTCTTTTCCCGTCGAGCGTCAAACCAAAACGGTTCATGATAACATCAGATGCCCGAGTAGACAGCTGGGAAGTTATTTTTTTTGTGATTTTTTTTGGTTTGAAAGATATTGTTGACATAATTACTTGTTTAAAAATTGTAAATTTGTTTGAATTTATTATCTCTTGGCTTTGGTTCGATCGAGTTCGGTCAGATACTTTTTGCGAAGTCGCACAGATTTCGGGGTAATTTCTAGATATTCATCAGCATTCATAACTTCCAATCCTCGCTCTATACTCAAAGCAAAGACAGGATTGAGGACTATGGCTTCATCAGTACCGGAAGCTCGCATGTTGGTCAACTGTTTTCCCTTGGTAGGGTTCACCGCCATGTCCTCGCCCTTCAAAACATTCCCGACTACCATCCCTTCGTAAACCTCCGTGCCATGCCCTACGTACAATATACCACGTTCTTGAAGATTTGCAAGGGAAAAGGCCACTGCCTTGCCAGCAACCATGGAAGTCATCGAGCCATACTCGCGCTTTTTTATTTCTCCTGCGTATTCTTTGAATCCGGTGACTCGCGAGCTCATGATGCCCTCACCTTTTGTATCTATAATAAATTCACCACGGTAGCCGAGGAGGCCACGTGTCGGTATATCAAAAATTATTCTGGCGATGCCCTCTTTTTCTACCATGTCTTTCATGATGCCACGTCTTTTGCCTATCTTTTCGATGACTCCTCCGGAAGACTCCATCGGTACATCGATCACTAGCTCTTCATACGGCTCGGTCTTTTGTCCATTTTCTTCTTTAACGATAACTTCTGGCTGGGAAACTTGCATTTCAAATCCTTCGCGTCGCATATATTCCAAGAGAATAGCTATGTGTAATTCTCCGCGGCCATACACTTTGAAAAAACTTGGGCCTGATTTGTCGCCTTGGTCTGGAGAAAAATCAACTTTCAGTCCGACATTTATTTCAAGCTCCTTCTCTAGTCTTTCTTTTATCTGTCTGGAAGTGACAAATTTTCCTTCTTTACCAGCAAATGGAGAATCGTTGACTAAGAAGTTTAGCGAGAGTGTGGGCTCATCAATAGCGATATGCGGCAGTTGGGCTACACTTTCGTCTTCACACAATGTCTCGCCGATATATATGTCAGGAATTCCGGCAAGCATCACGATGTCGCCCGAAGTTGCAAACTCCACTTCTTTTCGTTCAATACCGGCAAAAGAAAACAATTTAGTAATTTTACCTTTGCGTACTTCCTTTTCTCCTTTTACGGAAATAGTGCTACCGGATACCATCTTGCCAGAATAAATCCTCGCTACCGCCATTCTACCCAAGAAATTGTCGTAGCCCAGATTGAAAACCTGCGCAGACATTTTTCCATTTTCGTTTACGGATGCTGGAGTAACTTTTTCTAAGATGACTTCAAGCAATGGAGACAAATCTGTAGATGTATCCCCTATTTTTTTGAAAGCCTTGCCCTGACGTCCGATGGCAAATACGGTTTCAAAATTGGCCTGATCTTCATTGGCGCCCAACTCAAAAAATAATTCTAAAATTTCATTATGGACTCTGTCTGGCTCGGCGGCCGGCTTGTCTATTTTATTTATGACAACGATGGGCTGGAGTCCGAGTTCTAGCGACTTCTTCAACACGAATCGTGTCTGTGGCATCGGTCCTTCTACGGCATCCACGAGCAAGAGCACACAATCCACCGCGCGCAAAACTCGCTCGACTTCACTACCAAAGTCGGCGTGTCCGGGAGTATCCACGATATTTATTTTCGTACCCCTGTAAGTGATCGAGGTGTTTTTAGAGTAAATAGTAATACCACGCTCTTTTTCTAGAGCATTGGAATCCATGGACAATCCCTCATCTTGCAGTCCGCCATTTTGCTTCATTAAAGCATCAGTCAAAGTAGTTTTGCCGTGGTCCACGTGAGCTATGATTGCTATATTTCGTATTTCCATGATTGATTTTCTTGAGCAAAGCGATTAGAAAATCGTCACCCTGTTAAATGTCCTTTGGACAATTTTTTGTAAAACAAAAAATTATTTAACAGGGTTAAGAAAATTATATTCGCTCCACTCATTAATTTTTCTAAACAAAAAAGCCCTAAGGCTTTTTTCAAACTATTTTGATAATAACATACTTTCCTAAAAACCGCAAGGGTGCGTCGGGGTGGACTCGAACCACCGATGCCCGAAGGCCGGAGATTTACAGTCTCCTGGAATAGCCGCTATCCGACCGACGCAAATTTTCTTTGAAAGTTAAATATCTCCTTACATGTTTGGGATTGGATGGCTTAACTTTCTCAAAAAACCTTCCCACATCTTCCCTCCTAGTAAGATACATATTGAACAAACTAATGCTTGACGGATTGTATTCTAACTTTTTAAGCATCAATTGTAAAGATTTAAGCATAGGTAGAGATCTATTGCAGAAAGATACTTGAATACCATATCTCAATTTATACACTGAGCCGTCAGTATCGAAAAATCCCCTGAGAAAACGTTCCATAAAACTATTTTGGCTAAATATCCAAGAAGGCACATCAACTTGTGATTTTACTTTATTATAAACGAGACCTTGCTTGAGTAGCCATGATGTTATATCTACCGAGCCCAGATAAATGTCTCTATGCCCATTACCGCGGAGAGAAATTTTCACATTCGTTTTAAATATTTTTTCAATAAGAGACCGAACATAATTAGCATATTTTTCTTCTTTATTACCCAAACTAACAACAACTTGAAAGTGGCTTACATGCCCATCGCCAAACATAATACCAAAAAATTCTGCCAGATCATCTGAATATTCTTTTGGAATTTTTATGTCAATTCGCCTTTTTAGATAGTTTTTCTTTCGATATGGTTCTGTTTTAATTCCTAAACGTTTCAACCTTCGAAAAACAGTAGATTCTGGCATATCTAAAACTTTTGAAACTTCACGCAAACTTTTATTACGTTTAACGTAAAGATTAAAAAGTTCAGAACGATATCCGTCTTCTTCTTTTGTTGTCCAACGCTTGGCCATTACCAAATAATAACACTCTATAGATATTTATGCAATTGACCACTCTACCATTGACGCGTGTAATTAAAGTAACATAAAAAACATCTTTTTGCATCTTTTTTTACGAAAGCTTGACCGCTTCAAGCATTAGGAACATGGGGATTTCTTTGCGAATTCTGTCTTCTTCCGCTGAACGCGGACCTTTTTGACTTTTCTTGTGAGAAGTCCATTCTTCGAGAGCTGTCACCGCAAAACCAGCTTGGTGTAAAAATTTGAAATAAGATTGGAGTGGACGATGGAATGATACCGTATGTTTTTTCTTGGCTTTATCTTTTTCTCCCGGAGTCATATCTATTTCCATTTTGTATTCTTTTAAATAGGCATCGATTCGACGATATTGCTTTCCCCTCTTCTCGTCCCAGTCCCAGCTTGATTTCTGTGGGATGCGAAATGTCGGATGATTGAGAACAATGACTAGTCGGCCTTTTGTTTTTAGAACGCGCGAACATTCGAATAGCGCGAGAGGTAAATTTCCAATATTCTGAAGAGATAAAATTAGGAGAGCCACATCAAAACTCGCATCTTGCGCAAAAGTTAATCTATCAGCAGAAGCGACGTGAAAAGTTATTGTCTTTGAAGAACGCTCTTTGGCTGTCTTTATGAGTTCAGGGGAAATATCCGCGCCGGTCACTTTCGCGCCGACCTGTTCGAGCGCCCTACTAAAATGCCCCTGCCCACAGGCTATATCTATTATTTTGGTCTGTGGACTTTTGGGTTGGATATTTAAAATTCGCAGAAGATTTGGCAAAATAACTTTTGCTTGAAAAGAATCTGAGGATTCTTCCAACAATTCGTCATACCACTCTGCTACCCCACCCCATGAAGTCTTTTGAGAAATATCTTTTTTCATATTTACACTATAGTACCATTAGAGCGACAAAACAAAAAACACCTTGCGGTGTCTTTTGCGGCACTTATGTTGTTTACGATAAATGTAAGATCACTCTTACACTCACATATAAAGTGTAGCACACTTCACAGAAAAATGCAAGTAAAATGGAAATGTGCTATAATACCTTGGTAGGTGTCGGATAGCTACTCTATATTTTATGGGGAGGAAAGTCCGAACACTGTTCACCCCGCCTTCGGGTGGGGCCGAAAAATGGGTAGTGGGTAACGCCCACATATAGTGATGTATAGGTGCGAGCAGAGACGCCAATGCCGAAAGGCTAGGGCTCCGCAAGGAGTAGTCTAGTGGAAACACTAGGGTGAAACGGCTAAATCCTTACCTCTGTGCAAGATCGTGTCCTTCGAGCAATCGAGGGAAGAATCGCTTGAGTCCAAGAGTAATTTTGGACCTAGATAAATTGTTATCGCCCCGTTCGCGGGGAACAAAATTCGGCTTATAGACACCTACAAGAAAATGAAAGTCCCCTACCAAAAGTGGGGGATTTTCTTTTTGAGGAACCTATTTTTTATCTAGTATTCAAACTCCACCCTATCCCCTTCTTTTAAATTATTTTTTTCAGAAAAACCAGAGGTTACTTCTAAAACATATTTGCTGTCGGCATCGGGACCATAAGTCTCCGGATACAATTCCGGCCGAGCATCTTTTTCGATATAAATTACACTCATATCTTCACCAATCCAAATAATATCTATGGGAAAATTCATGTCTTGCATCCAAAAATGATAGTCGCCAGAATATTCGAAAACAAATAACATGCCCTCATCCTCCTC